>NZ_CP012996.1:5532561-6147290 GCF_001412655.1 Pedobacter sp. PACM 27299 | reverse complement strand
GGCAGCAGGCAGGTCAGGAAACGGATTTCCCAAGGGCAGTGTATGGTGATAATGTTTCTTACGGAAATACGATTCCTTTAGACATCAATGTGTTCAAGGGAGATTTTGTAAAGCTTAGAAATCTATCTCTAGGATACACGATTCCAAGTGCGCTTTTAAGCAAGTACAAACTTAGTAATTTAAGGTTTTATGTGTCAGGACAGAATTTGGCCATCATTACCAAATACCCAGGACCAGATCCTGAGGTGGCTTCGAATGGGGTGAATGCTGCAGGACAAGGTTCCGACAGAAATTCAGGACCTAACGCAAGAACGTATACAATGGGGCTAAGTCTAGGTTTTTAAGGCTCAAAAATTATCAATCATGAAGAAAAGAAATTTATATATAGCGACACTGACTACGATAGCGGTCTTGTCTGGCTCCTGCAAAAGGAGTTGTTAAATCCTGTTCCTGAAACAACTGTTTCAATTGAGTTTGCTTATGATACGCCGTTTCGTATTGAGAGCCAGGCGGTTTCTTTATATGGCTCGCTTAAAAATGGGACATTATATGGCGGTCGTTATCTGGTATATGGGAATGTAAGAGGAGAGGATTTTATCAATGAAACTTCCAATTTGGTGACGGCTTCAGATGTATGGAACATGAACGTAGCCAATAGTGCAACAGCTGTAAAAACATTATGGTCGCAGGGGTATCTGACCATTAACAGGTGTAATGTGTTTATCGATGGGATGAATTCAAAAGGTACCGCTGTAGTAGGTGAGGCTCTTGCAGTTGGTTATATTGCAGAAGCAAGGCTGATTAGGGCGCTTACCTATTACAGTTTATTACAGTTGTATGCCCGCCCGTATGCAGATGGTAATGGTACTAAACCAGGTTTACCATTGAGATTAACTGGGATCATTGATCAAGGTTTCTCTGATTTGGCCAGAAGTTCTGTTGCGGACATTTATAAACAGGTACTTGCGGATTTAGATTTTGCAGAAACAAACCTGAAATCAACCAATGCGAATGCTATTTTAAATACCACAAGAGCCCATAAAAATACAGCGATTGCCTTGAAAAACAAGGGTGTATTTATCAATGGGTAAATATCCAGAAGTAATTCTTGAAGCCAACAAGATTGTTCCTGCGGCTGCGCCATTCAAAGCAACTTCAGGCGTAGCGAATGATATGCAAGCGGATATCACTACTGTCTTTAAAGCTCCTTATACGACTACAGAATCTATATTTTCATTGCCGATGAGCACAAGCGCATCGCCATTGGATTATCCAGGTACACAGAATTCATTAGCAAGTTATTTCTATTTCACGAATGCCACGCCAGGTACTACAGAGTTTTCACTGAATGCTACTGGATTGTTGCTGATGTAAATTGGAAAGCAGCTGATAAGAGAAGAAGTCTGTTGTTTAGATTGGCAAGTGGGAAACAATTTGTTTCCAAGTTTACTGCTCCTAACCCATACACGGATTGGGTTCCTGTAATCCGATGGCCAGAGGTATTGCTGAATCTTGCAGAAGCGCGTGTAAGAAGCACAAATACTGTTGATGCACAAGCTTTACTGCTGTTGAATGCGGTACGTCAGCGTTCAGATGCAACGACTGTTTTAGCGCCGGCAAATGTGGCTGACTTTACTACCGCTTTGCTAAATGAAAGAAGGATCGAGTTTTTAGGAGAAGGATTAAGAGCTCCTGATTTAACTCGTTTATTGCTACCTATTCCTGGTAAAGGTGGTGCTCCGGAAAAGGACCTACTGAACCTGGTTATATCTGGCCAATTTCTTCTGACGAATTGTCGTTGAATAAATTGATGACAGACAACTAATACCTTTCAATAGATCCTAAAAAACAGGGGCATTTCGAAAGAATTGCCCCTGTTTTTATTAGGATCGGTATAGATTGACTGTAAACTTGCTGCTATTGAATTGTTCGGTTTTGGTCTTTAAAAACTGAATGTAACCTGATGTGCTTCCACTGAAAGTTGTGCAGATTTCCCTATCACCATGGCTCGGTTATCGTCAATATGACCTACAGGAAAATTATAACAGACCGGATAATCGTACTCTTTTATAATTTCCTGTATAATTTGCTGCGGACTTTGTCCGAATGGAATGTCTTCAATTTCGTAGCCATTAAAAGCACCTATAATTAATCCTTTTAATCTGGCCAGCTTACCGCTTCTTTTAAGTGCTCTGATCATTCTGTCGATGGCGTATTCATGCTCTCCCACATCTTCCAGAAAAAGAATTTTATCGGTATAGTCAAACGCAGAAGCTGAACCTTCCGAGGCAATTATCAGGGTTAAGTTTCCACCAATCAAAACTCCTTCTGCATGGCCTGCTTTGTTTTCGAAATCACTGCTGTAGCTATAAGTTTGTGGTTCTCCAAATAGTGCTTTTCTTAGCGATTCCAATGACTCAATTGTGCCGGTTTCAAATGTTTTTAGGCATTTGACCATGGATGCTTTGGGTGTTGGCTTGTGCTAAGTATGGAAAGCCAGGATGGTAATGTCACTGAAACCAATGATCCATTTGGATGGATCATCTTGTCCTTCTGATTTGAAGCGACTAAAATCAAGCTCATCAACAATTCTAATGGTGCCATAACCACCTCTGGAAGCAAAGATGGCTTTGATCTCGGATCGTCTAAAAAGGTTTGCAGGTCTTTTCGCCTCTGCTCATCTGTGCCTGCAAATTGATCATGCGCAGCATAAACATTTTCGCCAAGGACTACCTGCAGCCCCCAGCCTTCTAAAATGGCGGTCGCTTTGCTCAGGTCTGCGGTTAATTTCTTGGCAGGAGAGCTGATTCCAATTTTGTCTCCTTTTTTTAAATATGGCGGCTGCTTAATCATAGGTAAAACACTTATATTTGACAAAATAATAAAAATAGTTTTGGATAATAGTAAAATAAAGAGATATACGGTTACGGCCGCTTTGCCTTATACAAATGGGCCAGTGCATATTGGACACCTTGCGGGTGTTTTATTTGCCTGCGGATACCTATGTGAGGTATTTGCGTTCGAATAAGAGAGATGTGAAGTTTATTTGTGGATCGGATGAGAATGGCGTGCCTATTACCCTTAAAGCTAAAAGGGAAGGGGTTAGTCCTCAAGTGATCGTTGATAAATACCATAAAATCATTGGTGATTCCTTTAGGGATTTCGGTGTTTCTTTTGACATTTATCACCGTACTTCTTCTTTGATGCACCATCAGACTGCTTCAGAATTCTTTGAAAATCTTTATGAAAAGGGAGTTTTTACCGAAGAGGTGACAGAGCAATATTATGATGAGAAGGCACAGACTTTCCTGGCAGATAGATACATCACGGGAACTTGTCCGAAATGGCAATGAGAATGCTTATGGTGATCAATGTGAGAGCTGTGGCAGTACCTTAAATGCAACAGATCTGATCAATCCTAAATCGACACTTTCTGGCGAAAAACCAGTAAGGAAAGAGACCAAGAACTGGTTCTTGCCACTGGATAAATATGAGGATCAACTGAGAACTTATATTGAGAGTCATAAAGAATGGAAACCAAATGTTACGGACAATGTCAGTCTTGGTTGAATGCAGGTTTACAAGCCTCGTGCAATGACCAGAGATTTAGATTGGGGTGTAAAAGTTCCGGTTAAAGATGCAGAAGGAAAAGTACTTTATGTATGGTTTGATGCGCCTATTGGTTATATTTCGGCGACTAAAGAGCTGTTCGAATATGCCCGTCTGGATGTATGGAATCCTAAAGCAGAAGAATATTATATCAATAAAACTGGCTTAACTAAAGGCAACTGGGAAGATTATTGGAAAAATGAAGAGACGAAATTGGTTCATTTCATCGGTAAAGACAATATTGTATTCCATTGTGTGATTTTCCCTGCAATGTTAATGGCGCATGGAGATTATACTTTAGCAGATAATGTACCGGCAAATGAGTTCCTGAATTTAGAAGGTCAGAAAATTTCTACCTCTAAAACTGGGCAGTTTGGCTGAACGAATATCTGGAAGAGTTTAAAGGTAAACAGGATGTGCTGCGTTATGTATTGACGGCTACCGCTCCCGAAACAAAGGATAATGATTTTACCTGGAAAGATTTTCAGGCAAGAAATAACAATGAGTTGGTGGCGATTCTTGGGAACTTCATCAATAGGGTAACCGTATTGACGCATAAATATTTTGCGGGTAAGGTGCCGATGTGTATGGAGATTACGCCAGTTGATCAGGCGGTGATGGACGAGCTGCTGCTTATCCTGCTAAGATCAGTGCATCAATTGAAAATTATCGATTCAGAGAGGCTTTAACCGAGGTGATGAATGTGGCACGTTTAGGTAACAAGTACCTGGCGGAGACAGAACCTTGGAAGGTGATCAAAACGGACGAAGATAGGGTGCGTACGATCTTAAACATCAGTTTACAGATTGCGGCTAATATTGAGATCCTGATTGAGCCATTCTTGCCTTTCACGGCAGATAAGCTGATGAAGATGCTGAATTACGGCGGTCACCAGTGGGAAGATGCGGGAAAAGTAAATTTACTGCACCGCGGTCACCAGTTGAACGAGCCGGTATTGCTGTTCGAGAAAATCGAAGATGAAGAGGTTCAGGCACAGATTGACAAACTGAATAAAAGTAAATCTGATAACTTATTGACTACTGCTGAAGTTGCTCCTGCAAAGGAAAATATCCAGTTTGAGCAGTTTGGAGCGATTGATATCCGCGTTGCGACCATCATCGCTGCAGAGAAAGTAGAAAAAACTAAAAAACTGTTGAAATTAACCGTAGATACAGGGATCGATCAACGTACTGTAGTATCGGGTATCGCAGAGTTTTTTAAACCGGAAGATATTGTGGGTCAGCAGGTAAGTTTGGTCGTAAATCTTGCACCAAGAGAAATAAAAGGAATTTTGTCACAAGGAATGATTTTAATGTCTGAAAATTCAGAAGGAAAACTTACTTTTGTGGCTCCTGTAGCAAACCATGGTAATGGCAGTGTAATCAGGTAGTTTCGGGTCCCGTAGTTCAACGGATAGAATAGAAGTTTCCTAAACTTTAGATATGAGTTCGATTCTCGTCGGGACCACTTCAAAATACAGCGCTTGCAAGTCAGGCGCTGTATTCATTTTAACCCCTTCCGATCTGATCCCTCAGGTCTCTCAATAAGATCTCAAATTTTAATGAGGAGGTCAATAGGTTCTATCGGTGTTGATTTCATTATTGCTCTTTACAGGGTATTTACTTCAAAGGCTCCATAGCTTAGCATATCTGCGTTATGGTGTACCATAAGATTAAGCTCCAACCTTTCGATCAGATCCTTGGCCTGGCGGAGATTTCTATGCATATCATTAATACCCCTGACTTCAATCCCTCTGGCCATCACTTTAAATTTGTTGGGCTCAAATTTGTCTATGAATTTCTGCAGGTCTGAGCTGATTTTTACTTGTGTTTTTTCCATGTTAAAATCTAATCTTAATAATTATCTACAAAACAAGGCAAGCTGTTTTAACTCAGTAGTCAGTTAATGTTATGTTACAGTTTGAGGGTAATATATAGTGAAGATTTAATACTGATTTAATAAGGAGCCTTTAGCTTTGCAGTATAAATATTTGGTTAGTATTTATAAGTTTAGGTTTAGTTGATAATTTAAAGAGCTTGGGCTGGTTACCTAAGCTCTTTGTATTTTAAAAGAATTGTTCTCCTTATGGAAATCAATCCTTATGAATTTAAGGGTAGCTACTCTGCAATTTCAAGATTTGCAGGTTCATTTTACAACAAACTATCATTCTTTGCAATATGACCTATCTTTTCTAACCAATTTTTTCTGTCAGATTCAGATAGTTCATACAGAGGGCCTATAAAATCGGTTTGTATAGAAGATACACCACAGTACTCTAATATGCCTTTCTTCAATTGAACAAGACCGCTTGAATCATAGACGTCTTCATAAATGTCTAAGGATAAATCTCCTGCTGTTGTAATGATTCGGCCTGTTTTGCCTTTTAAAAGCCCTTCACTATTACCTTCCTGGTCACTTTTGAAAGTAATCCCTGGCAGAAAAGCCCGATCAAAGAAACCTTTCATTATCGCGGGCATGCCCAACCACCACATCGGATGTATCCAGATCTGATGTTCGCTCCATTGAAGATCTTCCAGTGCTTTGAGGAGATCTGGCTCCAGTTCCATTCGCTGGCGATAACCGAATTGTAAATTTGGATTGAATTTTAATTCTCTGATGGCGATATATCTCACTTCTGCACCTGCTGTGATAGCCGATTTGAGGTAAGATTGTGCGATGGCTTCATTGAAACTTTCTTTATCTGGATGCCCATTGATGATTAAGATGTTTTTCATTATTTACTGATCTAAAATTTGTTTGAACAATTCAATTTGCTGCGTATAAAAATTGTCGCTCAATGTGCATGGAAAAAAATCGAAGGCATGTACCGCTCCTTTTATCTCGAGTAGATCCACGGGAATGGCTGCCTTCTGTAGTTTGCTGGCATACAATTTACCTTCATCCTTCAGCGGATCCAGCTCACAGACGACGATAGTGGTGCCAGGTAATCCTTGAAAATTTTCTTCCAATAGCGGGACCGCATATTTAGGTGGATGATGGATTCCATTTTGCAAATAGTGTCTCCACATCCATTCCGCAGCCTGTTTAGTTTGCATGGGAGCATTCGCCAATTCCTGCATAGATGGTGTTTCTAAAAGCTGGCTCATTGGTGGATAAAGCAGGTATTGATGTCTAATTACGACCTCCTTTCGGTCCCTTGACAGATGGGTAACAGATGCTGCAATTGTTGCTCCGGCACTGCTTCCTGCGATGGTGATATGGTGCTGGTCAGCTCCTATACGATCCGCATTTTCAGCTAGCCATAGCAAGGTATCGTATCCGTCCTGCATTGCTGCAGGAAAAGGGTGTTCCGGTGCCAGCCGATAGTCCACTGAGACAATCATTGCATTAATGTCCAGCGCTAACCGGAAGAGTATAAAGTCGTATTGTTCAGGAGTGCCGTAAATAAAAGCGCCTCCGTGAAAATATAACAGGATAGGTAAATTTTGTTTTCCTTTTGGCTTGTAGGTTCTCAGTCGGATATTCCTTCCTTTATCACAAGATGGAATCCAGATGTTTTCAACTGCCAGTTGCTGAGGTGTCTCTGGAAGTTCTTTAAGGGACAATTTTAGCTCTTCCTCTCTGATTTTTGCGGGATCATTCGCCAATAGTTCTTCATAAGCTATTTTGCTAAAGGGACTGTTTTTTATCTCTTCCCAAAGTTCGATATCGATGTTTTTAATCTTCATTGGTTACAGTTTTACGACCACTTTACCTATCGTACGACCGGTCTCAATTTGCAGGTGTGCTTTTGCCATTTCGTCAAATTGAAATACATGAGATATATAAGGTTTCAATACGCCTTTTTCTAGTAAGGAAGCGATATGTTCCATATCATTACCACTGGAATAAACGGACATAAAATAACAGGCATGCAGTTGTTTTTCCTGGGCTTTTAGCTCATCCTCTCTGGTATGTCCCGAGGGCAATCCGACAATTGTACCGAAAGGCTTTAATACGCGGATTGATTTCTGGAAATTCGCGCCGCCAATAGTCTCCAATACAAAATCAATGTCACTAAGAACTGTTTCGAAAGGGGTACTTTGGTAATCGATATGTTTGTCTGCACCCAAATTGAGTACAAAATCCCTATTTGATGCCGATGATGTTGCGATCACATACGCTCCGATATGCTTTGCCATCTGTACTGCGAAATGACCAACTCCGCCTGAAGCAGCATGGATCAGCACTTTATCTGTAGGCCTTAATTTTCCATAGCTATCAAATGCCTGCCATGCTGTTAATGCCGCCAAGGTGCTGGCTGCTGCTTCCACATGACTGATGTTTCCGGGTTTTCGGGCAAGCTGATCTTCTGGAGCAGCAACATATTCTGCATAAGTTTTGCCATGCCCCACGAAATTTACCATCCCAAATACGGCATCGCCAATCTGGAATTTGCTGACCTCTGTTCCAATTTCTATAACCTCTCCCGAGAGATCCCAGCCTAAGATCAGGGGATCATGTTTAATCAGGGTTTCTGCCAATGGTGCTTGCCGGCTACGGACTTTGACATCTACCGGATTAATGCTGATGGCTTTCACCTTGATCAATACCTCATGTGCCTTTATGTCAGGTTTTGGGATTTCTTTATAAAGTAGGTTTTCGGCAGGACCGAACTCCTCTAATACGATTGCTCTCATCTGTTGATTGTTTTAATATACAAAAATAGACCTATATTTAGCCTTAAAACAGGTATATTTCAAGCCTATTTAGGTACCTTTGCAGTATGGCAAAAGAAAACATATACCAATCACTTGAAGTCTTTTATGAAAAAGTAACCGTATGTCCTTTGCGTGATCGGCAATTCAATTTTTTCGAATTGGTGTATGTGATTTCTGGTATTGGAAATCATGAGGTAAATGGAAATAAGGTGGCCTTTGCTGCGGGAGACTTGTTTTTGATCACGCCTCATGATGCTCATGGTTTCGATTTAGAGGGTGTCTGTGAGTTTATGGTGGTTCGTTTCGGCGAAAGTTACATTAAGGAATACCAATGGAAAAGTATAGACCATATAGAATGTCTTTTATATTATGCTTCTCATTTATCAGGCTCGATTTTAACCCATACGGGTGATCAGCAAACCGTGGCGTCTTTGATAAGCCACTTGCTGCATGCCATAGCGCATGATCATCTTTATAATGAAGACCTGAAGCGGCATTTGGTGAATGCCATCATCGTCATTGCTGCAAGAAGTATCTCTGTGGTCAAACCGGAACATATTTTGCCCAATGCCGATGCACGTATCCTGCAGATTCTAGATTATATTCAAGAGAACATCCGACAGCCAGGGAGATTAAAAATTGCCGCAATCGCTGAAAAATTTTCCATATCACCAACCTACCTTGGTAGTTATTTTCGTGACCAATGTGCAGAAAGTATCCAGCATTACATTTCTTCCTATCGTATCCGACTGATTGAACACCGACTTCGATTTAGCGACAGGCGTGTCCATGAAATCGCAGAAGAATTTGGGTTTTCTGATGAAAGCCATATCAATAAATTCTTTAAAAGGCATCATGGGATGAGCTTAAAAGGATTCAAAATCGCTGGAAAATAAATATTGCTTAATTAATCTTCAGCAATTTCCCTGATTAAAGCATCGCATTCCTGAAAGGCTTGATAGAGGTACTTGTTTCGGAGTTTTTCGCCCTGTCCGCTAAAAGAAACAGATTTTCGCATCAGACTTTGCATCCATATTTTAGTCTGACTGCAATAATTATGGTCTTCAGTCTTCAGAAAATTAAAAGTATTAAAGCGAATGAAACAGGCGGTAGTTCCATCGGCTTCGGCTAAATAAGCAATAGTACCCAATACGTCGCAGCTGTACCAATTAAAGTATGTGCAGCATCAATGGTTTTTTTACTGCTAGTCGCATACATCTTAATATCAGTCAGGCAATTAGAAGTTTTGTCGGAGCTCCTGTTGGGCTAACACTAGCGATGTTCTAAGTAAGTAATCATTGAACTTTATTTTGAACTAGTCTAGATAAAGGTATATTTGTAGCAAATTTCTAATTGATCTTACATTGCTACAAATACTTCGTTCTGCTGTTTTTAAAAACCGCTGCTTAAACGGTTCAATAATTCTTTTTAATAGAAAAGCCACGATTCTCAGCCTGTTCATTTTAATGTCAGCGTCCTCAGCTTTCGCTCAGTTTACCATTACTGGTAAAGTTCAAAATAGAAAAGACAAAATGCCAGTTGAGTTTGCCACCGTTGCCATTCCTTTGAGTGGGATCTGGGCTATGGCTGACGCAAAAGGTAATTTTGTCCTTAAAAATGTACCGAAGGGTAATGTGAAATTGATTGCGCAATATTTGGGCTATGTGAAGCAGGAATACGAATACAGGGTCGATAAAAATATGGAGTTGCTGCTGCTGCTGGATGAGGACAATTTAACGCTGGCTACAGTGGAAATTAATGCGAAAAAAGGCGCCGATTTAGCTACTTCTTATATTATGGATAGGAAGGCGCTAGACCATCTTCAAATGCTCCAGGTTACTGATGCAGCCAGCTTATTGCCTGGAGGCAAAACCAATACCAATCTCCATTTGGCAACAAATGCAGCACAGCGAATCAGCGTGAATGGTACTACAGGGGAGAATGGTAATCCAACTTTCGGCGTGGGTGTAGAAGTCGATGGGGTACGTATTAGTAACAACTCCTTTAAGGATGCAAGGAGTACTGCTATTTCCAGTCCATCAGGTCCGGATCTTAAAAATGTTTCAACCACAAACATTGAGTCGATAGAGATCATCACCGGCCTGCCTTCTGTTGAATATGGAGACATGACCAATGGTATGGTGAAGATCAATACACGCAAAGGAGTGTCGCCTTTTCTGGTAGAAATGTCTACACGCCCAAATTCTAAACTGGTGGCTTTGAGCAAAGGTCTGAGCCTGGGAGAAAAAACCGGCGTCTTAAATTTTAATGTGGAGCATACCAAGTCTATCTCAGACCTGGCCTCACCTTACACCTCTTACGATAGAAATAGCCTGTCTTTAAACTATAGCAATACCTTTAACAGGAATACTCGTCCCCTGACCGTTAATTTTGGCCTTAGCGGTAATTTAGGTGGTTATGATTCGAAAACGGATCCGGATTTATCCGCAGACACCTATACTAAACAAGACGACAATGCTTTAAGGGCAAATTTTTCGGCAAAATGGCTTCTGGAACTACCTTGGTTAACCAGCCTGGATGCCAGTGCTACGGTCAACTATAACAACAAACTAAGCGAGGTGAGGACCTTAAAGTCGGCTACTGCCTCCGTAGCGGCTATTCATACGAAGGAGGACGGCTATCACGTGGGTGAGTTGTATGCAAACAACCCGGATGCAGCCATTATATTGATCCCAAGAGGAATCTGGGATGAGATTGAGTTTAATGATAATAAATTCATCAGCTATAATGGACGTCTAAAAGCAAACTGGGCTAAGAAACTTGGTGCTTCCTTTAACAACTTAATGGTAGGAGCCGATTACAGTGTAACTGGAAATAATGGGAAGGGCGTTTACTATGACGATTTGCAGTATGCACCGACCTGGAGATCCTATCCTTATAAAGATGAGTCTTTCGTTAATAATTATGCCTTTTTTGCTGAAAACGGCTTAACTGTTCCAGTTGGGGATAATAACCTGCAGCTGCTGGCTGGTATCCGTTCAGAAATCACTGATATCAACGGTTCAGAATATGGTGCCATTACCAATTGGTCGCCACGGTTTAATGCTAAATATACGTTCTGGACTAAGAAAGATCAATTGTTCAGCGATTTCAGCATAAAAGCTTCCTGGGGTAAAACCGTAAAACTGCCTGGATTTGATGCACTTTTTCCAACCCCTACTTATAGGGATGTTTTAGCGTTTTCTCCAGGAACTGATGCAAACGGACAAACCTATTACGCCTATTACAGTCAGCAAAGAAACAGGATCTTTAATCCAGATTTAAAATGGCAGAGCAATGAGCAAAAAGAGATTGCAGTTAATTTTAATATCAGAGGCACCAAGGTTTTTATCTCGGCTTCTAATGATTATACTAGAAATCCGTATGAGTATAACCAGGATTATACGCCCTATTTCTACAAATTTACAAGTCAGGCAGATTTACAAGGCTCAGCTATTCCAGCAGCGAATAGAATCTACAACATAGATAAAAATACAGGTGTCGTTTCTGTAAGTGATAAATCAGGCTTACTTCCTACTGAAACACTGACCTATTCAGATCTTTATGGTTTTAATGGTAACGGAAAGTATAGCAATGGTTCGCCTGTAACCCGTAAACGCATCAACTGGATCGTAGATTTTAAGCGTATTGAAGCTTTAAAAACCTCCTTATCGGTAGACGGCAGTTACTATTACTATAAAGGGTTAGAAGAAACTATATCTGCTTATATGCCAAATTCGACCCAGTCTATGGCCAATGGACAAGCTTATAAATACATTGGTTATTTCATTGGAGGTGCAAATTCTGCCAATGGCCAAATCAATAAATCACTGAATATGAACTTTACGGTAACGACGCATATTCCTGCAATCAGGTTGATTGTTTCTGCAAGGCTGGAAGGTTCTTTCTACAGATACTCGAAAAACCTTTCTGAAAGTGATCTTGGTACAAGAGCTTATGTGATTGACAATAAAGAAAGCTACCTGCCTTCTGCTACGCAGCGCGATATTTATGGAGGCAATCGTTTTGTAGCCGTTTATCCAAGCTATTATACCAGTTTAGAAGATTTAAATACCAGAACGCCCTTTCTGGAAAAATTTATCTGGGCAAAAGATAATGATGTCGCATTATACAATGAACTGGCAAAAATGGTCGTCAAAAATAATTACGACTACTACTTTAATGAGAGTAAAGTCTCGGCCTATTATTCTGCCAACCTTGCGGTAACGAAGGAGATCGGGAAGTATGCTTCGCTTTCATTTTTCGCCAACAACTTTGTAAATAACATGGCAAAGGTTCGTTTTAGCCAGACTGGCACAGCGTCATCTTTATTTGAGAGTTCGTATATCCCGGCATTTAACTATGGCGCATCATTAAGGTTAAAGTTTTAATTAAAAGATCAAGGAAGAATGAAAAAGATAATCCTGCTGTTGGTAATCGCGATTTTTAGCTTTGCCTGTAAAAAAAAGAAATATCCTTCGAATTACACCAGGTGGTGATTCAAATGGAATATCCACAAGGCAGTGCCTTGTCAGCAGTTGCAGGTGTGAAGGTAAAGCTAACGGGGAAGGGGACAGTTTTCGAAGGACTAACAAATGAGAAAGGGGAGGTTACTATAGCGGTTCCATCGGATGTTTATAATATTTCCTCCTCTGAAACCCGTAAAAACGGTACGAATATCTTTAATTACAATGCGCTCAATACCAATCAGGTCATTGTCCGCGGTTGGAATGACGGAGATGTAATTACGATGAAACTACAGGAATCTAAGTCTTCGCAATTGGTGTTAAAGGAAGTATTCGTTGGTGGAACGCCTTTCGACAATGGTTCGGCGGTATTCAATTATGATTCCTACATTATTATCTATAATAATTCTGATTTCCCCTGCACCACTAATAATTTATGTGTTGCTGCAATCGGACCTGCAAATGCACATGCAACCAATACTTTCTATGGAACAGATGGAAAGTTACTCTATGAAAATGAAGGGTACATCCCTGCTGCGGGTGGTTTTTGGTACTTCACACAACCCCTGACGCTGCAGCCAGGAGAGCAGGCAGTGGTGGTATTATACCAGGCGGTAGACAATACACAAGTCCATAGTAAATCCGTCGATCTCTCCAAAGCGGAGTATTATCCGATGTATGATATTGGAAGCAACTATAAGAATCCAACATATTATAAGTCTCCTTCTGCATCAATACCAACGACACATTATTTAAAGGCTGTGAGTTATGGAACAGGAAATGCCTGGACACCGGGCATATTAAGTCCGGGGCTGTTTATTTTTGAGCCACAGGGCATCAGCCCCGCAGCATTGGGTTCGGATGCCAGCTATACTGTACTTACTTCTAATAAAAAAATCAAGGTCGACTGGGTGCTGGACGGTATGGAGACGTATTTGTTAAATAATCAGAACAGTAAAAAACGTTTCTTGGGTACAGTAGATGCAGGCTATGTATATCATACCAATAAGTTAGGATATTCAGTATATAGGAATGTAGATCTGGAGGCAACTTTAGCCATCCCCGAAAATGCAGGTAAAATAATATATGGGTATAATTTAGGGACTGTCGATATTGGTGGGAGTACAGATCCAAGTGGTGTCAACGCAGAAGAGTCTATCAAAAGGGGGGCACGTATTATCTATAAAGACTCCAATAATTCAAGTAATGACGCCCACTTACGTTTAAAAGCATCTTTAAGTAATTACTAACGCCGAAATGAGGTTCAAATCAAAACATTTTATTTATGCCCTTTTTGCAGGCGTATTTCTGACCAAACAATTGTCGGCGCAAGAGCTTGCGAAGCCCTATGCCGATATCGATTATATTCATAAAAGTAATGCCTGGTTAACCTCCAAAAATGCCGCAGGTTTAAACCATTTTAATGCGGGAAATATTTCCAATGCGGAATTATTTTTCAAGAAAGAAGATGGAGGTTTTAGAAATTACCTTCAATCAGATAATAGTCAGGCCTATGGTATACAGGCCGATTCTTATACGCGTTTAAATAGTAAAGTAGTACTCTCCGGAGGTTTTGGCTATCAGAATTTTCAGGGAAAGAATATGACTGGTTCTGCGTTTATAGATCCTTATCAGAATCCTTTTGATATTGTAGAAGAGAATACTGCGGATAAGGGGACAAAACAACTGGAACTTTACAATTTGAACGGAGCCATGAGCAGTCAGCTCAGTTCCAAATTGAGCATTGGTGGTAAACTTGATTATCAAGCCGGTAATTATGCGAAAAGAAAAGATCTGAGACATATTAATAAATTATTGGATTTGGACTTGAGTGCTGGTTTCCTTTATAAAATCAGTGATCTGATAGAGCTTGGTGCTAATTATAACTATAGTCGCCGAATCGAAAGCATCAGCTTTAAAGTCGCAGGTAATAAGCAAGAATACAATTCCTTAATCAGTTATGGCTCATTTTATGGCCTTCTCGATAGGTTCGATGACTCTGGTTATACTTCAGGTACAAACCCTTTAAAAGATATCAGGCAAGGAGGTTCGCTGCAGTTAAATCTTAACCTCAATAAAAACGTAACCTTATTTAATGAATTCAGCTATGCGGATAGAAATGGGTTCTATGGAGAAGAGGGCACTTCCTCTACACTTTTAACTAAGCATAACGGGTCAGATTTTGCCTACAATGGACAGCTTTCGTTGAAGGGAAATGAGGTAGAACATCACATCAGTCTGAGAGGAAGTTATCAGCTGCTGTCGAATAGGGACAACATATCTTTAAAACAAACGACTGCTGGTGGGGTCAATGTAATTGTTTTATATGGAGATAAGGAGGTGTTTTCAGGACTGACGACAAACATCGGCTTAAATTATGACCTCTTCCTCGCGGTAAAAAATAACCGACCAACATGGGCGATTAATTTTAGCGGAGATTATATGGGAAGGGACCAAACTTCTGGTTTATATCCATTTTACAGAGATCAGAAAATCAATAGCTACCTGTTTTCCGGGCAGATTAAAAGACAATTTGAAAAAGAAAAAGGAGCTTTTAATATTGGTCTAGGGATGGCTTATGGACTGGGAAGTGGGGAAATGGCCAAGGATAGAATCGTTGCCACACCTTCTCCGGATTATGTACCCCTGGTTACAATGACCCAATTTTTGAACGAAGAATATGAGTTTTTTACTGCAAATCGGATCAGGGGAAATTTTACCTTCCAATATACCAGACCTTTGGAGAATAATATGTCTGCATTTGTCAAGTTAAATTATGCGCATACCTATGCCCCTAAGGTGACCTATCTGGACAAGCACTTTAATGCCACCCATATTAGTATTGGTTGTAATTTCTAATCAACCCAATTTCAAAATGCACAAAATCCCCCAGATTACGAACCTGGAGGATTTTGTTGCTTTAGATCTGGAAAAATGAGGTTTTCTCGGAAATGATAGGATTCAAATCAGTTAATTCCGACCGCTTTTTTTAAAGATTCTCTATTTAAAGCGCCCATGTAGGTAATTGCTTTTGGCTTTACCTGACCATTGATGTCAATAGCCACATAAGTTGGGAATCCACCTTCTGCATTAAAAGCCGTTTTTAACTGGGCGACGATTTTCTCGTTGACGAAGATATGCGTCCCTGGTATTTCCATCGTTGCGATTCTTTTTTTCCAGAGTTCCAGATCAGAACCTCCCGTAGTGCATAGGTAAACGTATTCGATAGGTAAATCTTTATTGCCCTCATGCAGGCTTTTACTGCTTGGTAGATCCGCGATACAAGGACCGCACCAAGTGGCCCAAAAGTCTATAATGGTATCTAATTGGTATAGGTTGGCTTCAAAAGGTAACTTCATTAATGAAATCCCAATATTGGATGCTGCTGGTTTTGTAGATAAGGCAAATAAGCTGTCTATCTTCTTTTGACCGGCATTGGCCTTTGCCAATTCTTTTGTTGCTATGTTTTTGCCCCACGCAGTTTTGATGTCATTGATAATTAGCGGATAAGATGTTGTATATCTATCTTTCTCTGATTCTAAAAGATTTAATTTTAATAGATCAGATTTCTGTGCTGTGTACAAACTGTCGAACAAAGCCAAGGTATTTTGTAGGACTCTTTTACCGAATTTTCTGGATTCTGTATAGGTTTTAAGGTATCTATAATACAAAGCGCCATCATTACTTGTAAAATACGGTTGGTGGGCAGTCACTTTTTTAAAGAGTTTCTCCGGCATATTATCATTCCAATAGGAGACACAAAGATTCCCGTAAAATTCTGACAAAGTTTCATTTTTGACAGCCCAGCTGTAATCCGAAAATTCGGTGAGGAACTCCTGGTCTATTTGGGTCAGCTGCTGCTGGATCGAGTCGATTTTAGAGAGAAAAATAGCCTCAGTATATTTTTTTCTTGAATCGCGTACGTTACGAAAGGTATTTTGCAAAAGTTCCTTTTCCTTTCTTTTGAAAAGTGCATTTTTATTCATAACCGCATTCAGTTTTCCATCATTTCCTGAATATTCTACCCCATCAGCAATCATAAATACGTCTTTTTTTGATGTTTTATGGAGATCAATAGTAACAGTCAATCCTGTATTGACATAGATTCCTGTATATAAATAATTGCCTACAGTTAACCAGATTTGTTGGTAAGGTAAATTCTGATCAAGGGTAATTTTTGATAAACCTTTTGCATCGGTCTCTGTAAATTTATTCACTTGGAATGCTGCACCTAGCTGTACAAGTGTATAAGCTATAGGCACTTTCTTAATACTATCCGGGAGATTGTTTACCTGGATAGTCAGCAATGCTGGTTTGCGATGGAGGAGTTGAGCATCCATCTTTTTATCCTCCAGAGTGATTGGAGCGCTGTTTTGTGCAGCTAGGGTACTGCAATAGAAAAATGCGAAGAAGAATAGGAATTGTTTCATAGCGTTAGGGATTATTTCTTTAGGGTGTGTAAGGCTTTTATGACGTTCTCTTTTTTGGCTCTGGAGATCGGAATTCGGGTGTCATCGTTGAGTAAAAGGTATCCGCTGTCTTCTTTGACCAGACTTTTAATGTATTTTTTATTGACTAAATGGGATTGATGGCATCGTATAAAATCATAATTGGCCAGGAGCTCTTCGTACTCAAAAATGGGCTTGGAAACCAAAATTTTTTTTCCATCAGTAAGGTAGAATTGAGTATAGGCATTGGAAGATTCGCAGCGGATAATTTCCTCTGTGTGGACAAACCTGATTTCTTTAGTAGAAGCCAGTGCTAATTTGTGGTCTTTTTTAGCGTCTTTATCTCTGATCAGCTCCATCAGGTTTTCCAGTTGAAGATTTTCTTTTTTCCGGTTCAGTTTTGCGGCTACTTTAGTAATGGCTGTTTTTAGTTCCTCAGGATTGATCGGTTTGAGCAAATAATCTATTGCTGAAAACTTGACGGCCTGTATGCCGTATTGGTCAAAAGCAGTCACAAAAACCACTTCGAACTGATGGTGGGGTAAGGCTTTGAGTACATCAAATCCATCTTTGTGGGGCATTTGTATATCTAAAAACAATAAATCGGGCTTGTTAGCAATGATCGCTGCAACGCCATCGTCGGCATTTGTTGCAGAAGCTGTAATCTCCACTGCCAAGTTGTGTTTTTGCAGCAGCTGTATGATATGCTCAATATTGTTTTTTTCGTCGTCAATAATTACTGCGCTGATCATATTAACCAATTTTTGAAGTGTACCATTACTTGTGTTTTTTCATTCATTCTTTTCACTGAAAATTCAATATGCTGATCGTTTAAGGTTTGGTTCAGCAGCTTAATTCTTTCTTTGGTGAGCTGCAGTCCAAAGCCGTTAAATTCTTCCTGTTCATTAAAACCTTTGCCATTATCGGTGACCAGTACGATCATATCATTCTCAACTTTTTCAAATGATACGCTGAGGTATCCTTTCTCCTGTAATGAAGAAATACCATGTTTTACGGCATTCTCCACTAATGGCTGTAAAAACAGACTAGGAATTTCAATTGCATGTGTATCAATCTGCTCAGTACTTTCTATTTGATAATTGAAGCCGAAGCGTAACTTTTCCAGGTTTAAATAATTCTCCAGGATCTTTATTTCTGTGGAAATGCTGACAAATTCGTTGGTGCTTGCTTTTAATGAATCACGCATCAGACTGCTGAATTCAATTAAATACTTTGAAGCATTTTCAGAATCATTTTTTGTAATCAGCCCCTGTATGGAGCTGAGCGCATTGAATACAAAATGAGGGTTGAACTGTGAACGGATGGATTTCAGTTCCGTTTGAACCATCTGTTTCAGGGTTTCTTGTGCTTTTAATTTTTCTCCCTGCTTTTTTGAGCGCCACAAGAGCAGGATAAACCCAATCGCGAGCATGGCAAGAATACTCAAGCCTATTTTTGCCCAGAGGGTTTGATACCAGGCTGCTTGTATGGTAAATGAATAGCTGCAAACATTCATTCTCTGGACACTATAACGTATTTTGAGGTCATATTTACCTGGCGAAAGGTTCTTTAGCCAAACCAGGTTAAAATCAAAGTCATTTACTGTCCAGCCAGTACTATCCTTTCCTTTTACCAGATTGTACTCAATGATATTTTTGGACTTAATGATGTCGTCTAAATAGAAGATCAGGTTATTTTCATTGTAACGGAATTCCTTTTTCAATTTTAGTAGGGTCGAATCTTTGCTCCAATCTGCATTGTCCTTGTTCTCCCTTGGATCTCCCCATTGTTTCTTAAAAATGCGGAGGAAATCGGGGAGCTGGGAAAAGGTAAATACGCCAACTACTCTTGGTTTCCATTTTACCCAATAAGCCGATAAAGATGTGTTGATGCTATCTGGGAGGTTGGTTTGACGTACCTGAAAGGTGAGGGCTTTGCCATAATCCGCTTTAAATTGCCCAAGGTAGGCGGTCACTTTATCTATTTTACTGGAATCGGCAATCTTAGTCATCCAATAGGCATCAACAAATAATTTCACCTTTGTCCAGGGTAGCACTACTCTTTTATTATTCTCCATTACTCGGAAATCATATTGCTGTGCATTCTCGGGATTTATCCCGTTAACAGTGACGATAATTCCGGTAGAATCAAATATGGGAACGGCATACTTTCCTGAATAGCTATCAAATGCCTGCATATACACTCTCGAGCTAATATTGGAATAGGTTGTCAGCTGAGGTATTTTCTTTGGCGCATGGTTGTAATTGACTGCAAGTTTATTGGAAAAGAAAGCAGAGATCAATAGGTTATTCTGCTTTGTAAACGTGGCTTCAGGACTATAAAATGCGTTGGAGAAATACTTGCGGATAGAATCACCATTCTTATCATTTTGGATGATTGGACTAATGCTATCCAGGTTCATCTCCAGCTTTTGCGCATGGCAATAGATTTGAGAGAAAAGGAAAAATATGGTAATGATAAGGCTTCGCATCTGCTGATTTGATATTTATGTTACATCAAAGTAAAGGCTTTGTCGCCCTACTTTTATATCACGATTTGAATCTAGCAGGTGTTATTGTGAATCTGACGGTTTTATTGGGTTTATTTGTAAATAAAACGTCTTTCTGAATTGACAAAAATATAGATTGCCAATGTATGGGGTGGATTTGGCTGCGAACACCGGGGTATAGGCAGCCAAATCTATTATTAGTTGCAGCTGTAAATGCTGTTATTTATTTAAAGCAAACACATATTTTCGATCTGCAGTTTGTGTTTTCTGCAATCGTTTCATCTTTTCCAGCTTCTTCAGGTTGATATAAACCGAGCAAACGCACATGCGATGTCCATGTTTTCGCAATTCCAGCCATAGTGTTTCTGCGTCTAAACCATCCCCATTTTCCTCCATGTATTGAAGAATAACCCTGCTAATCCTGGAAATCCCATGTTTTGCCTCCATGTCGTTTACATCCTTCCTTTTAAATCTTCACTACTGGTACTTCTTTCATTTGATGGTGTCCCTTTGGCTCCAAAGCGGTAGCTAAAAGATAAGAGGCCATACCTGCTATCGGAGGCATTATGACTTAAGAACAATACATTTTCATAAGCCATTTTTCTTTTGATCCTGTAGCCTTCAAAAATATCGTTCACCATGAATTTCAAGCTTCCTTTTCCTTTAAGCACCTCTTTCTGGATACCCGAAGAAATGATGCTGTATGGTCTGGTGGTGGTGATTCCTGATACTTCTTCTGAAATATAGAAGGCACTCAATTCTGTTTTCCAGCCTTTACCCAGATTGAAAGTGTTTTGAGAATTCAGACTTACTGTATTGCCGCTGGTTATTGTAGTTCCGGTGTTGCTATTGATCTTGTACCTGTTGTGGTATATATTCAAAAACTGACTGCCTGTCCACCACTTGAAAATCTGGGTAGAAGTCGTCATACTCAATCCGAAATTGTCAAAAGAGCCAATGTTTTCCGGACGTTGGAAAGTAACAGTCCCACCATCCAGTCTGCCTACCTGTTCGGCAATCACATTCCCGGTATGGTTATAACTTAAGGTGGCAAAATACCGCGATTTAAAACCGTAGCCTAGTTCCACCGCATTTACTATAGCCGGTTTCAAGTATGGATTTCCCTCATAAAATGCAAAAGGATCATCGTATACGCGGAAAGGATTTAGGTCCCAATATCCCGGACGTTTAATTCGTCGGCTGTATCCAGTCTTTAACTGATGATTTTCATTGATATCTCTGGTCAGGAATAAACTTGGGAAGAGGCCCAGGTAATCTTTTTTAAAGACCATATTAGAAGTGATCTGCTCACCTTTGGTATTCGTGTATTCGGCACGTAGGCCCGCTTGCAGTTGATATTTTGACCATGCCGTATTCAAATTAATATAGGCGGCCTGGATGTTCTCTTTATAAATAAAATGGTTGCTGGTACTGGCATCCGGCAAATAAGTCTGGTTTTGCAAAGTATCATATTGCAGGTTATTTTCGGTGCGGACATAACTGCCCTTCCAACCGGCCTCCAGCTTTGATTTTTTACTCAAAGGCAGGATATAATCTATTTTCGCGGCATATACATCATCATTGGAAGGGATATTTCCTCTTCTACCGGAGGGCAGTCTGTTAGCAGTTCCAGCTGGCAATACATAACGCGTATCCAGTTGCTGCTGCATTTTGGAAAAATGATAAACATAATCTACATCGGCTTTAAGCTCATGACCATCAGCATTAAACTTATGTACATAATTTGCATTGTAAAGTAGATCTGTCCAGTTTTCTTTATTATTGGTTTGTGTAAGCGCAGTCCAGGAAGTTTCACCATTGGCATTCCTCAAAATGCTCGTACTTGGCTGTTCTGTTGGATACTTCCCGATGGCACCATTTACTAAAAATCCCAGTGTATTCTTCTCATTCAGATTCAGGTCTATACCGAACCGGAAATTATGAGAACGCAGTTTTGCTTTTTCCATTGTTTCTTGCTGGATGCTTTGCAATAAAGTCCTACTGTCGCTATAAAACAGACGTTCGGCATTGCGCTTACTTTCCAGATTCTGATTGTTGGCATTATAGCTTCCATAGGTGTTCAGCAGGGTCGTATTGTAACTTAGTGCAATGCCTTGCCCGTTTCTGATGTCTTTACCGGCACCAATGTTTCCTGAGATATTGCCATTAAAACCGATCAGCATATTCTTTTTAATGATGATATTCACAATTCCGCCGCTGCCTGAGGCATCAAATTGGGCGGTAGGGTTAGACATGATTTCGATTCTGGAGATGGAGGAGGAGTTGGTTCCTCTCAGCAAATTCGCCAGCTGATCACCGGACAGATAAGTTGGTTTTCCGTTGATCATCACTGTGGTTCCTGACCTTCCTTTCAGCGATACCTCTCCATTTTCTGAGACGGTTACACCTGGAGCTTTGTTCAGCAATTCCAGGGCAGTATTGCCTTCTGCGAAGATGCTTTTCTCTACATTCATGATCGTTTTATCGAGCGTTTGCTCAATTAATGGACGCTGGCCACTGATGTTTACTGTATTTAGCAACCTGCTGTCGGCATTCAAACGAATCGAGCCCAGATGATGCAAGTTTCTTAAAGCAGTCAGCTCAATCACCGGAGAATAATAATCCTCATAACCGATATAGCTGATTTTGACCAGGTATTTACCATTTTTAACTCCAGAAAGGACAAAGTTGCCCGCCGTATCCGTCATCACCGCATATGCCTTTACAGAATCCGCAGATCGTAATACAGTTACAGAAGCAAAAGGAATGTGCTGTGCTTTTTCGTCCAGTAATTTACCGTAGATATTTTTCTGGGCCTTTACGGTCGTGGAAAAGAAGATAGAAAGCGTAGAAAGAAGGGCAAGAATATAGGTTTTCATCATGTTAGGGAGTGCTTAGAACTTGCTTTGGCTGTTTTACTGCAGCTGGAGACTTTTTAGTTTTTTTCTTTTTACCCCACCAGATATAAAAGCCAGTGATGGGTAAACTGGCACAAATTAAGCTGGCCAGGAAGTACAATATTTTTGTGGTCAAACCGCCAATGGCACCTACGTGAATGGCATAATTGAGTTTACGCACCTGATCTGGAAACTTCATGTCCTCCAGTCGCTTGGTCGAATTGGGCAGCAGCTCCAAGGTTAAAGGATCAAAATTCAGGTCTCTCCAAAAACCCAATGTCATGTCGGTACAAGCATAAATCGCCTCATCAGGCTCTTCGGCGAAATGAATAATGATCTGATCTTTGTTATATCTGGCAATGTCATTTACTACTTTATGCCAGATGATGTCAGCATTTTGGAGGGAAGTATTTACGGATGGTCCTGAAACCTCCACCTTTTGTCTTTTTTGTCGGGGTTTATTTTCGCCGCCTGTTAGCCAGTAAACTCCCTGACTGAACCAGGAGAAGCTCATCACTAAGCCGGTGATCGCCATCAGCAAGGCAATTAATAAAGAATAAAAGCCAAGTACATTATGCAGGTCATAGTTTACCCGTTTAAATTTAGCTTTCCATTTGACCTTGAAACTCTGGTCGCGACCTCTTTTATTCCATTTCTTTGGCCACCATAAAATCAGGCCGCTAAGTGTGAGCAGGAAGAAAATAAAGGTAGACCAGCCTACCACCTGACGGCCGATCGCACGTGGCATCCAAAGGTGTCGGTGTCCTTCATCCATAAAGTGAAAGAAATCTTCATCATCTACCATCGCAATTACTTCAGCAGTATAAGGGTTCACATAAACCAGAGAATCCGACTCATGAACGTTAAAATGTGCAGTTCTACCCGCACCATGATACCATACGGATTCAATATGTTTTCCAGGTAATGCCTGCTCCACGGCGCGGTGTAATATAGAAGGAGCTAATACTTTTGCATTTGCAGGTTGTTCAGCATGCAGCCAGGGGCGGCTGAGGCTTTTGATTTCCTGCTCAAATACCAGCACACAACCGGTGATGCTGAGGATAACCACTACAATTCCTGAGGCCAGTCCCAGCCAAAGGTGTAGCCATGCGTTTATTTTGTTGAACATAAAGTTTTATAGGTAATAGGAGGTGATAAAACCCCGGTACTCCGTCAAAAGCCCGGGGTTTTCTATCAACATTAGCGGAGAAGCGCTATTAATTTAATTTGTAAAGGATTGGGGTATTGTCAGATCCACCGTCGATTCTTAAACCTTTTTTAAGCGTATCCGCAATTGGATCATATTGATAAACATAAATTGCATCAGCTTTAGGATCATTTACAGCGATGTAAGCTTTACCATCCAGAACAATCGCTGAGCGGGAGTTCAATAGCGGCGGAAAGTCTAATCTTTTGATCACTTTTTGTGTGTTTACATCTACTACAAGGTATTCCCACATGTCAGCATACCACCAGTCGTCTTTTACTTTTACGCGGTTTTTAGCATCTTTTGCATTGGCAAGAATGGCTTTCCCATTTCCAACATAACATACGCCTAATTGGTTATCACCATTTGTAAGGGCAGAAACATTAAAGAAATAGTTAGGATCGAAAGTATCAGTACCCGCTTTAATTCTGAAGAAACCAGTAGGCATATTCGGTTTATTGCCACCTAGCATTGGCATAGGATGCGTCAATAGGTAATCGTTACCATTGTCAACAAACTGACCGAAATAACCGTTTCTTAGTGGACCTGCAGGAGCAGAACGACCATCTTTGCTGGTTACTTTAAAGTTGTTCAATGATGGAAGATCCATCGAAGCCAGGTAAGACTCATCGTTTGTCAATTGGGTCACTTCATTGTATAGTCCATAACCAATCATTACCTTATTTCCGCTGGTAAATGCCGAATAAACCCTTCTGCTGTGTCCTGCAGGAACGCTTGGAAGGTCGAATTCACCACTTTTCACGATCGTCATGTTGCTCACATTAATAATCGCATAAAGGTTACTTCCTCTTGGTCCAAACATCACCTGATTGTTATCCAGCCATAAAGACCAGCCTACATAAGGGCTTGGGAAAGCTGTAAAAGGAATTTCACCTTCTTTTGTCAACTTACCGTCCTGATATAAATGCTTGCTGAATCTTCCTGTCGGGTTTAGGAAGTAGAAATGTCTTCCCTTTTGAATGATGTTTTCTCCCCAGGTAAATATGTTTGAAACATCAATACCATTGCCCTTTGGACTGATTTTTCCTTCTGTTAAAGAGTTGATGTTTAACAGGTAACTATCATCTCCAACAGAATAGATTACAGCATATTCGCCATTTTCTTTTTCATCTGTACCGGAGCCTTTGTTGTCTTTTTTGCAGGCAGAAAGGCCAGAGATAAAGACCAGTGCTGTGGCCAGAACCAATAGTCTTGTTTTAATTGTAGTAAACATGTTCATAGATTATATTTATATTAATTGAATTGCGAAATGGCGTAACGTAATTTGATGAAGAATGAAGTACCCGGTTTCTGCAGCTTAAACTTGTCATAAGCGATCACATTGGTTAAATTTCTGCTTTCCAGCGATACATTGTATCTGCCTTTATGCATTGAATAAGTCAAAGTGGCATTGTGTATAAACTGACGCGGGATATAGTCTTTAGTGTTTTTATTACCCAATTTAGACCAGTTAATAGAGTAATCATTGATGAATTGGGTAAACCAGTTAAATTGAACTCTGGTGTCTTTACCAAGAAGATTGTCTTTTCCGATGCTGAAATCTGCATTCCCATATAACCAAGGTTCATTAGGAACTCTGCTGAGGTAATTCGCACTTTCGCGAATAGATCCTTTTGCAAATTGCTGCCTGTTGATCGCACTTTGGTAGGTCATATTGACCAGCACAGAAAATAAGTTGTTGTAATCATAGCGAACTTCAGTCTCAAATCCTCTGATAATAATTCCGTTCTCATTGCTATACTGTGCAGCACTGCCGTCATTACTTGCGGCAGATTTCCCGGGAGTGATGTAATCATTGGCATCGCGATAATACCCAGATGCTTCTGCCCAGATCTTTCCTTTGCCTATTCTTTTGTCGAAAAATACGCCAACGTTATAGTTGTTGCTGCTTTCCGGCTTTAAATTTGGATTCCCTTTCACAACTTCCCGGTCGCCGTATAATTCTACCAGACTAGGTAGTCTGTAAGCATGTTCAAAAGAGGCTTTCATCCCGATCACAGCGCTGAATCTATAGCTGGAAGCGACTCCATATCCATAATACTGCTTGCTATTGCTGGTGCCGTTGCCATCTTTATCATAAGTTTTGCCACTCAAACCGTACATTTTTCCGAATAAATTGTTGGTCATTCTGCCATTAAATACCTGCTGCTGGTAGCTAATACCAGTAATGTTTTTATTTAGGCTGTTAGATCTGTCATAAGAATGGTTGTAAGGGTCGATCTCATTATAGCTTTCTCTATAAGAATTGTTATAGTTGTTGTTCAAATTAACCATGTGGTTTTGGGAAATGGTATAACCCAAGTTTAGCTGTGCCAGGATATTATGACCAGTTAAATGAGAGATAGATTTTTTTTCGCCAGAAAGCTCAGAACCGAAACTGCCATTTTTACTTCTTGGCACTGAACTGCCGTCCCAAAGGAAATCATTGCCACTCGTGTCGGTCAGGATGTTTTTATTGGCGGAGTAATTGGCGAATACACTTGCTGATAATCCTTTGATCAATAGGTTTTCCTTACGGTAACGAATGGAAGGAATGATGTTATGACCATCATTCGTCATCTTACCAATTACTTTTTCCTGTGTCGCACCGGTTTGTCTTTGCTTGTAGTTAGAAGTATACGTTACCCCGGCTACAAATACATCTGCCCATTTTTTATTGGAAATTCCTGCTTCTACCTGCCCCATAAAGGACTCATACTGATCATGGAAACGACGAAGTTTCTCCACCTGCTCAAAGCCTCCAGGAATGGGTAACTCAATCGGCGCATTGGCTGATGGATTGTTATACATGTAATAATTGTTGTCGGAATAGTTGTAATACGAACTCACATTAGTAGTAATCCCAGTTTTATCATCGGTAAAACTTCCTGTTAAGCCTGCACGGTGCGTATTAAAGGAACCCGCACTATAACTGAGGTCAAGTGATTTTCCTTTATTCTTTTTGGTGATGATATTCACCGCACCACCCAAAGCATCTGAGCCTAGGTAAGCAGGAACTACGCCTTTATAGACCTCTACACGTTCAGCAAGGTTTACAGGGAAGTTATTTAGCGTCATCCCGCTTCCATAAGATTCCATTGGAATCCCGTCAATAAAAAACTTAATGTGTCCTCCTGATAAGCCGTTGATCGAAAACTCAAAATCTGAACCTAAACCTCCTTGTTCTCTCACCTTTACACCGGCAGAGCGGTTCAGGATTTGATTCAGGTCGTTGGTGGTATTTGCATATTGTTTTAAGTCGATAGAATTCACGGCGAAACCAGCTTCTTTAGCCTTGCGTGATTCTGTTTTTCCAGCAATTGAAACGTCATTTAAATCATTTTGAGCTTCTTTCATAGAGAAATTCAAGAGCAGATCCTGATTTTCTTTGATGCTGATTTTTTGCTCTATCTTTTTAAAACCGATGGCGGTGATTTGTATCGTGTAGTTTCCGGCGGCTAGATCAGTAAGATTGAATTTACCCTTTTGATCGGTAGCCTGGGTTCTGTTGATGGGGAATAACCGGACTGTGGCGGTCGGTATTCCCTCTTTTTGATCATCAGACACCTGTCCTTTGATGCTGCTCTTGTTTAATTTCTGTCCTTGCACACAAAATACGCTAGCGCATAATATGCCCATTAGCAAGATTTTCTTAATTTGCATTACTTTTAGATGTTTCGATTTAGGAGTAACCCTATCTTAGGGTTTGGGTCATACAGGTACGAACTGTATGACCCTCTATATACTAATTAGCACAAGTCGCACTTTTCCCCTACGCTATTTAGAATATTTTTAAATAAGAGTATTTTGTTTAGTTTTTTAGCCTGTTGATGCGGAAAATGGCGCCTTTAATCAGCAGTCCTTTTTTAAGCGTCGCATCTTTACGGTTGTATTGCCAGATTTGGCTGTTACCATCTTGCTGGTAAACGGAGATGTAAGCGAAATCATCGTCCCATATCGTATTGAAGCTCCAATCTAGTGGAACATCAGGGAAATCGAGTTTTGTTTTCCTTTGATTTTTCAGGTCTAACAGTACGAAATTCGCCACCCGATTGATCATGTAATTTTCGAAACTATGGATCTTATCTAAGGGAACTACACTCGAGAGTGCCAAACCATCTCCAAGATTTTGCAGGGTATAGGCTTCTTCATTTGTGCCATCAGCGATCTGAAAGTTGTAGGCAGGATCAAAAATGTTTTTTTTAGTGTCTATCTTTAAAATGGAAGAGGGTGTACCTTTCCGGTTTCCTGTTCTGCCTCCGGGTTGTCCTAAAACATAAATATGGTCCTGGTAAACCAAGGAGTTCGGCGCCAATATCGCATAAGAACCCGGCCAGGTAGTCCGATCATCTTGTGTAGTACTTTGCAGTTCCAGTTCTGGATAACTGAATTGTGCCATATACATCGTCTCCTCACAAGGCACAATATGTTCTCTCATCATGCCTTTTTGAAAAGTATAACTCACAAAAAGTTTATGATCCACCAATTGTCCGGATACCCCAACATAATTATTTTCCTTAGCAGTCTCCGGTATATTTAACGGACCTTGTCGATTAATTTTCATGGCATCCAGATCAATTTCCAGGTAATTGAATTTATGGTGATTCACGGTGCCAATCAGGATGGTGTGCGGATTTACCCAGTTTACCCAAGACATATAGGGTTCCCAGGGAATGTCTTTCATGGAAATCTTTGCCACCGCTCTAATTCCTTGTTCGCCTATTTGATAGGCAACAAAAGCCTTTTGCTCCTGGTCCATTACAAAATATCTGGAATCTTTTTGAGCCAGAATAAATCCGTTGAAATTAACTTCTGTTCTTGGCCCGATCTCCTGAGCATCCATTAAAGAGTTAACCATAGTCAGGTAAGCCTTGTTTTCCAGACTGTCATAGCTGAGCAGGCCATAATTATAACCCAGATCTTTAGTGCTATGCTGACAAGCAAACAAAGATAAAAGCACAGCAAATCCGAATAAAACACCTAAAAAAAGTGGTTTTAACCCAGGAAAACTCAATGGTCTGAAGTCTGAGACAGGGGGTTGCCTGAACTTAATGAAACGCAGATATTTTGAGCCAGGGGAATTCATACGTTTTGATGGGAAGGAGTTCAAAGTAAAAATTAAAGATCGAATTGTTGTTGCATATTCATGGCCATGGCAGGAGGGATGTCATTCATACTCTGCCGATCCACCATGATAATCTCTTCAAATTTAAAGTTTAAATAGCTTAAAAAATAGGAATGCCCTTTACGCAGGCACATCTTTTTTACTTCGTCTTTATGGTTTTGAACTGTAATGTGCTGGTCTTCAGAAGAACGATTGCTCAGCATCACCGACCCTAGAAAATGAAGGTTGATGTTGGCACTACTCTGCTGGTTAAAACTCGCCTGACTATTTTTTGCCAGCTGTACCACGATGCCATTGAAGTTGTTTTCCGAATGAGCAGATTGATCCTCATAGCGGTATACCTGCGACTGCTGTAATTCTGGGCCACTATGAAATAAAAAAGATAGGTAGAGGACGCAAAATAAACTGGCTGCAATACCAATACCAACCGCCCATGTTCTTTTTCTATTGATAAGAATACGGTGCTGCTCGTTTTTCTTCAATATATTGGCCATGATCCGATCCCTTACCGGCTCAATATCCTGATCCAGTTCTTCCAGGTCAGTTTCTACAGCATCACCATTGATCCAGTGCTGATATAATTCCCACTCCGCATCAGATGCTTTGCCAGATAAACACTTTTTTAATAAGTCAGGATTCATGGCTTAGTTTTATATATATTATCAATTCCGCTGGTTTTCCCCTATTCATCTTATGTTCTCGGATATTTTTTAAGACCATTACGCAGAAATGATAATGCTTTTGTCAATTGATTTTCTACTGTTTTCTCGGATATGGAAAGGCCTAAAGCGATTTCCTTATTGTTCAATCCTCTTTCGCGGCTTAAATTATAAATGTCTTTACAGCGTTCAGGTAATAAGACCACAAGCTTCTCAATATCCTGTTTCAAAAAATGATACAAGACCTGTTTTTCTGTCCCATTATGAAAGGAAACCTGTTCTGCTTTCAGCTCATTAATCTTACCCGCTTTTCTGAGCTCGTCTTTATAGATTCTCGCAATTTTAAAGCGTACCGATCTCACCAGGTAGTTCTCTACAGTTTCCCGCTGTAATACTAAGGTATCTTTGCGCTGCCATAAAGACGTGAATAACTCCTGAACCACTTCTTCTGCTTCAAACTGATCTCCAAGATATTTTAAGGCAATTTGATATAACTTTTTCCAATAGCATTCATACAACTGAAAAAAAGAATTTTCATCAATTATAATCGTTTCGATGGAATGATATGTGGTTGATTCTGACAAATTAATAGGCGAATGCCTGCAAATATAGAGTTATTTATAACCGATCCAAATAGTTTAAGGTGATGCTGATTTTAGAAAAGAGAATATGCTTGTAGATTTTTCTTTCTATTTTGTGATATGAAATATATTCTTGGGATCGACATTGGAACGGGAAGTACTAAAGCAGTGGCATTAAATCTGAATTACGAACCTATCGAGTCAGTTCAAAGGCATTACCCTTCATTTTCATCTTCAGCTGGATATGCTGAGCAGGACCCCGTATTGATTTGGAAAGCTTTCCAGCATTGTATTTCAGAAATGAAAACACTTATGGGCGGGCAGCCAGAAGCCATTGGTTTAAGCAGTGCGATGCACAGCATGATCAGTGTGGACGAAAACGGAAATCCATTGGCGCCAATGATGACCTGGGCAGATGCCAGAAGCTCGGACATCGCCAATCGCATCCTGGAATCTGAATCAGGAATGGTGCTGTATCAGCAAACCGGAACCCCAATCCATGCAATGTCGCCACTTTGTAAAATCATCTGGTGGCGGGAAAACGAACCGGAACTATTTAAACGCAGCTATAAATTTATCTCCATCAAAGAATACATTTGGTACCAGTTATTTAAAGAATTCAAAATAGACCATTCTATCGCTTCTTGTACGGGTTTATTCAATTGGGAAATATTGGATTGGAGTAAGGAAGCGCTACTGTTGGCTGGAATTACTCCAGCACATTTATCAGCACCAGTAAGTACAGCTTATCAAAAGAAAGATCAGGAGGGGACTGCTTTCGTGATCGGTGCCAGCGACGGATGCTTAGCAAACCTGGGAAGTGATGCCAATGGAAAAGGTCTGGCGGCATTAACTATTGGAACGAGTGGTGCAGTGCGGATTTCTAGTCCAAAGCCAATTTTCAATACAAAGGCGATGACCTTTAGCTATATATTAGATGAACAGACCTTTATTTGTGGTGGTCCTGTAAACAACGGGGGGATTGCGCTGCAATGGCTTTTAAAAAATGTACTGGGTAAAACGGAATTGATGGCTGCGGATTACAAGGCTTTATTCGAAAAGATAAAAACGACCGCAGCGGGAAGTAACGGACTGCTTTTTCTACCTTACCTGAGTGGTGAGCGTGCTCCAATATGGGATTCCGAGAGTTGCGGCACATTTTTCGGCCTTAAACTTTCCCATGATCAGGGACATTTATCAAGGGCAGTGCTGGAAGGAATTTGTTATGCCCTAAATGAAGTGCTGCTGGCTATTGCGCCAAACCCGGAAATGGTCCTGGAGCTCCATGTAAGCGGAGGTTTTGTAAATGCGCGGATATGGATGGAAATCCTGGCCGACATTAGCGGAAAAGAGATCGTGCTGGTTCAAACAGAAGACGCTTCGGCAGTAGGAGCAGCCTATCTGGCGGTCAAATCGATCGGTTTATCCGTAGACTATCCTATGTCTAAAGGCGAAAAAGAACGCATTACACCAAATTTGGAAAATCACAAAGTTTATCAGCAGTTATTTGATATTTATCAGCAATTGTATCCTGCTTTAAAACAGAGCATGCATCAATTGGCGAATTTTAACAACCTGCTAGAAAATAGATAAGCGATGTAAATACATAAGCTTGCACCCCCCTATTAGTTTGATATCGCGCAACTTGTCCGTTACCGAACGTTTTTTATTTCCTAAAAATATTTAATCCATTGAAATCTAATGATTTAACTGTGGCATATCCTTTGGAATGACCATTGAAAATAGATTAAATGGACAAAAATATCGAACAGGCGGTTTTATCGGGTAAAAGAAAACAGCGCCTGCTGTATTTATGGATAGGGATTGTGCTGATAGCCGGGAGTATTTTCTTGTTGCGGAGGGTAATGAATACTACCGTCTATGTTTCGGAAATTACCACTGCTGTAGTCGATCGTGGAAATATTGAAAATACGATCAATGCTGCGGGAGAAGTATTGCCGGAATTTGAAGAAGTGATCAGCAGCCCGCTTGCTGCATCTGTTCAGAAAGTATTGTTAGACGGAGGCAGTCAGATTAAAGCCGGAGAGTCCATCCTGACCTTAGATAAATCTGCGGCACAAATGGATTTTGAAAAGCTGAAGTTCCAGCTGGAGTCTAGGAAGAATGACATTCGAAAAATTAAGCTAGATCTGGACAAGAGCTTCTACGACATCAAGTCGAACAACGACATTAAACAATTACGCATCAACAGTCTGAAAGCTTCCGTAGACAATGCAAAACGTCTATTGAAAGCGGGAGGGGGTACACGTGAAGATGTAGAACAAGCAGAACTGAATTTAAAAGTCGCCCAGCTGGAAAAACAGCAGCTGGAGAATGAGATCAATAGCAAGCAGCAAAGTATGCGCCTGCAAATTAAAGAAGTGGAGCTGGCAGCAAATATTCAGCAAAATGACCTGGAGGTATTACAGAAGAAGTTGCAGCAAGCTGATATTACGGCTAGCAGAAATGGAGTTGTAACTTGGGTCAATAAAAATATTGGTGCTGCAGTACAGCCAGGGGAGGTGCTCGCCCGAATTGCAGACCTTTCCAGCTTTAAAGTGAAAGGCACCATCTCTGATCAGCACTTGGATCTTTTGAAAAATGGGATGACCGCGATTATTCGTATCGGCGATCAGCAAGTACGGGGGAAAGTGGTAAATATCTATCCTGCCGTGCAAAATGCAACAGTATCTTTTGACATCAAACCGGACAGCAGTCACCATAAACTCTTCCGTCCGAATTTAAAAGCAGACGTTTTTCTGGTTACTGATGAACACCAGCAAGTGTTAAGGGTGAGTAATGGCCCTGCTTTCCGCGGCACACCTTCACAATATATTTATGTGTTGAAGGACGGAGTGGCAACTAGAAAAATGGCGCAGATTGGCCTGAGTAATTTCGATTTCGTGGAGTTGAAAGACCAGGTGAAAGCAGGTGATATGGTGATCATCTCCGATATGAGTTCTTTTAAAAATAGCAGTCAAATCACTATAAAGAAATAAGGAAAATGAAGACTAAATCTAACTTTTTCTTTATTCTGATGCTTTGTATGGTCTCCCTGTTTTCTTCAAAAACGGCCTCAGCACAAGTTGCTGATACCCTGAGATTAGCATTAAAAGAAGTGGTGGCCATGGCAAAGGAGCAATCCATTGCTTCTAAACAGGCGGCAACGTTAAAAGAAACCAGGTATTGGGAATTTATGACTTACAAATCTAATTATCAGCCGCAGCTTTCTTTAAAAGGGATACTGCCGGGCTATAGTAAATCCTCTATTTCCGTGCAGCAGCCGGATGGAACGATAGATTTCCGCTCGGTACACAACAACAATTCTTCCCTTGATTTATCATTTAGTCAGCGGATCTCACAAACAGGTGGTACCATTTATGGCACTACGTCGTTACAGCGCTTTGATGATTTTGACCGTAACAATACATTGTATAACGGAGTTCCTTATGGTGTTGGTGTAGTTCAGCCGCTTTTTCAATTTAATTCCTTAAAATGGGACCGCAGAATTGAACCCCTAAAATACAATGAAAGTCAGCAGGCTTATATTGAAAGTATGGAGCAGATTTCTATCAATGCCAGTAAGTATTTCTTTGACCTGCTGCTCGCTCAGGTAGACCTGCAGATCGCAGAAACAAATTTGAGCAATACCAACGCTATCCAGAAAATTGCAGACACCAAATTCGAAATGGGAAAAGTCTCCAAAAATGAGATCCTCCAACTGCAATTGGAAGCCCTAAAAGCAGAAAAAGCAGTAGGAATTGCCAAACGCGATATGGAAATGGCGACCTATAATCTTAAAGCTTATACGGGTTTGCAAAACACAGATAAGATCAAACTTTCTTTGCCAAAATCTACGGTGGCAATGACTGTGGTAACGGAGAAAGCATTGTCGGAAGCTTTTCAAAACCGATCAGATGCCATTGCCTTTGGACGTAAGCTGGAAGAAGCCAAGCGCGATGTAGCGAAAGCAAAAGGAGATAATGGGATCAATGCCACGGTAAATGCGAATCTGGGTTTTGCAAAAAGCGGCAGAAGTATTGGCAGTGTCTATCAAAATCCTAAAGATCAGCAGCTGCTGGAATTGGCCATAGAAATTCCCATTCTGGATTGGGGCCGACAAAAATCAAGAAAGAAAACAGCCATGGCCAATCAACAATTCACACAATACGCCGTAGCTCAGGATAAACAGAATTTTACACAAAAGATCATCACAGAAGTCAACCTCTTTGAGATGATGAAAGGGCAGCTATTACTCAATGCCCGCGCAGAGCAGATTGCTTCTGAAAAATACCAGATCGCTAAAGAACGCTATGTTCTTGGGGATTTGAGCATCACAGACCTGAGTATCGCTTTTCAGGAAAACGATCAGGCAAAACGCGATTATATCAATTCTTTACGTGATTTTTGGGGCGCCTATTACCAGTTGCGTTTCTTGTCACTTTTCGACTTTGAGAAGAATGAGAAAATAAAACTATAACCTTATATAGCTATGATACAATTAAAAAACATTGAAAAGGTATACCGTACAGATACTGTAGAAACGCAGGCTTTAAACAACATTAACCTTAAGGTGGATAAGGGAGAGTTCTTATCCATTATGGGGCCATCAGGCTGCGGGAAAAGTACTTTACTCAACCTGATGGGGCTTTTAGATGCCCCTTCAAAAGGAGATATACTAATAGATAATCAGCAAACTTTATCCTTAAACGATCGTAAGCTGGCGAATTTTAGGAACAACAAGATTGGCTTTATTTTCCAGAGTTACCATTTGATCAATGACCTGCAGGTGGTGGATAATGTGGAACTGCCTTTATTGTACCGCAATTCAAGTGCTAAAGAAAGAAGAATGCTGGCCATTGCGGCATTGGAAAAGGTGGGGCTCAGTAATCGGATCCATCATTTTCCAACACAATTGTCTGGTGGACAAAAGCAGCGGGTAGCCATTGCCAGAGCAATTGTGGGTAGGCCGGAAATTATTCTTGCCGATGAACCTACCGGAAACCTGGACAGTGCCATGGGTAATGAGATCATGAACATTCTTTTAGAATTGAATCGGGTAGATGGAACTACCATTGTAATGGTGACGCATGATCCGAATATGGCACAGCGTACACATCGCTTATTGCGTTTATTTGATGGTTCACAAGTACAATAAGGGGATAGCTATGTATAAAAATTACTTTAAAATTGCCATTGCGGTATTGAAAAGAAGGAAATTTTTCACCTTCATCAGTTTGTTTGGCATTAGCCTGACCCTGACTACCCTGATTGTGCTGGCTGCTTTTATGGAGGCCATGATCAGCCCAAATTACCCGGATGTAAATCGTTCTAGAGAATTATTTATCAAGTCTTTGAAATTGGAGTCACTTAAAGGGGACTACTCTATGTCAGGCTCAGTTAGTTTCTATTTTATCAACGATTTCGTGGCTAAGATGAAAACACCGGAGAAGATCGCGATACACTCTTACCGCAATACGACCAATGCTTATCCGAACGATAGGAAACTAGAATTAGACCTGATGTATATTGATGTGAACTTTTGGGAGATTTATCAATTCAAATTTCTGGAAGGTAAACCTTTTAATGAGGAGGAACTGAAGAACGCTGCGCAGGTGGCTGTGATTTCCAAGTCCATGAGTAACCAGTATTTTGGAGAAGATGTGTCTGCGATAGGAAAATACCTGGAGGTCAACAATGAAAAATATAAGGTGATCGGTGTCGTTAAAACTGTTCCTTCTACGGTTACTTATGTGCATTCTGATGTTTACCTTCCTTATACACTGGCCAAATCTGGCATGAAAGGGACAAGTTTGATGGGGAACTACCTGGTGACTTTACTGGCCAAATCGGCCGCTGACCTGCCTGCGATTCAAGCGGAGTATCAGCAACTGCTGAAAAAAGTGCCGCACAATGAAAAGGGACAGGATATATTAACCGGTTATGCGGATAATTATCTGGATAGCTTCACTAGAAATAATTTTGGGGTTGTTCAAGGGTCGGGAACAGATAGGCTTTATCTTTTAATAGGAATTATTGTCTTTCTATTTCTATTGCTGCCTACGATCAACCTGATGAATATCAATGTCAGTAGAATTATGGAGCGCTCTTCAGAGATTGGGGTTAGAAAAGCTTTTGGTGCGTCCAGCAGAACGTTGGTCGGGCAATTTCTTGTAGAGAACATGATCCTGACGGTTTTGGGATCCATTATCGGCCTGCTACTGTCCGTAGTGGTGATCCAGGTACTGAATTCCAGTGGCGTTATTGCCAATATGGATATGCAAATTAACTTCCGGGTATTGTGTTACAGCATGCTCGCCTGTCTGGTATTCGGCCTGATGTCTGGTGTTTACCCTGCCTGGAGAATGTCTAAATTAAATGTTGTTACTGCTTTAAAAGCCAATAATTAAAAAATAAAAGATATGTTAAAGCACTTATTCAAATTGATCTGGAATAAAAAGAGAGAGAATTTCCTGCTCATTTCAGAGATCCTGATTTCCTTTATGGTCATCTTCGCTGTTTTCACGTTATTGGTTTACAATTACCAAATTTATAAGATCCCAAATGGTTTTGATGATGAATCGGTCTGGTCTGTAGATTTGGGAGGTCTCAAAGTGAGTAAACATAAAGACTCTGTGGGGCTGGTTCAGGAAGGTTTAAGAACGATGCTGAAAGGGGAACCCGGGATAAAGTCAATAACTTTTGCTAGCGGGAATGTCCCTTTTTCAGACACCTATATCAACACGACAATTCGATATAAAGGTAAAGAACAGGTAACCGAAATTTTTAATGTGGAGGATACTTATAAGGATGTCCTTCGGGTCAGCATGATCAATGGAAGATGGTTTGAGGCCCAAGATAATGCTGCTGCTGTATTACCAGTGGTGTTGAACGAAGCGGCAAAACTCAAATTATTTGGCAATACCACCGCTATTGGGAAAATAATTGATAAAGAAAATAAGCAGCTAAAAATAATCGGCGTAGTTCAGAACCTGAAAGATAAAAGTGATTTTAAGGCCGCAGAGCCAGCAATTTATACTCGTATTGATACCGGAAATATCAATTGGATGAATAAAATGCTGATCCGGGTGGCACCAGGAATGGGGGCTGCGTTTGAAGGGAAAGTTTACAAAGCCATTTCCTCACAGATAAAAAGCACCAATCTGGAGATCAAAGATCTATCGGATATGAAAGCGGAAAAAAATAAAGAGATTACCGTTCCAATCGTGATATTTTTCATTGTGGCGGGCTTTTTAATCGTCAATGTGGCGCTGGGGATTTTTGGCGTACTTTGGTACAATATCAATAAGAGAAGGGCAGAAATTGGATTGAGAAGGGCAATTGGAGCAACTGCTGGTTCCGTTTCCGGACAATTGGTAGGCGAAGCCCTAGTAATTGCCACCTTTTCTTTAATCATCGGCTCTTTCTTTGCAGTACAATTTCCGCTGCTGGATGTTTTTGATTTACCAGCTTCCGTTTATCTGCTGGCACAGTTTTTTGCCATTCTATTTATTTACCTGCTGGTCATTATTTGTGCTTTATATCCGGGTAGACAGGCGGCGTCAATTTATCCTGCTGTTGCTTTACATGAAGAATAAAGATATTTTTGATTGGCCTTACCCTTACAATACTTAGCCGATGATCCTGATAATTGATGATGATATAGCCGTTCGTACTTCACTGATGCTGTTGCTGGAGCAAAGAGCATATCCTGTTAAGTCCGCCGCAAATGCTGCGGAGGGGATTGCTGTGCTGAAAAATGAAGGTATATCTTTGGTGATTCTAGATCTTAACTTCTCAATTGATACTTCCGGCAAAGAAGGAATGGCTTTACTTCGTGAGATCAGAGCACTGCAGCCGCTTTTACCAGTAGTGTTGATTACGGGTTGGGCCAGTATAGATCTGGCGGTTCAGGGTATGAAGCTAGGTGCAAATGATTTTATTAATAAACCATGGAACAATGAACACCTGCTGCAATCGATAAAAACGCTGATCAGTTTAAAGGACCAGGAAGCACAGCATCAAGTGCAAAGCCATCCAATAAGCAGGAAGCGGTTAGACAAAGATTACGATTTTCAGTCGATCGTTGCCGCAGATCAGCAAATGCTGGAGCTTTTGGAGATTGCTGGCAGGGTAGCTGAAACAGATGCTTCTGTACTGATTACGGGTGAAAGTGGTACCGGCAAAGAATTGATCGCGGAAGCCCTCCATCAAAATAGCCTGCGTAAAAACAGGGCATTTATTAAAGTGAATTTGGGTGGTATTTCTACTTCTTTGTTTGAAAGTGAGATGTTCGGGCATGTGAGGGGTGCTTTTACAGATGCGAGAAATGACAGGATCGGTCGCTTTGAAATGGCCAATAAGGGAACGATATTTTTAGATGAAATTGGAGATTTGGATGCCAGTAGTCAGGTGAAACTGCTGCGGGTATTACAGGATCGGAGCTATGAGGTGTTAGGAAGCAGTCGCACTAAAATGGTAGACGTCCGTGTAATTTGTGCCACCAATAAGAATCTGGCAGAGATGGTACAAAAGGGGACTTTCAGAGAAGACCTATTGTACCGCATCAACCTCATTACCTTAAAGCTTCCGCCTTTAAGAGACAGAGCCAAAGATATACCATTGCTGTTGACTTTCATGATGGACAAGCTAAGGCAGCTGTACAACAGGCCAGATCTTCAGGTGAGTCCAGTGGCAATAAAATGGCTGCAGAAATTACCGTTACCGGGAAATATCCGCCAGCTGAAAAATATGGTGGAAAGATCGGTTTTGGTGAGTAGAACAAACCTTTTAGAGATTGCAGATTTTAGCAGTCAGCTGGAACAACCACCGATAGTACAGGTGTCAAAGCTCCCGGATGTGGGTGCCATGACTTTGGAAGAAACGGAAATTTTAATGATCAAACGTGCGTTAGCGTTTCACCAAAACCGCATTTCTAAAGCAGCATTGGCTTTAGGAATTACCAGAAGCGCCTTATACCGCAGACTGGAAAAATTTAACATTCCTTACGATGAGCGTAATTCCAACGATGAGACTTCGGACTAAATACCTACTATTCGTGTGTATGATACATGCGATTGCCCTGTTTCTAAGCTATTTTGTGTTTGAAAAGAATAAGGGGTATTTCTTGTTATCAGAGGTGCTGATCTTGATTTCTATCTTGATTTCATGGCAGCTTTACAACCAGATGATCCGACCTTTAAATTTATTGGTTCAAGGAGCTGATGCGATTAGTGACCGGGATTTCAATATTAAATTTGTGAAAACCGGGACGCTTGAGATGGACCAGCTGATCGAAGTCTACAATCAGATGATCGATCAATTGAGAAAAGAAAGAACATTACAGCAGCAGCAGCACTTCTTTCTAGATAAGCTCATTGACCACTCTCCGGTGGGGATTATTATTCTGGATCATGACAATAGAATCCAGATGGTGAATCCGGTAGCTAAAAAAATCCTCCAGGCCATTCCAATGGAAGGCTGGTTTCTAAAAGATATCATCCACCCGATTCTTGACGAAGTTCGCATCCTATTAAAGGAAAAAAAACGCTCGGCAACACTAAAAGGAGGGGTAGAGTCGTATAAAATCCAAGTTTCCGAGTTTGTAGATCAGGGATTTCCCAGGCATTTTGTAATTATTCAGGAATTGACGAATGAACTCCTCATTGCAGAGCAGCAAGGTTATGGAAAGGTGATTCGCATGATGGCCCATGAGGTGAACAATACGATCGGACCGGTAAACTCTATTCTTGACTCTGCATTGGGAATGGAAAAGAAACGAATTGCCAGCAGCAGCCTCGGCAATGCGCTGCAGGTTGCGATAGACCGCAACCATAACCTGAACATTTTCATGCGGAATCTCGCAGACCTGGTTCGCCTGCCAGAGCCAGAAAAAACACACATGGATCTCCATGAATTGATTTATTCGGTGGCTACCTTATGGACGGAAAGGGCCAGAGCCCAAAACATCAGCTTTGAATTTAACCTCTATCATGTACCCTTGATCATCTTCGCAGACCAGCTGCAGCTCGAACAGGTACTGATCAATATTGTAAAAAATGCAATAGAAGCGATCGGTGCTAAGCCTCAGGGTGTCATTACTTTTATCACAGAGCATGAGCCAAAAAGACTGCGCATCCTCGACAATGGGAAAGGCATTTCAGCGGAAACTGCACCTTATCTATTCAGTCCATTTTTTAGTACCAAAGCGGATGGACAAGGCATTGGGCTCACTCTAATAAAGGATGTGCTCCTCAAACATGAATTCTCTTTTCATCTGTCTGATAATGAGAAAACAGGTGCCGAATTTTCTATAAACGTTTCATAATCTTCAAAAACACACTCCATTTCATCTAAAGATTACGTAAACGTTTGATGCTTAAAAGACGGTGTCATAAGAATGTGCGCTGTTTTTCAGACAATTTCAAACGCTTTGCTGTGCTTTTTTAATAAAAATGCAAAAATTTGTTTTAAATTCTTCAAAATTCCTTCCTTTTTTCTAATTGTCAGCAATCGAATATCAAACGCTTGCGTGAATTTAATGAGCATTCTGTAAAGAGCTTGGTTCTTTAAGTCTATAACTTTCGAGCTCCAAAAAATGTATTGAGCTGATGGGCAGTACTAAGTCAAATATCTTCGCGTCCAAAGAGTAGTAATGGATATGATGGGATATACTGGCGAGCTGACGGTAAACACTAAACTGATTCGAAATCCATAAAACATCAATATTATAAATTTAGACGAAAGGCCGTTGAAAAACGGTCTTTCGTCGTTTTAAAGCGGTTTTTCTCGGCCCTGAAAAACCTCCTGAAAATATATTTTAAAATTCTTTGGTAAAAATCTTCTTCTCTCTGCACTTGTAGCTATAACCAAACAAAACCAGAATGAAATACGCCGCTTACGCTGTAGAAGACTTTTTAACTGAAGATACTTTCCTGGACTATTGTTTAGGAAATGACCAGGAAGCGGTGTTGTACTGGGAGCACATCAAAAATACCTACCCGGAATTAGAAGAACGCATCCTCAAAGCAAGAACACTATTTTTCTTACTGGCCGTAAAAGTAGATCCTTTAGAAAAAGAACAGGAACTGAATAAGCTGAAAATGGTGATCGATCAACTGGAAGAAACAGCAGGAACCGCAATCCCATCGCCTATGCAGGAAATGGAAAACCCACAGCCAATCAGAAGAAAACTCTGGTTCCAAACTAAAATCTCCTGGATATCGGTGGCTGCAGCCATTGTAATTGCCATCGGTACTTATGCCATGCTGGATAAAAAAGAATATGGAACCACTATTCCTACGCTCGCAGCCAGCAACCAGAGCATCACAATTAAAACCGCCTATAACGAACGTAAAACCATCACTCTAAGCGATGGCAGTAAAGTCACCATCAACGGATTGACCGAGTTAAAGCTGGATCCCAATTATAATCATGACAACCGGATCCTCTGGTTAAGTGGAGAAGCCTTTTTTGAAGTCGCCAAAGACAGAGAAAAACCCTTCATCGTGATCACTGGAAAAACCGCTACGACGGCACTCGGTACTTCTTTTAAAATCAATAACTACAGCAGAAGAAATGAAACTTCTGTGATGCTGAATACCGGAAAAGTAAGTGTGGGTAAAATCCTGAATCAACAGGTAAAAGAAGAACTGATCTTGTCGCCGGGTGAACAGGTAGACATCAGCGCTGATGCGGATAAATTAGTGAAGACGACGTTTAACCGCCAGAAGATCGACGACTGGAACAACCGCAATCTTGTCTTCTCCAAAGCTTCTCTTCAAGAGATCAAGTCCCTGCTAAAAGAAACTTACGGGATAGAAATTACGGCTAAAAACGAACCTAAAAACCCGATTGCCTTTACCGGGAAATTTTATGGGAAAAGCCTTAAGGAAGTACTTAGTGCCATTGGGTTCTCTAACCATTTTACCTATGTCATTATTGGAGATCGCGTAGAACTCAGCTTCGTAGAATAAGTACCAACTATAACCAAATAAACTAACCTTTAACCAGCATGAACAAAAACTTACCATGTTATTACTATTTCTATGGGCTTTTATTTAAAGTATGCCTGTGTTTTGTATGCATCGTTTCCTTATCAGGATTTGCACAATCGAAAGATAAAGTCTATTCCTTTAAATGGAAACAAGCCACCTTATTAACCGCTTTTAAGCAGATCGAGAAAGAAGCAAATGTGCATTTTTCTTACAATCCTCTGGATCTGGATGAGAGTGCTAAAATTAACCTGACCGCTGATAAATGGAAGATCAATCAGGTACTCGATGCGATTTCTCAGCAGATCGATATTCGCTATCAGATCAATGGGGAAACCATTATGGTACGGTCAAATAAAGACAAGCCCAGCGCAAGAAGGGAATTTAACCTGACTGGAAAAGTAACCGATACGGGAAATAGCCCAATGCCGGGTGTAGCCGTCTCGAATAAAGCGACCGGAAAAAACACGATGACCAATGGTGATGGGTTATTTACTATTGCCGCAAGTAAAGGAGATGTGGTTCATTTTAAAATGATTGGCTTCCAACTGGTGAGCATTACGGCAAATGACCTTGATAAAAATGTCAATGTGGTGCTGAAAGAAGAAGTGACGGAACTTCGGGAAGCAGTAGTCACCGCATTGGGAATCAAAAGAGAAGAACGTTCTCTGGGTTATGCAGTATCACAAGTGGATGGCGAAGAACTTAAAAAAGCCCGTGAAACCAATGTGATCAATTCATTGGCAGGTAAAGTGCCCGGTCTGATCATCAATAGTACCGCTGGTGGACCTGCAGGTTCCTCCCGTGTCATCATCAGGGGAAATACCAGCATCACCGGAAATAACCAGCCTTTATATGTCGTAGACGGAATCCCGATGGACAATTCCAATTACGGACAAGCAGGTGGAAAAGACAATCCCGGAGGTGTAGATTTTGGAGATGCCATCTCGGCAATCAACCCGGATGATGTAGATAAGATCAGTATTCTGAAAGGCCCTTCCGCTTCCGCATTATACGGTTCCAGAGCCGCAAATGGCGTTGTCCTGATCACCATGAAAAAGGGAAAAGGAGACAAAGGACTGGGGATAGAATTTAACAGCACCTCCACATTGGAAAATCAGCTGACTACTTTTGATGGGTATCAAACGCAATACGGACAGGGAAATAACCAATTACTGAATTTGACACCTGACCAGGCGAGAACGAGTTTACGCCAGAACTTCGGGCCTAAAATTGATCCCGGATTGATGACTGCCTCTTTTGATGGCATCGATAGGCCTTATGCACTGGTAAAAGATAACATCAGTAATTTCTTCAGAACAGGATCAACTTTTACCAATACCATTTCCTTTTCGAACTCCAATGACATTTCCTCTTTCCGCCTATCGGCCTCCGATTTGAGAAATAATGATATTGTGCCGGAGTCTAAAATGAGAAGGAACTCCTTCACCTTTAACGGAACTTCAAAATTCGGAGCTAAACTGACGATGGAAGCCAGGGCATTCTATATGAATGAGAATGTGAACAATAGGCCGGCATTGGCAGATGATGCCTCTAATATCGGAAACAGTTTTATCGGATTGGCAAATACCCTCGACCAAAGTATGTTTAAAAATGCCTATAAAACGGCAACTGGTGATTACCTGGAATGGGGAGGTGGCGTATACAACATCAATCCTTACTGGATCATCAACGAAATGAAAAATACCACCAGTAAAAACAGGTTCATGGGCTCCATCCAATTGAATTATAATATCCTGGATTGGTTAAATTTACAAGGAAGGGTGGCCACGGATCAAATGGACATGGACTATCAAAAGTTTGCTCCACCAAGCACACCAAGAAGTATCACCGGTCAGCTGGATTTGTTAGACCGTAACTTTACCACCACTGAAGCCGATGTTCTATTGACGGCCCAAAAACAGGTGACCAAAGATTTACACCTGTCTGCCAGATTAGGTGGAAGTATTTCCAGGGTCAGCAATAAAGGGGAGGCCATGACTTTCACTAATATGACAGTGAGAGATGTGGTGACACCAAATAGTTTTGCCGATAAGTCCATCATCCCTACTCATTACAGAAAACACCTGAATTCGGTATACGGTTTATTGAGTGCAGGCTATAAGAGTTACTTATACCTGGATGCAAGTGTGCGCCAGGATGCTTCTTCCACTTTACCAGTGCAGAACAACAGCTATACGTATCCATCAGTAGCCACCAGTTTCGTGTTTTCTGATGCTTTTAAAATCGACAACAGCATTCTTTCTTTCGGTAAATTAAGGTTATCCGCAGCAGAGGTAGGTAATGATACCGATCCTTATCAGCTGGATCTGTACTATGGACTGAACCCATTGTCTTTCAATGGCGGTTCACAAGGTGGGATCTCGGGGGATATCCTGCCCAATAAAAACCTGAAACCTACCCGCACCCGTTCTTATGAGATGGGTACAGAACTCCGGTTCTTAGGCAATAGAATCGGCCTAGATGTGACTTTATATACACAGAAATCAAGAGACCAGATCAATAAAGTGCCTGCACCAATATCTTCCGGCTTTGCCTATCAGATTGTCAATGCCGGGGTGATCTCCAATAAAGGAGTGGAAGTGATGCTGAATACGAAACCGATTGTTGGTAAAGATTTTAACTGGGACTTGAGTGTCAATTTTGCCAGAAATGTGAATCAGGTAGAATCACTGGCAGATGGAATTCCTTACCTCAGTCTTTCGGATGCCCGATGGCTGGGCGTATCTATTGTAGCGATGCCAGGTGCAGCGTACGGCTCTATCCTCGCCTATAAAGAGCAAAGAGATCCAAATGGCAATGTGATTTTAGATCCTGAAAAATCCTTGACGCCAAAAAGAAATACCTACCGTGAAGTAATTGGAAAGGGAACTTACAGCTGGACAGGCGGGATGTCCAGTGTGATGAATTATAAAAACTTCGGCTTAAACTTCGTAGTCGATGTAAAACAAGGGGCCGATCTTTTCTCTATGACCAATCTGTTTGCTGCGGTTAGGGGCAGCCTAAATACCACACTTGAAGGTAGAGAAGAATGGATTAAGTCGGAAGAGGAAAGATTAACGGCCGGAAAAACCTTTGCCCAATGGACCGCAGATGGTAAGGTGAGGGGATATGTACCAAAAGGAGTCGTAAAAACAGGGACGGACGAAAACCCAATATATGTAGAGAATACACAGGCCGTAGATCCTGCCCTGTACTGGGGATATGTCTATCCTAGCGATAGTGGTGTTGGAAAGCCTTACGTATACGATGCGACGTATGTAAAGATGAGAGAAATTACCCTAAGCTATAGAGTGCCTGCATCCTTTTCTTCCAGACTCGGACTAAAAGATATTCAGGTAGCCGTAGTAAGCAGAAATCCATTCATCATTTATAAAAACGTACCCAATGTAGACCCGGATTCTAATTACAGCAATGGAAACGGCCAGGGGCTCGAATATGGATCCCTGCCAACAAGAAGAAGTTGGGGCTTTAACCTAAACTTCAGATTTTAATTCAAATCATACGAACATGAAGAAATATTTTAATCAAATGATCCCCGCAGTTCTGATCTCGATGCTGATTTTTAGCTCCTGTAAGAAATTTGGGGATGTGAATATAGATCCACACAAATCCAGCGGACTGGATCCTGCCCTGCAGCTGGCAAATGTACAGCTGCGCTATTCAGGAAATTTTGAGGTCAATGAAAAGGTAAGTACTATTCTAACCATGCCCTTTATACAGCATACCGCAGGAATCTACCTCGTGAAAACCGGACAGTTTTATATCAAGAACAGAGGATATACCTCTGCACTTTGGAATGTAAATTATGGGAATGATATCCTAAATATCGTGGATGCCGTAGACAGAAGTCAGGGCGATCCTTCAAAAACTAATATCAATGCAGCCTGCAGGATTATGAAAGTGCTGCTTTTCGCAAGAATGACAGACTTATATGGTGATATTCCTTACAAGCAAGCAGGGAAAGGCTATAAAGATGGGGTCATCCGACCAGAATTTGATACGCAGGAAACTATTTATAACGACTTTTTCAAAGAACTGACGGAAGCTTCTGCACAGCTTGATCCCTCAAAAGATCAGCTCAAAGGCGATTTATTCTATAATGGAAATATTGTAGCCTGGAAAAAGTTTGCCAATTCTCTACGCTTGAGGTATGCGATGCGTCTGGTCAAACGCAATCCGGAAAAAGCAAAAGCCGAAGCACAGGCTGCTTTCGCAGCAGGCCTGATCTCCAGTCATGAAGACATCTGTAAATTAATGCATGAAAATGTACAGTCAAAAGATGATGATGTCAGAGGGAATTCTGTTGCTGTAACCATCAATAGTGCCGAGCTGCCTCCAAAAGTAACCACCACTTTAATCGCTCAGTTTGTGAAAACTAACGATCCAAGGCTGAAAAATATGATCCGCTGTTATACGGAGGTCAATTCGAAACCCTTTGATCGCATGGATGTGACCGATTATGTGGTCGCAGAAATAGGTTATGTAGGGGTAAAGCCAGCCAGCTACACTTATAATGATTGGCTAAATACTATAACGGTACAAATTCCAGGTTTCGGAGAGAAGCGCATCACTAATGCAGAACAGAAAGCAGAATTTGCAAATTACCTGATTAAGAGCGATGCGCCATTTTTACACTTTACCCATGCAGAAGTAGAATTTCTACTTGCCGAAGCGAACATTCGTTTTGGATTAAATATGGGCGGTGATGCAAAAAGCCACTATGAAAAGGGAATTGCTGCAGCCATGAAACAGCTGAGCCTGTTCCAGGGAGCTCCGCCAATCACCGAGACACAAGTGATGAATTTCATCAATAGCAATAAACTGATCCCAGGAAAAGAAATAGAAATGATCAACGAGCAGCTTTGGCTGGCCTTAATATTTAACGGACAGGAAGCGTATGCCAATTGGAGAAGAACAGATTTCCCAAAATTGATTCCTGGAGTAATGGCCGAATCCAATAGTAAAGAAATCCCGAGAAGATTGGAATATCCTTTAGAAGAGACCGAACAGAATGCGGCAAACGTAGCGAAAGCAGTGCAGGCACTCGGTGGTCTTGACGACTGGACCAAACGTGTATGGTGGGATAAACAGTAATTTCTTAATCCAAACTTATAAAAGATGAACAATATAAAATATATCCTGTTATCCGCTTTCCTATGTGTTTCTATCCTTTCAGGGTGCAAGAAAGACGATGCCGATGCGGGAAATGAAGGGGAATTCTACCCTAGGATTTTTGATAAAAACGGTGCCTTTCGCCTCGCCAGTAGCATCATTGCAGAAGGACAGTCGGCGGTATTTACCGGATTGCAGTTCTCCCCATCTGACCGGGCCAGTGTAGTATGGAAGGTGAACGATAAAATAGTGTCATCGGATACTGCATTTACCTTTACCCCCACTGCTGGTGGAGAATATAAGATCAGTGTGGAAGCTTCTTTCGATGGGAAAACAACTTCAAGGACTTCCAGTATTCTGGTAAACCCAAGTAATTATACGTTTAAACCTTATACCAATGTGGCGCTGGCGTATTTGTCGGCAGAAGGATTGGCAAAAGATGTAGATTGGGAAAAGGTAACACATGTGGCTTTCAAATGCGGATGGGTAAATTCTGATGGACTGGATGTGACCGTTGGACAAACCAACCGCGCTGCTGATGAATTGGTAGCCAGAGGGCACATCAATAAAACTCCTGTCATCATGGGGATTTCTGGATTTCTGAGCGGAATTGACGGCTGGTCGAGGTATGAAAGCAACGACTTTGGTGCGGTGATTATTGATCCTGCAAAAAGAGCCAGTTTGGTTCAACAGGTAGTTGCCTATGTAACCGCCAGGAAAATGGACGGTGTAGACATCATGATGACCGACCTCAGCATCAATGGCGATAAAAACATTGCCGCCGTAGGGCCCCTGATCAGGGAATTGAAAGCCGCATTGCCGGCAAAATCAATTGTAACGGCCACGGTGGCCACCAACTGGCTGCGTGGTCAATACGGTAATCTTGCGGCTGCGGATTGGGTAAATGTGCATGCTTTTGAAGATGGTGCGGTTAGCCCAGGTTCGCCAAGAGCGCAATCTTCCAGCTATGATTATATGGTCAGTTGCGCGGCAAACTGGGTCAGCCTGCTGCCGAAAGATAAGATTGTATTGGGAATGCCTGCCTTTGGTTTACGCTATATCGAAATTGATGGCAATGGTAATAACTTAGGTTGGGGTTCTTATAATTATGTAAAATACTTCGATATTTTACAACATGATCCGCAGGCATTCAGTAAAGAAACCACAAATATGGCTTTCGGGGTATTCTATAATGGCATCCCACTAATAGAGAAAAAAGCAAAGTATATTAAGTCTGCCGGATTTAAAGGTGCTTATTTATGGGCGGCAGATTACGATGTATTAGGAGCGAACTCGCTAATGGGAACGATCGCTAAAGACCTGAAATAAAAAGAATCTGAAATGAGAACAATCTGAAGGCAGGTGCAACTCCACTGGTTTGAATTTTAGATAGGATCAAACAATGAAAATTAATGCTCGTATAGAAAAGGAGGGGAAACCCTCTTTTTCTTTTACCATGCATTTACACAGCGCCCAGCTATACTACCACTGCTCGCCGCTCATCACTAAACACAAGAACAGCAGTAATTCCCGCAGCACATTCACCGCATTGTGAAGTGTGTTATAAACCGTCCGCTCTGTCAATGAAGTACGCTCTGCAATCTCTTTAAAAGACAGGCAGTCGAAGTACCTGAGCTGAATGATCTCCTTTTGCCGGGGCGTTAAACAGCTTAGTGCATATAACAGTCTCTTTTTTAAATGCTCATCTTCCTGACTGGCAATTAAAATACTTTCATACGAACTCTCTGAAATAAACCGCTCTTCTATATCGTCTAAAGAAACCTCATCTCCAGTGGTACTGCTCACAAATGTTTGATTGGTTTTGAAAATAATTCGCTTATAAATTGTGAATACATATTGCTGTATATTATTCACTTCCTTTAATTTTTCGCGAATTTGCCACAGTTCAATAAACAGATTTTGTATGCTTTCTTTAATCAATTCCGGGTTTCTGTATAAGGACAGCCCGAATCGATAGAGGTCATCATAAAAATAGCTGAAACAAGCATAAAGGCCTTGTTTTTCGCCTTCCGCTAATAACTTCCAATTTTTTATAATTTGCTGCTGCTGATCGTCCATTGGTTACGGCTGACTATGTGGTGAAGAGGCGTCTTGTAAGTTAAACGAAAATAAGAAAAAAAATACAATATATTTGCTTTATGTCATCACATCACATCGTTAGAGAAAAACAAGAACCAGCATTATATATCCATGATCTGGGTGAGTTCAATGAGGAATATCTAGGCCAGCTATTGGAGTGGAGCCCGACATTAATTGTCAATGCCACACTGTATGAGAAAATAGTTAGCCTCGGACTAAAAGTAGACATTGTAGTGAACGCTGCCGACCAGGAATTTGTTCAGGAAAATACGAAAGTCATTCCTGCAAAAGGAGAAGCATTGGACGAGGTATTGGACTACTTGATCAAAGAAAAGTATTCGGCAGTTAATGTGATTGATACCAAGGCCAAGCTGAGAGAACTGGGCAGTTATATTGATGAGATCAATATTGTAATATTCACCGCAACGGAAAAAGCGTATGCGATAAAGTCTGGATTTTCCGTGTGGAAACCCAAAGGCAGTGTGTTCCATATTGAAGTCCTTTCCTATTTTGAAACCAGCAACTTGAAACAAGATGAAAACGGAGATTTCGTGGTGATCAATGATGGCTTCGTAACTTTCGATTTCAACAACAGTTATTTATTCATCAGCGAGAAGTTATGATCCTGCTCAGAAAAGGAAAAGAAAAAGACCTGCCCTCCATACAGGAGATTGCAAAAACTACTTGGGTGCCTACCTATAATGGCATCCTCAGTCAGGAGCAAATCGTCTATATGTTAGAAATGATGTATAACAGAGGTGTTTTGCTAGACCAGCTGCTGGAAGGATACACTTTTCTGATTGCAGAAATTGAGTCGAAAGATGTAGGTTTTGCTTCCTATTCTAAACTGGGTGATAGTCAGGAGACCTATAAACTGCATAAACTGTATGTGCTGCCGGAAGTTCACGGATTGGGCGTCGGTAAATTCCTAATCAACGAAATTTTTCAGCAGGTAAAAGCAGCAGGTGGGAAAAGCCTGGAATTAAATGTACACCGTGACAATAAATCTGCTGAGTTTTATAAAAAGGCGGGCTTTATTATAAAAGAAACCGTTGACCTTGATGTTGGCAACGGTTTCTTCATGAAGGATTATGTATTAGAAAAGGCCATCTGATAAAGGATGGTCTTTTCTAGCTTAATGACCTCGGATTGGGTCTTTAGGTTTAGTTACATTCGGATATTTGTAAGTTTTGATCTCCTCTTGCAACACCTTAATAGTACGTTCCAATTGAGGATCTCTGCCCTCCAGTAAATCTTTAGGAGTTTGTTCAACGAAAATATCCGGTGCCACACCTTCGTTCTCAATGATCCATTTTCCATCAGTATCGTATACACCGAAGTTAGGAGAGGTGATGCTGCCTCCATCCAGTAAAAGAGGATAACCGCTGATCCCTACCAGGATACCCATAGTAGTACGACCAACTAATTTACCCAATCCTTTTTTCTTAAACATATAAGGCATCATATCGCCTCCAGAACCGGCATTTTCATTGATCAGCATGGCTTTCGGACCGAAGATGCCATTCCCTGGAGTGGTGAAACTTTTTCCATCCCTGATTCCCCAATAGCTCATCAATTCACGGCTTAGCAAATCAATCACATAATCTGCAACCCATCCGCCACCGTTGTTACGCTCATCCATTAATAAGGCTTTCTTATCCATTTGGGAAAAATAATACCTGTTGAAATAGGTGTAACCATCAGGGCCTGTATTCGGCATATAGACATAAGCAATTTTGCCATCACTTATTTTATCTACTCTTTTGCGGTTGTTCTCTACCCAGTCCATCTTTCTCAACTCGAATTCCTGAGGCGCCGCTACCGGTACCACTACTACTTCTCTGGCACCATCTAAACTTGGCTTGCTATTTACTTTGATCGCAACCTGTTTGCCCGCTTTGAAGTCAAAAAGACTATATATAGAAGTTTTTGAAGTCAGTGGTACGCCTTCAACCGCTACGATATAATCACCTTCTTTGATGTTCAATCCTGGTTCTGCCAATGGTGCTTTAAAAGTTGGATTCCAATCCAGACGGGTAAAGATCTTTTTGATCTTATAGAAACCATTGTCTACCTCATAATCTGCACCCAATAAGCCTACAGAAACTGAGGGAGCACCAGGTTCATCACCAGGAGATATATAGTTGTGACCAACTACCATTTCACCCATCATCTCATTGAAAACATAAGAAAGGTCAGAACGGTGGTTTACATAAGGAAGGAATTTCTCATACTTTACCTTCATAGCTGGCCAATCGGTACCGTGCATATTTTCTACATAAAAAAAGTCTTTCTCCATACTCCAAACCTCATCAAACATTTGTTTCCACTCTGCAGTAGGGTCTACCAATACTTTGATGCCATCCAGTTTTAGCTTTCCAGCTTCTGAACTTCCTGGTTTTTTACCTGCATCAACGATGTAATAGTTTCCTCTGGAACCGTAAAGCATAGACTTCCCGTCAGCACTTATACTCAGGCTGGAAATTCCGGAAACCAAGGTACTGCTTTCCATCTTTTTCAAATCCAATGCACCCAGCTCATCATTTTTATAGTAAAGTAACATCCCATCTACTCCACCATCTAGCCCATTAATGCTGCCAGATATAGGAAGCGGAATAATCCGGCTCCTCAAATCAGCAAGATCTATTTCAATCGGAGCTTTTACCGGAGGAGCAGCAGGTTTCTCTGCTTCTTTTCCTTTTTTATCTTTTTTCGAAGATTCTTTTTTAGGCTCTTCTTTTTTCTTCGCAGGACTGTCCTCAGATTTTATGACCTCTTCATCACTTTCAGTTTTGTATATTGAAGGCGTTTTCTTGGAAAGAATCAATGCATAAGCGTTGTAATTTACTGGTCGCTGATAAGCCGACATGTGTAACCCACTATTGGTTAAACCCACATCCGTACTCGCCAGGAAGAATAAATATTTACCATCTCTACTGAAATTCGGAGAAGATACCTCGCTCATCCCATCAGTAACCTGAGTATGGCTTTCCTTGTCGAGGTTATATAAATAGACTGCACTTACCGAATTGGGTAAGGTAGCGACATAAGAAATCCATTTAGAATCCGGCGACCAGGCAGGTTGTAGCGCACTAAATGACCTGCCAGGAGAAGACCCATCCTTATCCGCTTTCACCAAAATTGGCTTGCGGGCATTAATATCAATATAGAACAAGTTCAAATGGGCATCGCCATAAAACAATTTCTTGCTATCCGGCGACCATACCGGCTGGTAATAAAATGCCGTCTTCCCTAACGGGATATAGATTGGTGCTTCTTTAGTGGCCTGATTTAAGAGTACCAATTGATAGTTGCCGTCTTTATCAGACAAGTAAGAAATATACTTCCCATCTGGCGACCAGGCTGGGAATTTATCATAACTGCCAGGAGAATTCGACAAGTTTCTCGCATCTCCTTTTTCTTTAGGGACTGAATAGATTTCCCCGCGACTTTCAAAAAGGGCCCTTACTCCAGTAGGAGAGATTTCTGAATTGCGGATATTACTGGCCATATCAATGTAGTGTGGCCTTTTATAAGGCGCATCTGCCTGAATGTTGATCGAAATATCGCGGACCTTATGATTAGCCGTCTCTAGTAAATGTGCTTTACCAGCCTGCTCAAAAGCAATTACTCCAGGGCCAGCAGTTAAGGTTTTAATATCGTAATCCTTGAAATCTGTTAACTTCTCTGTTTTTTTGCTTTTCACATCATAACTGAACAAGTTCATGGTCAGATCTCTGTCGGATAAGAAATAAACTTTATTGCCTACCCATTGTGGCTTCACATTATTAGAACCCACACCAGGAATGATTTCGATGTCTTTTGTTTGTGTGTCAAAGATCCAGATCTGTGGCATACCACCACCACGATAGCGCTTAAAAGCAACGTTGCTACGTTCCGTTGGATCGGTGTTTTTGATATAAGCCCAGTACCTTTTGTCCGCAGAAGGGGTACCCTGAACAGCTTCCGGCATTGGTAAAGCCTTTTCAGCAGTCCCATCGATATTAATCTGGTGTAACCTCGGACTCAATGCAAATTGATAGTCTCTTGTAGAAGTAAAATATAACTGGTTATTGTCTAGCCATCCACGCATCACATCGGCAGCAGGGTGGTAAGTCACTCTTTTAGGAGCGCCACCTTCAATAGGAATGACATATACATCGGTATTGCCATCATAGTTTCCAGTAAAGGCAATTTGTTTGCCATCAGGAGAAAACAATGGGTTCTGCTCTACCGCTGGATTTACCGTTAGTCGTCTTGGATTACTGCCGTCTTTGTCGGAGATCCAAATGTCGCCGCCATACACAAATGCTAAATGATTGGCACTAACTGCAGGGCTTCGGATTAAAAGGGTTTCTTGCTTTTGTGCATTCGCTGAAAGCGTAAAGGCCAGGGTCATGGTGACCGATAATGCGGCAGCGGCTAAAAATGATAATTGATTAGGTTTAAGAAAGGTCATAAAAATAGTGCTATAGTTAATTACTTAATTTCGGGATTCTTGTTGGGGTATCTTTTCCTTGTACAATCGTGATGGCACTTTTTGCGATGCCTTTAATCGTCGATAGAATGTTGTCTACGTCTAGCGTTTCAAACTCATCTTTTACGGTATGGTAAAATTTATCGCTATCGATCTGATCTGTACTGATGGTGTGTGCGGGAACACCCAATGCCGCTAAAGTGGCATTGTCACTTCTGTAAAATAGGTTTTGCTGTGGATATGGATCCGGATGGAAGGTAAATTCTGTGCCTTCCAGGTTTTTCTGTAAGATCTTTCCAAAATCCGACTTGTCGAATCCAGTAATAAACGCTGTATTCTTACCAAACTTGCTGTCTTTACCAATCATTTCAATGTTGAACATCGCCACCACCTCATCAGGGTTTAGTTTTTCTGAGAAATGTCTCGCACCATATCCACCGATTTCTTCTGCAGTAAAGGCCACAAAGATCAATGTACGTGCGTTGTTGTTTAGTTTTTTGTAGTATTTCGCAAGGGCGATCATAGCAGTAGTACCGGAAGCATCATCATCCGCACCATTGGCAATGCTGTCTGTACCTTCCGATTTGATGATTCCTAAATGATCATAGTGACCAGAGAAAACCACCAGTTCTTTTGCTTTTGACTTTCCAGGGATCATTCCTGCCACGTTAAACAAAGGAAGTACTTCTAGTTTATTCTTTAAATCTATATTAAACCCCTTAGCTACAGTATCTACACCTAATACAAATACATAAGCAGCATCATTGATGTGTTTCTCATCCACATCAGCACCCTGAGCTAAGTAATCGCGGATTCTTTTAAAAGCATCTGCAAACTTGGCATCTACTAGCACCACTTGTTTTTTCTTCTCTTTGGTCAAGGACCTCAATTGTGCCATGAATGGTTTTTCAGGATCCATTTTAACCCATCCATCACTATTGGATTGATCAAAAAGCTGTGTTTCCGAGGTGTTTCCGTAAACCAGAACATCAGAAGCAGGAATCTCTTTACCGTCAATACTCACTTTGGTGCTGACTGGCTTTAGCTTTTTCTTAGTAAATGATTGTCGGAAGCTATTCCCTTCCAAAGGTTTCAAGCCAATATTTTTAAATTCAGCGGAGATAAAATCTGCGGCTTTCTCAATTCCTGGGGAGAAGGTAGCGCGGCCTTCCATTTCATCACTGCTCAGCGTCTTGATTAAACGCTCTACATAAGGTCTGGTAATGATCTTATCAATGTCCTGCGCAAATGATTGCTGTGCCAGGAACACTATAAATAAGGTGTAAATGGTTTTTTTCATCAGAATATAATTGTTTTTTTATGGTTCAATTGTTTAACATTAATACTTTAAGACAGCAACTGATGATTAGTTGATTTATAAAGTAAAATGTTACGGATTTCTACAGTTTTTAGCACTCTTTTGAGTACAAAGGCCGATGTGGAGTACATGGCAGCTTCTTTTTTGTATAAAAAGATTATTCTTCTGTAGAAGGATGTGTCAGTTCTCGTTTTCTGCGTTGGATTTCGGTTTCAATGCGGGTCTCCTGAACACCATCTATCACCGCTATCTCATACTCCTTATCTTTATCGGAAGCGTAAATCTGTGTTTCTTCCAGATTCTGTATAGAATGGTCATAGGGCCCGCGGCCACTCATCAGCTTTACAAATACGGGTAGGCACTCAAAGAAAATAAACAGCAGGCCAATGAAAGTGACCGCAAGTGAAGTGTTCACATCTCTTGTCCCATCGGTATTAAAGCTCAGCTGGCCTAATGCCCAGTTTCTGTCGGCAAAGCCCGCAATATTACTCAGGCTGTCCAGTTGTTTACCGGTAAAGAGTTTCTCTGTCATCAGTCCATCAAATTGTTTTCTTCCGTCCACAAATTTTTCCAGTGCCCTGACATCTGCCGTCAGCGTATCAAGATTCTGTTCCCGCTGTTTCAACTCCGCTTCTTTCCTTTTCGCATAGGGGCCATAACCCATTACGCCGGAAGTTTCCAAAGTCTTATTCCCAAAGATCTCAAAGTTTAATTTTTGTCTGTCCGCCTTGATGGCACTCGCCAAGGAATCACGCTCTGCTTTCACATCGTTAAGCTTTCCGAGCTCAATCTTATACTTATTCCCAAATGAGGCATTTAAAGTATCGATTTTGGAACGCTGGTTGTTCAGGTAGCTTACTTTTAGTCTTTCCTTAATCTCTTTATCAAATATTTTCAATTCCAATGGACGGGAGATGACGAGTCCAATCATAATGGCCAGTAATATCCTTGGGGTGGCCTGTAGAATTTGCTTATTTGTACTAGCACTTTTGTTGATGCTGGCCACAATATAGCGGTCCATATTAAAAATGGCCAACCCCCAGATCAAGCCAAAAAACAGTGCAAAAAGTACGGCTGTGGTATCTCCTTTAAAAACGAAATACATGGCATAGCCACCAGATAGTGCAGCAAATAAGCCTGTGAAGAAAATGGTAGCGCCTATTCCCAGGTATTTATTATGTTCGGTAGGATGTTTCTCGAGTGTGGAAATGTGCGCTCCCGAGCAAAACCAGAAGAAACGAGATATAGAATTCATGATGTAAATTTCAAAGTTACTAAAGACTGACTATTAAACGCGCAGCTCACCTAGTTGTTACAGTAATTTGCTTGAAATGATCCCATTATCTTCATCTGAATGTGATTTTGTGGTTTTTTTAACCATAATATTTTCGGCATTGCTTATCTTTGAAAAAAGCTAAAAATATGATAAAGGAAATAACCGTTCAGGAACTAAAAGAAAAGATCGACAATAAAGAAGATTTCCAACTGATTGATGTAAGGGAAACTTTTGAATATGAAACTTCGAATCTTGATGGTTTGAACATCCCTTTAGGTGGTATCCTAATTGAAGCAGATCAGATTGCTCAGGATAAACCCGTAATTATTCAATGCAGAAGTGGTAAAAGAAGCGCAGCAGCAGTAATGCAGTTAGAACAAATGCTTGGATTAACCAATTTATATAACCTAAAAGGTGGTATCGTTGCCTGGAAAGAGGCTTTCGATCCTAATATGCCTGTTTACTAATCATGGGAAAAAAAATCGCATTAAACGTTTTTTATAACATAGGACTGATCATTTCCATCTTTGGTGGAACATGGGGTTTCAACAATAAACAATACCTGGCCATGGCCCTTTTTGCGGCTACTGGTATCTTCTTCTTATATGTAAAGCTGCAGCTGGTAAAAGAGATGCGTGCAACACTTAAGAAAAAGGAAGCAGAATTGAAGGGTTAATCCTTTCTAAGCCTAATCCAGGCAAATTTTTCAACTGATATCTCCCCGCAATGATTTGCGGGGCATCAAATGGATTGTTCCTGGTTAGCCAGGGACCATCCAAATCAGCCCAATCACAGAGTGGAGCAAGCGCCATCCCCGCCTGCGTGGCACAGGAACTCTCACTCATACAGCCAATCAATACTTTCATACCGAAAGAACGCGCTTTTTTAATCATTAGCGAGGCTTCAGACATACCAGCACTTTTCATGAGTTTGATATTGATGCCATGGTAAGCCCCTCTTAGTCCATCAATATCAGCTAGGCGCTGCACCGCCTCATCCGCCAGAATTGGGATCGGACTCCGCCCGGTTAACCAGGCATTGCCATCCAGGTCTGATTTGTCCATCGGCTGTTCAATCAGTACGGCACCCTGATCATGCAGCCAGTAAATCATATCAATAGCTTGTTTTTTATTGTTCCAGCCCTGATTGGCATCAATATACAATGGAACATCGGTCATGCTCCGAATGGTTTGAATCAGCTCTTTATCGTTGTCTCTTCCCAGCTTTACTTTTAGAATGCTAAAATTTTTAGCGTCCAATACTTTTTCCCTGATCACCTCCGGCTCGTCGATACCAATGGTATACGAAGCAAGTGGCATTTTGGAAGGATCGGCGCCATAGATTTCATAACAGGCCTTTTGCAGGAGTTTTCCGTTTAAATCATTTAAGGCGATATCTATAGCTGCCTTTATAGCGGTATTTCCAGTATCCAGGAAATCCAGATAAGCGGTGATTTCCTCAAAATTGAAAGGAAATGTAAAGCGATTCCAATCTACTTTTTTTAAGAATGCAGTAGCTGTTTCCACATGTTCCCCCAGGTAAGGAACCATAGAAGCCTCCCCATATCCGGTTTCACTTTCATAGCCCAATTTCAGCAGCATCAGCGGCGTACTGGTTCTAGAAAACTTAGCAATGGTAAAAGGATGTTTTAGTTCCAGATTGTATGACGTATAGGCGACCTGCATGGACATAAATTGGGTATTTAGTAATATCAAAGTTAAAAAATCAGCGCTGCAGCGAATGTAAAAATAATATACTTAATATTGTACCCAGTATGAATAGCACAATATATCAGCCATTTAAAAACTTCGATTTTAAATATAAAAACTGCTTCCTGAGTGGAGAAACCTTCGATGCTCCAGTGGAGGAAATCAATGTATTGCCAGACTGGCTGTTGAAAGTCGCCAACTTTTCCGGAGAAGAGCAAATTAAGTTATTGGATGAGAGTGTTCGTGCCTACAATACCTTAAAAGTGCCTTGCAGTACAGAAGTATCGGAGAATTTTATCCAGCCATTAGAAGCTAAGATTGCTGCGGCTTTCTCTGAAGGTTACGCTGCGGTTTCCGCATTATCGGAAGAAGATCTGTTCAAATGGATCGGTAAGTTTATGTACAGCCTGATTTATATTGAAATGAATGCGGCAGTACGTTTACAGCAGATTTCTGCTGATGGTGTGAATATGTCCCAGGGTTTGATGCATAAATTTGGAAACCTGAATACCATGATTCAAAGCATTTATAGAGATGTGGTGTATGAAGATTTTATCCCATGGTCTATTGTAGTGGTGCCTCTGGAAGAGCAAGAAACGAGTTTCAGCTTTAGAGATGAGATCAATACCCTGACCTTCTCTTTGAAATTGAAAGATTTCGGAATTATCGCTTGTTTACAAGATAACGGAACGAATAAGATCTTTCATAGAGAGCTCCTGGAGCAAGTTGGTACCAAACCACTTTCCGCACAGCAATTTGAAGAACTTTGTGCACGTTTCTATTATTCTGCTTACCTGTTCAACAGATTGCCAGAATATACGGTAATGACGGTAGAAGGAACAGTTTATATTGATGCAATGCCATTGAGAGGAACGATGAATAAAGCCCTTTTCGACCATTGGCAGCATAAAACGTATGCCCAGGTATTACAGGATTTCTGGAAACCTTGGGGACATACGTTGTTTGAGATTATTAAAGACCCAACAAATCCGATCAGTTATTTTGAACCGGCTTGTTTGCCTGCTACCCAATAAGGCGGCTAATAAAATGAGGAATGATTCCCGGAACAAAAATTACGGTAAAGATTAAACCTGTTAATGCACCGAAAAAATGGGCGTCATGATTGATATTGTCCTGCGCCCTTTTTGCCATCTGCCAGCAATATGCTAAATATAGCAATCCAAATAACCAGGCCCAGATTGGGATAGGCAATGGGAAGATGATCATCTTAGACATCGGATCAAATAAGATAAAGCTAAACAGTACCGCGCTAATTGCACCAGAAGCACCAAGGCTATTGTACCACATGTCATCTTTGTGTTTGATCACCGAAGGGATGTCACTCAAAACCAAAGCTAAAACGTACAATAAACCGAACTGCCAGGAACCAATCATGGCTTCCAGTCTGAAGGCAAAGAAGTAAAAGGTCATCATGTTAAAAATCAGGTGCATCCAATCCGCATGAATCAGACCGCTGGTAATTAACGTGTATAACTTGTGTTTTCTCGATACACTATAAGGGTGTAACATAAATTTCCCAAATAACCCATGATCATTAAAGGCATAAATACTAGTCACGATCGTGAAAAGAAAGATGATCGAGGCAACGGGAGTCTGGGTAAGGTATTCCATGATAAGGTGTTTTTTCGTAAGAAACGGATTTTTTATAGGTTAATAAAATAATGTTTTATCGGCAAGGCCGATACTGCCAAACTGATACCTCATCCCCACAGAGAAGTAGGTATAGGCATCTGGTTTGCCAGCTTTAAAATTAACAGAAGAATTGTCGTAACCATCTAAGCCCTCTCCCAAAGTAAATGTGCTCTGGTAATTGAAGTTTAAAATATAACGGCAATAGCCGTATCGATCAGGGAAATAAAAGTTAATGCCTAGATTGATCGGAATGAGTAGGTCTGTTGATTTACTTTTACCGGGATATGGGATTTCTTGTTCATAACTGACTTTGCGTACATTGTTAACCGAGTTCATCACCATTCCAAGCCCGGTGCCCAGGTAAAGTCCCTTAATTGTATTCGCAAAACCACCACGACGATAGTCAATCAAAGTGCCTAATCCAAATTTGGTATTGAAGTTAATCGCTTTGTAAGTATTGATGGATTGACGACCAGCAGCGTCTGTTTTTACATCTCCACTATTAATTTCGCCCATTTGTCCCTCCAAACCAGCACTAATAAAAGGACTGAAATAATAATCGATGACGCCATAACCTGCCAGACCAAAGTCATGTTTTTTTAGGTCAGTAAAAGATTGAGTAACTCCAAAACCACCACCAACACTGATTTTATAGAAATTGGTTTGAGCTTTAACAGGAATAAAAGATAGAAGTAACAGGCATCCAGTGATAATTGCTTTCAAATTATTTAGCTTTGTTTTTTTTAAGACTATGCTAAATTATCAAAATAAAAACAATTCCCTTCAAAACCGATTTGCTAAATACGTGCAGATTGATACGCAGTCAGACCCAATGTCAACCACCGTGCCTTCTACAGAGAAGCAAAAGAACTTAGGAAAGGTTCTTGTGGAGGAATTATTAGAATTGGGAATCACTGATGCCCATCTTGATGATTTCGGGTATGTATATGCAACCATCCCTTCTAATACAGAAAAAAAGGTGCCTGTAATTTGTTTCTGCTCACACATGGATACTTCTCCAGACTGCAGCGGCACAAATGTGAAACCAATTATTCATGCCAACTACCAGGGAGAAGACCTTGTCCTTCCTGACGACCATAACATCGTGCTGAAAATGTCAGAACACCCGGATCTAAAACACCAGATTGGGAATGACATCTTTACCGCCAGCGGAACAACATTGCTTGGTGCTGATAATAAAGCCGGCTTGGCCGAAATTATGGAGGCAGCAGCTTTCTTAATGCAAAATCCAACCCACAAACACGGAACAATAAAGATTTTATTTACTCCGGATGAAGAAATCGGCAGAGGTGTCGATAAAGCAGATCTGAAAAAATTAGGTGCTGATTTTGCTTATACCGTAGATGGAGAGACTTTAGGTTCTATCGAAGATGAAACTTTTTCTGCAGATGGCGCAGTATTGACTATTAAAGGAGTAAGTACCCACCCTGGATTTGCAAAAGATAAAATGGAAAGTGCGATCAAAATCTTATCAGATGTGATCAGCTCTTTACCTTCAGACTGCCTTTCTCCGGAATCTACTGAAGGAAAAGAAGGGTTTATCCACCCGGTTACGATTAGTGGAAGCGTAGAACAGGCAGAAGCACGTTTTATCTTACGCGCTTTTGATGATGAACAGCTGGAAGCCAATGGCGAAATGCTGGATGCAACCGTAAGAAACATCATTGAAGATTTCCCAAACTCTACCTACGAGCTGAAAATCACAGAACAATACCGAAATATGAAAAAGGTATTGGATGAGTACCCACAAGTGATTGCTTATGGTATCGAAGCGATAGAAAGAGCGGGTATCAAACCAAAAAGACAAAGTATCAGAGGAGGAACCGATGGTTCACGTCTTTCTTTTATGGGCTTGCCTTGTCCTAATATCTTTGCTGGTGAACACGCTTTCCATGGTAAACAAGAATGGGCATCGGTTCAGGATATGGAAAAAGCAGTGGAAACTATCATTAACATCGCAGCAATCTGGGAAGAAAAAGCTTAGTTATATTTTAGCGCTGCTCACTTAACATTCGTGGAATAACAGCACTATAGAAAATGAAAGCGCCGTACCATGTTGATCATGATACGGCGCTTTTTATATTTTCAATCAATTTTATTTTTCTATGCCTTAATTAAGAAGAACCAGTTTGGTACTGGTATTAGTTAAGCTTTAATGCTTAGTCTGGCCAGGTACTGATCCTGTCCGTCTTCAAAAATGATTTCTGGCTCCCAGCCATTAGCCTTGGCAATTTCAATCAATGTGCTTTGGTCTACATATACCCATTTGAACCAATCTCCTTTAAGCCCTTTATATTCGTATCTGAAACTAACTTCTCCAAAGTACCCATGATTAGGGAAAGGAATTTCCTGGTAAAGGTAGGAGAGGTCTGAACTGTCGAATATCAACTGACCACCTGGATTCAATAAGTCTTTAACTTGTTTCAAAAATGATTTTAGTCCGGAAATAGAGCCTGTAAGCCCGATTCCATTCATCATAAAAAGAAGCGTGTCATATTTTTCATCTTTATAAATCAGGATATTTCCTGCAATGACCTGTTTTAATCCACGTTCCTTCATGATCTCTACGGCAGGCAGGGAGATGTCCATGCCAGTTACATTAAAGCCGCGATTTTGAAGCACCAGGGCATGACTACCTACACCTGCACCCACGTCCAGCACTTTTCCTTTGCAAAGTTCCATAGCCCTGAGTTCAAGCTCAGGCATTTCTGCTTCATCCCTAAAATAAATGTCGACCGGCATCTCTTCCGGTTCATCATAAGAATTGTGTACCCACAAAGTTTCTGCAGGTGGCTTTCTAAATTGATCTTTTAAGGCTTCACCAAAAACGTCCATCCGGCAAAGATAAAAAAACCTTTAATGTTAGACCTCAAATTCCTGATGTTGTTCTGGAATGAGTATATGCTGGAAGCCTTTATCCTGTAAATGCTGTGCAAATACCTGTTGAACTTTATATTCTCCATGCACTAAAAACACCTGCTTTACAAGTGCAGGGTTTTGTCCGGATAAGAATTGTAGCAGGTCTTCGTAATCGCCATGCGCACTCATCGATTTAATCGAACGTATGTCGGCAACTACTTCGTAATCCTGACCGAAAAGCCAAACTTGTTTATGTCCCGCTAATAATTTGCCGGCTAAAGATCTCGGTTCTGCATAACCCACCATGAGGATAGTGTTTTTCTGATCACTGATATTGTTGCGGATATGGTGTTTTACCCTGCCACCCTCGGCCATGCCGGAGGATGAAATGATCACACATGGTCGTGAATCACCATTTAAAGCCTTAGATTCTTCTACGCTTTCAATAAATTTTAAACCCTTAAATCCGAAGATGTCATGGTCTACTTTCATCACTTCTTTTACACCGTTGTTGTATACTTCCGGGTGATTTCTGAGTACCTCTGTAGCCTGTAAAGACAATGGACTGTCTACGTAATACTGTACATCCGGCAATTGATCTTTCAGCTCCATCGCATTCAAAGCGTAAAGTAATTCCTGAGTACGGCCGACGCTAAATGCCGGAATAATGACTTTTCCTTTCTTAACGATACAGGTTTGCTCAATAATTTCTCTTAAAGTATCTTCTATAGGATCAAGATCCTGATGAAGCGAGTCGCCGTAAGTAGATTCTATGATGACATAATCCGCCTGGGGGAAGGATTGGGGGCTTTTCAAAAGCAAATCTCCATACCTGCCCACATCACCACTGAAAGTCAGGTTGATCGTTTTCCCCTCTTCCTTAATTTTTAAATGTACCGCGGCACTGCCCACGATATGACCAGCATCTGTAAAGTTTAAGGTTACATCAGCATCAATTTGAAAATCCTGGTTGTAGGGAACCACTTTAAACTGTTCCAGGGTTTGCAAAACATCTTTTTCAGTATATAATGGCATTTCCTCAAGTTCCCCTTGTCGCAATTTCTTATTTGCGTATTCGGCATCCTGTGTCTGAATCTTTGCAGAATCCAGCAGCAAAATCCGACAAAGGTCTTTGGTAGCAGGGGTACAGTAAATGTTTCCTCGAAATCCTTCCGCAACCAATCTTGGTAATAAACCGCAATGGTCTATGTGCGCATGGGATAAAATAAGATAGCTGACCTGGGCCGGGGCAAAACCGAAAGACTCATTGAGCCCCTCCGTCAGGTTACCCAAGCCCTGAAATAGCCCGCAGTCTAATAAAATTTGAGTGTTATTTTTTAAAGTAATCAGATGTTTACTACCCGTAACGGTACGTGCCGCCCCATGAAATGCAATTTTCATTAATCTACTTAGGCTCTAACTTTAGCAATAGTGTCTTTCACCTGACTTGCAGCATCTACCAGTTTTTCTTTTGATGAATCTAATAGGTCACAAAACCAATCTGATACTTTGTCTTTCATTTCTCCATCTTTATCTGATGAAATAATTAATGCAATTGCCGCACCAAGCGCCGCTCCAGCTAGTATTCCTGCAATTATTTTAGTTTCCTTTTTCATAAATGTAGTTTTTAATTTGTGATCGATTCTCAGTACTGCTGTGGTTAAACAAAGCAAAACTGAGCTAGGTTAATAATTGTTAATTTTCGTCAGATAGTTAACAAAGACGGTGCCGAATAATTTGCTGAGGATTGTAAATCAAGTCAGAAAGCCATAAATTATAAGATGTTTGTTGTAAATTAGTAGGAATGTTGAAACGTCTATCTTATTTGAATGTCTTCCTGGCAATGGCTTATCTGCTGCTGTTCGTGACAGGCGATAATCTGCTGATCATTGCAGGGGTTGGTGTCGTTGTGGCTTTTAATGCATTTGTGATTAAAAAGATACAAGAGGAAAGAAATCTTGGCTTAATTCATGGGATCTTAGCAGTTTGCTGTCTTTGTTTTTGGGCATATTTGGCAATGGGCTGTACATATATTGTACAATCTGCGATTGAACATCAGTATTTTGACAATATCTGGAGTTATTTATTGCCTACTGCTTTTTTTCTGCTCAGCATTCTGCTGCAGCTGTTGTATGCCCTGCATTATTTTAGAAATGATCAGGCCTCTGAAAATTAAGAAGGCTTTCATCTGATCCTCATTAAATTTTTCAGTAGTCCTGCTTTATGAGGTCTAAAAAGAACTTTATTGTAAGTAAAAAGGAAATAAGGCCCTTCTCTTCCCGAACACTTCCCGGTGACTTCCTCGCTTTTTTTAGGACTACCCTGGCCTATTTCTCCCTGCTGCTGCGGCTGCTTTTTTCCGGCTGGAATAATATTAACAAACTATCTTTCTCCAACTGTTTGGTATTTAAATAATTCTGTCTATCTTTGCAGTCCCTAAATCTTAGGGTGAATAAATAATTGTTTAACAAATTAAATACAAGCAAGTGAATACGTTAAGTTACAAAACTGTCTCTGCCAATGCAAAAACTGTTAACAAACAGTGGGTTGTTGTTGACGCACAAGGCGAGATTTTGGGGCGCTTGTCATCGAAGATCGCTATGATCATCCGTGGTAAAAACAAGCCTGAGTATACCCCACACGTAGACTGCGGAGATAACGTTATCGTTATCAATGCGGATAAGGTTAAATTGACAGGAAATAAATTCAGCGACAAACGCTATATTTCTTACACTGGTTACCCAGGTGGTCAGCGTTTCATTTCTCCAAAAGAGTTAATGGCGAAACACCCTAAGCGTGTTATCGAGAAAGCAGTACGTGGTATGTTACCTAAAACAAAACTTGGTGCTAAATTATACACCAACCTTTTTGTTTATGCAGGCACAGAACATCCTCATGCAGCACAATCACCAAAAACCATTACACTTTAATTAAAGGAAGAAAGAAATGTCAGTTACTAACACTTCAGGAAGAAGAAAAACTGCTGTTGCGCGCATCTATTTAAAAGAAGGCAACGGCACAATTACCGTAAACGGTAAAGACCATAAAGAATATTTCCCAACATTACCTTTACAATACATCGTTAACCAATCATTCGAAGTTTCTGAATTGACTGGTCAATATGATGTTAAAGTGAATGTAGCAGGTGGTGGTATCAAAGGTCAGGCAGAAGCAGTTCGTTTAGCTATCGCTAAAGCTATTGTGGAATTGGATGCTGAGAAAAAACCAGCATTACGCGCTAAAGGGTTAATGACCCGTGATATGCGTATGGTTGAACGTAAGAAACCAGGACGTAAGAAAGCACGTAAGAAATTCCAATTCAGTAAACGTTAATCTTAAGGAGACAAACACAATGGCAAGAACTACATATCAAGACTTATTGGATGCAGGTGTACACTTCGGTCACCTTACCCGTAAATGGAACCCAAAAATGGCGCCTTACATTTTCATGGAGCGCAATGGAATCCACATTATAGATTTAAATAAAACTTTAACCAAAACTGAAGAAGCTGCTTCAGCAATCAAACAGATCGTTAAATCTGGTCGTAAGATTCTTTTCGTAGCTACTAAGAAACAGGCTAAAGAAATCGTTGCTGATCAAGCAAAAAAAGTAAACATGCCTTTCGTAACTGAACGTTGGTTAGGTGGTATGTTAACCAACTTTGCTACTGTTCGCAAGTCTATCAAAAAGATGTCTAACATCGACAAGATGACTAAAGACGGAACTTACTCGATCCTTTCTAAGAAAGAGCGTTTAATGATCCAACGTGAGCGTATTAAATTGGAAAGCTTATTAGGTGGTATCGCGGATCTAAACCGTTTACCAGCTGCTATCTTCTTGATTGACGTTAAAAAAGAGCACATCGCAGTTAGCGAAGCGTTGAAATTAAACATTCCAACTTTCGCAATGGTTGATACTAACTCTGATCCTTCTAACATCGATTTCCCAATCCCAGCGAATGATGATGCTACTAAATCTATCTCTTTAATTACTGATGTAATCATCAAAGCAATTGAAGAAGGTTTAGACGAGCGCAAACGCGAAAAAGACGAAGAAACTGAAAAAGAAGCTGTAGCTGCTAAAGCTGCTGCTGATGCTCCAGAAGCTGCTGCTCCTGGCGCAAGAAGAAAAAAAGTAAATGCTGATACTGAAGAAGAAGGTACTAGCGAAGAAGCTTAAATAATATAATATGGGTTGTATGTTGTGCGTTGCGGGTTTTTCCTTACAACATACATCGTACAACCCATAATTTTTTAAATAAAAACTTAAAAAGAAATAAGATGTCTACAGTACAAATTTCTGCAGCAGACGTAAATAAATTACGCCAACAAACCGGTTCTGGTATGATGGATTGCAAAAAAGCATTGATCGAAACTAACGGTGATTTCGAAGCAGCGGTTGATTACTTACGTAAAAAAGGTGCTAAAGTAGCAGCTTCTCGTCAGGACCGTGATTCTAATGAAGGTGTGGTTATCGCAAAAGCTACAGCAGACGGTAAACGTGGTGTTGTTGTTGAATTAAACTGCGAAACTGACTTCGTGGCTAAAAATGCTGATTTCGTAGCTTTAGCTAACAAATTCACTGACCTTGCTATCGAGAAAAACCCTGCTTCTTTAGAAGAACTTTTATCTTTAGAAATTGATGGTCAGAAAGTTTCTGAGATCATTATCGAAAACACTGGTAAAATCGGTGAGAAAATCGGTATCTCTAAATTCGAAACTGTTTCAGGTGAAAAAGTTATTCCTTACATCCACGGTAACTACCGTTTAGGTGTATTGGTTGCTTTAAACCAAGCATTTGACGGTGCTGATGAAGCTGGTAAAGATGTAGCTATGCAAATCGCTGCAATGAACCCAGTTGCTTTAGATAAAGCTGATGTTGACGCAACTACTATTGAGCGTGAAACTGAAATCGCTAAAGAACAAATCCGCGCTGAAGGTAAACCTGAAGAAATGGTAGAGAAAATTGCTGCTGGTAAATTGAATAAATTCTACAAAGACAGTACTTTATTAAACCAGGAATTCGTTAAAGATTCTTCTAAAGACGTTCGTAAATTCTTAAATGATACTGCTGCCGGTCTAACCGTTATCGCATTCAAACGTGTACAATTAGGAGCTTAATCCTTTTTTAATCATAAAAAAAAACAGGGTGTCCAAAAGGCATCCTGTTTTTTTATGCGGTTTTAGGTGTTTTGCGTTTTTAATACAGCTTTCTATTCAGGTTGTTTTGTTTGAAAAATCGGTAAGACCTGCTCTCTTTTGCTCTTGATCTTCCCTCCTCCATTTATGGTCATTTTTTTTCTGAACTGCTTTTAGTTTCACCTTTTATTTTTGATAATTCCTATTTCCTATGGTACTTGTTTTGTAAGGTCAGTTGTTTTGTGATGAATTACGTTTTCTTTTGATTGAGGAAAAGCAGCAGCAATAGCGAAATCGTTAAAAGCATTCCTATGAACTGATGAAAAAGTGCGTAGGTTTTGTAATCGCTATTAACGCTATGAAGTAATGCTGTAACTCCTGAGATGACCTGTATCGCTACCAATAACATTGGAATAGTCCTGATATAGGATAAATGCTTGTTGATTTTCCAGGAAGAGCTGCGAACATAAAGCAGAATAATCAATAAACAGATCATATAAGCCAGAAAACGATGTACAAGCTGAATGGTCAATAAGTTTTCTGTCAGCTGATATATAGAAAAAATCTGCAATAATATATTTTCCGGAACAATAGCTCCATTCATATCAGGCCAGGTAGGCGCTGCAAGTGCCGCATGACTTCCCGCCATCAGCGCTCCGTAAATTAGCTGAATGAAAAGTAAGACCAGAATCAGGCTGTTTAATCTTGAAAATTGTAAACGATGCCGCATTTTCAAATGATCGAGACTTAATTTAAAAGCCAGCCATAAGGTATAGCCCAATAAAATGATTGCAGAAATGAAGTGGATGGCCAACCTAATATGGCTGACACTTATATCGGTATCGTTTAATCCACTTTTTACCATCAGCCAGCCAATTATCGCTTGCAGTAAGCCCAATAAAAAGAGAACGAAAATAGGTAAAATGAGCTTGCGTTCTATTTTGCCTTTGATGATAAAATAGATAAAGGGCAATAGGAAGGCGATGCCAATAAACCGTGCCCAATTTCGGTGAAACCACTCCCAGAAAAATATTGATTTATAATCCTCTAGTGAAAAGTGTGCGTTCAGCAACTGAAATTGCGCAATCTTTTTGTATTGATCAAAGCTGTGCTGCCATTCCAGCTCATTTAATGGAGGAAGAAAACCCATTAATGGGTTCCATTCTGTAATGGACAGGCCGGATCCACTCAGTCTGGTGATTCCACCTAGTAATATCTGAATCATTATACAAAAAGCACCAAAATATAGCCAGATGGCAATGGCCTGGTTGTGCTTAGCCCTCATAAATCACTCCTGTTCCTGGTGTTTCATTCAGCTCTATTCTGGACAACTCTGGAAATATAGGTTTAATCTTATGCCACAGCCAGATGCTGAGTCTTTCGGCAGTGGGGTTTTCTAATCCGGGGATTTCATTCAGAAGTTTATGATCGAGTAAACTGACAATTGGACGAATGCCGTTTTTTAGGTCGGTATAATCGAGGATCCAGCCAGTTTCTAAACCTGGCTCTCCAGAAAGAAATACTTTAACTGTATAGGTGTGGCCATGCATACCACCGCATTTATGGTCTGCAGGCACATTAGGCAAGTAATGCGCTGAGTCAAAACTGAAGGTCTTGTAGATGATCATGTCAAATGAATAATGTCCAAATTTCTACTTTGCTGCTCGGTTGAGAAATGATGGCGATCATATTTGATGGAAATTTGAGATTCATCAGTAGTTTAATATTACTTATCGCTGAAAACAATTCTTGGGGCTGAATAGCACAATTACTCTTCTGGTTAAGCGGTCAAGTGCAGCTGACAATTGTAGTGTTTGGGGTTATTCCTACCAACGTATGTTAACGAACCCTATTAAGACGTTTTTTTTCCTGATGTTTTGTCGATTTTAAGGCTATGGTTCATGTAGTTAGAGATGCGATACAATTATAAGGGTAATATTGTTTGCAGAGCCGGTTAATTTTCCTACTTTTGCATCCCGCTTCGGAGGAAGGATTTGAGTGAAAGAGATACAGAGAGAAGATTTTGAAAGATTGCAGTAGGAGTTTGTTAAAGTCGGTTTTGCCGGTTTAACCACCAGAAAAACAAAAAGATTTATTTTCAAATAAAGCTTGACAATAACAAAAAGATTTCTACCTTTGCAGTCCCAACAAAAACGGGGGTTACCAAACGGAGTTTGATAACAAAACAAAAAGACTGAAACAATCGAAATTCGATTGCAACATATAAAGAAGATCCGCGAGGTGATTCGAGAAGTTCATTAAAGAGATGTCATTTATAAACGTAGCGAGGTACAGATAGTACAGTTTCAAAGTACATGAAAACCAAAGCTATTATTTCGAGTCAGAAACTGACAGACAATACAAAAAAGAATAAAGACTATTATTAACAAGTTAAGAATGGTCAGCGTTCAAACACAACATTTTACAATGGAGAGTTTGATCCTGGCTCAGGATGAACGCTAGCGGCAGGCCTAATACATGCAAGTCGAACGATACCGAGAGGCTTGCTTCTCGGGAAAGTGGCGCACGGGTGCGTAACGCGTATGCAACCTACCTCAATCAGGGGGATAGCCCGAAGAAATTCGGATTAACACCGCATAAAATCACAGGATAGCATTATCTAATGATCAAATATTTATAGGATTGAGATGGGCATGCGTGTCATTAGTTAGTTGGCGAGGTAACGGCTCACCAAGACCACGATGACTAGGGGATCTGAGAGGATGACCCCCCACACTGGTACTGAGACACGGACCAGACTCCTACGGGAGGCAGCAGTAAGGAATATTGGTCAATGGAGGCAACTCTGAACCAGCCATGCCGCGTGCAGGAAGACAGCCCTCTGGGTCGTAAACTGCTTTTATTCGGGAATAAACCTACTTACGTGTAAGTAGCTGAATGTACCGAAGGAATAAGGATCGGCTAACTCCGTGCCAGCAGCCGCGGTAATACGGAGGATCCAAGCGTTATCCGGATTTATTGGGTTTAAAGGGTGCGTAGGCGGCTTATTAAGTCAGGGGTGAAAGACGGTGGCTCAACCATCGCAGTGCCCTTGATACTGATGAGCTTGAATACACTAGAGGTAGGCGGAATGTGACAAGTAGCGGTGAAATGCATAGATATGTCACAGAACACCGATTGCGAAGGCAGCTTACTATGGTGTTATTGACGCTGAGGCACGAAAGCGTGGGGATCAAACAGGATTAGATACCCTGGTAGTCCACGCCCTAAACGATGAATACTCGCTGTTAGCGATACACAGTTAGCGGCTAAGCGAAAGCGTTAAGTATTCCACCTGGGGAGTACGGTCGCAAGATTGAAACTCAAAGGAATTGACGGGGGCCCGCACAAGCGGAGGAGCATGTGGTTTAATTCGATGATACGCGAGGAACCTTACCCGGGCTTGAAAGTTAGTGAATCATTTAGAGATAGATGAGTGAGCAATCACACGAAACTAGGTGCTGCATGGCTGTCGTCAGCTCGTGCCGTGAGGTGTTGGGTTAAGTCCCGCAACGAGCGCAACCCCTATGTTTAGTTGCCAGCACGTTAAGGTGGGGACTCTAAACAGACTGCCTGTGCAAACAGAGAGGAAGGAGGGGACGACGTCAAGTCATCATGGCCCTTACGTCCGGGGCTACACACGTGCTACAATGGATGGTACAGAGGGCAGCAAGCTGGCAACAGCAAGCAAATCTCAAAAAGCCATTCACAGTTCGGATAGAGGTCTGCAACTCGACCTCTTGAAGTTGGATTCGCTAGTAATCGCGTATCAGCAATGACGCGGTGAATACGTTCCCGGGCCTTGTACACACCGCCCGTCAAGCCATGGAAGTTGGGGGTACCTAAAGTATGTAACCGCAAGGAGCGTCCTAGGGTAAAACCGATAACTGGGGCTAAGTCGTAACAAGGTAGCCGTACCGGAAGGTGCGGCTGGAATACCTCCTTTCTGGAGTAGTTCAGACTACTCGCTACGTAAATGATATAAATGACAATAAAATCTCAAAAGAAAAACCCATAGAATGAAGCATCATAAGTGTTTCTGACTAAGCGAGGGAGTGGATGAGGCTACAGGGATTGTGAATGAGACACCTCAGAACAATTACCGAAGCTGAATTTAACCTAGTCCCGTAGCTCAGTTGGTTAGAGCACTACACTGATAATGTAGGGGTCAGCAGTTCAAATCTGCTCGGGACTACAAATATATTCTAAGGGGGATTAGCTCAGCTGGCTAGAGCGCCTGCCTTGCACGCAGGAGGTCAACGGTTCGACTCCGTTATTCTCCACATTACCCGGTCTAAATACGAGAGGCCATAAATATAGTTGCCAGTAGGCAATTAGGGGAACTAAAGTTCTTTGACATATTGGAAGAAGTTAATAAAGAAGAGCAAACAACAATAGAGACGTTGTTAGCTTTTAGGGATAGAGTAAGTAATTACGACAAACCGATAAGATAACGACAATCAAAAAAAGCATTTCCATAGGCGCAAAAGGCTATGGAGAGAAGAAAGTAAATAAGAGCACACAGGGGATGCCTTGGCTCTCAGAGGCGATGAAGGACGTGATAAGCTGCGATAAGCTTCGGGTATTAGCAAATATGAATTAATCCGGAGATTTCCGAATGGGGAAACCTGGCTAGTTGAAGACTAGTCGTACAATGTACGCAAACCTGCCGAACTGAAACATCTAAGTAAGCAGAGGAAGAGAAAATAATAATGATTTCCTAAGTAGTGGCGAGCGAACGGGAAAGAGCCCAAACCAGTTATGTTACGGCATAGCTGGGGTTGTAGGACTACGATATGGCATTAATGAAATGAAGTGGAACAGGATGGGAAGCCTGGCAATATAGAGTGAGAGCCTCGTACACGTAAGTAACATTAGTCTAGTAGTATCCTGAGTACCGCGAGGTCGGAGACGCCTTGTGGGAATCTGCCGGCACCATCCGGTAAGGCTAAATACTCCTGAGAGACCGATAGTGAACCAGTACCGTGAGGGAAAGGTGAAAAGAACCCCGAACAGGGGAGTGAAATAGAACCTGAAACTGTGTGCTTACAAGCGGTCGGAGCGTCCAGGTGGCGTGACGGCGTGCCTTTTGCATAATGAGCCTACGAGTTACTCTTCTCTGGCAAGGTTAAGTGTTTAAGACACGCAGCCGCAGCGAAAGCGAGTCTGAATAGGGCGTATAGTCAGGGGAGGTAGACGCGAAACCTTGTGATCTACCCATGGACAGGTTGAAGGTGCGGTAACACGTACTGGAGGACCGAACCGATAAACGTTGAAAAGTTTCCGGATGATCTGTGGGTAGGGGTGAAAGGCTAATCAAACTGGGAAATAGCTCGTACTCCCCGAAATGTTTTTAGGAACAGCGTGGTGGTTAAGTTATATAGAGGTAGAGCTACTGATTGGGTGCGGGGGAGTCAAATCCTACCAAATCCAGACAAACTCCGAATGCTATATAATATACACTGCAGTGAGGCCCGGGGTGCTAAGGTCACGGGCCGAGAGGGAAAGAACCCAGACCATCAGCTAAGGTCCCCAAGTTATAGTTAAGTTGAACTAACGAGGTCCGATTGCATAGACAGCTAGGATGTTGGCTTGGAAGCAGCCATTCATTTAAAGAGTGCGTAACAGCTCACTAGTCGAGCGATCGGGCATGGATAATAAACGGGCATTAAACTATACACCGAAGCTATGGGTAATATTAAATATTACGGTAGGGGAGCATTCCAGCGGCAGCGAAGTTATGACGTAAGTTGTGGTGGAGCTTCTGGAAAAGCAAATGTAGGCATAAGTAACGATAAGGCGGGAGAGAAACCCGCCCACCGAAAGGATAAGGTTTCCTGATCAACGCTAATCGGATCAGGGTTAGTCGGGGCCTAAGGAGAACCCGAAGGGGAAATTCGATGGACAACTGGTTAATATTCCAGTACTTTTTATAACTGCGATGTGGGGACGGAGTAGTGACACTGCCGCGATCTGACGGAATAGATCGTTAAAGGGCGTAGGTATTAGGACTGTAGGCAAATCCGCAGACCTAGCTGAAACCCGATAGTACTGCAAACCTTCGGGGGCGTAGATAGCGCAGGTAATCAGACTTCCAAGAAAAACCGCTAAGCTTCAGGTTATAAAAACCCGTACCGCAAACCGACACAGGTATCCGGGAAGAGAATTCTAAGGTGCTCGAGTGAATCATGGCTAAGGAACTCGGCAAAATGGCCCTGTAACTTCGGGAGAAGGGGCGCTGGTAGCAATATCAGCCGCAGTGAAAAGGCCCAGGCGACTGTTTAACAAAAACACATGGCTTTGCAAAATCGAAAGATGAAGTATAAGGCCTGACACCTGCCCGGTGCTGGAAGGTTAAGAGGGGATGTCATCTGTTAAAGGAGAAGCATTGAATCGAAGCCCCAGTAAACGGCGGCCGTAACTATAACGGTCCTAAGGTAGCGAAATTCCTTGTCGGGTAAGTTCCGACCTGCACGAATGGTGTAACGATCTGGGCGCTGTCTCAGCCATGAGCTCGGTGAAATTGTGGTCCCGGTGAAGACGCCGGGTACCCGCAACGGGACGGAAAGACCCCATGCACCTTCACTACAATTTAACATTGACATTGGATACAAGATGTGTAGGATAGGTGGGAGACTGTGAAGCGGCATCGCTAGGTGTTGTGGAGTCAACGTTGAAATACCACCCTTTTTGTATTCGGTGTCTAACCCCTTTCGGGGGGACATTGTTTGATGGGTAGTTTGACTGGGGTGGTCGCCTCCAAAAAGGTAACGGAGGCTTTCAAAGGTAAGCTCAATACGCTTGGTAACCGTATGAGGAGTGCAATAGCATAAGCTTGCTTGACTGTGAGGCAGACAAGCCGAGCAGGGTCGAAAGACGGATATAGTGATCCGGTGGTTCTGCATGGAAGGGCCATCGCTCAAAGGATAAAAGGTACGCTGGGGATAACAGGCTGATCTCCCCCAAGAGCTCATATCGACGGGGAGGTTTGGCACCTCGATGTCGGCTCGTCACATCCTGGGGCTGGAGAAGGTCCCAAGGGTTCGGCTGTTCGCCGATTAAAGTGGCACGCGAGCTGGGTTCAGAACGTCGCGAGACAGTTCGGTCCCTATCTGTTGTGGGCGTAGGAATTTTGAGTGGGGCTGACCTTAGTACGAGAGGACCGGGTTGGACTAACCTCTAGTGAATCTGTTGTTCCGCCAGGGGCATTGCAGAGTAGCTACGTTGGGAATAGATAAGCGCTGAAAGCATCTAAGTGCGAAACTAGCCACGAGATGAGAATTCCATATAGGACCGTAGCAGACTACTACGTTGATAGGTTACAGATGTAAAGGTGGTGACATCAAAGTCGAGTAATACTAATCATCCGAAGCTTTCAAGAGCAATAAACTGTTGTTTGTTCTTCATAATAACTTCTTTCAATAATATGTCACTGTTTGTGGGCCATAGGATATGGTTCGTGTATATGGGAATACCGATAGCTTTTGCTAAGGATACCTGATACGGAAAAGCAAACAATAAAAATATTTAGGTGCCTATATCGGCGGTGTCTACCTCTTCCCATTCCGAACAGAGAAGTCAAGCCCGCCAGAGCCGATGGTACTGCGGTAACACGTGGGAGAGTAGGTCGGTGCCAAATCTTAAAGGAAGCCTGTAGGAAACTACAGGCTTTTCTTTTACACATAACAAAGAACTCTAATTAAAGTATTAAAAATATTTAGGTGCCTATATCGGTGGTGTCTACCTCTTCCCATTCCGAACAGAGCAGTCAAGCCCACCAGAGCCGATGGTACTGCGGTAACACGTGGGAGAGTAGGTCGGTGCCAAATCTTAAAAGAAAGCCTGTAGGAAACTGCAGGCTTTTCTTGTTTACAGGGATTTTTTATTGGGAGCATACCATCTGTGCTTTCCTAAGTTTAGTTTCCCCTGGGCTGGACCCTGCTGAGGTATTGAGCTGGTCTATGTTTTTTAAATTTTGATCTCTTATTGAAACCAGGACTCATGCAGGAATGGGCGCTGCTGCTGGATTGGCGTCCTGATAGCTTAGATTTGAATGCATGAGCAGGAAATGTTGTACCTGAACATAGCTTGTCAGCAAGGGATCCTGAAATTGGGTTTCATCTCTTACTGCTGGTTGCCTAGCTAAATTATCTATCATATTTGCTTAAACTGCCTTTTCTTGTATTTGAAAAACGTATTACAGCATACAGCAGCTCTTAATGCACAGACTAATTATAAGGATTTTAAATGCATTTATTTCCTGTACTTACTATTCTTCCATGATTGCTGGCCAAACTTGTTGTTTAAAGAGGCGGTCAAGCACCGGATAACTGAACCACAAAAAACGATTACCGTATGCTCATCATTCATCATTACCGGAGAGCTGATCAGCTCCCATGATATCAATGATTATAAAGCGAGTTGTATACTATAAGTCTGGGTCGATTCATCTGTTTATAGTCTGCTGTCTCTCTGGGAGGTCAGGATCTGCCCGTATGTAGCGCTGGAAAGTTTAAACTTTATTTTGAAACAGGGATTTTTGCAGCTGGCATTTCAGTTTTGAGGTTAATCCCATCAATTTTTCTGGGGCTTACCACAAAAGATGACGTTTTTACTGATCATTCCTAGGTTAAGAGCGCATCTGTTCTGTGGATTTTAATCCGAATCATACCTTATTGCCGCAATGGCTTCAAATTAGTTTCAATTATTTCAAACAGCGATATCTATAGAATACGTCTAATGTACAGGGAGTTGGGGACTACTGCTGCGAATGCGCATATTGAAAACCCTTCATAATCGATCCTAAACCGATTATTTTAAAATTAATGTTTGCAGAGCCGGTTAATTTTCCTACTTTTGCATCCCGCTTCGGAGGAAGGGTTTGAGTGAAAGAGATACAGAGAGAAGATTTTGAAAGATTGCAGCAGGAGTTTGTTAAAGTCGGTTTTGCCGGTTTAACCACCAGAAAAACAAAAAGATTTATTTTCAAATAAAGCTTGACAATAACAAAAAGATTTCTACCTTTGCAGTCCGAACAAAAACGGGGGTTACCAAACGGAGTTTGATAACAAAACAAAAAGACTGAAACAATCGAAATTCGATTGCAACATATAAAGAAGATCCGCGAGGTGATTCGAGAAGTTCATTAAAGAGATGTCATTTATAAACGTAGCGAGGTACAGATAGTACAGTTTCAAAGTACATGAAAACCAAAGCTATTATTTCGAGTCAGAAACTGACAGACAATACAAAAAAGAATAAAGACTATTATTAACAAGTTAAGAATGGTCAGCGTTCAAACACAACATTTTACAATGGAGAGTTTGATCCTGGCTCAGGATGAACGCTAGCGGCAGGCCTAATACATGCAAGTCGAACGATACCGAGAGGCTTGCTTCTCGGGAAAGTGGCGCACGGGTGCGTAACGCGTATGCAACCTACCTCAATCAGGGGGATAGCCCGAAGAAATTCGGATTAACACCGCATAAAATCACAGGATAGCATTATCTAATGATCAAATATTTATAGGATTGAGATGGGCATGCGTGTCATTAGTTAGTTGGCGAGGTAACGGCTCACCAAGACCACGATGACTAGGGGATCTGAGAGGATGACCCCCCACACTGGTACTGAGACACGGACCAGACTCCTACGGGAGGCAGCAGTAAGGAATATTGGTCAATGGAGGCAACTCTGAACCAGCCATGCCGCGTGCAGGAAGACAGCCCTCTGGGTCGTAAACTGCTTTTATTCGGGAATAAACCTACTTACGTGTAAGTAGCTGAATGTACCGAAGGAATAAGGATCGGCTAACTCCGTGCCAGCAGCCGCGGTAATACGGAGGATCCAAGCGTTATCCGGATTTATTGGGTTTAAAGGGTGCGTAGGCGGCTTATTAAGTCAGGGGTGAAAGACGGTGGCTCAACCATCGCAGTGCCCTTGATACTGATGAGCTTGAATACACTAGAGGTAGGCGGAATGTGACAAGTAGCGGTGAAATGCATAGATATGTCACAGAACACCGATTGCGAAGGCAGCTTACTATGGTGTTATTGACGCTGAGGCACGAAAGCGTGGGGATCAAACAGGATTAGATACCCTGGTAGTCCACGCCCTAAACGATGAATACTCGCTGTTAGCGATACACAGTTAGCGGCTAAGCGAAAGCGTTAAGTATTCCACCTGGGGAGTACGGTCGCAAGATTGAAACTCAAAGGAATTGACGGGGGCCCGCACAAGCGGAGGAGCATGTGGTTTAATTCGATGATACGCGAGGAACCTTACCCGGGCTTGAAAGTTAGTGAATCATTTAGAGATAGATGAGTGAGCAATCACACGAAACTAGGTGCTGCATGGCTGTCGTCAGCTCGTGCCGTGAGGTGTTGGGTTAAGTCCCGCAACGAGCGCAACCCCTATGTTTAGTTGCCAGCACGTTAAGGTGGGGACTCTAAACAGACTGCCTGTGCAAACAGAGAGGAAGGAGGGGACGACGTCAAGTCATCATGGCCCTTACGTCCGGGGCTACACACGTGCTACAATGGATGGTACAGAGGGCAGCAAGCTGGCAACAGCAAGCAAATCTCAAAAAGCCATTCACAGTTCGGATAGAGGTCTGCAACTCGACCTCTTGAAGTTGGATTCGCTAGTAATCGCGTATCAGCAATGACGCGGTGAATACGTTCCCGGGCCTTGTACACACCGCCCGTCAAGCCATGGAAGTTGGGGGTACCTAAAGTATGTAACCGCAAGGAGCGTCCTAGGGTAAAACCGATAACTGGGGCTAAGTCGTAACAAGGTAGCCGTACCGGAAGGTGCGGCTGGAATACCTCCTTTCTGGAGTAGTTCAGACTACTCGCTACGTAAATGATATAAATGACAATAAAATCTCAAAAGAAAAACCCATAGAATGAAGCATCATAAAGTGTTTCTGACTAAGCGAGGGAGTGGATGAGGCTACAGGGATTGTGAATGAGACACCTCAGAACAATTACCGAAGCTGAATTTAACCTAGTCCCGTAGCTCAGTTGGTTAGAGCACTACACTGATAATGTAGGGGTCAGCAGTTCAAATCTGCTCGGGACTACATATATACTCTAAGGGGGATTAGCTCAGCTGGCTAGAGCGCCTGCCTTGCACGCAGGAGGTCAACGGTTCGACTCCGTTATTCTCCACATTACCCGGTCTAAATACGAGAGGCCATAAATATAGTTGCCAGTAGGCAATTAGGGGAACTAAAGTTCTTTGACATATTGGAAGAAGTTAATAAAGAAGAGCAAACAACAATAGAGACGTTGTTAGCTTGGAGGGATGAAGTAAGCAATTACGACAAACTAAGAAGATAACGACAATCAAAAAAGCATTTCCATAGGCGCAAAAGGCTATGGAGAGAAGAAAGTAAATAAGAGCACACAGGGGATGCCTTGGCTCTCAGAGGCGATGAAGGACGTGATAAGCTGCGATAAGCTTCGGGTATTAGCAAATATGAATTAATCCGGAGATTTCCGAATGGGGAAACCTGGCTAGTTGAAGACTAGTCGTACAATGTACGCAAACCTGCCGAACTGAAACATCTAAGTAAGCAGAGGAAGAGAAAATAATAATGATTTCCTAAGTAGTGGCGAGCGAACGGGAAAGAGCCCAAACCAGTTATGTTACGGCATAGCTGGGGTTGTAGGACTACGATATGGCATTAATGAAATGAAGTGGAACAGGATGGGAAGCCTGGCAATATAGAGTGAGAGCCTCGTACACGTAAGTAACATTAGTCTAGTAGTATCCTGAGTACCGCGAGGTCGGAGACGCCTTGTGGGAATCTGCCGGCACCATCCGGTAAGGCTAAATACTCCTGAGAGACCGATAGTGAACCAGTACCGTGAGGGAAAGGTGAAAAGAACCCCGAACAGGGGAGTGAAATAGAACCTGAAACTGTGTGCTTACAAGCGGTCGGAGCGTCCAGGTGGCGTGACGGCGTGCCTTTTGCATAATGAGCCTACGAGTTACTCTTCTCTGGCAAGGTTAAGTGTTTAAGACACGCAGCCGCAGCGAAAGCGAGTCTGAATAGGGCGTATAGTCAGGGGAGGTAGACGCGAAACCTTGTGATCTACCCATGGACAGGTTGAAGGTGCGGTAACACGTACTGGAGGACCGAACCGATAAACGTTGAAAAGTTTCCGGATGATCTGTGGGTAGGGGTGAAAGGCTAATCAAACTGGGAAATAGCTCGTACTCCCCGAAATGTTTTTAGGAACAGCGTGGTGGTTAAGTTATATAGAGGTAGAGCTACTGATTGGGTGCGGGGGAGTCAAATCCTACCAAATCCAGACAAACTCCGAATGCTATATAATATACACTGCAGTGAGGCCCGGGGTGCTAAGGTCACGGGCCGAGAGGGAAAGAACCCAGACCATCAGCTAAGGTCCCCAAGTTATAGTTAAGTTGAACTAACGAGGTCCGATTGCATAGACAGCTAGGATGTTGGCTTGGAAGCAGCCATTCATTTAAAGAGTGCGTAACAGCTCACTAGTCGAGCGATCGGGCATGGATAATAAACGGGCATTAAACTATACACCGAAGCTATGGGTAATATTAATATTACGGTAGGGGAGCATTCCAGCGGCAGCGAAGTTATGACGTAAGTTGTGGTGGAGCTTCTGGAAAAGCAAATGTAGGCATAAGTAACGATAAGGCGGGAGAGAAACCCGCCCACCGAAAGGATAAGGTTTCCTGATCAACGCTAATCGGATCAGGGTTAGTCGGGGCCTAAGGAGAACCCGAAGGGGAAATTCGATGGACAACTGGTTAATATTCCAGTACTTTTTATAACTGCGATGTGGGGACGGAGTAGTGACACTGCCGCGATCTGACGGAATAGATCGTTAAAGGGCGTAGGTATTAGGACTGTAGGCAAATCCGCAGACCTAGCTGAAACCCGATAGTACTGCAAACCTTCGGGGGCGTAGATAGCGCAGGTAATCAGACTTCCAAGAAAAACCGCTAAGCTTCAGGTTATAAAAACCCGTACCGCAAACCGACACAGGTATCCGGGAAGAGAATTCTAAGGTGCTCGAGTGAATCATGGCTAAGGAACTCGGCAAAATGGCCCTGTAACTTCGGGAGAAGGGGCGCTGGTAGCAATATCAGCCGCAGTGAAAAGGCCCAGGCGACTGTTTAACAAAAACACATGGCTTTGCAAAATCGAAAGATGAAGTATAAGGCCTGACACCTGCCCGGTGCTGGAAGGTTAAGAGGGGATGTCATCTGTTAAAGGAGAAGCATTGAATCGAAGCCCCAGTAAACGGCGGCCGTAACTATAACGGTCCTAAGGTAGCGAAATTCCTTGTCGGGTAAGTTCCGACCTGCACGAATGGTGTAACGATCTGGGCGCTGTCTCAGCCATGAGCTCGGTGAAATTGTGGTCCCGGTGAAGACGCCGGGTACCCGCAACGGGACGGAAAGACCCCATGCACCTTCACTACAATTTAACATTGACATTGGATACAAGATGTGTAGGATAGGTGGGAGACTGTGAAGCGGCATCGCTAGGTGTTGTGGAGTCAACGTTGAAATACCACCCTTTTTGTATTCGGTGTCTAACCCCTTTCGGGGGGACATTGTTTGATGGGTAGTTTGACTGGGGTGGTCGCCTCCAAAAAGGTAACGGAGGCTTTCAAAGGTAAGCTCAATACGCTTGGTAACCGTATGAGGAGTGCAATAGCATAAGCTTGCTTGACTGTGAGGCAGACAAGCCGAGCAGGGTCGAAAGACGGATATAGTGATCCGGTGGTTCTGCATGGAAGGGCCATCGCTCAAAGGATAAAAGGTACGCTGGGGATAACAGGCTGATCTCCCCCAAGAGCTCATATCGACGGGGAGGTTTGGCACCTCGATGTCGGCTCGTCACATCCTGGGGCTGGAGAAGGTCCCAAGGGTTCGGCTGTTCGCCGATTAAAGTGGCACGCGAGCTGGGTTCAGAACGTCGCGAGACAGTTCGGTCCCTATCTGTTGTGGGCGTAGGAATTTTGAGTGGGGCTGACCTTAGTACGAGAGGACCGGGTTGGACTAACCTCTAGTGAATCTGTTGTTCCGCCAGGGGCATTGCAGAGTAGCTACGTTGGGAATAGATAAGCGCTGAAAGCATCTAAGTGCGAAACTAGCCACGAGATGAGAATTCCATATAGGACCGTAGCAGACTACTACGTTGATAGGTTACAGATGTAAAGGTGGTGACATCAAAGTCGAGTAATACTAATCATCCGAAGCTTTCAAGAGCAATAAACTGTTGTTTGTTCTTCATAATAACTTCTTTCAATAATATGTCACTGTTTGTGGGCCATAGAATATGGTTCGTGTATAGGGGAATACCGATAGCTTTTGCTAAGGATACCTGATACGGAAAAGCAAACAATAAAAATATTTAGGTGCCTATATCGGCGGTGTCTACCTCTTCCCATTCCGAACAGAGAAGTCAAGCCCGCCAGAGCCGATGGTACTGCGGTAACACGTGGGAGAGTAGGTCGGTGCCAAATCTTAAAGGAAGCCTGTAGGAAACTACAGGCTTTTCTTGTATACCGCCTTTTTTTCTGTTGATGAAGGTTCCGAGTAGGCAGCGTTGCTCTTAAGCTATATTAGCAGCTACCATGTTTTTCTTGGCTTAGATCAATGTTACGTCATTATGACCTATTTGAGATAAAATTTAATATACATCTTCTTTTCTCAATTAGCTAGTGATATCTGAAGGACTCGCTTATATTTGGATATCTTAAATACATCTAATTATGATTGCGATAACCAATAGTCAGTTTTTTAGTGACAGCCCACTCCTAAAAGGTCAAACCATTTTTATTGAAAATGGAAAGATTAGTCGAATCTCTAATGAAGCTGTTCCAGCTGACTATGAAATTATAGATGCAGCCGGAGACTATGTCTCTCCTGCTTTTATTGACCTTCAGATTTATGGTAGTGGCGGAAATCTCTTTTCCGCATATCCCACGGCTGAAACGTTAAAACAGATGGATGAAGATCTAATATCTAAAGGAACAACTAGCTTTTTAGCTTGTGTGGCAACAAATAGTCCCGAAATCGTCTATCAATGCCTGGATGCAGCAAAAGTTTATCGTAGCGAAGCTAAAGGGTTTTTAGGACTTCATCTGGAAGGACCTTATATCAATCCCAAACGTAGGGGAGCACATATAGCAGAATACATCTATAAAGCAAGCCTGGATGAGGTAAAGAAACTGCTGGACTATGCGGATGGTACAGTTAAAATGATGACTATAGCCGCAGAGTTGCAGGACGAGGAGGTAATCCGTTATTTAGTTGATCAGGGAATCATATTGTCCCTAGGGCATAGTGATGCTGATTTTGATCAGGCTACAACGGCTTATAACAGTGGTTTTAAGACAACCACGCATTTGTTCAATGCAATGCCTTCGATTCATCACAGAGCTCCTAATCTGCCTGTGGCAGTAATGAATCATCCTACTGCAATGGCTAGTATCATTGCTGATGGCTGTCATGTGAACCTTGAAGTCGTTAAAATGACGTACAAAGCGATGAAAGATAGGTTATTCTTAATTACGGATGCAGTAACGGCTTGCGCAATAGGGCCTTATCAACATGAACTTCAGGGCGACAAGTTTGTGACTGCTGAAGGTACGCTTTCAGGCTCAAATATTACCCTTTTACAAGCGGTTCAGAATTGTGTTAAACATTGCGATATTCCAATAGAAGGAGCTTTAGAACTTGCATCAAAAAATCCCGCACTATTAATGGGTATTTTAAAAACAAAAGGGACTTTAAATGTAGGCAGCGATGCTGATTTACTGTTTTTATCTCCCGAGCTGCAGCTAAAGAAAGTTTTTGTAAAGGGTTTGCACATTTGAGCCATGATTAATTAAAACAAATAGTTATTTTTGGACTCATGAAGTATAAACGGATTCTGCTGAAATTAAGTGGCGAGTCGCTGATGGGCGATAAACAATATGGTATTGATAATGAGCGTGTTAGACAGTACGCTGAAGACATTAAAGCGGTACATGATGAAGGCCTTGAAATAGCAATAGTTATTGGAGGTGGGAATATTTTTAGAGGTTTAAGCGCCGAAAAGTCGGGTATGGATCGTGCACAGGCTGATTATATGGGAATGTTAGCGACCGTAATCAACAGTATGGCACTACAAGATGCCCTGGAAAAAGTGGGTTTAAAAACACGTTTGCTGACTGCAATTAAAATGGAGCAAATCTGTGAACCATTTATTCGTAGAAGAGCGGTACGTCACCTTGAAAAAGGCCGTGTGGTGATTTTTGGTGCTGGTACTGGTAATCCTTATTTCACAACTGATTCTGCGGCTGCTTTAAGAGCAATTGAAATTAAAGCGGATGTAGTACTTAAAGGAACACGTGTAGATGGAATTTACACTGCAGATCCTGAGAAAGACCCTACAGCAACAAAATATGAAAAAATTTCTTTCAAAGAAGTTTATGATAAAGGTTTAAACGTAATGGATATGACTGCCTTCACCCTGTGTGAAGAAAATGAACTTCCTATTATCGTTTTTGATATGAATAAAACCGGTAATTTCATGAAAATTGCCAAGGGTGAAGAGATTGGAACACTTGTTAAGGTCTGATTCTAATAAATTTTATATTTTTGGTTAAATTTTACAAAACATGAATGACCTCATAAAGAAACAACTACAAGACGCTCAGGCAAGCATGGACAAAGCTATTGACCATTGTGAATCTGAATTGACAAAAATTCGTGCGGGAAAAGCTTCTGCAGGAATGTTAGACGGCATATTTGTAGATTATTATGGTAGTGCCACTGGCTTATCTCAAGTAGCAAGTATCAATACGCCAGATGCACGTACTTTACTCGTTCAGCCTTGGGAAAAAAATATGTTAGTTCCTATTGAACGTGCCATCATGGAAGCGAACATTGGAATTAACCCTCAGAATGATGGTGTGGTAATCCGTTTAGTAGTTCCTCCGCTAACTGAAGAACGCAGAAGAGAGCTTGTTAAAAAGGTAAAAGAAGAAGCAGAACGCGGAAAAATTACCATTCGTAATATCCGTAAAGATGCCAACGAGAAAATTAAGAAGCTAAAAGGTGAAAGTGTCTCTGATGATGAAATCAAAACCGGAGAAGGCGAAGTGCAAAAAATAACTGACGCATATATTATCAAGGTGGATAAACATGCTGAAGCAAAAGAAAAAGATATCATGACGGTTTAAAACCTGATTTATAATTTACTTGTAATTTAAAGGGAATGGAGCTAATGCTTCATTCCCTTTATTTATTTTTGGCTAGATTTAATTACATGAAATTACTACTTGAATATTTAAGTGCTCATAAATGGGTGGTTGCACTAGCACTTTTACTAGCAGCAATCAACATTGGATTCTCCTTATTAGACCCTTATATTACGGGTAGAATAGTGGATGAGTTCATTCAGAAAAAAGACGTGTTGCAAAGAAGCGAATTTGTATGGGGAGTACTTGGGCTAGTTGGCCTGAGTGTGGGCGCTGCAATGGTGTCTAGAATTGCCAAGAATTTCCAGGATTACTTTACCAGCATTATCGTCCAGAAGGTTGGAGCTAGTATGTACGCCGATGGACTGAAGCATTCTCTTGAATTACCTTATCAGGTATTCGAAGACCAGAGAAGTGGGGAAACATTAGGAATTCTACAAAAGGTTCGTCTTGATTCGGAAAAATTTATTACCGCGTTTATCAGTATTCTTTTCGTGAGTTTGATAGGGATGGTATTCGTTATTGTGTACTCGGTTACGGTAAGTTATAAGGTAACACTCGTCTATTTTTCTGCAATTCCAATCATTAGTTTTGTCAGTTGGTACCTGAGCAGAAAGATTAAAACTATTCAAAAGACTATTGTTGCAGAAACAACCGCATTAGCGGGTTCTACCACGGAATCTTTGAGGAATATTGAGCTGGTGAAAAGTCTCGGCCTTGCCAGCCAGGAAATCGAAAGGTTAAATAAAACCACATATAAAATTTTAGGGCTGGAACTAAGAAAAGTGAAATATGTAAGAAGTATGAGCTTTGTCCAAGGAACAACTGTCAATTTTGTACGTAGTACGATGGTGGTAGTTTTATTGATCCTTATCTTTGAAAATACAATTTCTGCTGGGCAATACTTCTCATTCCTGTTTTATTCTTTCTTTCTCTTTGGACCTTTACAAGAACTGGGCAATGTAATTCTTTCCTGGCGCGAGGCGGAGGTTTCTCTTGGAAACTTCAAGAAAATTCTAAGCACACCAATAGATGAGAAACCACTAAATCCGGTTAAACTTGATAAAATTACCAGTCTTGAGTTTAAAGATGTGAACTTTAGACACCTGACCGGAAAGCACAATGCGCTGAATGACATTAATTTCCGTACTCATAATGGGGAGACCATTGCATTCGTTGGGCCTTCAGGCTCTGGAAAAACCACATTGGTAAAACTGTTAGTAGGGCTTTATCAGCCAATAGAAGGTGATGTTCTGTATAATGATACTTCGAGCAAAGCGATAGATCTTGATATGTTACGTGAGAAAATTGGTTTTGTAACCCAGGATACACAATTGTTTTCCGGAACGATCAGGGAAAACCTGCAGTTTGTGAGACCTGATGCTACGGATGAAGATTGCTTACGAGTAATGAAACAAGCTGCTTGCAATAACTTGCTTGCACGTGCAGATAAAGGTTTGGATACTGTAATCGGTGAAGGTGGAGTGAAGGTTTCTGGTGGAGAAAAACAAAGGTTATCAATTGCAAGAGCATTATTGCGCAGACCAGATATTCTGGTATTTGATGAAGCAACCTCTTCTTTAGACTCTTTAACAGAAGAGGAGATCACAGCAACAATCCGTGATATTTCTGTGCAGACCAATCATATTACGATTTTGATCGCCCACAGGCTTTCGACTATTCGTCATGCAGACCGTATTTTTGTTTTGGAACGCGGACATATTATTGAACAGGGTAAACACGAAGACTTATTGGCGGAAACAGGGCTGTACTATGCCATGTGGAGACAGCAGGTCGGTGAGAGAATAGAATACTAGGTATTCCAGGAATAGGGGTTAATTTTGCTGGTCGTTGATTTCCTGCAAAGTTAACTTCATCATTCCTTTTGTCTTCAGATACGTAATTCCAGCAACCAAAATCGTCATACTTCCTCCGAATACCACTGCAGGGACGGTTCTCATGAGCTTTGCGGTAATGCCGGACTCAAAGGCTCCAATCTCATTAGAAGAACCAATGAACATGCTATTTACAGCAGAGACTCTACCCCGCATCTCATCAGGAGTAAGCAATTGCATGATTGTCGATCTGATAATCACACTGATGCTGTCGAAAGCACCTTCCATAAATAAAAACACGAGGGTGAGATAGAAGTTTTTTGATAAACCATAACAGATAATACTTATTCCAAATCCTGTAACTGCAATTAGTAGATTTCTCCAGGGCTTATTCATTGGAGAGAAACGGGTCATGGTTAACATGGTAATTACTGCGCCACTGGAAGCAGCAGCACGCATGAAACCAAGTCCTTCAGAGCCTACTTTCAAAATATCATTCGCAAATACGGGAAGTAAAGCTACTGCTCCTCCAAAGAATACAGAGAATAAGTCTAAGCTCATTGCACCTAACATCATTTTGTTTTTGAAAACAAAATGAACACCCTCAGTCAGACTTTTTACAATACTTTCTTTAGGGACAAAGGTAGGAGGATGGGGTTTTAAGAAAAATATACAGATTAGGGCAATACCGATGAAGGAAAGAATGACACAATATGTGACAGTAATGCCGTAGAAGCCGTAAATTAATCCACCTACGGCAGGACCTAAAATAGAAGCTGCCTGCCAGCTGGAGCTGTTCCAGGTACTGGAATTAGGATAAAGTTTTTTAGGAATAATCTGCGCCATTAAAGAGAAGGTTGCCGGACTAAAAAATCCTCGGGCAATTCCAATTCCAAATACCATTAAATACATGATGGGCACAATATAATCTACGGGTACGTAGGCATGCATTTGGGGAGTGGTCACGATCAGCATGATTAATGAACACAGGAATACACCGCTAAATATTTTTAGTAATAACCCTCTTTTTTCTGATTTATCCGCTACATAACCTCCGTATAGGGCGATGCCGATGGCTGGAATTGCTTCGCAAAGTCCAACTAAGCCCAGCGCTAAGGGATCTTTGGTCAGGTGGTATATATGAAATCCAATGATGACCGCCTGCATTTGATAGGCAAACGTAAAAAAGAAACGCATGCCGAGGTAGGATCGAAACTCCTGGAATCGGAGCGCGGCGTAAGGATCTGGTTTTTCTGTAGGTATCTGAGGTTCCAAGAAGGGGCTTTTTTAAACAAATGTATGTTATGGTGATTCAATAACATACACTTGCCTAAAAAAATATTACATGATACTGTCATAAAATGCGCGATACGCAGCACCCATGTCATCCGCCTGGTTGATGGCTTCAGAAACGGCAATTCCGAAAATTCCTGTTGCAATTAACGGATCAATATCGCTAAGGGTGACGCCCCCAACAGCAAGAATGGGTAGATTAATTTCTTGTGCTTTTAGCACTTGCATGGCCTTTGCATATCCTTCTACTCCTAATAAAGTCGCGGTGTTGGGTTTGGTTCTGGTGGTATAAAATGGTCCGAATCCGGCATAATCTGCACCTTCTGCTGCCAGCCTGATCAAGCCTTCTAAAGTGTTGGAAGAGCCACCAATGGTAATCGCTTCTCCCAATTGCTCTCGAAGTTTTACAAAATCAGCATCCATATCTTCTATATGAAAGCCTTGAATATCGGCTTTTCCATTCAGATGAATATGATCTGTAACGATCAGGGTTGCTCCCCAATCGTCACAGATTCCTGCAATTGCATTGATATCTTCCAAAAGTTCTTCATCATTTTTAGTCAGACAACGGTATTGAATCCATTTTGCACCCTCAAAGCAGGCGATGTTAGCCTGTTCAATATGGCTATGCTGGCGGATATCGTGTGTGATAAACTGTAGCTTTTCGATGAACTTCTTCATAAGTAGTTAAAATTTGAAATTTAACGAAAGTAAAAAATTAGTTCCGGCTTGAGCGTAATAAAAGTTCTCTGTGGTGATATTTCCTTGGTAAGCAGAGCTATAAGTATAACCATTGCTTTCATACTTTTCATTGAGGAAATTATTAACTAATAATCCAATATTGATGTTTTTGATTCCTTTAAGTTGGAAATCGTAACCGATTCTTGCATTGTTTACCCAATAAGCATCTAATTTTCTGCTTTCATTTTGTGTATTGTCAAGATATTGCTTGCCTACAAATTTGCTCTGCAAAGCAGCGGCAAAACCTTTAAATGGTTTGTAAACGAGTTCTCCTCCAATAACGGATTTTGGGGAAAAAGAGATGTCTGTGTTCTTGTAATTGGTAGTAATCAGAGTTTCTGTATTGTCATCCTCATACTGGGTTACATAATTAATATAATTCTGGATTTTATTCTTACTGAATGCAGCATTGGCATTCAAGGCAAATTGAGCGCTAATGATATAGGAAGCATCTAATTCAAATCCCATGCGGTAACTTTTGTCTACATTCTGACGGTAAGCATCGGCAAATTCATTAATTTCTCCGGTGAAAATCAATTGATCTTTATAGAACATACCATAGACATTTACGCCGAGGTTCAACCTGTTTTCTTTGTAACGGTAGCCAGCTTCTAAATCATGCATACGTTCTGGTTTTGGAGCGGGTATACCTACTTTCAAATTGGTGAAATCATCACGATTCGGCTCTTTGTTTGCCACACTGAAGGACGTATAAATGTTACTCTGCTCATTTAAGAAATAAGTAGCACCAATTTTTGGATTGAAAAAGTGATAAGTATTGTTGAAATCAAGCTCCCGAAGGTTTTTATCTTTTCCTGAAATGGTATAGTTTACACTTCGGTATTGTAGGTCTGCAAAAAGGCTCAGCTGATCAACCGGGCTATAGCTCACTTTACCATAGGTATTGAAATCATCTTTATTTCCTTTACCATCATAATAATGATCAGTATTGTTGCTGGTAGAAGGATATTTTGCCCAGATCACTTGTCCGAAATGTTTTCCTCTGTATTCATTGTAAGCACCACCAATTGTGAAATTCAAATTAGCTTGTGGCTTATAAGTGAAGGCATAAGTGGCACCATAGAAATCATTATCCAGCCAGCGACGACGAATCAGATCTGATCTTGCTTGGATGGCACCATTTGCATTCATTGGTGGCAAACCATATTTACTCAGCTTTTGATCGAATTTAAACTCTTCAAAATAACCTTTTCCATCTGTATAATGTAAGGCCCCATTGAAAGATAATTGTTCATTAAATTGCTTGGCATAAAGTGCCTGATAGTGATTTTGTGCGTAATTGTCGGTTTGATCTTTATAGGTAAAGGAGTTATAGGTTCTGTTCCCTGAGTTTAATAAGTGCTGTTTTTGGGCATCATTAAATTCCTGACGCTCGCTGAAATCTATCATTCCCTGCACATCACCTTTTAACCTGGCTTCAGGAATCCCGTCCCAGGCCTGGTAAGTTTTTTCTGTTCCTGAGAAAACATTCAGGCGAAGCAATTCATTTTTCCCGTGATAAGCCCCAGAAAGATAATAGGACTTCAAATTTGAGGCTGCACGGTCGATAAAACCATCTGATTTTATTCTGGAAAGGCGTCCATCGAAACTCCATTTATTGTCAATAAGACCTGTCCCTAGTTTTACCGTATTTTTAAGCGTATTGAACGAACCATAGGTGTTGTTTAGTTCAGCATATGCACTTTCTGAAGGAGCAGTGGTTTGGATATTCAAACTCCCGCCAAAAGCACCGGCACCATTTGTAGAGGTTCCTACGCCGCGTTGGATCTGCACATTTTCTATAGAAGAGGCAAAATCTGGCATATTAACCCAGAATATTCCTTGACTTTCACTATCATTGTAAGGAATACCATTAATCGTAACATTGATTCTGCTGGCATCACTACCTCTGATTTTTATACCCGTGTAACCTACGCCAGCACCTGCATCGGAGGTGATCACCACTCCAGGGGTATTGTTTAAAATAAATGGCAGGTCTTGTCCGAAATTGTTTTCCTGGATTTCAGCTTTGCTGATGTTTTTATAAGTGGTTGCTGATTTGTCGTTGGCACGTGTAGCATTAACAATGACCTCATCTGCAAGAAAAGCAGCAGGTTTTAGGCTGATGTTTTCCACCTGATCCGCCTTTAGCTCAAGATTTTTTTCTGTGGTCTGATAACCAATAAAGCTCAGGACTAAGGTGTAATTTCCCGCTTTAAGGTTCTTAAGCTGATACTTTCCTTGTCCATCTGCCGTTACTCCAAAAGATTTTCCTTTTAAGCGGATGGTTGCACCTGGCAATATCTGCTGGTTGTTTTCGGACACAACTCCTGAAATACTAAACTGTGCCTTTGTTAATACAGGCAACAACAACATAGCTAGCGCCATGGTCAATAACTTTCTCAATTTTTTTGTTTTTTTAGTTAAAACACTGTAAGTAAGGGGCACTTACAGCCCAGTTAACTCCATAACTCCAATCCCTCCGCCGGCATTATCCGGATCAGGTGCATATATCTGTTTGTAGATATAATGGGTATGCTCTCAGCCTGTTTTTGTGTTTTTTACAAAACAAGGCACCCCTTTTTGATGTGCTAAAGGTATCGATAAAAATTGAATCTCAAGAATGGATCTCTAGGAATGCTGTTTACAGCCTATTTTATGGAGCAGTAATAAGCGAATGTTAATCTTCTTTAAGAAAGGATTCTACGGCTGCAATCGCATTATTTAGGCGTTCATCTGTGCCACCGATCACTATATAATTAGCACTTAAATTTTTTAGTTCCTGATGCCAGACCTGCATAAAATATTCTCTCTTATGGGGAAAATCACGCAAAGGATCTTCTTGCCATGGCAAGTCAATGTCCATTAGCAGGTACAAATCGTAGGTATGTATCTGCAAAGCCTTGAGCACCACTTCTGGAGTATTGCCAAAAACCTCATCACTCCAAACCTTTACCGTAATAAAAGTAGTATCACAAATGATCAGATCTTTTTCAGCTATGGCGAGGATGGACTCTTCCAGTGCGACTTGCCCATGGTACATATTTACTTCATCCTGTAAATTACAGGGCTCCGTTAATGCTGCACAATAGTAACGGGCATATTCCGGTACCCATAAGGTTTGGTAGTGTTTGGCTAGCTGCTGTGCAATAGTTGATTTTCCAGTGCTTTCGGGGCCAACGACGGCGATTTTCTTAATTTGCTTGTTCACGGCGGTAAGTTTTCCTCCAGTCTATATATCCTTTAATGGCAATGGCGACCAGGAAAGCATAGAATATGGCACTTAAATTTAGATTCTTGTAAATATATAATGGGATATAGCAAAGGTCAACGATAATCCATAATATCCAGTTTTGCAGGATTTTTCTGCTGAGCATGAGTTGTGCAACAAAACTCATTGCCGTACAGAAGCCGTCTTCGTAAGGGACATTGGTATCTGTAAAATAGTCCAGAAATAAGCCTAATGCAACAGATAACACCACTATTGACCCAATTGCGACCCACCAGCCTTTTCTAGACAAATTAGTGACAGGTTTATCATTTACCTCTTTTTTTCTGATCCAAAAATACCAGCCATAAAAAGCAGTAAAAAGGAAATAGAATTGCAGCGCCATATCTCCATACATCTTCGCATCAAGAAATACCCAGGCATAAGCGATGACGCTGATGATTGAAATCGGCCAGCTCAGCACATTTTCTTTTGTAGCCAGGTAAATGCAGATAAATCCGGAAAATACACCCAGCCATTCCAGCCAGGTGGTATGAATAAATTGATCAGCAATTAACTGAAAAAATGAAGACTCAAGAAGTAACATGAGCCAAAAGTAGTTATCCTAAAATTATTTGCAACATAAAGCTTTATAGGAATGCGGTTAATTATTGGTTTTTGGAGAGGTGCTAAAACTCAACGACACCCGAACACTAACGTCTGTAGTCGTTTTTTCTCTTAAAACATATTCCATTCTGATACGTAAATTCGTTCCTTTAACATAATTGTCCAGAAAGCGTGAATTGTCGATGTCTAAAACCAATCCAGTACCAATATTCTGCTGTACGTCATTTCTGGAAGCCACCATTACTTCTTCTCCTTTTTCATTAGCTACAAATAATTTCACAGACTTAAACATTCCTAAACTTTTGCTGGAAGGATTACTGGCTTCCATTTTTGCGGAAGCAATTCTGATCTCTTTTACATAATCTGTACCATTTTGATTTCCAAAAACCTGATCAAAGCTACTTGCCGCAGAGCTGGTAGAAATGTTTGTATCACTTTTTGTGCCTGCAGGAATGACTACAGTTGCATTATATGGAAAAGATGATTTTATTAGAGATTGTACTGTGGCGCAGCTGGAAAGCATTACTATTGTGGCCACTATTACAGGGAATAATTTTTTCATTGGGTTGTGCATAGTTGTCATTTGATATGGTATATATCAGATAGGAACGGCAAATGTTGTTCCAAATTGCATTCAGATGTATTTAACCGTTGGTTTCGCGATGGAAACATCGGCATTGCCATCTAAATCAGGCTAACCTATTATAGGTAATTCGGCTAAACTAAAAACGGAATAAAGGTAAATACTAAATTATTACAAGAAGAGATGAATCTGGAAATGGACTTTACATTAAAACATATTTCTGCGCCAGTTGTAGTAAGCATTAAACATCGAATCTTTATAATTCTTACTTAAAATTGAATATAATGAAAAGGCTAAAATTAAATTTTATCGTAGCAGCAGGATTTTCATTTGGCTTATTGGCATTCAGTAGTATCAGGGAAGGCGGCATCCAGGGGAAAGTAAATCCTGTGGAGGGCGCAACTCAGGTATTCGCCATTTCCGGAAGGGATACTTTACGCGCCTCAGTTAACAATGGAAGCTTCGTTTTTAGCAAAGTTAAACCTCAAACTTACACTATTTTGCTGAAGGCAAATCCGCCATATAAAGACACTTCTTTAGAGAATGTTGCGGTGGTAGATAGTGCCACAACAGACGTTGGAGAGATTAAATTGCTACAGTAATTTATAGTAAATGATTAAAAGGGCTTTAGATGAATTTCAAAGGCCCTTTTTTATTTGAACTGTTTTTTAAAAAACAGCATATTTTTATGGATCAAAAACGTAACTTTGCATCCCGACGGAAGAGTCGGGATATTCCCCACACACAGCAGAGAAAATCTCTAGACTATTCTGGTCTTTTAGAATGCAATTTTTACCAATTTCACTTATACTAACTTTAGACTTTTTAAAGCCTTATGCCTAAAGACACCTCCATACGCTCAGTATTAATTATCGGATCGGGACCTATTATCATTGGTCAAGCCTGTGAATTTGATTATTCAGGATCTCAAGCTGCCTTATCCTTAAAGGAAGAGGGGATTGAAGTTTCCATCATCAACTCTAATCCTGCAACCATCATGACCGACAAGGTGATTGGGGACCATGTGTACCTTTGGCCTTTAACGGTAGACTCTATTGAGCAAATCCTGATCGAAAGAAAAATCGATGCAGTTTTGCCAACTATGGGTGGACAAACCGCTTTGAACCTTTGTAAAGAAGCAGAAGAACGTGGGGTTTGGGAAAAATATGGTGTTAGAGTAATCGGGGTAGATGTTGCCGCGATTGAGAAAACTGAAAACAGAGAATCCTTCCGTCAATTAATGATTGATATAGGTGTAGGCGTTGCTCCGTCCAGAATAGCAAACTCCTTCCTGGAAGGTAAAGAAGCAGCTCAGGAAATCGGTTATCCATTAGTAATCCGTCCTTCTTATACATTAGGCGGTTCAGGCGGTGGTTTTGTGCACAAAAAAGAAGAGTTCGACCACGCTTTACAACGTGGATTAGAAGCTTCTCCAACACATGAAGTATTGGTCGAGAAAGCTGTAATCGGATGGAAAGAATACGAATTGGAATTGCTGAGAGACAGCAATGACAACGTAATCATCATCTGTTCAATTGAAAACTTTGATCCAATGGGTATCCATACCGGCGACTCGATCACTGTAGCACCAGCAATGACTTTATCTGACCGTTGTTACCAGGACATGCGTAACCAGGCCATCAAAATGATGCGTGCCATTGGTACTTTCGCTGGAGGCTGTAACGTTCAATTCTCTGTAAATCCTGATAATGATGACATTATTGCCATCGAAATCAACCCAAGGGTATCTCGCTCTTCGGCATTGGCAAGTAAAGCAACAGGATATCCGATCGCAAAAATCGCTTCTAAATTAGCCATCGGTTATAACTTAGACGAGATCGAAAATCAAATTACAAAAACAACATCCGCTTACTTCGAGCCTACATTAGACTATGTAATCGTGAAAGTACCTCGCTGGAACTTTGATAAATTCAAAGGAGCCAACATGGAACTAGGATTACAAATGAAGTCGGTTGGAGAAGTAATGGCTATCGGCCGTACTTTCATCGAAGCCTTACAAAAAGCTTGTCAGAGTTTAGAAATTGGCAGAGCTGGATTAGGTGCAGATGGTAAACATAACAGAAGTATCGAAGAGATCATGCATGGTTTGGAGCATCCAAGCTGGAATCGCCTGTTCCTAATCAAAGATGCCATGTCAATGGGGGTTCCTTTGGAGTCTATCCGTAAGGTAACTAAAATCGATAAATGGTTCCTTTCTCAAATTCAGGAATTAGTATTCCTTGAAACTGAATTGAAAAGATACTCTCTGAATAACATTCCTAAAGATTTCTTCTTCAACCTGAAACAAAAAGGGTTCTCTGATGTCCAGATCGCTTACCTGCTAGGTAACGTAACGGAAGATGAGGTGTATGACAGAAGAAAATCTCTGGGCATCAAACGTGTGTATAAAATGGTAGATACCTGTGCCGCAGAATTTGCAGCGCAAACACCATATTACTACTCAACATTTGAAGAGGAAAACGAATCCATTCCAACAGATAAAAATAAAGTAATTGTATTAGGTTCAGGTCCTAACCGTATCGGCCAGGGGATTGAATTTGATTACTCTTGCGTACATGGTCTGCTTGCTGCTAAAGAAAGCGGTTTTGAAGCAATCATGATCAACTGTAATCCGGAAACTGTTTCTACAGATTTCAACATGGCTGATAAATTATACTTTGAGCCAGTATTCTGGGAACATGTTCGTGAAATCATTGAATTAGAGAAACCAGTAGGTGTAATCGTTCAATTGGGTGGACAAACTGCTTTGAAAATGGCAGAGAAGCTAGAGCAGAACGGAATTAAAATCATCGGTACATCTTACAATGACATGGATGTTGCAGAAGATAGAGGTCGTTTCTCAGACTTGTTAAAAGAATTAGAGATTCCTTATCCAAGATACGGTGTTGCTGAAAACGCAGAAGAGGCGATTGTTGTTGCGAATGAAGTAGGATACCCGGTATTGGTTAGACCAAGTTATGTATTGGGTGGACAAGGAATGAGCATCGTCATCAACGACGAAGACCTGGAGAAAGCAGTAGTTAAACTACTAGGTGATCTTCCTGGAAACCGTGTATTGATTGACCACTTCTTAGACAGAGCAGAAGAAACCGAGTCGGATTCTATCTGTGATGGCGAAGACGTACACATCATCGGGTTGATGGAGCATATTGAGCCTGCAGGTATTCACTCAGGTGATTCCAGCGCAGTGTTGCCGCCATTCAGCTTATCTGAAAAGGTAATGAACGATATGGAAACTTACTCTAAAAAAATTGCGAGAGCATTAAACGTAATCGGATTGTTAAATATCCAGTTTGCAGTTAAAGACGAGAAAGTTTACGTGATCGAAGCGAATCCTAGAGCTTCAAGAACGGTTCCTTTCATCGCGAAAGCTTATGATGTTCCTTATATCAATATCGCTGCTAAAGTGATGTTAGGTGTAAATAAACTGAAAGACTTTAGGATCGAAAGAAAGCTTAAAGGTTACGCAATTAAGGAGCCAGTATTCTCTTTTGATAAGTTCCCTGAAGTAGTGAAAGAACTAGGTCCGGAAATGAAGTCTACAGGAGAAGCGATCAGGTTTATTAAAGACCTGGAAGATCCTTACTTCAGAAAATTAGTAAAAGACAAATCGATGTACTTATCGAAATAATAGGAAAGTCCCGAAAGGGACTTTTTTTATGCAACCTGATTTTTTTAAGAAGGGCTCTTAACAGTGTCGTGTCTTTAAAAAATCAGGTTAATTTTTACCCCACCGATAGTGATTATGGGAAGTATAGTGAACGTAAAGCCGGGTATAGCAATCGCGATAAGGCAAATTACAAGTTGTATTACTCTTTTCTTACCTGAGTTTATTCTGGCGCCTCTAAATCATGCATCACCTCTATAGTGGCCGAATCTAGAATCTAAATGAGATAAATTGTGCATTAGCGATTGAAGAGATCTTTTGCATTTATGTTACTACGGTCCGTTTCGGAGATAGAGAGTACTGGTTTCTCGGTATAATTTAACATTCCTGCGAAGATGCTGCCTGGAAACATCATGATGGCATTGTTGTAATCTGTAATTGCAGCGTTATAAATTCTTCTGGCGGCAGCAATCTGTTCCTCGCTTTCTGTCCAGGTGGTTTGTAGGTTTGCAAAACTCTGATCCGCTTTAAGGTTCGGATAATTCTCCACATTGACGATCAGTCCTTTTAGCTCATGGCTCATTTCCTGGTCGATCTTTAGCTTCTCATCATTGCTCAAATTCGGACTGCTGGCGCGGTTTCTTAGGGCAACTACTCTTGTGAGCAGATCGCTTTCATATTGCATATACTGTTTTACGGTTTCTACAAGGTTAGGTAGGAGGTCGAACCGTTTTTTCAGCATTGCATCAATTGCCGAAAAGGCATTGTCAATTTCGTTCTTCTTTGCGATTAAGGAATTGTAGATGGAAATGCAAATAAACGCAAGTATGAGTACAAGTATGATAATGCCGGCAATGATCATAAAAATAGTTTAAGGCGTTAAAAGGAAAGGGAAGATAGGGAATAAAAGGAAACATCTGGTTATTCCAGAATCGTTACTCCTTTTGCTTCAAAAGCCAATTCCTTTTTAGGTGCTATAATTTTTGCGATTTCCGATGCTGGTTTATGTGCATCTTCTGCGTAATGACGTAAGGTTTCTGCAGAGATGATTTGCTTTTTCGCAAGACCGTCCAGCGCTACTTTTTTCCCCACTATATCCATTGGCATAAAAAACGCATAGTCCTTAAATGTAACACGCATTGCTTCACCAGAAGGCATTTTTAAGGTCATCCAGCAGCCTTTCTTCTGACAAACCTCTACTACTTGACCGGTAATCTTCATGTCTACCGTCTTTTCATCGCCCATAGTGGATTCCATTTTAGCAGCAGGAATTAGATTGCCTGAAGTAACACCAGTTCCAAAAGATTTTCCTTGAAGTGGTGTATTGTCTTGCGCCATTGCACAAATGCTAAATGCAGACAAGCAAAGACTTAATAGTATTTTTTTCATGAGATTAGGGTTAAAAGATTGAAATTCTTTTGATTAGCATAAAAATATCAAATTTCCTGGAAATAGTAGGAAAGGAAGGGCTATAAAACAAAAAATCCTCGTTATCGATAGATAACGAGGATAATCATCCCTATTGTTGTTAAATCATAAATGATTAACACTATATATTAGACAACTTATAGGCCGATTTTTAAAAATCCTGTACCATATAATTAATTCGCTGATAATCAGCGTGTTTTCAGACAAACGGCATTAGTGTAACGAATCTATAACGTAGAATAATATCCCCAATGTGTAGAAAAAGTATTACTGGTTTCCTCAATTTGGGGAAATATCTCCTTACTTGTTAATTTTCTTGCTTTTTCATTATCCAAATAACAAAGAGAAAACGTCTTCGATTTTGCTAACTGGTGTCAGTTCAATTTTATACCTTTCTGTGATCAGGCCTTTCATATTATAACTAGAAATGAAAATTCTTTCAAAACCCAGCTTTTCCGCTTCTGAAATCCGCTGTTCAATCCGATTCACTGCTCTGATCTCGCCGGAAAGACCAACCTCAGCTGCAAAACAGATCTTTGAAGAAATAAAGATGTCTTCATGAGAAGAGATGATAGCCACTAAAATGGCTAAATCGATGGCCGGATCTTCCACTTTAATCCCGCCAGCGATGTTCAAAAATACATCCCTGGTGCTCAGTCTGAATCCGCATCTTTTTTCCAGTACCGCCAGGAGCATATTCATTCTTTTGGTATCGAAGCCATTAGAAGATCGCTGAGGCGTTCCGTAGGCAGCAGCACTCACTAAAGCCTGTGTTTCTATTAACATCGGTCTGGCACCTTCTAAGGTGGCTGAAATCGCAATTCCACTCATCTCTTCATCCCTCTGCGACAATAAAATCTCTGAAGGATTGGAAACTTGCCTTAATCCTGTACTGTGCATCGCATAGATTCCAAGTTCTGCAGCAGCTCCAAAACGGTTTTTAATTGAACGTAAAATCCGGTAAACATGATTCCGGTCACCTTCAAACTGCAATACCGTGTCTACCATGTGTTCCAGAATTTTCGGACCTGCAATAGCACCGTCTTTGGTGATGTGGCCAATTAAAAACACCGGTGTATCCGTTTCTTTGGCGAACCTCAATAACTCCGAAGTACATTCACGGACCTGTGAAACACTGCCAGGTGTGGCATCAATATGAGCGGAATGAAGCGTCTGAATCGAATCTACAATCAGTAGATCCGGGGCCAGTTCTTCAATCTGTTTGAAAATATTTTGAGTAGAAGTTTCTGTCAGGATATAGCAATCTGAAGTAGGGTTGGAGGTGATCCTTTCTGCCCTCATTTTTATCTGCTGTTCACTTTCTTCTCCGGAGATATATAAAATCTTTTTGCCAGGGATGTTTAAAGCCAGCTGCAGCATCAATGTTGACTTTCCAATGCCGGGTTCGCCGCCGATCAAAATTACGGAACCAGCTACCAGGCCACCACCCAGTACCCGATCCAGCTCCAGGTCACCGGTTAAAATCCGATCCTCAGTGATAGAGATGATGTGGTCAACTTTATTCGGCTTATTAACTCTTGTGCCCGTTGTAGAAGTTTTCCAGGCCGGTACTTTTGAACCTGCCTTTTCGATCACTTCTTCTACAAAAGTGTTCCATTCATTACAGGAAGGACATTTTCCAAGCCATTTTGCTGCTTCATGCCCGCAATTCTGACAAAAATATGCTGATTTAGTTTTAGCCAATTGATTGATTTTTAATGTGCTGTAAATTTAAGATAATTCGCGCTAAACACGGATTAAAAAAACCTTTAAAAGGAAACAGGCCTGTTCCGTAAGGAGCAGGCCTGTTTAAAGAAATTTAACCGTGATTATAATTTAATCTCTTCGTCTTTAGACGAAATAAAATGGAATTCAGTGAGGTTATAAGAAGGAACCGCCTTGATTTTGATTCTTTGTCCAAATTTAAAGAACCATTTCCATTGTAGAGATATGAACCCTTTTTTGATGTAAGCCTCAATATAAGGGTGTACACAAAGTGTAATATTTTTTTCGTTTTGCTCCTGCAAAATATAGGTCAGATTGTTCTCGATGTCATCCATCAATACAATACTTGCCTTAATTTCACCCGTACCGTCACAGGTTGGGCATTTTTCACTGGTTACGATGTTCATTTCCGGTCTAACGCGCTGACGTGTGATTTGAACAAGACCAAACTTGCTTGGAGGCAATATGGTATGTTTCGCACGATCCAGGAGCATCAGTTCCTTCAGATAATCAAATAACATCTTACGGTTTGCAGGCTTGTGCATATCGATAAAATCGATCACTACAATGCCACCCATATCACGTAAGCGCAATTGTCTCGCAATTTCTTTCGCCGCTTCTTTATTTACCTGAAGGGCATTTTCTTCCTGATTTTCTTTGCTTGCTGTTCTGTTTCCGCTATTCACGTCAACCACATGCAATGCTTCGGTATGTTCTACCACTAAGTAGGCACCACCGGCCAGGTTTACTGTTTTTCCGAAAGCATTTTTAATTTGCTTTTCAATACCGAAATGTTCAAATATCGGTTCTTTATGCTTGTAGATCTTCACGATCTTCTCCATCTCAGGAGAGATTTCATGCACATAAGAACGAATGTCTTCGAACAAATTACTATCGTTCACATAAACGTTAGTAAAGTCGGTACTTAAAATGTCACGGATAAGCGTGGAAGTACGGTCCATCTCTCCCCAAACACGTTTTGAAGGCTCTGCATCAGGTAACTTCTTGATGAAGTTTTCCCACTTTGTAACAGAGTCCAAAAGGTCTTTTTGAAGTTCGGCAACGCCTTTACCCTCAGAAACCGTTCTAATAATCACTCCAAAGTTCTTAGGCTTGATACTTTCGATAATCTTTTTTAAACGATTACGTTCCGTATTGCTTTTAATCTTTTTGGAAATCGAGATGACATTAGAGAAGGGAACCAGCACAATATAGCGTCCTGCTATAGATAAGTCTGAACTTAAACGTGGCCCCTTTGTTGAAATAGGTTCTTTGGCGATTTGAACTGGTAAGACAAGATTCTTGCTGACCACTTCAGAGATCTTCCCAGCTTTGTTAATGTCTCCTTCTAGCTTGAAATTATCTAATAAAGTTCCGCTAACAGAGCCATTACGCTTGATTTTAGTAAGCTTAATTAAAGATTGTACTTGTGGACCAAGGTCGAAATAATGCAAAAAAGCATCTTTTTCGTAACCCACATCAACGAACGCAGCATTCAGACCAGGCATAATTTTCTTTATGCGGCCCAAATATATATCGCCTACAGCGTAATTGTTATTGATGTGTTCCTTATGAAGTTCTACAAGCTGTTTGTCTTCAACTAAAGCTATGGTTACTCCCGAGGGAGATGAATCTATAATGAGTTCCTTTACCAAAAGCTACAGATTTTAAGGCTATTTGCCTTATTAACACATGGACAATAAAAAAAATATTGCTACCAACAATTAAGGCTACGATCAAATCCTAGCCTTAGTTGTTGAGCAAAACATTAAGAAAACCTATTTTTTCTTATGTCTGTTTTTTCTTAAACGTTTTTTGCGTTTGTGAGTAGCCATTTTATGTCTCTTTCTTTTCTTACCGCTTGGCATAATTTTTGGGTTTTAAATATTTTCGTAAATCTGTTTATTATTTTTTATTCTTTAACGCATCCACTTTATCATCGATAAACTTCGACAAGGTCGCGTTTGCAGCTAATTTTTTACTCTTTTCGTAAGCTTCAATAGCTTCCGTGTTTTTTCCAAGGTTTTCATAGGCCGTTCCCAAATAGAAATAAGCATCTGGAGAGGGCTTCATGGCAATAATGTTTTGGAACCTGGTTATTGCTTTATCAAATTGTCCCGATTTCATAGCGAAAGTCCCTAAGCTCATATTTGCTTTTAAGTTCTTTGGATCTTTCTTTACAACGTCCATTAACATTGCTATCCCTGCCATTGGGGCACCCATTCCGTTAACAATGGTAATTCCAAGGCCTGTTTTAGCATCATTGCTGGTCGAGTCTATTTTCACTGCATTCGTATAAGCGAGATTCGCTTTTTGCAATAATGCAGGTAATAATACACTATCACGGGTGTTGTCAAATGCCTTCATAAACGTATCTCCGGCAGTCAACCAATTGTTCAATGTAGGTTCTTTACTGGCTACAATTTCCAAATATAATGCACTTGGAACTGTTTGCTCTAAATCATCCCATTTCTTTGCTAATAATTTTGCTTCTGCAGCTTTTTTGTCTTCGGAAGCGCTATTATACGCATTTTCAAGGGTGACGATTTCAGCGGCTAAACTTGCATTGATGGTGTTTTTAGCGACAGTCGAAACCTCCTTAAGGTTGATTTCTGCTGCTGCTGGAGTTTGCGTGCTCATCGGGCCACCTGCAGGCATACTGCTGGTTTCTTCCTTTGGCTTTACCAACCCTTTAATATCCCGTGTAAACAAAAACGCTACAAGCAGTACAACTGCTCCTATCAATATGGCTTGTTTAGTTCGGATATTCTTTATCATAATGAATTAAGCTTCTACGCTAACTATTTTTGAATTATTTTTCACTTTATCAACAAATACTTTTGCTGGTTTAAAGCTTGGAACGAAGTGTTCCGGGATAATAATTGCAGTGTTTTTAGAAATATTCCTTGCAGTTTTTTGTGCTCTTTTTTTAACAACAAAACTACCAAAACCCCTAACATATACATTTTCTCCACCAATCATGCTGTTTTTGATGACCTTGAAAAATGCCTCAACGGTTTCTTGTACATCTACCTTTTCAATTCCTGTTTTCGTTGATATTTCTGAAATAATATCTGCCTTAGTCATATTCTCTGTTATTAATTTATAGTGTGTTATATACTTTATAAGTGTTTTGGGGTTGCAAAAGTATTGCTTTTTAATGAGATAGGAAAATAAAAGATGATTTATTTGTCGCCAAGAATATCACCGAATTGCAAGTTTTAGTAAAAATAAATATTTACCGCGTATTTTTGCGCTTATGAGTTTTCAGAGAGAAATCGTTAAATGGTATTCCATCAATAAAAGGGAGCTTCCCTGGAGAGACACTACCGACGCTTATGTGATCTGGCTGTCTGAAATTATTTTGCAGCAAACCCGTGTGGAACAAGGCCTCCCTTATTTTCAGCGGTTTTTGCAAAACTATCCTACCGTCGATGATTTTGCGAATGCCACAGAGGCTCAGATCCTTAAATTATGGCAAGGTTTAGGCTATTATTCCAGAGGCAGAAATATGCTGTTTACTGCCAGGCAGATCCAGGAGAATTATGGTGGTGTTTTTCCGCAAAAATATGAGGAACTGGTGCAGCTGAAAGGGGTCGGTGAATATACCGCAGCAGCTATTTCCTCTTTTTCGGCCAACGAATCCAGAGCCGTTTTGGATGGGAATGTTTTTCGCGTATTGTCCCGGTATTTTGGCATAGAAACAGCCATCAACAGTACCGAGGGAAAGAAGGAATTTACAGCCCTGGCCAATGCCTTGATCGAAGGTCAGAACCCTTCCATTTACAACCAGGCCATCATGGAATTTGGTGCGCTGCAATGCAAGCCGAAATCTCCGGATTGCGTAAGTTGTCCGGTTCAGTCTAGCTGCTATGCCAGGGCAAATGACCGGGTCAATGTACTTCCTTTGAAACTGAAAAAACTGAAAAAGCGTACTCGTTATTTCAATTATTTTGTGTGTCAGGATGGAGAAAACCTGCTGGTAAAAAAACGGATTGCTGGTGATGTATGGCAGGAATTGTACGATTTCCCATTAATAGAAACGGAAAAAAATTACCTGGAAACCCATGAAAGTTTTCTGTCAGAATTAAAAAATAACTTTGGGTCCGACTGTCTGATCAGTCCAATAACCCAGCAAAAACATTTACTGACACACCAAACTATATATGTTCAATTTTTTGTTTTAGACAATTATATCATTAACTTTAAGAAGGATGCAGAAATAAAATGGGTATCCCTGGCAGAATTTGAGGAGCTGCCTCAACCTAAAGTAATTGCAAATTTTATGAATTCCAATTCAATTAAACAGTAAAAATAGATTCCATGTCAGGTATTAACAAAGTTATTTTAGTCGGACATTTAGGCAAAGATCCTGAAGTTAGACATTTAGAAGGAGGGGTAACTGTAGCTAGTTTTCCATTGGCAACATCAGAGACCTATAACAAAGATGGTAAGCGCATTGAGCAGACGGAATGGCATAACATTGTTTTATGGAGAGGCCTGGCAGAAGTGGCCTCCAAATATTTGCAGAAAGGGAAATTGGTCTATATTGAAGGAAAGCTGCGTACCCGTTCTTTCGAAGATCGTGAAAAAGTAAAAAAATATGTAACCGAAGTTGTCGCTGAAAATTTTACCATCTTAGGTAGAAAAAGTGATTTTGAGCATACACCGGTAACCACTGAAAATACGACGCCAAAAAGTGAAACAGAGTACCTGGATCCAACAGAGGTTTCAGGAGATTTACCTTTTTAAATCAGCATAAAAAAACGGGTTGGAAGAATTCCAATCCGTTTTTTTATATCCACGTTTTCAGTATCAATAAATACTTACTCCACCGTAACGGATTTCGCCAGGTTTCTTGGCTGATCAACGTTACAGCCGCGCATTAATGCAATATGATACGACAATAACTGCAAAGGTATCGTAGCTAATAATGGTAAGAAAGCCTCACTTGAATCCGGAATCTCGATGCAGTAATCTGCCATTTTCCTTACTTCTGTGTCTCCTTCGGTTACAATTGCCAACACAATTCCTTTTCTTGCTTTCACCTCCTGAATATTGCTGATTACCTTCTCATAAGAAGAGTTTTTCGTTGCAATCACGACTACTGGCATTTCCTCGTCAATTAAGGCGATAGGGCCGTGTTTCATCTCGGCGGCTGGATAGCCTTCCGCATGGATATAAGAGATCTCCTTGAGCTTTAAAGCGCCTTCTAGTGCAACGGGGAATCCGCTGCCTCTTCCAAGGAATAGACAGTTTCTTGAATCTTTGAATTTTGCTGCAATTTCTTGGATCAAATCGTTAGATTCTAATGCTTTTTGAATCTTATCTGGGATAGAATCCAATTCTGTTAATAGTTCTACTAGTTTAGATTTAGTAATGGTGCCTTTTTGCTGCGCCATATAGAAGGCCATTAGCGTCAACACCGTTACCTGAGCGGTAAATGCTTTGGTAGAAGCTACCCCGATTTCTGGTCCGGCATGTGTATAAACTCCTGCATGCGTTAATCTTGGGATAGAAGAACCGACTACGTTACAAACTCCAAAAATAGTAGCACCTCTTTCTTTGGCCATTTCAATAGCTGCCATGGTATCTGCCGTTTCTCCGGATTGAGAAATCGCAATCACGATGTCTTTTTCGGTGATAATCGGATTTCTATACCTGAATTCAGAAGCATATTCTACTTCCACAGGAATTCTTGCATATTCTTCGATCAGGTATTCCGCCACCAAACCGGCATGCCATGAAGTACCACAGGCAACGATGATAATACGATCAATATTTTTCAGTTTATCAGCATATTCTTTAATTCCGCCGAGCTGCACGATTCCCTCATTAGGATAGATCCTGCCACGCATACAATCACGGATAGAACGGGACTGTTCAAAGATTTCTTTTAGCATGAAATGCTCATATCCGCCTTTTTCCAGCATTTCCAGTTTCAATTCCAGGGCCTGGATATATGGTGTTTGAACCACATTGTCCAACCTTTTGATCAATAACTCGTCGCGTTTTATCAGTGCTACCTCATTATCGTTCAGGTAAATCACGTTTTTAGTATACTCAATGATCGGAGTCGCATCCGAAGCAATAAAATACTCACCTGTACCTACACCGATGACCAAAGGACTTCCTTTTCTTGCCGCAATCAGCTGTTCTGGCTGATCCTCATCCATTAACACAATGGCATAGGCACCCGTTACCTCATTCAAGGCCAGTCTAACCGCTTCATAAAGATCTGTGTTTTCATTCTTATAGATCTCTTCGACCAAATGAACCAGTACTTCTGTATCCGTATCACTTTTAAACTCATGACCACGGTTGATCAGTTCTTCCTTTAGCGTAGCATAGTTTTCTATGATTCCGTTGTGGATGATGGACAATTTGCCGCTGTTAGAAGTATGCGGATGAGAATTTCGGTCAGATGGTGCACCATGGGTTGCCCACCTGGTATGTCCAATCCCGATTGTTCCGGAAAGGTCTTTTCCTACAGAAAAATTCTCTAGTTCCTGAACTTTTCCTGCTTTTTTATAAATATTTAAGCCGGTATCGTTCAACAATGCAATTCCTGCACTATCGTAACCCCGGTATTCTAATCTTTTCAGTCCTTTGAGGACGATTGGCCAAGCTTCCCGATGACCAATATAACCAACTATTCCACACATAGAAAAAATGTTTTAAAAAAATAAATCCCCCGAAATTAATGAATCTCGGGGATTAGAATATGGTTGGGATTAAATTATCTCACTTTTGTATAAAAGATGTTCAACTTCATACGTTTTGTTCCGGCTGGGGCATTTTTTACTGGTGCCAGTAAAATGGAACGTTCCGCAGAGGCGGCCCAAGGACTTAAGGTGAATTCTGTACTTGGCGTTGGTGCTATAAATGTACCATAGTCCTGTTTTTTTCCATCTATTAAATCCTGAACATAGGCAGTAATACTGAAAATGTATCTTCTGTTGACAGAATCAAAGTATCCGCCAAATAATTCCTGTGCTGGAAGTGCTCTTGGATCTCCGGCAGTTACACCAGTTACCGCACGGTCATTGTCTGGAAGGTTAGTTACTAAGCCTGCGGCATCATATCTGTACAGTCTCAATCTTGGTGCAGGTTTAAAATAAACATCATCTTCAGGGCTTAGGTCAATCACCAGTTCTGCTTTGTTAACCGATACTTTCGACCCGGCAGTCAGGGTCTTAAATTCGCTAAAATCAAAACCGATCTTATTTCTTAAGCCTGTTAAGCCTTGTATATAAGTTTTTGGATATTGCGTAGCAGAAGGGTCGTTTAATTGTGTATTGATATCAGCAGTATAAGTATGCTTCACATAAGCACTCACTGGGGAAGTCGTTTTATCGATCGGGAAAATTACAGAAACCGTATCAAACGTTAATGGGCTCGTTCCATCTTTGCGGTAATAGATCTGTAGTTTTGCACCATTATTTACATCCGTTATCTGATCAAAATTGAAAAATGCCATTGCACCAACACCTGTTGCTCTGGTGACATTCACATAAAGGCCGTTAAACTTACTGGTAAACAGGTCGTTTCTAGCGTAAACATTGGTGTCCAGTTTTACAATTCTATTCTGAATCATGGTTGGATTCAGGCGAATTCTAAGCTGAGGAGCAACCGTTGCTGCTGTATCCGGTTTGCCGGTTACAATGTTGGTTACTTTAAAGCTGGTAGTTGGGCGCTGCTGGTGGTCCAGATTTGTACCTAAAACGTCACTTGTGTTCTTGAACCATTCTTTACTACTTAAATAGCTAGTCTCTAATGACATGTCTACGGTCAATTGTTTTACCGCGAAATCATACTTTGCGGTAGAGTCACCGTAAAACTGAGTGGAGTATGGCAATACCAATACTGCGGAATCGACAACTGGGTTATTTCCAAAGCGGTAACCTACCGAAGGGATATTTACCGTCATCGCAACTCCAGCTTCAGAGGTTCCAAACACAGGATCAACCATCAAACCAATTGGAAACCTGGCTAGTGCACTGGCAGCAACCGGGTCTTCACGCTGAGTGCGGGAGGTAAGCGTTGTATTATCGTATAAATCTCCGGAAATGGCATCGCCATCTGGAGCAAGGCCAATCGTGTTGTTATCTTTACACGAAGAAAAAGAAAAAGACCTATCAACATGGTTAATAAGTCTTGTTTTGTAAATTTCATATTTAAATTAATAATACCTGAGTTTATGCTATAGAAACCAATTCTTCATCCGAAATCTCTTCATATAAAGAGTAGAAGTTTTCGAAATCCTCGGTTAAATTAAAGGCTAAAGTTGGTTTATTAGAATCTTTAACAAATTTTAACACATCAGCATCGATTTTATCATGTGCTAAAACTACAGCATCTGAGTAAGTAATCGCACCGATATGCAAGGTATTACAGTCGGCATTTTCAAACATTTTTGTGTCCTCAAGTGTCATCGCATTCATGACAGCCTTTTTGTGAAGGTCAACATGAAGCTTCTCTGTAAAGCAGTTCTCATAGATTGAATATACCACTTTCGCGTTTTTGAAAGTAGGATCATTCTTATACGAAGTTTTGATGTAAGCGGGAACTAAAGAAGTCATCCAGCCGTGGCAATGTACGATATCCGGAGCCCATCCTAGTTTCTTAACCGTCTCCAGTGCACCTTTGCAAAAGAAGATCGTTCTCTCATCATTGTCCGCATAGAATTTTTCTTCTTTGTCTCTAAAAACGTATTTGCGTTGGAAATAATCTTCGTTATCCAGGAAGTAAACCTGCATACGAGCAGCTGGAATAGAGGCAACTTTAATAATTAAAGGGTTGTCATTATCATCGATGATAATGTTCATTCCTGAAAGACGTATCACTTCGTGCAATCTGTTCCTTCTTTCATTAATATTCCCGAATCTAGGCATCAAAATACGGATCTCAAATCCTTTATCTTGCATCGCCTGTGGTAGTTGACGGGTAATTTCTGAAATTTTAGTGAGTTCAAGGAAAGGCGACATCTCGTGTGTAACAATCAGTAGCTTCGTTTTGGCCATCTCCATATTCTGTAAATAAATAATTATGTTAAAGAAAAGATTATCAAGGGGCAAAGGTAAGCAAAATAATAACATTTATCAATTATATAGGCAAGATGTTTTGTTTGGAATGTATTATTAACCAACTTTGCCCTTTGAAATTTTATAGGCTAGTTTGAAAGTTATAAACACCATCGCAGCGTTAAAGTCGTTGCTTGAACCAATAAAATTGGGTCAACAGAAAATTGCTTTAGTGCCTACTATGGGTGCTTTGCACAAAGGACATGTGTCCCTGATTGAGGTTGCGCAGCAGTATGCTGATGTAGTGGTTTGCAGCATATTTGTAAATCCAACGCAGTTCACGGATCCTAAGGATCTGGAGAAATATCCTCGCCCTTTAGCGCATGATATGGATATGCTTTTAGCTGCAGGATGTGATGTGGTATTCATGCCTTCTGTGCAGGAAATGTACCCTGAGCCTGAGGAATGGCATATTGACCTGGGCCCGGCAGAGTTTTTACTCGAAGGTGAATTCAGGAGAGGGCATTATCAGGGCGTCACACAAATCGTGAACAAACTGTTCAATGCCGTAAATCCAGACCTTGCTTTCTTCGGACAAAAAGATTTTCAGCAGGTGCTGATGATTGAGAATATGGTGGCCTATTTTAAGCTGCCGGTTCAGATCATTTCCTGCCCGATCATCAGAGAAGACGACGGCCTGGCGATGAGTTCCAGAAATATCCACCTGACCAAAGATGATCGTAAAAATGCCCTGGTATTAAGCGAAGCACTGCAGTATGTAAAGGATAATTTTAAAACAGTCAGCATTCCGGAATTATTGGAAAATGCGAAAAAGATGATCACTGCCATTCCTGGTGTGGATCTGGACTATTTTACCATTGCAAATGGGAAAACCTTGCTTCCGGAAGCCGATAAAAATCAACCGGATATCGTAGCTCTAGTGGCCGCAAAGGTGGGTCAGACTCGGTTAATTGATAATATGCTCCTCAACTGACAATCTATTAAACACCCTAATTACAAAAATTCGTAACTTTGAATTATGATTATCGAGATATTAAAATCGAAAATACACCGTGTTAAAGTAACACAGGCAGAATTGAACTACGTAGGTAGTATCACTATCGATCAGGACCTGATGGATGCTGCTCAGATCATTGCCAATGAAAAGGTGCAGATTGTAAACAACAACAACGGAGAACGTTTTGAAACTTATGTAATTAAGGGCGAACGCGGAACCGGTATTGTTTGCTTAAATGGTGCCGTAGCCAGAAAAGTACAAGTCGGCGATATTCTGATCATTATGTCTTTTGGCTCCCTGCCAATTGAAGAAGCGAAGAAATACCATCCTGTTCTTGTTTTTCCTGACGATAACAATCGCCTTTTAAAATAGCAGCAAACGGTATAGTGTAAAATAATGCTATGCAGCCATAGTAATCTGATCTAGAAATACTAAATTTGGCAGTACGTATATTTTTATCTATATAATTATGCTATTTCAATTAAGTGAAGAACAATCGATGATTCAACAGGCGGCCAGGGATTTCGCACAGACTGAACTGAAGCCCGGAGTTATCGAAAGAGATGAGCACCAGAAATTTCCTGCCGAGCAAGTAAAAAAGTTGGGTGAACTTGGATTTCTGGGAATGATGGTTTCAGAAAAATATAATGGCAGCGGGCTCGATGCGCTATCTTATGTCCTGGTGATGGAAGAGTTGTCGAAAGTTGATGCTTCTGCATCCGTGGTGGTTTCTGTCAACAATTCGCTGGTCTGTTATGGACTGGAATCTTATGGTTCAGAATTCCAAAAAGAGAAATACCTGAAGCCATTGGCTGCAGGCGAAAAAATCGGTGCTTTCTGTCTGTCAGAGCCTGAGGCCGGATCAGATGCCACTTCCCAGCAGACCACTGCGGTAGACATGGGCGATTATTACCTGTTGAACGGCACGAAAAACTGGATTACTAATGGAAATACGGCTTCCACTTATCTGGTGATTGCACAAACCGACCGCAGTTTGAAACATAAAGGCATCAACGCTTTTATCGTAGAAAAAGGCATGGAAGGTTTTACCGTGGGTCCAAAAGAAAATAAAATGGGCATTCGTGGTTCTGATACCCATTCACTCATGTTTAATGATGTTAAGGTTCCTAAAGAAAACAGGATCGGTGATGATGGATTTGGTTTTACTTTCGCAATGAAAACCCTGGAAGGCGGTCGTATAGGTATCGCTGCGCAGGCCTTAGGGATTGCTGCAGGAGCGTACGAACTGGCTTTGGCTTATTCAAAAGAACGTAAGTCATTCGGTAAAGCAATTGCAGAACATCAGGCGATTGCCTTCAAGCTGGCCGATATGGCTACAAGTATTGAAGCCGCACGAATGCTGGTGTATAAAGCAGCATGGATGAAAGATCAGGGCTTATCTTATACTTTAGCCGGTTCTATGGCAAAACTATATGCATCTAAAGTAGCGATGGAGGTGACCGTTGAAGCGGTTCAGATTCATGGCGGTTATGGTTTTGTAAAAGAATACCATGTAGAGCGTATGATGAGGGATGCTAAAATCACCCAAATTTATGAAGGTACTACAGAAATTCAGAAAATGGTGATCTCCAGAGAGATTTTGAGATAAAAATGTTTCAGCATTTACTGGTAGAGATTTTCTTTGCCAGTAAAAAAAGGCAGCCTCATCGCTGCCTTTTTTTTGTTTGCGATAGGCCTCCCGTATGGTTCGGGAAGAGACCTGATGGGCTTTAGAGGGAGGAAAAGGTTCGGTTAGGGTCTGGATAGCAGGAACTAAGGTAACGCTACCTGAACCCTACGCGAACCCCTTCCGCTCCCTATTATAAGGCCCTTCTCTTCCCGAACACTTCCCGGTCACTATCCAGACAATAATTTTAAAATTTAATCTTTCTCGGTTCCCAGTAAACTGCCTAGTAATCCCTTGATTACGGCAACTACAATCGCCAATAAGGCTGCAGCCCAGAAGCCGCTTGTATTGAAGGTACTCATCATGTTGTCTACCAGTAAAATCATCAATACGGTGATGATGAAGGAAACCAATCCTAGGGTCAGAAAATTAATCGGTAAAGTGAAGATTCTTAAAATGGTTCCAATGGTGGCATTTGCCAGTGAAATCAGCACTGCGGCAAGAACGGCTGTCCAATAGCTGTCTACATGGACCCCAGGGATAATTTTGGCGCCCAGAAATACCGCCAGTCCCAATAATAAAATTTCTACAATGATCTTCATAATGCGTAATTTAGTGATATGTTTAAATACTTTGTTAGGCCGGTATTGCTGGGCGTTGCCAGCCTTTTCCTTGCCGGATGTTCCGATGCAAATAATAAGCCACTTTCTATAGATTTCTCTGCAGACAGTTCAAAGATCGTGTTTTCGCACATTGATCCAAGAGGTTTATTGGAACTGCAGGGGCTTAAGAATAGAGATTCTGTTTTACAAGATTTAATTTCAGTCCTGCAAACCCCTTCTGAAAAGGATTCGGTCATTAGAGAAGAAGCGATTCCGGGAACGATCAGTGTGGCGGACAGCAACCTTGTGTTCAGTCCGATACAACCTTTTGTAAAGGGCCGCGAGTATCTGGTCATTACGCACCTGAATATTCAGTTCGCCAAGCCCGAAGAAATTGTCAAAGGAAAATTAAGCTATACCATTAAGCCGCAGCAAAAGGTCCTGAACCGCTAATCAAGCGCTTTCAAAGGCCTGCATTCTGTTCCGTATCTTGCTGAAAAAGTTGCACATACATTACACATAACATCGATTCCATTTTTATTTTGTGAAAATATTTCATATCTTTGCACTGTAATAGAGGGCAAGAGGGGACAGGAGTCCCCTCTTTTCTTTTATTAGCAAATTGGTTATGCAAGCAGAAAAAAGAGTAACAGAGTTAGTTGAAGAGAAGATTTCGGATAGGCCGGAGTTGTTTTTGGTAGAAGTTAAAATGCTTCCAAACAATAAGCTTATTATTCATGTTGATGGCGACGAAGGGATTAGTATCCAGGATTGTGCAGCGATCAGCAGACATGTAGGTTTTCATTTGGAAGAAGAAAATACCATTGATAAAGCTTATAATTTAGAGGTATCCTCACCAGGTGTTGGTGAACCGCTGAGACTGAAAAGACAATATGTAAAAAACATTGGCAGAGAGTTAAGTGTGAAGCTAAGTGGTGGCGAGATTAAAGAAGGTAAGTTGCTTTCTGTTGAAGAGAACGGCATAACCATCGAAGCGAAGGTTAAAGAAAAAGGTAAAAAGGCGGCACTGGAAGTAACCAGTATCGACTTTAGTAGTATAACAGAAACAAAGGTTTTAATTTCATTTAAATAAAAATGAGCAATATTAATTTAATCGATTCATTTCAGGAATTCAAAGAGTTCAAGAATATCGACCGTCCTACAGTGATTAGTGTGCTGGAAGAGGTATTTCGCAGTATGTTGCGTAAAAAATACGGTACAGATGAGAATTGTGACGTCATCGTTAACCCGGACAACGGGGATTTGGAAATCTGGCGTACAAGAAAGGTGATGGAGGATGGTTTTTCTGAAGATGATGACCTGGAGATCGAACTGTCTGAAGTAAAGCGCTTAGATCCTGATATGGAAGTTGGCGACGATTACATTGAGCAGATCACTTTAGAGAGCTTTGGACGTAGAGCAATTTTAGCTGCACGCCAGACCCTGGTATCTAAAGTACTGGAATTAGAGAAAGACGAGATCTTCAAAAAATATAAAGATAGAGTTGGTGAGATTGTAACCGGAGAAGTTTATCAGGTTTGGAAGAAAGAAACATTGGTGCTGGATGATGAAGGCAACGAGTTGATGATGCCAAAAACGGAACAAATCCCGGCTGATTATTTCAAAAAAGGAGATACTGTTCGCGCGGTAATTCTTAAAGTAGATATGATCAATGCAACTCCAAAAATTATCATCTCAAGGATTGCCCCTGAATTCTTACAGCGTTTGTTTGAAATTGAGGTTCCTGAGATTTTTGACGGCTTAATCACCATCAAGAAAATCGTGCGTGAGCCAGGAGAAAGAGCGAAAGTTGCAGTGGAGTCTTATGACGACAGGATTGATCCGGTTGGTGCTTGTGTAGGTATGAAAGGTTCAAGGATACATGGTATCGTGAGAGAACTTAAAAATGAAAACATTGACGTGATTAACTTCACCAACAACGTTTCATTATATATTACCAGAGCATTGAGCCCGGCAAAAATCACTTCTATTAAGTTAGATGACGAAACGAAACACGCTTCGGTATATTTGAAACCAGATCAGGTTTCATTGGCGATCGGTAGAGGTGGACATAATATTAAATTAGCTGGTAAATTAACCGGTTATGAGATCGATGTTTATCGTGAAGCAGGCGAAGAAGATGAGGATGTGGATATTGAAGAATTCTCAGATGAAATCGACAGCTGGATCATTGATGAGCTGAAATCAATCGGTTGTGATACCGCAAAAAGTGTACTTTCACTTTCAATTGACGAGTTGGTAAAACGTACCGACCTTGAAGAAGAAACCGTTAAAGAAGTGATGAGTATATTAAAATCAGAGTTTGAATAAAACGTTAACTTGAACAGTCAAAATTATGTGGCCATTAAAAACAAATCACATACGCATGAAATAAACAAGAATAAACGTTACTTTTGTATAAGAATTAAAAGAAAAATAGGATATCAATGTCAGACGACAAACCAATAATTTTATTTAAAGCAGTTAAGGAACTTAACGTAGGCATAGCTACGGCCGTTGAGTTTTTAGAAAAGAAAGGCTTTTCTGTTGAGAATAAACCCACTACTAAGCTCTCCCGCGACATGTATAATGCGCTGTTGAAAGAGTTTCAGGGCGATAAGATCGTAAAAGAAGAAGCCAATCAGATTGTTATTGGTAAAATTCGTCGTGATGAGCCGGAAGCAGCCGAAAAAGCTGCAGAAGCACCTAGAAAAAATGTAGAATTCGAAAATGAAGGCATCTTAATTAAGAACCTTCATTCGTATACTCCTCCTGTAGAGAAAGCTAAAGAAGAAACTCCGGCAAAACCGGTGGCTCCTGTAGTGGAAAAAACAGAAGAGAAACCTGAAGAGGGAGCATTGCCGGGTGTGAAAATAGTAGGGAAAATCAATTTAGATGATTTAAATACTAAAACCCGTCCGGTGAAGAAAGACGAAGCGCCAGAAGTGCCTCAGCCAGTTGCTGAAGCACCTAAAGTAGTGGAACCAACACCAGCCCCTGCTCCAGCGGAGAAAGCACTTGTAGAAGAGAAAGCAGTTGAGAAACCAGTAGAAGCCCCAAAAGCAGAAGTGGTTAAACCTGTGGAACAACCTAAGGTGGAAGAGACTCCAAAGCCTGTTGAGCAACCTGTTGCTAAAATAGAGCCAGAAGTAAAAGAAACTCCAAAACCAGTGGAAGCACCAAAAATAATTGAAACGCCTAAAGTAGCGGAAGCTCCGAAAGTTGAAAAAACTGACGGTGTGGAAGTCATTAAGGCACGTTCTGTAAAACTATCAGGACCAAACATCATCGGTAAAATTGTATTACCGGTAACACCTGATCGTAAATCATCACCTGTAGCCTCATCGGCAGACAGCAATGATGCAAAGAGAAAGCGTAAGCGTAAAAAGACTCCAGGCCATCCTGGTCAGGGAGGTCATACTTCCGGAGGAAATCAAGCGGCGCCAGGAGCTGCAGGAACAGGCACGACAGCGCCGAAACCAGCACCTACTTTTACCAACAGACCTGATTTCAGGAACAATACGAATAACACTGCCAACAGGCCTAACTTTAGGAACAATAAACCGGGGTCTCCTGGTAACGGTCCTAAAGAAGAACCTACGGAAAAAGAAATCCAGGATCAGATCAAAGCAACACTTGCCCGTTTAAGTGGAGCAGGTAAATCTGGTAAGTTCGCACAGCGTGCAAAATTACGTCGTCAAAAACGTGATGATGTGGCACTTTCTGCAGACGAAGCAGCAATGGAGCTGGAATCACAATCCAAAGTATTAAAGGTGACGGAATTTGTTACGGCAAATGAGTTGGCTACGATGATGGATGTGCCAGTAACGAAAATTATCGGAACTTGTATGAGTTTAGGTATGTTCGTATCTATTAACCAACGTCTGGATGCAGAAACATTGACGATTGTTGCGGATGAATTCGGTTACGAAATTCAATTCGTGAAACCGGATGATGAAAGCGATATCCTGATCGAAGAAGAAGATAGCGAAGAAGATTTAGTACCGAGAGCACCGGTGGTGACTATTATGGGTCACGTCGATCACGGTAAGACTTCATTGCTGGATTATATTCGTAAAGCAAACGTAGTGGCTGGTGAAGCCGGTGGTATTACACAGCACATTGGTGCTTATATGGTAACCACACCTACCGGTAAACAAGTAACTTTCTTAGATACTCCAGGTCACGAAGCCTTTACAGCGATGCGTGCACGTGGTGCGAAAGTTGCCGATATTGCCATCATTGTGGTTGCAGCGGATGATGCAGTAATGCCTCAGACTAAAGAAGCAATCCAACATGCTCAGGCAGCAGGCGTACCATTGGTATTCGCCTTTACCAAAATTGATAAACCGGGTGCAAACTCAGAAAAAATACGCGAGCAATTATCGACAATGAATATCCTTGTAGAGGATTGGGGAGGTACTTTCCAATCTCAGGAGATTTCAGGTAAGAGCGGACTAAACGTAGACTTGTTATTAGAGAAGGTATTATTAGAAGCAGAAATGCTGGACCTTAAAGCCAACCCTAACAAACGTGCTACAGGTAGTGTAATTGAAGCAACATTGGATAAAGGTCGTGGTATTGTCACTACGGTTCTTGTTCAGGCAGGTACTTTGAAAATCGGTGATCCGATCTTAGCGGGTAGTTATAGCGGACGTGTGAAAGCGTTGTTTAACGAACGTGGTCAGAAAGTTGATAAAGCAGGCCCATCTGTACCAGTACAGGTATTGGGTATGCAGGGAGCACCTACAGCTGGTGATAGATTCAATGCACTGGAAAGTGAAGTTGAAGCAAGAGAAATTGCCAACAAACGTCTGCAGTTAATGCGTGAACAGGGTCTTCGTACTCAGAAACACATTACCTTGGATGAGATCGGTCGTCGTTTGGCTATCGGTAACTTTAAAGAGCTGAACCTGATTGTTAAAGGTGATGTGGATGGTTCAATCGAGGCATTATCTGACTCATTATTGAAACTGTCTACGGAAGAAATTCAAATCAATATCATTAGTAAAGCAGTAGGTCAGATTTCTGAATCTGATGTATTGTTAGCTTCTGCTTCTGATGCGATCATCATCGGATTCCAGGTTCGTCCTTCCCCAGGAGCGCGTAAGCTTGCTGAGGCAGAACAAATTGACATCAGACTTTACTCGATCATCTACGATGCAATCAATGAGATTAAAGCAGCGATGGAAGGTATGTTAGCTCCAGAATTTGAAGAGAAAATCACCGCTAACGTGGAGATCAGAGATACCTTCAAAATCACTAAAGTGGGTACAATTGCCGGATGTATGGTGTTGGATGGTACAATCACTCGTAACAGCAAAATCCGAATCGTTAGAGATGGTGTAGTAATTTACACAGGCGAACTGGCTTCGTTGAAACGTTATAAAGATGACGTGAAAGAAGTATCAAGAGGCTATGAATGTGGACTGAACATTCAGAACTTTAACAACATCGAAGTAGGTGACATCGTTGAAGCTTACGAACAAGTAGAAGTAAAAAGGAAGTTGTAATCTTTCCTGAACATAAAATAACTAACCGCCACAGCCTCTGTGGCGGTTTTTTTACGCATAAAAATATAAGAATTAATGACTACCATTAAAGCAGGTTACTTGATTTCCTACGATTACGAGTTTGTGAAAACATCATTGCCCAGGATCTATGATTTTGTAGATGAAATTTATTTTGCCGTAGATGTAGATGGGAAAACCTGGGCCGGTGCTACATTAGAAATTGATCCCCAGTTTTGGGAATGGCTGAAAGCATTTGATAAAGATCAGAAAATCACAATTTATAAAGACCAGTTTTATGTTCCAAGTCTGGGCGCAATGGCATGTGAAACCAGAGAACGAAACTTATTAGCTCAAAAGATGGGCAAGGCAGATTGGTATATTCAAATTGACGCTGATGAGTACTATGTAGATTTTGAAGGCTTTGTGGCGGCGCTAAAGGCCTATAAGCCGGTTAAACCGACGAGCATCTATTGTAGTGTCGCTACTTTATTTAAAGAGTTGCCTGCGGGTTTCCTGTTGATTGATGATTCCTTTGAAACCCTGTGTTTGGCTACCAATCACCCAGTATATGACCTCGCCAGAAATAATAATGCAGAGAATGAAAAATTGCATTGGGACAATCTATTGTTGCACCAGAGTTGGGCGAGATCAGCAGATGAGATTCAACAGAAGCTCGACAATTGGGGACATAAGGATGATTTCAATACCAAAAGTTTTTTTAAACTATGGGATGCGATAGATGAGCACAATTATAATTTTCTAAGGAATTTTCATCCCCTGGATTCGCATATCTGGCCTAAATTGACCTTTTTTAAAGGAACAATCGATGAGATACTGAACTCTGGGGAGCTGAAAAGCTTTAAAACTAAAAATCAAGGTTCCGTAAAAAAGAAGAACTTCTTTTCCCGGTTCTGGAAAAAAATAAGGTCTTAGCAGCGAACGGCGTGATAAAGTTGATAGAAAAGAGACCATATCATGATGATATGGTCTCTTTTTCATGGCGTGACTAGCGGCTCACCTACGGCACGTAGAGTGGTGTGAGGGGCAATTAAGCAAATAATGATTACCCTCCTTCTCAATTGTAATTTGAAGCGTACTAAATCGCTTTGCTATTTACCGAATATTAGAAGATTTTTTGATCTTCGGAGTGTCTAAAGGTACCCAATAATGCCTTCTAAATACCAATTACTATTTCCATTCCCGATCCAGTTAAAATCAAAAGTGTATATCCGATCAAATTTGCCTTTCAAACTGAAATAAGAGTAAATGGGAGATCCTAACGCCATATTATCCTTGCCTGACTGAAGATATCCTACTATGCCTTCTGATATGTATTGGCTAGGAGTGGCACTTGAAGGAGTAAAGTAGTGATCTCCGTTACTGGGACGATAGTACCTGTAAAGCGGTATAAGTGGTCCTGAAAATTGAGTTGGTGTTGAAGTTGCATAAAGATAAAAAACACTTCCATCAGCCTGCCATTCCGAAAATCCATCATTATTAATTGTATTTATCAATTGATAAGCTTCTTGGCTTGATGCCATGAAATGTTGATTTGTCTTGTATCGGATTAATTTGTAAAGAATTACTCGCCCGGGAACTTCTTCTTTGTATGGAAGTTGAAATGCAACTCTTGCATTTACAGAGCTGCTTTTTAAACTATCGGACGGAAGCCTTGTAGCGGCTACCTTATCAGCCTTTACTGGCAATTCCTTTTCAATTAAATCTGTAGATGCTTCTTTTTTACATGCAGTAGCTGTTAAAACAAGTAGAGTAAGTGCTAAAAATTTGATTCTCATAAAATTTAAATATAGTTTTAGTGAAACCAAATATACAATATGAAATTTATTATTTTATAAATTTTTAAATTAATTTTGTATTTTTTATTTTAAATAATAAGTTATTTTTATATTCTTTTTTGTATTAATAAGATTGTTGTTGATTTTTTGCGGGGTTTGGGACAAGCGGGTTTGGGTTTAAGCCTTCTATAAAAACTGAGATTTGATTTTGTGATCTTATAGTATTAAATTTTTCATCTTATGAACAAAAGATCCAGTTGAGTTCCTATTCAGAATGCGACCTATTGATCCTGTTGATCAATAAAACGGTGAGTATTGCAATGGACAAGGAAAACAGGCATTAAAACGTTTATTCACCCCTTTTTTATTGGCTACTCATTTTTAAGGGAGTTTTTCAGTGCCCTCTAAAATATAAGGGTGGTGCATAGTCGCGGTCTTCAGTTCTGATCGTCACCACAGGTGTACCTGAGTTCATCGCTTCTGCAATCACCATTCCAAAGTTTTCTCCGATGGCACTTGCCGCCAGGAAAATATCGATCGTTTTATAGTAGTATAACAATTCCTGCAAGTCCGAAGTATTTTCACATACGATCAGCTGTTCGGCAAATATTTTGAGCGCATCCCAGGGTGAATAAATCGAATTTAGCATTATCAGACCTGGCAATTCTACCAACAATAAAGAAACCATCCAGATTTCTCTCTATTTTGAAGGCTGATAATGCCGCCTGTTCAGGCAATTGATTGCTAATGAAGCCCACATCAACAGGATAAGGCAATACCTTTCTGCGGTTCTCAAATTTGTTCTTTAGTTTTCTGTCTAGCTTCATACGCCTTACTAAAATCATCTTTGATATGAAAATATCGTAATTAATCATGTCATAAGTAGCGTTTTCAAAAAATCCAAAAACCTTGGTCTGAATTACTAATTTGGCTTATTTGCCTTAACAACTTCATAAAATCTTGTTTTAAAACACCATTTCCATGCCATTGTAATACATCGGCTTCTTTGATTAATTCGCCAAACTGATTTAGATCGCCATTCAGAACGATAACCTTAATGCCTAAATCTTCAATAAGTTTCTTTCTGCGGCGACCCTCTAGCTAGGCTACCACGGTGATCTCAAATTGGGTTCTGTTAAGATAATTACTATATAACTGTAGACCATATTCTGTTCCTCGCAAACCAAGTTGGTTCACTGCTTCTATTATTCTGATCTTTGCATGAAATTAATTTAAATGGTAGGTTAAGCCTGGCGGTCTTCCAAAGCTTTAAGTGTTTTACTAAGTAAATTGGGGTCAACAGTCAGGTTGCAGCCATTACCTTCAATCACGAGGCTATCATCATCTGGCGTACCAAATAGATAATAATACTTCAGCTGAAGGGCTTGTGATAAATGCCAGAAACATTGATTGTGGTATATTTTATTTCTTCTGAACTCCAGTACTGAGCCATGTTCCTGCATATAAAACATATTGATCAATCCGGCACCATGAATAGAAACCAGTGATTTAGCACTGGAAGTTTGAGCGATCTGTTCTTTCCAGGTTAAATCTTCATATCTGATCACCTCATATCCAAAATCTTTAACAACGGACTGGATGTCTGGTTCATTCAGGATTTTTCTATACCTGGCTTTATCTCTGCTGATGTAAATTTTACTAGCTGGAGCTGCTGGGTCAAGCTTTAATTTTTGAGTAGTGAATGCCTTCATCTCCCTGATGATCTTCGCATTTACGTAGCCAGTAAGGCAGGTGTGTGTTAAAATGGAAACATTTTTCATCTTCACCAGTTCCTTCTCTTTTATAAACTCTATATCAGCTGGCTGAAGTTCAAAAAATTCAAGGCTTTGTAAGCCTATATTCCTGACATAAGGAGAATCTGGCAGGAGTAAAATATAATCTTTAAGCTGTTCTTTAATCACAAATAATCTTGGCAATAGATCACAAAACCAATGGTAGTGTTCATTGGTCCATTCATCATGCACTAAAAGATACTTTCCCGGGCCTAATTTTCTTTTGGGCTTGATCAAGACCTTTTTTAGGTAATGCTTGTGCGTTAGAAATTTGGTATAACGGTTCACATCTAATAAAGAGTACTCGTTCAGCTTGAACTTCTTAGTCTCATAAAGAAAACCAGTTCTATTCACCACACAGTCCTGGAAATCCATCAGCTGGACCTTGTAGGTGTCATAGGAAAACTCAGCCTTACAGAAATCGAGTTCTCCGGCTACATAATTTTCCGGCATTGCATGCGTGATAGTATAACTATCCATGATGTTTTTAGTCATGAGCTAATGTTTTTTAGGAAATAATACCTTTTTATAAACAGCAAGAGATTCGGCAGCTGTTTTTTTCCAGCTGAATTTTTTCAGCTGTGCCATACCTTTCAAGCGATAGGCAGTCCGCTGCTCGGGCTCGTTTAGCAGCATATTGATTTTGGTGGTTAAATCATCATGGTTGTTCAATTCAAAATAAACACCTGCATCTCCTGCAACCTCCGGGAATGAGCTGTGATTGGCAAGTATAACCGGACAGCCACAGGCCATTGATTCTAATACAGGAATTCCGAAGCCCTCGTATTCTGATGGAAATACAAAAAATAAAGCCTGCTTATAATAAGCGCTCAACTCTTCGTCACGGAAGTTCTGCTGTACCACCTGCGCTTCGATATCCAGGGATGCAATTAATTGCAGTTCTGCTGCTGTGAAAGCATTTCCGCCTGCACACAGTAAATGAGTATCCGGATGAAGTTTTAGTGCCGGAGCCATCGCCTTTAAGAAGAAATCGAAGTTCTTATACAAAGACCTGTTGCCTACAAATAATACGTATTTTTTTGGCAGCTCAGTTGCGGTGCTGGATTCCGGTTTTATAGAATGGGCCAAATAAACCACTTCAATTTTTGAAGGATCAGTCTGAGGGTAATAGGATAAAATGTCTTTTTTCGTGTTCTCTGAGACCGCGATAATTTTCGTTGCCTTCTCAATCAGCAGTTTTTTATTTGGAACTGTAGTCAGGTCATTCCCGAAATAATGAGGGAACAACTCATGGATCATGTCATGTACCGTCAGCACAAAAGGTTTGTCCTTTAAATGAGCTATAAAATATGGATCGTAATAGGTAGGGATAAAAAGATCAAACTGCTGTTCCTTTAAAAGTTCAATCGTCTTTTCTGTATTTCTCTTTTTTAGCTTCCTGGGAAGATACGGACGGATAATCTTACTGAACCTGATCAGGAATTGCTGTTTGTTTTGAAAACTATCTTCGAAAAAGCAACTTTCCTGGTAATGGATATTATCTGTGTAAAACAAAGGACAATCGATCTGGACTTCCTTAACCGCCTTAAATTGGGTGAAAAGCTCTGTATAGTACCTGGAAATTCCCCCAAACTTTTGGTCATTGAATGTTTGTGGATCGAAGAGTATTTTTATCATTATTCAGGTTAGCGTCATGCGATTTCGGCAAGTGTTTTATTCAATATTCGCAGGAAGCATTTTAGTTAAATAGTCGGCCGAGGACGTCTGTAAATATAGGAAGTAATAACTTTTATATTAATTCATTTCCGGGATATATTTTTTCCAAAAATCAGGATCCATCAGTATTGGAGAGTGACAGCCGAAAGGAAGTTCTCCCTCCAATTTCTTTATGGCGTTTTGAGGTTCAAATTCAACGGCGAATTTTAAGGCTTGATTCCAGATGGGAATGCGGAATTCCCGGTTTATTTTAGGTGCTTCTATAGACCAGAAAATGTCTTCATTATAATGATGGGAGCTGGGATTCCAATAGGTTTTGAATAACTCAGCATCACATAATTTTAAGGTGTGTATAGCCGATGAAATGTTCCGCAAAGACAATCCGCCATTTCCTACCTTATTGGCCAGCCAGCCACCTTCTCTTTTCCTGGTCAGCAGTGGCTGCCGGATGTTACGGAATACCCAGGCACGCAGTGAACGTTTTTTCAAAACAGCAGCTTTGTACCATGGTGCCCCGATATAATCATAAGCCTGATCACACCAGTAGTCCAATTCATTTTTAAACAGGTAAACATCTGATTGCAGCGTCAGCAAGTATTTAAAATCGGTAAAGCGACTGTAGAAATCAATAGAAATCATCAGCCGGTTATAACCCGCTATATCTTTAAAGAAATGATTTGGAAAGCGCTCTACACGTAACTCGCAGAGTTTGCCAAAGGAATGATCAATGATCAGGTCATCAGGGGCCACAATTACCTGTTCAAATCCTGCTGTTCTGAGCAGACCGTTTTCCAGAAAACGAAGCTCAATTGGCTGTAATTTTCGGTAGGCTGGGATTACGACTACACATTTTTTATTATTCATAAAATCAGGTTTGATGATTATCCTTTCTTTTTGGGCAGGAAGAACTGTATGGCACTCATGACCATTTTTAAGACTCTCCAGGCTACTTTGTTTTGTTTCAGAATTAAAAACTGCTTCATTCTTTTTTGCTGCAGCTCTGGAAAGAAAATATAATCATCTTTAAATGCAGCAAAATATTTTTCCAGTGTCACTTCTCTTTCTTTCCTCATCATGACATGGTTGTCTACATTGGAAGAGAGGCCGGTAGCATCGTAATTAGTGAGTATACTGTTGATATGTTGATATGGAACATCTTTTTTGCAAATCGCATAGATAAAAAACTCCCAGTCGGACACAATTTTAAAGGATTCATTGTAATAGAAAAATTCACCAAAAAGTGTTCTTTTGATAAAGCTGGCCTGATGAGAGAGGTTATGCTCGTAAAAGAAGCCGAATGTTAATCGATCGGGAAAAGTCCTGACGGTCTGTTTGCTGATTTCATCATAAATAATATCGCCATAATAGATACCATGTTCCCCGGTAATTTCCTGGTCTACCTGTGCCAGTACTTCCGAATGGTATAAACTGTCGCCGCTGTTTAAAAACAACAGGTATTCGCCTTTCGCCATTTTGATGCCTTTATTCATCGCATGGTAAATGCCGCGGTCTGGTTCCGATAACCATCGGGTAAATAAAGCCGGATTTTCTTCCAGTAACTCTTTGCTGCCATCTGTACTGCCGCCATCCATCACGAAGAACTCAAAATCTTTGAAAGATTGCTCGGCAACGCTTTTTATGGTTTTTTGAAGTCCAGCTTTATCGTTGTAATTGACAGTAATTATGGAGATTTTTGGATTCATTTATAGGTTCAGGTTGATGTTAGGCGTTCTAATTCCGTGAAAATTACAACGTTTTAAACAATTTATCCAACTTTTTAGTCACTTCTGCCGGGCTATAGTCTTCTATTGCTTTAATAGAGTTGTTCTTGATCGAGGACCAAAGTTCCGGATTTTGATACAATTGTAAAATACGGTTGGCAAAATCATTGGTGCTTTCGGCAACCAATACATTATGGCCATCTATCAGGTCCATGCCTTCTACGCCAATACTGGTAGAAACCACAGGCAAGCCATATTCCATACTTTGGCCTATTTTGCCTTTCATTCCCGCACCATACCTTAATGGCGCAACAAATATCCGGTTTTCATAGAAGTAATCGGCCACCTTCTGCAGGTATCCGGGAACAGAAACCCGATCAGAATTATAAGCTAGTAATTCTTCGCTGGGGTCACTGCCCAAAAGGGTCAGGTGAATGCTTGGATCCGTTGCCCATACTTTCGGCATGATCTCTTCCACCAGCCATTTTACTGCATCAACATTAGGTTCATGCTTGTACCCTCCGATAAATAAGATGCCCTTACGTTCCTCAAAAGGCGTATTTTTATTGTTCGGATTAAGGAAGTGTACATTTGGAATGACGAAAACATGCTCGATTCCTTCTCTCTCCAGAATGTCTTTTTCGATTCCGGTAACGGTTACTGTGGCATGGCTGTTCAGCGCTAATGCCAGTTCTAGTTTTTTAGTTTTCAGGGCCCTGCGTTTTAACTTTTCATTGCCCTCATTTTCTGCCTGGCGAAGCATCCTCAAATAATGAAGATCCACCGTGTCAAAAATGGTTTTGGTGTTTTTATTCAGAATCTTTTGATATTTTTTATTCAGTGTTGGTCTGGAAATCCAGGCATAATGAAACTCATTCAAGCGTTCTTTTAGCTGATCTACATGACTCTTTCCAGATGTAGCGGCGATAATCTCAATGCCCATTTCCTGTAGTTCTCCGGCATAGGGCTGAGGTGCCTTACCATCTTCCGGCAGGTAAATCACCTTAAAATCCATCCCGATGAATAGCTTTAACAGCTCAAATAATCTTTTTGAGCCAGAAGATTTATCATAAAAAGGAAGGTAATCGTCGATCACCAACAACGTTTTTTTTGAAGACGCTACCAATGGTTTCGATCTGCTGGAAGAAATAAGGAGTTGGCTTAACTTTAAGGCGATGGTATTCATTGCGCCTGGTTTTTTAGGACCATTGTTTAAGCTGGAGTTAGATATAGCTGCCATATAGGGTTAACGGGTACTTTCTTTGAGGATGAACTTGATTTGTGAAAAAAGCGACTTCCGTCGGGTATAAAATATTGATTTTGAATTTTTAAGCAGTGTCCAGCATAAAGCCCTGGAAAAAGATTGCTGTTTCAATACGGCGTAACCATTCAGCAAGTCTTTAATCAGCGTTTTTGTTGGCCCCGGATTTAAAGGGTGGGTCTGAAACAGACTCAGGTTTTTAATGCGCAATGCTTTACCGCTGATTTTATCTTTACTGGTAGAACTGGAAGCATGTCTTCTGTGCTTCACCAGGGCTGAGTTAAGGTAGTCGATTTTACCAAGACAGGCCGCCGTATAAGCCATCCACCAATCATAATAGATGTCTTCCGGAAAGGGCAGCAAATGAGGTAAAAGTGCTTTGCTCATCAAACAGGTATGTCCGGAAACACAGTTGTTGTACAGCAAATAAGAGGGACACTGGCCTTTTACAAATCGGTGGGTATTGGATGTTTTTCTGCCTGTAGTTTGTCCGTCCACATCAATTAATAGGGAATCATGGTAAATCAGGAACTGAGCTCCGATTTGGACGGCCAGCTGGCTGATTTTGTCCTGTTCCCAGATGTCGTCCTGATCGGCAATCGCAATGAACTCCCCTTTACACTGTAACAGTGCTGCTTCAAAATTTTTGTTGAAGCCCAGGTTTTCTTTGTTTTGGGACAGACGGATCTGCGGGTGTTTTTCCTGATACTGCAGCAGCAATTCATAAGTGCGGTCTGTAGAGCAGTCGTCCAGAATTACAATTTCAAGATTTGGATAGTCTTGTTTCAGCAGGGAGTCCATTTGTTCATGCAAATGCTTTTCACCGTTATAGGTGCAAAGGGCAATAGAGATCATTTGGGCTTCCATGATTAGATTTTCTTCTTTAGTCCATAATACATCTTTGCAAAAAACAAAGAGAGAGGATTACCGGCCAGTCTTCCAAGGAAAGAGCCCGATAAATGGAAAATAGTCGTATTGGTTTGAATCCACCTGCTTCTAAAAAAATGGTTATATTTTTTGATGAGGGCTTTACGGATGGTGTAAAAGTCTTCATTTCTATTGCCTTTACTTTTGTGGATCACATCAAAAGCGATCACGTAAGCATTAAATCCGCTCAGCTCTGCCTGTAAGCAAATATCGGCACCATATAAATGAAAACCTGAAAGGTCATTGGAGACTTTTAGGCAGGCTTCATTTTTTACGATCAAAAAGTTTTCATCCAGGGCGGCAACTTTCAACGGGAATTTACCTTTGCTTTTTAAACCGGTATCAGGATAACTGATGTGGTACACCACATGGTTTGGCGCAGCAGCACCGGCATTGCCGCAAAGACCCCAGTTTTTATCTAATGCGTCCAGTTCTGAGAGCTTAGTCCTCAGGTCCTGGATGGTATCATTATGCAGCAGGATGTCCTGATGGCAGATGATTACATATTTTCCTTTTGCTTCTTTTAAAAAATGGTTGATGCCGGTATAGGCATCAAATGTGCATTCCTTACTATTGTCTGCATGTAAAAACTCACAGCAATCTTCGGTAAATCCATGAGCCAGAAAGCTGGCCAGCATTTCCTGGTATTCCTCTTTTCTAGTCACCAGGCTGCAAATTGAAAACTCAAACGGATAATCCGTCGGTTTGATTGCGCGTGACAGCTCAGTAAGGTTTCCCATCATTAGTCAGTAAATGCCTGCATATCTATTAATCGTCTGTATAAGCCATTATGACTCATCAGTTCGCTATGATTTCCGGTTTCTTTGATTTCACCCTGCTCAATTACCACAATCGTATCCGCATGCTGAATGGTACTCAAACGGTGGGCAATCACAATAGAAGTCCTGTTTTGCATCAGGTTATTTAGGGCCTGCTGCACTAATTTTTCAGATTCTGTATCTAAAGCAGAAGTCGCTTCATCCAGTAACATGATTGGTGGATTGGCTAATACTGCTCTGGCAATGCAAATCCTTTGTCTTTGTCCGCCGGATAACCTTCCACCCCGATCGCCTACATAGGTTTGATAACCTTGTTCCTGACCTAGAATAAATTCATGTGCATTGGCAATTTTTGCCGCTGTGATCACTTCTTCTTCTGTGGCATCAGGATTGGCAAAGGCTATATTATTGAAAATAGTATCATTGAAAAGGAAAGATTCCTGGTTTACGATACCCATTTTACTGCGGATACTTTCTACAGTTAAGTCTTTATAATTCAGTCCGTCAATTTTAATTACGCCTGATTTTGGGTCATGGAAACGAGGGATTAAGTCCATTAAAGTACTTTTCCCACCACCAGATGGACCAACCAATGCGATGGTTTTTCCCTTAGGAACGGTTAAGCTAATGTTGTTTAAAACGACTTTATCCTGATAGCTGAAACTTACATTTTCGAAAGTCAGCGACTCTTTGAATTCTTTTAATTCGATGGCATCTGGTTTGTTGACCACCTGTGGCTCCGTATCAATTAATTCCAATACCCTTTCGCCGGCAGCAATACCGGAGTGAATGCCGCTAAAGGAGTCACTAATGGCTTTAACTGGTTGCATCACCTGAGAGAATACCGCAATATACATGATGAAATCTGAAGCAGTAAACTCTTTACTTCCGCTCAGCACCAATCCACCACCGTACAATACAATGATGACAATGACAAAAATCCCCAGAGATTGTGATACTGGAGAGGCCAGCTGCTGTCTTCTCACCATTTTTCTGTTCAGGTTGGAATAGAACTGGTTTTCTGCGTGGAATTTTTCTTTTGTCCTTTCGGTAGAGTTGAAAGCTTTCACGATTTTTATGCCACTCAATGCTTCATCGAGGAAGCCAATCATTTTTGCAAAGGACTCATGTGTAGCAGTAGCCTGTTCTTTCAGGCGCTTCACAATCTTGCTGATGATGAAACCAGAAACCGGAATCACCAATAGAGAGAACAAAGTCAGCTTTACGGAAATGCTGAACAATACAAACACATAGAAGAGCAATTGCAAGGGCTCTTTGAAAACTACCTGCAAGGTGTTGGTTACGGTAAATTGTACCACCTGTACGTCCGAAGATACTTTAGAGATGATATCGCCTTTTCTTTCGTTGTTGAAAAAGCCAATGTGCATGTTCATCACATTATTAAATACAGTTTTTCTAATGTTCAGCAGGGTATGTACCCTGAGGTCTTCCATGAATCGCTGTGATAAATAACGGAAGAAGTTAGAAAGTAATACGGAAGCCAAAATTACCGCACATACGATTTTTAAGGCTTCTTCTTTTCCAAAGTGCTCTACAGTGGAAGCGATATAGTTTTTGAACTGGGCCAATAAATCCCATTGTCCGGCAACTTTCATAGCTCCTGTAGCACTGCTTTGGTCAAAAAACAGGGTGTCTAACAAAGGTGCTAGCAGCGTAAAGTTGAAGGTGTTGAAAAATACGGCTAATAATGTAGCAATAATATAAGGGATGGCGAACTTCTCAATAGGTTTCGCAAACGACAGTAATCTAAAATATGTCTTCATTAAAAATGATAAAATCGACCAAAGTTACAATTTTTATTTTTGTACATTAAAGAAGGGTAGGTATCTGGAAATGTGACCAGCCTTAATCAAGGCTTAGCCACTAGCCCTGAAGCAGGTACTTATATTTAAGAAAGGTACCCAGGGCAATGTAGTAACTGATTTTTAAGCCAGCTATGCCATCCAAGAAACCTCTTTTGATCAGGTAAGATTTCACAAAGCTGAGTGCAGGGGAGAAAATCATCTTTCCAACGGCGGCGATTTTGCTCAGGTGTTTCCTGTCTTCTGCGCCTAATCTGGCATACAGTTCTACTTTCGACTTCAGTTCTTCTTCGCTGCTGTAGGCATAATGAAGAATCGGACTTTTAAAAGTATATAAAAACGGATCCTCTGTCAGGACCAGCTTTTCATGACTGGCGGCATGGTTCCATAAAATCTCTTTAGGAAAGAGGCGAATCTTTTTGTCAGGGTACCAGGCACCATGTTTGATCCATTTACCGCAGTAGTTGTTCAGGCGTCTAAACTCATATAGTCCCTGCAGCTTTAGTTTTTCAGGTTCCATTTCTTTCACTAAAGCGTAGGAAAGGGCCTCGTCTGAATCCAAAGATAAAATATAAGGAAATCTGGCAGCCTGGTGGCCGAGGTTTTTAGTGGCGCCATAACCTAACCAAGGAGTTTTGATAATGACACAGCCAAAGCTTTCTGCGATTTTTAGCGTGCGGTCTGTACTGCCAGAATCTACAATCAGGACTTCATCTGCAATACCTGCGATGCTGTCCAAACAGCGTTTTATAGTTTTTTCGGAGTTTTTCGTAATGATGACGGCTGAAATATACATTGATCCTTAGTTGTTTTTTGGTTGGATTCTTGCTAAAGTTTCTGCCTTATAATTACTGATGATATCGAATAGGCCTTCGTTGGGTACCTTATTTAAGGCCATCAGCTGCTGGAATTTTAACTTCTCGATTTTAGCTTCCTTTTTAGTCTTCATAAAAGTCAGGAAGGCTTTCAGGTGTGTCCTATTGAGAGTGATCAGGCGCATCGCGATTTCCAGGAAAGTCTGCAGATACCAGCCAAATAAAGTCAGTCCGCTTAAATGGATAAAATGGAGGTAATATTTATTTCTTAGCGTCAGGTATTTAATTTTCTTCTTTTTATTGTATTTGTTAATGGTGGTAGAAACCTGGTGCATACATTCCGAAGTCGGTGCATAATACATTTTCCAACCCATTCTCAGTGCACGCAGGGAGAGTTCTACATCTTCCACATAGAAAGGGCTGAACAAGTCATTATAGCCCTGAAGCAGCAGCAGCTTTTTTCTATCCACGAGGGCATTGGTTCCGCCGAGGAACATACTCAGGTATTGCGCGTTTTTATCAGCAGGGAGATCGGTAACGTAATAGTTTTGATTGGCCTTGATTTTGAACAGATGTCTGCTGATCAGTTTTCCGCCGCCCTGGAGTATTTCACTATCCCAGTTGAGCACAGTAGCATTGACACCAAAGGTATCTGGCTTTTCGAAAAACCAGAGCTGATCTTCAAAATATCCTGGCAGCAATTTCACATCATTGTTTAAGATAAGTACCAGATCCATGCTGGCCGCATAAATGCCTTTGTTCATCGTCCTTGAAAAACCAAGGTTGATTTCATTTTTTAAAACAATAATTTCGGGAAAGTTCGCTTTGATGAATGCGATGGAATCATCGGTCGAGTTGTCGTCCACTACGATGATTTCGCTGGAAGAAGGAAGGGTAGATAAAGCGATCACTACACTTGGTAAAACATCCGCCAATAAAGATTTTCCGTTATAATTCGGAATAACAACAGAAATACTAAAATTCATTCGCCTACTTAATTACATATTGCTTTATTTGTACAAAGATAGATATAATTTAATGCATTCATCTGCTCATTTGCTTACACAATTACGAGAAGGCAGCTTCATTGCACTAGCCAGGGCTTTAACACTGGTGGAAAATGACATTGCCCCTGCGGCAGCATTATTAAGGTCGCTGGAATTGAATCAAACGCCTGTAATTGGGATTACTGGTCCTCCTGGGGCAGGAAAAAGTACTTTAGTCAATGCCATCACGATGCATTTAACGGCGCAGCAAAAGCGAATTGCTATTCTGGCTGTAGATCCTACTTCTCCTTTTAATTTTGGTTCCTTACTGGGGGATCGGATTCGCATGTCTCAACACTTCAATAATCCTAACGTATATATAAGGTCTATAGCCACAAGAGGTGCACTTGGTGGGATCTCCGCTAAAACGATAGAAATGGTGGATGTGATCAAAGCAGCTAATTTTGATCTGATTTTCGTTGAAACCGTAGGTGTGGGGCAGTCGGAGATTGAAATTGCAGGATTAGCTGATAAAACGGTAGTCGTGCTCGTGCCTGAGTCTGGAGATGAAATTCAGCACATTAAATCTGGCCTCATGGAAATTGCACAGGCTTTTGTGGTGAACAAAGCAGATCGGGAAGGTGCCGATACTTTTGCGAATAACCTGCAGAAATTGATGTATCACCAGCATCAGCAAACGCCGATCTTTAAAACAGTGGCAGATAAAAATACAGGAATAGCCGCACTTTGTTCCTGGCTGATGGAGTCTGCTGCTGCCAATAACGAACGCCGGCCATTCCTGCTTGCCGAAAAGGCATTGAAGATCATTCAGCATTACCGGATGGCCAATTTAGACAAGCGGGCATTGCTTGAAGGAATTAAAGAGGCCGTAGAAGCACCGGATTTCAATATTTATAAGTTCACTGATCGCTGGATCAACCCCTAAAATTGGAACATTTGCTGTATAGCAGGTTTGTATGTAAAAAAGGAATCTGATGCTGAACCGCTAGGACAATTGCGCCAAATCAGGAAGATTTTTTGTCAAAAAAATATCAAGCTTGTATTTTTTACACTTTATCCCCATTAATAGTGATTGCCGAGCTTTGTTTTGATTTAATATCGTTTATTGTGCTGTTTATCAGCTTGTTTTATTTTTTTAAAACAAAACTGCATGTTCATTTGTATGTTCTTATTTGGAAAAATATTCATTTACAGCAGCGCTGGATTTACACAATTAGTCATGCTTCGAAACTTTGGAACGGAGTTTGTATATCTATTGTGGGAATTTAAAAAATTGTTTAGTTTTGCTACGCAAAAAATTATACAATTAATTTGTTTAACCTTAAAAAAGAAAATTATGAATTATTCTACTTTAAAAAAGGGTCTTGCAGTCTCTTTCGTAGCGTTAATGGGAGCAACGACTCTTGCTAATGCACAAGAAACTCCAGCGACTTCTTCTTCAGCCAAGGTATTTGGTGGAAGAGCACAGTACAGATCATGGTCTATTGGTGTTAACGGTGGTGTTTTATCTCCATTTGTTGCTATCGGTGGTACTAATGATTTCAACAAGATGGACGTTAACTTAGGTTATGGTTTATCATTAAGAAAACAACTAGGTCATGCATTCGGTTTAGAAGGTAACATTTTCCGTGGAAAAGTTTCTGGAACTAACAACCCTGGTCCAGACGCTTTAGGTGGTGGTGTCAAAGGTTTTGAAACTGAAATGCAATATGCTATTGACTTAAGAGGTGTTGTTAACGTAGCTACTGTAGATTTCTTACGTCGTGAGAACTCAGTTAACTTCTTCGTAACTGCTGGTTACGGTTTAGTTGCTTACAACCCAATCGTTGACGGAAAAGACAATAAAGGTAAGTTTGGTGAAAATGGCGATAAAGACTTCATTAAAGAAGCTTATATCCCAGTTGGAGCTGGTGTTAAATTTAAAGTATCTGACCGTGTGTCATTTAACTTAGGTTACACTATGCACTTCATCGATGGTGATAATTTTGACGGAGTATATGCAAAAGCAACTACTAAAGATAAATTCTCTTACGGTTATGCAGGTCTAGAATTCTCTCTAGGTTCTAAATCTAAACCAAACCTTGACTGGGTTAATCCTTTAGCTTTAATGTATGATGAATTGAAAGATCCTTCATTACGTCAAGAAGTTGAAGCATTGAAAACTCGTGTATCTAACGTTGAAAAATCTGTTGAAGATTTGAAAAAAGATTCTGATGGTGACGGTGTTGCTGATCAATTCGATAAATGTCCAGGTACTCCAGCAGGAGTTGCAGTTGATGGTTCAGGCTGTCCTCTACCTAAAGTAGAAGTTGCTGTAGTTGACAATAGCAATGTAACTGGTTTCGAAAGAATCCAATTTGAATTTAACTCTTCAGTTCTTAAAACTGAATCATACCCTACTTTAGATAAATTATCTTCAGTATTGCGTAATGGTGGTGGTAAAGTAACTGTTAACGGTTATGCTTCAAGCGAAGGTACTGCTGCTTACAACTTAAAATTATCTAAAGACAGAGCTAACTCTGTGAAAACTTACTTAGTTAACTCTGGAGTTAACGCTAGTCAAGTAATCACTAAAGGTCATGGTGAAGCTAATCCAATCGCTTCTAACGATACTGAAGAAGGTCGTATCCAAAACCGTCGTGTTGAATCTGCTAGAAACTAATTATTTCTAAGTAAATATTGAAAAAAAGAGGGCTTCATTTTTGAAGCTCTCTTTTTTTATGCCTACATTTGTGAGACGTATGTATCTATTTAGAAAAAAAGATCCGAATCGACCAACCAATATCAACCTGAAGATTATGCACGTCATTAATGCCGTTGCCATCTCCGTTTTTGTAGCTGGCTTACTTTATAAGCTGATCAGCTGGCTTTTTTAGCATAAAATAAACCTATATAATTATGAAGCAAATATTTAACACCGACAATGCGCCGGCTCCGATTGGTCCTTATAGCCAGGCTGTAAAAGCAAATGGTTTCTTATTCTTATCAGGTCAGGTGGCCATCAATCCTTTAAACGGAGAATTGACCATGACTTCCATCTCTGAAGAAACACACCAGGTGATGAGAAATATTAAAGCGGTATTAATAGAGGCTTCTTATACCTTTGGTGATGTGGTAAAGACCACTATTTTCTTAACCGATATGGCTTTATTTAATGAAGTGAATGAAGTATACGGTTCTTACTTCGACAGCAAAAGTAATTTTCCTGCCCGTGAAACAGTTGCCGTTAAAGGCTTGCCTAAAGGAGTAAATGTAGAAATTTCTATCATCGCTTGTAAAGGATAAGTTTTGGGGAAGTCTAATCTCAGGTATTTCTTTGCCGGCATTTTATCTTTTGCCATCTGGGGTTTCTTCTCCATTCCATTAAGAAATTTAAAGGCTTTTCCTTCCGAGGAAATCCTTTATTACAGGATCTTTACCTCCCTGGTTTTTCTATGGACTGCGATACTGGCCTTTAGAAAAAAGCAAATCAGAAAAGACCTGGATTATATTGCCGGTTTAGGGAAAAAAGAAAAGAACACCATCGCATTGCAGATTGCTGTGTCTACGGTGCTCCTTGTCTCTAACTGGTATACCTATATTTATGCCGTAAATAATGTCAGTCTTCAATCGGCAGCCTTTGCTTACATGGTTTGCCCATTGATTACTGCATTTGGTGGTTTTATCCTCCTCAAAGAACAGCTTTCAAAGCTAAAACTGATCTCCCTGGCCATTGCCTTGCTGAGTATCATTTTGCTGGCTACAGGCTCCTTTGTGGAAGTACTTTGGTCAGTGATCATTGCTTCCCTCTATGCATTTTACCTGATCATTCAGCGGAAAATGCAAAACCTGGATAAGCTCAATGTACTGGCGCTGCAAATCGGCCTTGCCGTGATCTTCATGCTGCCATTTTATCTTTTTCAGCATGGCGGTATCCCTGATTCTGCCTGGTTTTGGGGCAACATCATTGTAGTGGCGGTATTTTTTACCATCATTCCGCTGTTCCTCAGCCTGTATGCGCTGATCGGAATTCCTTCTTCTACCTTGGGCATCATCATTTATGTAAACCCTATTATTGCCTTTAATGTGGCCATCTTTTATTTTGGTGAACAGGTGGATTCCAATAAACTGATCGCTTATTTCCTGCTGGTCATCTCTGTTGTCGTATTTAATTGGAGCATCATTAAAGATATCCTTACCTTTAGGAAAAAAAACATTTAACTCTTGTTTGCTTCCAGTTTAGATTCCACCATCGAGTACCTGAAAGGCGTAGGGCCTAAGCGTGCGGAACTCCTGCAAAAGGAGCTGCGTATTTTCACCTACGATCATTTACTCAATTATTTTCCTTTTCGTTACATCGACCGTACCCGGTTTTATAAGGTAAATGAGCTGAACAGCGAATTGCCTTATGTGCAGGTATTGGGGCGGATTACCGGAAAGGAACAGATTGGGGAGAAACATAAGAAAAGGATTGTAGCCCGTCTAACCGATGAAACCGGATCGATAGAATTGGTGTGGTTTCAAAGTTTGAAATGGGTTGATGAAAACGTGCAGCGTGGTAAAGTATATATCGTTTTTGGGAAACCAACGGCTTTTAACGGAGGTTTTAGTATCTCTCATCCCGAACTGGAAAACTACCCTAGGCCAGCAACTATCACCGGAAACCTTCGTTTACAGCCGGTTTATAACTCCACGGAAAAACTTAAAAAATTCTTCCTCGATAGTAAAGGGATTCAGAAATTACAGACGCTGGTATTGGAACAGCACCTGTCGGAAGTAAAAGAGAGTTTGCCGGCTTATATTCTGGATAAATACCAGATGGTGACTAAAAAAGAAGCACTGCTGAGCATCCATTTTCCAAGAGATGTGAAAGCCTTAAAAGGCGCAGAACGGCGGTTGAAATTTGAAGAACTTTTCTATATCCAGTTACAGCTGCTGCACAATAAGCAAATCAGAGAATGGAAGTTTAAAGGACATCCGTTTAACTCCGTTGGGGAAAGCGTTCACACTTTTTATAAAGAAATCCTTCCTTTTGAACTGACCGGCGCACAGAAGCGGGTGATCAAAGAAATCAGAACAGACACACAGCGTGGTATTCAGATGAACCGTCTGGTGCAAGGCGATGTAGGTAGCGGGAAGACCGTTGTGGCCCTGATGAGCATGTTATTGGCTAAGGACAATGGATTCCAGGCTTGTATGATGGCGCCTACAGAGATTTTGGCACGTCAGCATTATGAATCTATCACTTCGCTATTAGATGGCCGACTGGCGAAAGTAGGCATCCTGACTGGGAGCAGTACCAAAAAGCAGCGTACAAAATTGCATGCGGAACTGGAAGCCGGAGAAATTGATATCCTGGTAGGTACCCATGCTCTGATCGAAGATAAAGTAGTTTTTAAAAATCTGGCCTTAGTCGTAATCGATGAACAGCACCGTTTTGGGGTGGAGCAGCGGGCTAAACTTTGGCGTAAAAATGCAATCCCTCCTCACATTTTGGTGATGACAGCAACGCCTATCCCGCGTACACTGGCGATGACTTTATATGGAGACCTGGATGTTTCCTCGATTGATGAATTGCCGGTAGGCAGGAAGCCAATTGAAACCCGTCATTTTTTTGAGGGGCAGCGCTTGCGTATGTTCGGTTTTATGCGGGAAGAGATTGCCAAAGGCCGACAAGTATATGTCGTATATCCATTGATCAAGGAAAGCGAGAAACTGGATTTGCTGAATCTGGAAGCAGGAATAGAACAAATGAGTTATCAGTTCCCCCGACCGGATTTTCAGATCAGTATCGTCCATGGGCAGATGAAAAATGCGGAAAAGCAGTTCGAGATGCAGCAGTTTATAGATGGTAAAAGCCAGATTATGGTAGCTACTACGGTAATTGAGGTAGGGGTAAACGTACCGAATGCTTCGATCATGATCATTGAAAATGCAGAACGTTTTGGGCTGTCACAGCTCCATCAGTTGCGAGGAAGGGTAGGAAGAGGTGCCGAGCAGTCGTATTGTATCCTGATGTCTGGCAATAAGCTGAGTGCAGACGGACGTTTGCGTTTAGATACGATGGTAAAGACGAATAATGGCTTTGAAATTTCTGAAATCGATTTGCAGCTGCGTGGTCCTGGAGACCTGACCGGTACACAGCAAAGTGGGGTACTGGAATTGAAACTGGCCAATCTGGCAACTGATCAATTGATTTTGCAGGAGGCAAGGTCAACAGTGATGGATATTCTCGCGGGAGATCCACAGCTGGAACTCCCTGAAAATAGTCTTTTAAAAACATACCTCGCTAAAAGAAGCAGAGGTATTGCTTTAGATAAAATTTCTTAATTAGTCTTCGTCGCTGCCTGGTAATGAGCCTGTACCTGAATATGCTCCTTTTCTGATAATCGGCATACCCAGATGTTTATATAAATCATCCAAATGCATTAAACTGCCATTGGTTAGGTTGCCCAGGAAGATGACTACGATGTTCTTCTGCACATCACGCACATAGATGTGTCTGAATCCATGCCACCATCCGGTGTGGTAAACTACTTTTCTGCCATTCTCACCATCAAACATTCTCCAGCCATAACCGTAGTTAAAGTGGCCATTGATGGCTTTATTATGTCCCTGATAAGCAGAGTCCAAGCTTGCTTTTGTTAACAGCCTGCCATTTTTCAAGGCTTTGTCGTACAATACTAAATCATGGATTGTACTGTAAATTCCTTTGTCCCCAACCGGGCCGTCCAGGAAGTTCTGTACCACAGAATATCTCCAGCTGCGGTCGTGACCAACTACATCAACAGGGATTTTAGGATATACAGTAGTAGAGTATACGTGCGTGTTTTTCATTCCCGCAGGTTTGAAAATATGCTCCATCATATAGTCAGAATACGGCTTGCCGGTCACCTTTTCGATGATGGCTGCCAATACCATATAGTTGGAGTTGTTGTAATGAAAGCGGTTGTCCGGTTTGGTATAGCGGTTGGGCTTATATTCGGCAATCAGGTTCATCACATCATTGTTGCTCATTGGTTTTTTTTTGTCTTTCCAGATGCCATCAGTAAAATAAACGTAATTCATCATACCGCTGCGGTGAGTCAGCAGTAATTTTACATTGATGCCTTCATAAGGAAAGTTCGGGTAGAATTTCTTCACATCATCCGTCAGTTTTAATTTTCCCTGCTCAATCAATTGCATAATGGCCGTACCGGTAAAGGTTTTGGTAATGGAAGCCAGCTCGAATTCAGAGTTGATTTTTAAACTGTCACGGTGCAGGTAGTCTGCCCATCCAATAGCCTTTTCATATAAGATCTTACCATCTTTAGCCACCAGCATATTGCCATTAAACCCATACTTTTTATGTAGGTTCTGTACAAAGTCGGCAATCCATTTATCGCCCTTGGCAGGATTATAAACCAATAGCAAGCTGTCGGCCTTGTCATCTTCCACAGTCCGCTCTTTACTTGGCTCAGCAAGTGTCGCAGGTTTTTTAGAATTTGAACAGGAAAAGAATAATAAAGTGGCTACTGAAGCTACGGCTAGAATATTACGATAAGTCATGAATAATGATGGTGCTTTAAAGACCGGAAAATTAAGGAATATTAACCTTTTAAACGTAAAAGAGTTTTAAACATTATCAGCCCCTATTATTTACCTTATGAAATTGTATACATTTGAAGAATAGCGCTACCATTAAATTATAAAAAACTAAATTTGTCATCACAAAAAAAACACTATGAATTTTAGAACTGAACACGATACCATGGGTGAAGTGCAGGTACCTGCCGATAAATATTGGGGGGCTCAAACCGAACGTTCACGTAATAATTTTAAAATAGGCCCTGAAGCTTCGATGCCAAAGGAAATCATACATGCTTTTGGTTATTTGAAAAAAGCGGCAGCATTAGCAAATACAGAGTTAGGCGTGTTGACAGCAGAAAAAGCAGCATTGATTGCTACTGCTTGTGATGAAGTTATTGCAGGTGCTTTAGATGAGCAGTTTCCTTTAGTGATCTGGCAAACAGGTTCTGGAACGCAAAGTAATATGAACGCCAACGAGGTAATTGCCAATCGTGCACACGTGCTGAATGGTGGTACACTTGCTGATGCGACGAAAGTTTTGCACCCTAATGATGATGTGAACAAATCACAGTCTTCAAATGATACTTATCCAACGGCAATGCACATCGCGGCTTATAAACAAGCAGTAGAGATTACCATTCCAGGATTAGAAAAATTACGTCATACCCTGAGCGGTAAAGTTGCGGAATTCAGCGACATCGTAAAAACAGGCCGTACCCACTTTATGGATGCTACGCCATTGACATTGGGACAGGAATTTTCAGGATATGTACAGCAAATTGACAACAGCGTTAGAGCGATCAAAAATGCTTTAGTGATGATCTCTGAGCTTGCGCTTGGTGGTACTGCTGTAGGTACAGGATTGAATACGCCTAAAGGTTATGATGTGTTGGTCGCTGCTAAAATTGCAGACCTGACCGGACTTCCTTTTGTAACTGCTCCGAATAAATTTGAAGCTTTGGCAGCACATGATGCTATGGTAGAATTGTCGGCAGCTTACAAACGTACCGCTGTAGCTTTAATGAAAATTGGTAATGACATCAGAATGCTGAGCTCAGGCCCACGTTGTGGTATTGGTGAGATCATCATTCCAGACAATGAGCCAGGATCTTCTATCATGCCAGGAAAAGTAAACCCTACACAGCCAGAAGCATTGACTATGGTTTGTGCACAGGTCATGGGTAATGATGTAACCGTTGGTATCGGTGGCAGCAACGGTCATTTTGAACTGAATGTGTTCAAGCCGGTAATTGCAGCTAACGTATTACAATCCGGACGTTTAATTGGTGATGCCTGTGTGTCATTCAATGACAAATGTGCGGAAGGTATTTTACCAAACTTGCCAGAGATTAAAAAACATTTAGAGAACTCTCTGATGCTGGTTACTGCTTTAAACCCTCATGTAGGTTATGAAAATGCAGCTAAAATCGCTAAAAAAGCACATAAAGAAAACAAAACTCTACGCGCTGCAGCAATTGAATTGGGTTTACTAACCGGCGAGCAATTCGACGAGTGGGTACGTCCTGAAGATATGGTTGGCAGTTTAAAATAATTTATAAAAATACCCGGATATGTGGAGATTGATATTATCCCTTTTACTGGTTTCAAGTCTGTTTGCCGCTTGCAGCAGACTGCCCAATGTACAAGGGAAAGGTGAGGCTTTTTTGCAGGGTGTTTGGAATCAGGATAGTATACCTCACAAGGAGCAATTGCTGAATTATACCCAGCATAAGTTCAAATTTACCTGCGACTCGTTCTATGTAGATTTGACAACTTACTCCAAAGTGAACTACTATGCTGATTCTTGTTTTAATAATGGCGTCTGGAAGGAATATGCCAAAGGAGTTTATGAGGTTCGCAACGACAGCCTGATTCTGGAAGGTACCTATACAAAGGCCAATTATAAACAAAAAGTAACCGGTTGCTATCAAATCGGCAGATATGTGAGGAGCTTCTTTGTCAAGTCTTTTGAACCTAATAAATTGTCGCTGGTGAATGCCAGTGATCAAAGGGAATGTAACCTGGTCTTGAAAGAAAAGATCGTCTGCGAACCCAAATCGTTATAAGTAAATATTAATTCTAATGAACACAAAATCGATCAAAAGATCATTGAAAGTTGCCCTAACCGTAGCAGTTATGGCATATCTACCTTTAAATGCAAATGCATGGGGAATGCTTGGTCACCGTATTGTTGGGCAAGTGGCTGAAAGTCACCTGACTAAAAAAGCCCTTAAAGGCGTAAGAGGTGTATTGGGTACAGAAAGCCTGGCCATGGCGAGTAACTGGGGCGATTTTATTAAATCTGATACCGCTTACAATTATTTGTACAACTGGCATTTTGTAAACCTTCCTGGTGGATTGGACAAACAAGGAGTATTTAATTTCCTGGATACAGACCATGATGCCAATGTGTACAACAAAACACTGGAAATGGTAGCCATCCTGAAAAACCAGGCCAGTACTGCAGATCAAAAAGTACTAGCGATGCGTATGCTGGTTCACATGGTAGGTGATTTAAATCAACCGATGCACACCGCGCGTAAGGAAGATCTTGGCGGCAATAAAGTATATGTAACCTGGTTTGGTGAAAAATCTAACCTGCACAGGGTTTGGGATGAAGCCTTAATCGGTTACCAGCAATTGAGCTATACAGAATATGCCGATGCAATTAACCACCCAACAAAAGAGCAGCTGAACGCTTGGAAAAGCAATTCTTTAAAAGACTATGTTTATGGTTCTTATGAAGCCTGCAATAGAATTTATGCAGAAACAAAACCTGAAGCGAAGCTGAGTTACAAATATAATTATGACTTTGCAGGCCTCCTGGATGCACAATTGCTAAAAGGTGGGATTTGCTTAGCCAACATTCTGAACGAAATTTATAGTTAAGAGATATGAAAATTCTAATGGTTTGCCTGGGCAATATCTGCCGTTCCCCGCTTGCGGAAGGCGTGATGCGCCATTTGGTGGAAGCAGAAGGTTTGGATTGGCAGATTGCTTCTGCTGGTACCGGCGACTGGCATATCAACGAGCCTGCCGATAAAAGAAGTATTGCTATCGCAAAAAAGCATGGCTATGACATCTCCAAACAAAGAGCCAGACACTTTAATGCGGATCACTTTGAAGCATTCGACAAAATTCTGGTGATGGATCAGCAGAACGAAAAAGATGTCTTGAGGCTCGCAGATGAAGCGCATCACCGTGAAAAAGTCATGCTTTTCTTACCAGAAAACCTGGAAGTTGCAGACCCTTATTTTGATGATAAATTGTTTGAACCGGTATTTTTGCAAATCGAAGCACGCTGCAAACAAATTCTGGAAGAAATAAAAGCCCAATCCTAATCTTATTGCCTCCTATGGAATCACCAAAACTGTTTATGCTGATGCTAGGCTGCACACCGCCGCCACGTCGGATTGAACAGCATGACATGCTGTTCTCTGTCGCATCGGCCTTAAAAGATCTGAAACAAGAAATTCTTGATTGCTGGCCCGAAGCAGGAGAAAAAATCCATGTAGACGCCTGGCGTGAAGTAACAGCTGTTGATAGCTATCAAATAGAAGTAGTGCCCGCTGGTACTTTAAAAGAAGCACAGGAGCACAAATTGTTTTTCATGAACCTTGGTGGCTATAAACGGAATGAGTTTGATGAGCCTCACTATAAGCTGCTCATTGTTGCTCCTGATATGGCAAGCGCCATACAGCAAGCCAAACAAACTGCATTTTACAAACATGCCGGCTTTGAGGGCGCAAGTTCTCATATTGATGATAAGTACGGTGTAGATGTAGATGATGCTTTTGAGGTGGCCGATGTATTGCATGAATCGATAAAAAGCAATTACGAACTGAAAATTACTTTGAAAGAAGGTTTGCCAGAGGATGAAATCCATTTGGGCTACTTTAAGCTGAGCAGACTTTAAATATTTGAGGAAAGTATAAAATCTAAGGGAGCACAGCTACTAAAAATTGTAATACCTGAGGATGTATCTAAAGCAACTATAAAAGTTTAGTAATCAGCAGCTAATTGAGTTGCATAAAAAACGGGAGTTTTCTTTGAAGACCTGTGAATATTTGCGTTTCCGCAAAGATTCGAGGCTGAAAAGAGAACTCCCATTTTGTTGTTCTGCACCATCCCAAATGGGCAGAACCGTTATTTAAACCCCAAATTCTTTATCGAGGTAATCTGTTACTTTTACAATCGCATCGTCAATCGTGTCACTTAAAATCGTGAAGAACGAGCCGGAACGCGCAGTGGCCATAATATATTTCAAGCAGTCATCCCCATTGTTATTGATGATGATGTCCATATCCGGTTTCACCTCACGGATCCCAGTGATCAATAAATCGATCAGTTCCTGAGGAGGTCTGCCACGAAGGTATTTCTCCTGACATATAATGATCTTATCAAACATCTGCGCCGAAATCCTGGCAATTTCTAAATTGTCTGAATCTCTTCTATCGCCTGTGGCAGAAATTACGCCGATATGCTCTGTCGCGTCTACCGTTTTCAAGTAAGACTTGATCCCGTTAAAACCGTCCGGATTGTGTGCAAAATCGACCATGATTTTAAACTCCTTAAATTTGAAAGTATTCATCCTACCCGGTGTTTGTGCAGCAGAAGGAATGAAAGTCTCCAAAGACATCCTGATGTCTTCAATTTTATAACCGCAAAGGAAGGTCGCAAGCGTTGCCGCAAGGACATTCTGGATCATAAATTCAACACTGCCACCAAATGTTAAAGGCACATGAGTTACTTTTTCTACCCTGATTTTCCAGTCTCCTTTTTTTACAGTAATGTATCCATTTTCATAAATAGCAGCAATACCTCCAGCTTTACAGTGTTCTACTATGACCGGGTTTTTCTCGTCCATACTGAAATAGGCGATGTTACAATCTGCAGCATTGGCAATCTTAATGCAGTACTTATTGTCTGCATTTAACACACCCCAGCCACTTCTCTTCACAGATCCGATAATCACAGATTTCACTCTTGCCAGGTCGTCCAGCGTATGAATGTCGGAAATGCCAAGATGGTCTTCCTGAATATTCGTAATGACCCCGATATCGCAGTGGTTGAAACCCAGACCTGCTCTAAGAATACCTCCTCTTGCCGTTTCCAGTACTGCAAATTCTACGGTAGGATCTCTTAGGATAAACTCTGCGCTGACAGGTCCGGTGGTGTCACCTTTCATTAGCATCGTATTTTGTACATAGATTCCGTCAGAGGTGGTGAAACCTACTCTGGTACCATTACTTTTCACAATATGCGCGATTAGCCTGGTAGTGGTTGTCTTACCATTGGTGCCGGTCACCGCAATAATTGGGATTCTGGTAGATTTTCCAGGAGGGTATAACATGTCAATCACTGGAGCAGCAACATTCCTTGGTAAGCCTTCGCTTGGGGCAAGGTGCATTCTGAATCCTGGCGCTGCGTTGACTTCGAGTACTACACCTCCATTTTCTGTAAGTGGCTGTGTTAAATTTTCCGCCATGATATCAATGCCGCAGATGTCCAGCCCGATTACTCTGGAAATGCGTTCAGAGATGAATACATTTTGAGGGTGAACCAGGTCTGTTACGTCTATTGAAGTTCCACCTGTACTCAGGTTGGCAGTAGATTTCAGGTACACGATTTCTCCTTGCGGAGGAACGGTATCCAGTGTATATTCTTTTTTAGCCAGTAAGTCCAGGGTGTCCCTGTCTACACTGATTTCGGTTAGTACATTTTCATGCCCGTATCCTCTTCTTGGATCAAGATTTTCTTTGTCGATGAGCTCCTGGATACTCAGCTGACCGTTTCCAGTCACATGTGCAGGAACGCGTAATGCTGCGGCGACCATTTGATGGTCGATCACCAGAATTCTGAAATCATAACCGGTGATGAACTTCTCAATAATGACCTTCTTCGAATATTGCTGTGCATATTCAAAAGCAGCTTTGGCAGCTTCATCAGTCTTTACGTTAATCGTAGCACCTTTTCCATGGTTTCCGTCCAATGGTTTGAATACCAATGGGTAGCCTACATTTTTGATGGCATCTTCCAGTTCTTCCGGATTCCAGATCGTTACCCCTTTTGCAACGGGAATTGCTGAATCCTGAAGTAAACGCTTGGTCTCATCCTTATTACAGGCGATATCTACTGCAATAGAGTTTGTTCTTTCGGTCATGGTAGCGCGGAAACGGACTTGATTTTTTCCGTAACCCAATTGCACCAATGAGCTTTTATTTAACCTGATCCATGGAATGTCTCTTGAAATGGCTTCGTCAACGATAGAACCTGTACTTGGGCCTAAACGTTCCAGTTCCCTCAGTTCGCGCATCTTTTGGATGTCGTGTTCCAGGTCGTAGTCTGTGCCTGCAATTAATGCTTCCGCGATTCTTACGGCCGATTCTGCAGCGTAAAGACCAGCTTTTTCTTCTAAATAGCTGAAAACAACATTGTAAATACCCTCAGTTTTAGTCTGGCGTGTTCTGCCAAATCCTGTATCCATCCCAGCAAGTGTCTGGATTTCTAAGGCAATATGTTCAATCACATGGCCCATCCAGGTTCCTTCTTCGATCCTCATGAGTAAGCCTCCGGGTTCGCCTTTGGAACAGCGATGTGTATATAATGTAGGGATTAATTTTTCGATTCTTTCTCCAAATCCGTCAATCAAATTGGTAGGATACTGTTCCATTTCCTCCAGGTCCAGTCGCATTTGAATTAATTTTTTTCTTTTGATAGACCATATATTTGGTCCGCGGAGCACCTGTATGCCTAATATTTTCATTCTAGATTTGTTATTTTGTGTTGGTAGTGACCATATTACGGGGAAGTTATCAGTTTCTTGGATAAGGTCGAACGGAGTGATTAAAGTTAGGTTTTTTTCCGAAAATATTGCGATGAACCCAGTTAAATCTTGGTAATATATTTTACATTCAATAACGGACGGATTATTGTGCTAAATCGAAATGTTGATAAGGTATTAATATTGATAAATAATTCATTGATATTGAGCATTACCCTATATATTTGAAATTTAGGAACGAAAAGATTTATAATGACTCCGAAGGGTAAGCTAATAATAATAGGGGGTGCAATCAACACGGGAAGTTTCACAGAGACAACTTTTGGATTGCCCCAGAATATGAATTTCTTTGAAAGAGGAATTCTGAAGAAAATCACGACGGAATCTATAAAAGGCACTGCATCTCGTTTTGAAATCATGACTACTGCCTCTTTAATTCCAGAGCGGGTAGGAGAAGAATACATCAAAGCTTTTGCACAATTGGATGTTCAGGATGTAGGTGTTTTAAACATCACTAGCAGAGAGCAAGCCAATTCAGAAGAGAACTGTGCGAGGATCAAAGCTGCTGATGTCATTGTTTTTACCGGTGGTGATCAATTGCGTTTGTCTTCTATTTTTGGCGGCACGGCCATCCATCAGATTTTGCTGGACAAGTATCAGGACGAGCCGGTAGTGATTGCCGGAACCTCTGCAGGTGCTGCGGCGAGCTCAAAAAACATGATTTATCAGGGCAGCAGTAAAGATGCCTTGCTGAAAGGCGAGGTTAAAATTACTGGCGGACTTGGTTTTATTGATGGGGTGATTGTAGATACTCATTTTGTGCAGAGAGGAAGGATTGGCAGGTTATTATATGCAACAGCAAGTAGCCCAGGCATCCTGGGAATTGGCTTAGGAGAAGATACAGGGCTGTTTATTTCCGGTGGAAATATCATGGAAGCCATTGGATCCGGCATGGTCATTCTGGTAGATGGTAGAAATATGACCGATACCAATCTGACTGATGTGGAAATGGGACAACCGGTTTCTATCAGCAATATGACGGTTCATGTAATGTGTGATGGTGATATTTATGACCTCCATGAACATAAACTGACCATTCATCATCCCAAGGTGATTCCCGTAGATTAAGATTAATTCACAGCCCAAATTATTAGGATGAAAATTATTATTCATGGTGGCTTTTTCAGTGAGTCTGGAACCAATCAGGAAACGAAAATAGCAAAACAGGAAGCCCTTTCGGCAATCGTTAGCCAATCATACGCTTATTTAAACACACATACCGCATTAGAAACGGTGGTTTATGCAGTGAGCTTATTAGAGGACAACCCGCTTTTTAATGCCGGCCTGGGCTCACAGATTCAAAGCGACGGACAACTGCGGTTGAGTGCCTCTTTAATGGATGGCAAAAGCCTGAAATTCAGTGGGGTGATCAACATTCAAAATATTAAAAATCCAATACAGGTTTCTGAAAAGCTATTGGCTTACGACGATCGTGTATTGAGTGGGGAAGGCGCATTGAACTTTGCAACCGAGCAAGGATTTGGCTTTTTCAATCCAATCATTCCACAAAGACAGCAGGAATATGAGCAGAAACTCGCACAATCTTCCAGGTTAGGAACGGTTGGCTGTGTGGCTTTAGATGTCGATGGAAATCTGGCAGCAGCGACTTCCACAGGAGGAAAAGGATTTGAAATCCCTTGCCGCGTGAGTGATTCGGCTACCGTAGCAGGAAATTTTGCCAATGACCATGCAGGGATTTCTTGTACCGGCGTTGGAGAAGATATTGTCAGTGCAGCACTGGCCGCAAAAATCGTGACCCGTGTAACTGACGGCTTTACGTTAAAACATGCTTGTGATAAATCCTTTGAAGAATTGAAAACTGTTGATGGTTTTGCCGGAGTAATCGGCATTACTGCCTCTGGAGAAGTATACCATACCGACTCTCATGCCTATATGGTATGGGCGGCATTTGACGGTAGTTTACAGGTGTTTAACTAAATTTGTTATATCTTTACAAGATGAACAAACTTTGTTTAGTCATTCTTTTCCTATTCTTTTCAGGAAAGGCAATGACACAAACCAATACTTTTATTCCTCAAGAACCACCAGTTACGAGCGGAGCCATTAATATTGTCACCTCCAGTATGGAAGAGGCAGATGGCAATACCTATTTTGCGGAGGCGATGAAGAATGAAAGAAGAGGTGACCTGAATGATGCCCTGAATTTATACGCTAAAGCAGCATTCGAGTTCAATTCCTCCAAATTGTTTGTTCGCTACGGAGAAGCATTGATGAAACTTGGTAATGTTCATTTGCTGATGAACCATTACACGGAAGCAGAGCAGGTGATCCTGAATGTGGCGTTAAAAAATTATTCCAGAATTGGCAGTAAAGCCGGTCAGATGGAATCTTATTATCAACTGGGCAGGATTTATTTTGCAGCCAATAAATTGACACAAGCACTCTGGTTTTATACCCAGCAGGGGATCATCGCCAAACAGCTCAATAACAATAGCGCTTATGTCGAGTCGGTGATCGGGATCGCTCAGGTGAAAATAAAGAAAAAAGAATATAACCTTGCCTTAAAGGATCTGAATAGGGCAGAACTGCTGTTAAAAACGGTAAATAATGCGCAACTAAAAACCCGTATTAAGGAAACCAGAGCGCTAATCCCCTCAAAATTAGTCGCTAAGAAGTAAGTGCTCAAACCTAAAAAATATAGGTTTTTGTATAAGTATTTTAATTACTTTTGATAAGTTTACAGAAAAGAGACGGTAATAATACTGTCTCTTTTCTGTTTATTCGTGATATTGGTATCATATTAGTTGTGGATTATAAAATGGATTTTAAATTATTCAAAGAAATGTTAAAAAGAACATTACTGGTCATCTTTACTGCTGCTGTATTGGCATGCCAAGCTTCCCCTAAACCACAACAATTAGTGAAGGGCGTAAGTAATATCGTGCCCGACGAACGCCAGGCATTGGTAGTTAGAGAGGTTGTGGGCCTGATAGAGAATTATAATTACAAAAAAATAAAGCTGAATGATTCTATTTCTTCTTTGATTCTTGATAAATATATCAAGGACCTGGATCCATATAGATATTATTTCCTGGCATCCGACATTAAGGATTTTGAGCAATTCAGGTATGCTTTAGATGATGATTTCAGAAACGGTGACCTAAGTGCACCTTTTTACATCTTTAACGTTTATTTGAAAAGATACAATGAGTGGCTGAACTATACGCTAACTCAGGTAAAAGGTAAATATGACTTCGATGAGAATGATACTTATGTGTTTGACCGCGAAAAGATGCCTTGGGAATCTACACAAGCAGGTTTACAGGACATCTGGAAGAAAAAGGTGAAATACGACCTGGTGAACTTGAAAATTGCAGGTACACCGCCAGCGAAAAACATAGAAACCCTGACTAAAAGATATGAAAACCTAAAGTCTCAGACCAATAAGGTGAACAATCAGGATGTGTTTCAACTGATCATGGATGCTTTCACAGAAACTATCGATCCGCACACGAATTATTTTAATCCGGCAAATGCACAGCAGTTCAATGAGGATATGGCCCGCTCTTTCGAGGGCATCGGTGCGAGACTGAAATTGGAAAATGATATCCTTAAAATTGATGAAGTAATCCCTGGAGGTCCTGCTTTCAAAAGTAAATTGCTAAGTGCTGGCGATCGTATCGTTGGTGTAGCGCAAGGTAATGGAGAGTTTGAAGACATCATTGGTTGGAGAATCGACAATTCAGTGTCTAAAATTAAAGGCCCTAAAGGCACTAAAGTAAGACTGAAAATCATTCCTGCCGGACGTGAGCTTTCCTCTAAACCTGTCATTATTGAATTAATGAGAGAGCGTATTGTGATGGAAGACCAGTCGGCTAAGAAAACAGTGAAAACAATCCAGTCGGATGGTAAACCTTATAAAATTGGAATCATTAGAGTTCCTGCTTTCTATGCAGACTTTAAAGCTGCCAATGCGGGTGATCCGAACTACAAAAGTACCACACGTGATGTGAGACTATTGATTGATACACTGAAAAATAAAGATAAAGTGGATGCGATTGTGATGGACTTACGTGCCAATGGTGGTGGTTCATTAGTAGAAGCGATCGACTTAACCGGTCTGTTTATTGATAAAGGCCCGGTAGTACAAGTGAGAAACACAAAAAATGAAATTGAAGTAAATGAAGATACCAATCCTGGTGTAGCCTGGGATGGCCCACTAGGAGTAATGGTAGATCGTTTGAGTGCATCTGCTTCGGAAATTTTTGCTGGTGCAATCCAGGATTATGGAAGAGGAGTGATCATGGGTACGCAAACTTATGGTAAAGGAACTGTGCAGTCTTCGATCGACTTAAACAGGCTGGTAAATCCTTCTTTACTGCAAAGAATCGCAGCATTGGTAAATAAAGATGCTAAAGTGACCGCGACCACCACTAAAGATGGTTCTCCAATTCAATTGGGACAAATCAACTTAACTATGGCTAAGTTTTACCGTGTGAATGGCAGCAGTACGCAGCATAAAGGTGTAATGCCGGATATTCAGTTCCCTTCTCTTTACCCAATGAATAAAATTGGAGAAGATACCGAGCCATCAGCTTTGCCTTGGGATGAAGTGCCTAAATCTAACTTTAAAGCCGTAGCTGACCTGAGTCCATTGAAACCGGAACTGGTTAAACGTCATGAAGAAAGAATGGCGAAATCACTGGATTATAAAACGCTGGAGCAAGATATTGCAGACATGAAAAAACGTGACGGGGAAATTTCTATCACTTTAAATGAAGTCAAACTTAAAGCAGAACGTGATAGTCTCGAAGCTAAATCTCTGGATAGAATCAACAAATTAAGAGCTTCAAAAGGCCTGCCTCCGGTTAAAAAAGGAGATAAGGTGAAGAAAGAAGAAAACGTTGACTTTATCGAAGATGAAAGTTTACAGATCATGGCCGATATGATTAAGCTGACTGATCCTAAGAAATCAGAGCTGGTAAACAGAGGTACTGGTATTAACTAAAGGGCAATATATAATCATAAAAAGAGGAGGATGCCGCAAGACATCCTCCTCTTTTTATATCAGGTGTTTTTAAAGATTATCCTTTTTATCATCTACTCTTTTCTGAATTTGCATGGCCATCATTTCCTTCATGGTCTTGTTCATCCCTTCTGTAGAACCATCCAGAAAGACTACATTGCCCTCACTGTTTTCTGCAAAATGCTTGATGGATTCTGTCCACATGGTAAATAAGATGACAGAAATATCGAGGTTAGCTTCTTCCATTTCCTGAGCCGCTTTGGTCATCCCGTGCGCTACTTCAGCGCGGAATAAAGCGATCCCTTGTCCACGTAACTGAGCAGCTTCTCTTTCTGCCGCTGCGGCAATTTTAATGGCATTACCATCTGCTTCTGCACCTTTGGTTTTAGTAATCAATAGTGCCTGACCTTCATTTTCAGCTGCGGCCTTTAAATTGTTTGAAGCTACAACTCTACTCATCGAACGCATAATTTCCTCGTCGAAGGTGATGTCATTTAGCTGAAGATCCTGTAAATGGTAACCCCAGGTTTCCAATACCTGATCGATCTGGTGTTTTACATGGTCTACGATCTCATTTCGCTGTGCCAATACATTGGCTTGACGCTGGGTAGCTACATAAGCCCTGATTGATCCTTCAATGGTTCTGATCAGTGCTTGCATCAGGTTCGTGGCATCCACAAACTTAAAAGCTACATTCTTGATGGTCTCCTCATCGTGGTTCAGGACAGAGTACAGCAGCATCGCCTTAAAGTACACATTGGCCTGATCTTGAGTAACCGCTTGAAAAGAGAGTTCCACTGAACGGTTCTGTATCGAGATCCGGGAATGAATGTTTTCAAATAATGGAATTTTTAAACTTAAGCCCGGTCTTAATAACCTTCTGTATTTTCCAAAAATGGTAACTACAGCAATAGTTCCTTGTTTGACCGTCACAAAAGAACTCATCAGAATCACTAGTGCAAGAACCACTATAACGTACGTATAAATCATATTGAAGCGTTTTGGTGAATATATTGGCTTCAAGGTACGAAGAAATCTTCTTTTCTGAGTTGAGGCATAGATTTTGCCTGCTCAGTATAAAATACACAGATATTATGAATGTAAAACGCACTTTCGGAACAATATTGACCGTATTAGGTATTGTGGGCCTTATTTATGCCGGTTATGGATTTGTGAAGCATAGCTTGCAAAGCAGAGAACTGATCGTAGCCGGAGTCATTGGGCTGATCTTCTTTGTATCCGGTATTGGCTTAATAAAAAATACAAAGGACGAATCCTAATTAGTTTTTACGACTGATCTTGCCCTTTTCAGAGAAGTCTAACTGGTGTCCTGGGAAATCAGTATCAGTTAGATTTTTTATTTTTTGAAATGCAGCGTCCTGATCGTCCAGTCGTAGGCCGTTGATTTTATCCTGCTTTACCGAAATTACTTCAGCAGCAATAAAATCACCTTTGCCATTTAATTTGATCTGCAGGAGAGGTGCAATGCCGTTTGGACCTTTCAGACTGAACATTCCGTAAGTACAGAAGTTGCCAAGGCTATAAGCGATAAATTTATCTTTATACAATTCTACAGCTCTCGTGACATGGGGGCCATGGCCTAATACAATGTCAGCACCCGCATCAATTACACCATGGGCAAATTCGTAGACGTTGCCCCGGTTTTCCTGGTAAAAGATTTCATTTTTCTTCGGAACATGCTCAAATTTTGCACCTTCACCTCCACCATGGAAAGAAACGACCACGATATCTACTTGCTGTTTTAGGCGGGATATGAGTTCTTTTGCTGCAGGAAGGTTATTGATAGAAACAGTATTTTCATTAGGAGCAAAGGCACAGATCGCGTATTTTACACTGTCTATTTCAAAAATCTGGAAAGGTTTCGACTGTAAACCTGCATAGTTGATTTGCAAAGAATCCAGTATCGCCATCGTACGTTTCCTTCCTGTGCTGCCAAAATCACCTACATGGTTGTTGGCAATGCTCATGACATTAAATCCGGCATCTTTAATAATTCCAGCATATCGCTCTGGCATTCTGAACGCAAAGCAACTATTACCTGAGGTATCTTTACACTTGGTAGATTTACCATTGTTCAGGAAACAGCCTTCCAAATTGCCAAAAACCAGGTCTCCTTTTAAATAGGAGGTCACTGCCTGGAAACTATTCAGGGCATCATCTGCAGGAAGATTTGCTTTACTAGGATAGGCAGAGCCTAACATGATATCGCCAACTGCGGTAATATTAATGGTATCTTTTATTGTTTTTTTTTGGATAGAGTCTGTTTGAACAAGCGGAGCAGTAGGTACACTCGCGCGATTTCCTTCACAGCTGAATAGCAATAAGGCAGATAAGAAGCATAAGGCGAGCGCATTTAATGATTTCATGAGTAGGCGGTATTTTTTCATAAAAAAAGTCCTCCCAGTAAAATAGGAGGACTCAATGTCTTTTGTTTGTGAAGGATTATTCCTCCATCAGGTCATTTTTCACTGGGTCCAGAATTCTGCCACCCTTATAAAAATACCTTGAATAATAGGGTTCGTTTAAATTGCTGATGACTACTCCACGACTGGAAGAGGCATGAGCGAAGCGGTTATCGCCAAGATAGATCCCGATATGTGTAATGCTGCGGCTTTTGATCTTGAAGAACACCAAATCTCCTTCTTTTAGCTCGTCTTTTGGCAATGGATCTACCATGCTGAAGATGTCACGTGAATTGCGGAGTATCGTAGTGTTGAAAACTTTATCGTAAATCGCTTTTGTAAAAGCGGAACAATCAATCCCTCTTTTGGTATTTCCACCGAATCGGTAAGGAGTGCCAATCCATTCGTAAATGAATTTGTAAAGTTTGATGTTAGAAGTTGCATCTACCGCAACACCCATTACCTGAGAAAAATATTGGGAAGCTAAATTATCAGGGTCTTCTAATTTGTTGGTTTCTTTTGATTTTGTCTGTGCATGGACGGCTGAGAGGCTGCACGCGACAATTAGGGTAGAAAACAAAAATTTTTTTATCATACTCTTAAGTTTGGGTAATAGACACTTACACTTAAACGTACACCACTGGGGCTTATTGTCCGGTGCCAAAACTATGTATTTTACAAATGTTATCCAAATGTAAACGGTTTAAAAATAAAAGTTATCCACATTTTGTGTAACCTTAGTGTTCATTTTACAGGTATTTCTTCTATATGTTGCAATAAAAAAGTAGATTTGCTCTTGTAAATAAAAACCAATACCCAAAAATGAGTGCAGTAGAAATTAATAAAGATACCTATCTGAAGTGGTTTGAGTCGATGTTGCTGATGCGCAAGTTCGAAGAAAAAACAGGTCAACTATACGGACAACAAAAAATCCGTGGTTTTTGTCATCTATACATTGGTCAGGAAGCTGTCGTAGCAGGAGCTATTTCAGCGTTAAGACCAGAAGATTCTATGATCACCGCATACCGCGATCATGCACATGCCCTTGCAAAAGGTGTGAGTGCAAACAGCATTATGGCTGAGATGTACGGTAAAGCAACAGGATGTTCAAAAGGTAAAGGTGGTTCTATGCACATATTTAGCAAAGAGCATAACTTTTATGGTGGACACGGTATCGTTGGTGGGCAGGTTCCATTGGGCGCAGGTATCGCTTTTGCGGAGAAATATAAAGGCACGAAAAATGTAAACGTTTGTTACATGGGTGATGGAGCGGTTCGTCAGGGCGCTTTACACGAAGCTTTTAATATGGCGATGCTGTGGAAGTTGCCAGTTATCTTTGTTTGTGAGAATAATGGTTATGCCATGGGTACTTCTGTAGAACGTACTACAAACATGACTGATATATATAAAATAGGTTTAGGTTTTGATATGCCATGTGCTCCTGTAGACGGAATGGATCCTGTAGCAGTGCACACTGCAATGGATGAAGCGGCTCAGCGTGCCAGAAATGGTGACGGACCAACTTTCCTTGAAATCAGAACTTATCGCTACCGTGGTCACTCCATGTCTGACCCAGCTAAATATCGTTCTAAAGACGAATTGGAAGCTTACAAATCGAAAGATCCAATTGAGCAGGTAAGAGAAACTATCCTTCAGGAAAAATATGCTGATCAAGCATGGATCGAAGAGATCGAAGCAAAAGTGAAACAAATCGTTGATGATTCTGTTAAATTTGCGGAAGAATCTCCATGGCCGGAAGCATCAGAATTGTATACGGATGTTTACGTACAAACTGATTATCCATACGTACAAGATTAATTTAGAACGCATTTCATTTAATAATATAGAATGGCTGAAGTAGTTAAAATGCCCAAAATGAGCGATACCATGACCGAAGGTGTGATGGCTAAGTGGCATAAGAAAGTTGGCGATAAAGTTAAAAGTGGCGATGTAATGGCCGAAGTGGAAACCGATAAGGCAACCATGGATCTTGAATCTTATTGGGATGGTACCGTTTTATACATTGGTGTAGAAGAAGGTCAATCCGTTCCGGTAGATGCAGTTATCGCTGTAATAGGTAAAGAAGGAGAAGACTATAAAGCGGCATTAGCGGCAGAAGAAGGTGCTGCGGCCCCTAAAGCTGAAGCGGCGCCTGCGGAAACAGCAGCTCCGGTTGAAGATAAAAAAGAAGCAGCAGCAGCTGGAATTACTGATGCTGATCTTGAAAAGATCGGTGTAACGGTTATCAGAATGCCTTTGCTAAGTGATACAATGACTGAAGGCGTAATCGCTGAATGGCATAAAAAAGTTGGTGATAAAGTGAAGAATGATGACATCCTTGCTGATGTAGAAACCGATAAGGCAACTATGGAAGTAATGGGTTACGCAGACGGAACATTATTACATATCGGTGTGGAAAAAGGTGCTGCCGCGAAAGTGAATGGCATTATGGCGATTGTTGGCCCGGAAGGAACTGACATCAGCGAGTTCCTTAAGCAAGGTGATGCACCTGCAAAACCAGCCGCTGATAAAAAGGCTGATGCTCCAGTAGCGGAAGCTGCTCCGGCAGCAGAAACTACAGCAGCCCCTGCTGAAGGTTCTGATCGCGTAAAAGCATCTCCATTAGCAAAGAGAATTGCGAAAGACAAAGGTATTGACCTTGCTAAAGTTGCAGGTAGTGCTGATGGCGGACGTATCATCAAAAAAGACATCGAAAACTTTAAACCTGCAGCAGCAGCGGCTCCTCAGGCAGCAACAGCAAGTGCAGCCCCAGCTGAGAAATCAGCTTCGGTCAGCATTCCTCAGTTTATTGGTGAAGAGAAATATACAGAGAAACCAGTGACTCAAATGCGTAAAGTAATCGCTAAGCGTTTATCTGAAAGCTTGTTTACTGCACCTCATTTCTATTTAACGATGTCTATTGATATGGACGGTGCAATTGCTGCACGTACCAAAATCAATGAATATGCACCGGTAAAAATCTCTTTCAATGACATGGTGTTAAAAGCAGTTGCGATTGCTTTAAAACAACACCCTAATGTGAACTCTTCTTGGTTAGGTGATAAAATTCGTTACAATGAGCATGTAAACATTGGTGTAGCTGTAGCTGTTGAAGACGGTTTATTAGTTCCTGTAGTTCGTTTTGCAGATGGCAAATCATTGTCGCACATCTCTGCGGAAGTGAAAGACTTCGCACAGCGTGCTAAAGCTAAAAAATTACAGCCATCGGATTGGGAAGGTTCTACTTTCACCATTTCTAACTTAGGAATGTTCGGAATAGACGAATTTACTGCCATCATTAACCCACCTGACGCTTGTATTCTTGCGATCGGCGGAATCTCTCAGGTTCCTGTAGTGAAAAATGGTGCTGTAGTTCCAGGAAACGTAATGAAAGTTACTTTAAGCTGCGATCACCGCGTAGTGGATGGCGCAACTGGATCTGCTTTCTTACAAACATTAAAAGCATTATTAGAAGAACCAGTAAGACTATTGGTATAACTAATATCCTAAATAATCTAAAAAGCTGCTTCGGCAGCTTTTTTTATGCCTGTTACTTTTTGTACTTTTGTCGCTATGTCGAATATTAAACCTTCTCTAGTTAAAGGAACCCGTGATTTTTCACCCCAGGAAATGGTCAAACGCAATCATATTTTTGATACCATAAAGACGGTATTTAAAAAGTATGGCTATGCCGAAATACAAACCCCAACGATGGAAAACCTGAGTACTTTGACAGGTAAATATGGAGATGAGGGCGATAAACTGATCTTTAAGATCTTAAACAGTGGTGATTTCCTTTCTAAAGCGAAACCAGAACTGCTGGCAGCAGCCAACTCAAATGCCCTGACTTCCTCGATTTCTGAAAAAGCATTGAGGTATGATTTAACAGTGCCTTTTGCACGTTACGTAGTCATGCACCAGAACGATATTTCCCTGCCTTTTAAGCGCTTTCAGGTGCAGCCGGTATGGAGAGCTGACCGACCGCAGAAAGGTCGCTACAGAGAGTTCTATCAGTGCGATGTAGATGTGGTAGGTTCAGACAGCCTGTTAAATGAGGCAGAATTTATCCTGATCTACCAGGAAGCATTGAGTAACCTTGGTCTTAAAGATTTCACGATTAAATTAAATAACCGCAAAATCCTTACTGGAATAGCAGAAATCATTGGTAAACCGGAGTTGATTATCGACATGACGGTAGCGATTGATAAGCTGGATAAAATCGGACTGGATGGCGTAAGTAAAGAGCTGTTAGAACGCGGATTTACAGAAGAAGACCTGGAGAAATTGAAGCCAGTCATTCTACTGCAAGGCAGCAATGAAGAGAAACTGCAAAGTTTACGTAAAGTATTGGCAGGTTCAGCAAGGGGAATGGACGGGATTGCAGAGATCGAAACGGTATTCAAATACCTGCAAGGATTGCTGCAGACCACGCCGGATCTTCGACCTGATGTAGAGCTGGACATTACCTTAGCACGCGGTTTAAACTACTATACCGGTTGTATCTTTGAAGTGAAAACAAATGAAGCGGCAATGGGCAGTATTGGTGGTGGTGGTCGTTATGACGATCTGACCGGTATGTTTGGCCTGAAAGGTTTAACCGGGGTTGGAATTTCTTTCGGTGCAGACCGCATCTATGACGTATTACTGGAACTGAATCTTTTCCCTGCATCTGCTGCGGCAGGAACGAAGGTCCTGATTAGTAACTTTGATGAAGCGGCAGAATTATATGCCTTGCCTATCGTACAGCAGTTGAGAAATGCCGATATCGCTGCAGAACTATATCCTACTGCTGCGAAGCTGAAAAAACAAATGAGCTATGCGGATGATAAAAAGATTCCCTACGTGATTTTAATTGGTAGTGATGAGCTGGAAAGTGGCCTTTTAACGCTAAAAGACATGCACAGCGGCGTTCAGGAAAAACTTTCCCTGAATGACATTATGGAGAAAATAAAAAATTAATAGTTTTTGGACATATAAGCGGCCAGTTTATCGCTGGCCTGCTTTTTTACCTTATTCCTTAGAAAGGAAGTCCAGCCCAGTAACTTTCCGGTAAGTCCCAGCGATTGCTTCGACCAGGTATAGAAGTCAAAATGATCCCGGTGCTGTACGATTTTACCATCTTCAATGAGGAACTGCGCATCAATCTGATTCCACACTTTTCTTCCCGTTGCCGAAAAAGTATAATGAGCATCCCAATGTGCTGTCGCGCCATTTTCGGTCGCTTTCACCGCGCTAAATTCTACATGCATATCTTTTCCGCTTTTGATCAGCATTGCCCACATGGCGCGGACCTGTGCTGCATTCAGATCGGTAAATACGGGGTCGCTGAAAGTGGCCTGGTCACTATAACAGTCCTGCATTCCGGCAACATCCTTATTTTTAAAGGCCGTATAAAATTTGGTGATGAGTTCCTGATTGGCGTTCATAAGTTGATTAATATACTTTTCCTGCGAGGATGCCCTCAATTCTATCTAGTAAATCGTCAATGTCAAATGGTTTGGCCAGAAATCCATTTGGCTTAAAAGCACCATGCTGGATATTGGCTTCAGTATATCTTGCGGAGATCATTAATACGGGAATTTCGGCGGTGTTGGCATTAGACCTGAGCTGAGTTAATAACTCTCTGCCGTCTCCGTCAGGCAGCATAATATCCATAATGACAAGATCCGGTCTGGATTTTTCAATATGCGTCATCATATTGATGCTTTTATTGAGACCGGTTACCTTATACGCCTCGCTTTGTAAGATCAGCGTGATGACATCAAGTATGGCGTGATTGTCCTCAACGACGAGTATGTTTTTGTAAATTTTAGAGCTTTTTGCCAAAATCAAGGGGGTTGGATGTAATACAAATATATTTATTCAGGTTTGATTTGTTCACACATTGATTGTTTTAAATCAACAAAATCAAGTATTTTTTTGATAAATGTGAAATCTTAGAGCCTAGGGGTATAGACCCGGATTAAGATGGTAAATAAGAGGAAAGACCTTCAGGAAAAAAAATATATTATATCATGAAACCTTTTGAGTTTTTGACTGTCTTAGTATTAAGTTTTAGGTTTTTAAAAGAGGTACGATTGTGGCGATTGTACCTTTTTTATTGCGCTTTAAATTGGGTGATTCGTCTGGCCATTCCATTGAACAGGAAGATGTGAAATGGAAACATGGCATACCAGTATATCCGTCCCCATAATCCCGAAGGCCTGAAAGTGGCAATCTGTGAGAGAAAGTACTGACCATGAAATTCAATGACTTTAAACTCCAGCCAGGCTTCTCCAGGGACTTTCATTTCCGCAAATAATAACAATCGTTTATTTTGCTGGTCGGCCAGCAGCACCCGCCAGAAATCTACTACATCGCCTGCATGTATGGAAGCATTGCTGGTCCTGCCCCTGCGTGTGCCTACACCGCCCATCAGTTTATCCAAAAATCCCCTTAAATTCCATAACCAGTTCGCATAATACCAGCCTCTGTTTCCGCCAATGCTCCATATATTCTCAAAAACCTCCTGAGGATCTCTTTCAAAAGGCATCTTGACTTTATATTCCAGTGTTCCATTTTGAGGAACTTTGACCTGATCCATGAAACTGGTGTCCAGATAACCCCGGTTCAGTGCATCTTTCCAACTGGAAACAATAGAATTTTGTTCAATTTTTTCAAAAGCAAGCGCCAGATTTTTACGATACGACAGACAAATACCAGGAACAACACTGCTGATGTAATTCTCTTTACAAACCACCTCATTTTTCATGCTGTCCACCAGACTTCTGGCTAAAGCATAAGGAACGGAGGTCACCATGTTTAACCATAATGACGATAAACGTGGGGTAAGCAGTGGTAATGTAAGGATGAAACGCTTTAAATGCCTGACCTCCGCATATTGCAGCATCATCTCTTTATAGCTCAGAATGTCCGGACCTCCAATGTCAAAAGTTTGCTGCATGGCTTTCTCATTTGACAATACACCGCTTAAATAACGGAGAACATCACGGATTCCAATCGGCTGACACTTCGTTTTGATCCATTTTGGCGCTACCATGACGGGTAATTTTTCCGTCAGATCCCGGATGATTTCAAATGAGGCACTTCCGGAACCAATAATGATGGCCGCTCTTAAAATAGTTAAAGGAATTCCAGATTGTTTTAATACGTCTTCCACGGCTAGTCTGGAGCTTAAATGCTCGGATAAGCCGGGGTCATTCACAATACCAGTCAGGTAAATCAATTGCTGGCATTGACTGGGTTTCAGTGCGGCTGTAAAATTTTGTGCAGAGGCTGTTTCCAGCTCTGAGAAGCCATGTTCACTGGCCGACATAGAATGAACCAGGTAATAAGCGGCATGAATATCTGCAGGGATTTCAACTAGTGTTTCAGGCTTTAATAGGTCTCCGGTGATGATTTGCACCTGATCACAAAAGTCCGAAGCCTCCGCAAAACGCCTTTTGTCGCGCACCATACAGACTACTTCATGCCCGGCTGCTAGGAGAACAGGCAGCAATCGGGTGCCGATATAACCATTAGCACCGGTCAGCAGGATTTTCATTTTAAGGTATGTGGTTGAAAAGTATCTGTATTCACCACTGCTTTTAGTTCCTGCAAGATGGTGTATAAGCCAAAATTGGTGCGGTTCACATAAATGAAGTGCTTCACGCCTCTGGCCTGTTTAAATTCAGGCATAGTCGCTACTTTTTCCGCATATTTATACAGTTGTTCAAAGAATTCAGGTTTACTGAAATCGAAGGATTTACTGGTATATGGTCTGGCAAATAATTCGATCATTTCCCGGTACGCCTTATAATAAAACTCAACCTGGCTATCTGTATCCTCAGGATGAATCATTTCCAGCTGACGGAATGCGGCAATAGTTTTCGCCTTGTCTTTAATCACATCTGTGGAGATTAGCGAGAAGAAAGGATAGTAAAAATCATCCGGCATTTCTTTGATACAGCCAAAATCTATGACACCCAATTTCTCCTCAGGCGTAATCATAAAATTGCCTGGGTGCGGATCTGCGTGTACCGCCCTCAGCTCATGCTGCTGGAAATTATAGAAATCCCATAGCGCCTGACCGATCTTATTCCTCAGTTCCTGTGAAGGATTGGTGTTCAAAAATTCTTTCAGGTGTAAGCCCTCAATCCAGTCCATTGTGATGATCCGTTTTTTGGAAAGTTCCGGATAATATTTTGGGAATACGATATTTTTTAAATGACTGCAGGCTTCGGAAAATTCAATAGATCGGCGTACTTCCAGCTCATAATCAGTTTCTTCGAGCAGTCGTTCTTCTACTTCTTTAATGTAAATATTGAGTTCCTTTTCATTCATTCCAAGCAGGCGAAAAGCAAAAGGCTTTACCAATTTCAGGTCGGAAGAGATGCTGTCACCAACGCCAGGATATTGGATTTTAACCGCTAAAGTTTTCCCATTCAGTTCTGCCTGATGCACTTGACCGATTGAAGCTGCATTGCTGGAATGCAGGTTGAACCTGTCATAAATCTGCTCCGGTGTTTTTCCGAAAGATTTGCTGAAAGTTCTGACAATGAGGGGCCCGGAAAGGGGAGGAGCATTGTACTGCGACTGTGTAAACTTGTCTACATAGGATTTTGGCAGGATATTCTTATCCATGCTCAACATCTGGGCAACTTTTAAAGCACTCCCTTTCAGCTCGCTCAGCGACTTATAAATATCCGTAGCATTGTCTTCATTCAGCTCATCCCTGCTCAGCTCCGGGTTAAACAATTTCTTAGAATAATGCTTGATGTAATTGCCGCCAATCTGGATTCCTGTTTTTACAAACTTCGCTGATCTCTGTCCCTTTGTTACCGGAATACGCTCTTGTTCTTTCATGAATTTTATAGTCCCATCTTATCTTTAAAGTTTCCATTTCTGGAAAGAAACTTCCCGTATTCCAGGAGGTTATCTAGCGGAGAGCGCTCAAACAGGTCGAATGTTACATTAACGCCTTTTTCAATCACCTCATCAGTTTTTTCAAATCCAGCACTGTCATCAGTAGTCCAGAAGTTAACGATAAAGCCAAATTGTACCCATACTGCATCTTTATAGCGTTTGCTTAAAAATTTACGGTTGGCCAATTCTCCACTATCCAATCCTTCATTGATGACGCCTTCTGCGAAGTTCTCAAAAATTGGCCTTACGCCAGATAAAACTTCTGGAGTACCAAATTTATTTTTGTGAGTCCTTAAGCTATATATGATGAAACTTCGGTGTTTTTTTAAAACTTCTACATAGCTGTAGAAGAAGGAAAGGATTTTCTCTCTTGAAGAATACTGACTCCAGACTTCCTGTGCCTCAATCGCCTGGATGGTTTCGAGGGTAAGCTCTACCCATAGGTTCTTTTCAATACTTTCAAAAGAAGGGTAGAAGTCATAAAAATCTGCTTCCGCAATCTTTAATTTCTTAACGAAACTATATACTGATGCTGGTTTTTCACCATTGAGAAGAACGTAATCCAGGTATCCGTTTTTGATTTGCTGAGCAGTTGCCATTTCTTTTTATTTAATAAACGTTAAAGGGGTCTGCTTAGTTTCGCAAACCACCTAATTTAGCTGATTATTCGATCATGGTTTTGTAATAAAAATATAGGACAAAACAAAAGACAAGGTTTTTTACTGACAGACAAAGCAATTTTGGAAAGACAAGCAATAGACCTTATAAACCCAGTCGATGTTTTCTTAACGTATCTTTTGCAATGTCATAACCTGCATCTGCATGTCTGATTACGCCCATAGCAGGATCATTATGAAGCACGCGCTTGATTCTGATCGCGGCATCTTCCGTGCCATCGGCAACGATCACCATACCTGCATGGATGGAATACCCGATGCCTACACCACCACCATGGTGCAGAGAAACCCAGCTTGCCCCACCAGCAGTGTTGATCAGTGCATTTAGAATCGGCCAGTCGGCCACCGCATCTGAACCATCCAGCATCGCCTCGGTTTCTCGGTTTGGAGAAGCCACAGATCCAGTGTCTAAATGGTCCCTTCCAATCACTAATGGCGCTTTTACCTTGCCATCAGCTACTAATTTATTGAATGCAAGTCCTGCCTTTTCTCTTTCTCCTTGTCCAAGCCAGCAAATTCTTGCCGGCAATCCTTGAAAGGCAATGCGTTCCTGAGCCATGGTAATCCATTGTTTCAGACTTTCATTTTCAGGGAAAAGCTCAAGAATTAATTTGTCAGTTTCATAGATATCCTGCGGGTCGCCACTTAATGCAGCCCATCGGAAAGGTCCTTTTCCTTCGCAAAACAAGGGACGGATATAGGCAGGTACAAATCCAGGGAAGTCAAATGCATTTTCTACTCCTGCCTCCAATGCCCTTCCACGCAGGTTATTGCCATAGTCGAAAGTGATGGCACCGCGATTTTGCAGTTGCAACATCTGACGGACATGCTTAGCCATCGTTTCATAACTCCGTTTCACATAAGTTTCGGGAGCTGCTTTGCGCAATTCATTGGCTCCTTCCACGGTTAATCCTTCCGGGAAATAGCCAATCAAGGGGTCATGTGCAGAAGTCTGGTCCGTTAGTGTATCTGGCGTAATATGGCGGTCGATCAGTCGCTGTAGTAGATCTACCGCATTACAAACGACGCCAATAGAAATCGCTTTTCCTTCCTTTTTATACTGTAAGGCTTTGTCGATAGCCGTATCGATATCATGCTCAATTTCGTCGATGTAACGTGTTTCCAGACGTTTTTGGATGCGCCATTCCTCAACATCTGCGGCCAGGCATACGCCCTGATTCATAGTAATGGCTAATGGCTGAGCTCCGCCCATACCACCTAATCCGGCGGTTACGTTCAGCGTACCCTTCAGGTTACTATTGAAATGTTTGCGTGCCAATGCGGCGTAAGTTTCATACGTTCCCTGAACGATGCCCTGGGAGCCAATATAAATCCAGGATCCTGCAGTCATCTGTCCGTACATCATCAGTCCTTTGTCCTCCAGCTCGTCAAAATGCTGCTGTGTAGCCCATTTTGGAACCAGCTGAGAGTTAGAAATCAATACTCTTGGCGCATCTTTATGCGTGGGTAAAACACCAACAGGTTTTCCTGATTGGATCAACAAAGTTTCCGTGTCTTCTAAATTCTGAAGGGCTTTAATGATCAGTGCTAAAGCTTCCTTATTCCTGGCAGCTTTTCCACGACCACCATATACGATCAGCTCTTCGGGTCGCTCGGCTACATCGGGATCGAGGTTGTTCAACAGCATTCTTAATGCAGCTTCCTGCACCCATCCTTTACAAGTCAATGTATTTCCGGTTGGGGTTTGTCTTTTACTTAAATCTAAACTTATATCCATTATGCGGTCATGTAAGGGCAATGTTATAAAACAAATGTATGTAATTATGTGAGATTGCGTACTTTAGCATTCGAAATTGAAAACGCGTCAGCAACATATCCATAAAATCATATCCATAGCATTGCTTTGGGTATTTGCGATAGCTTTGACTCCATTTAGCGCCCTTCATCACCATGAGGAAGAAGTGCTTTGCCAAAATGAAAAAATATGTACCCATAAATTACATGTGGGCAGTCATGTAGAAACCTGTTTGGTTTGTGCGGCACATTTCGAGAAAAACTACCTTCAGGAACAAACTCAATTTCATGTTTACCTGGAAACCAGACCTGTAATTAAGTATTACGCCTTACTAACCGGTGCGTATACAGCGCTGATCAGTACCTCACTTCGGGGGCCTCCAATCGCCTAATCTCTTCATTGCCCTGAAAATACGGGATCGTATGCCTTTTTACCAAGAGATATATCTGTACTATCTATGTATTATCGATTTTTGCTAACTGCTAACTGCTAACTGCTAACTGCTAACTGCTAACTGCTAACAGTTTACGCGATTGTAAGTCAGACTGATCATTTTATATGGCTGTCTTTTAGCTTTCATAGCAGAGTTTCACTTTTATGAAACAGGTAATTAACCGTATTTCGATCCAGAAATCAAACGATGTATTTAACCCAGGGGGGAAGGCTGATTTCAGCCGCAATTACTCAATTTCACATTTTACAGCTAATTGGCTTTGGCCAACGCGATGATTTTGCCCAGCAAATTATCGATATAAACACATACACATGAAAAAGATACATCTGGTATTAATGGTCTTATTATATACCTTATTTTCAATTCCTTCTTATGCTGCCGGAGGATTGGCAGAATTTAAAGGTAAAGTAACTGATGCCGACAATAAAGAGCCACTGGTTGGGGCTACAGTCTACATCAGCGACTTAAAAGCAGTCACCAGTACGAATGCAAACGGAGAATTTATCCTGAAAAATATCCCTTCAAAAGGACGGTTCCTATTGGAAGTTCGCTTTGTAGGTTATAAAACCTTTTCGCAAATCGTAGATCTTGGCAGCTTGAACAAGCTAGATATCGCTATGGAGCCTTCCGCTATAGAAAGTGCGGAAGTGGTCATCACCGGATCGCCATTTAGTGCCAACAACAAAACCAATAGCTTATCCGTAGTGACGGTAGGAAAAGATAAGCTGGCACAGGCCGGCGGCACAAATTTAGTAGATGCCATTTCAAAGGTTCCTGGAATTTCTCAGGTGAGTACTGGCGGTGCGATTTCTAAACCGACCATTCGGGGTTTAGGATACAACCGGGTATTGACCATGGTAGATGGCGCAAGAGAAGAAGCACAGCAATGGGGCGATGAACACGGTATTGAAGTCGATCAGTTCTCTGCAGCAAGGGTAGAAATCTTAAAAGGTCCCGCAAGTTTGCTTTACGGATCTGATGCATTGGGTGGTGTAATCAATATTATTGATGATTTAGTCCCTCCTCCTGGTACTTTTAACGGTAATTTCACCACTTCCTATGCGACCAACAATGGATTAAGCGCTTCCTCATTGATGCTTCAGGGCAATGACAATGGTTTCGTATATCGAGGCCGAGCTTCTTATAAAAATGCCTACGGCTTTGCTTATAAAGATGCGGTAGTGCCGAATTCCGGATTTAACGAATTCAATTTAAATGGTATGGTGGGTTTAAATAAGAGCTGGGGATATTCTCACCTGACTTTCTCCCGTTTCCAAACCAATATTGGTTTAGTAGAACATGGACCGAATGAAGATGGTCAATATGTAAATGACGAAGGCGAAGTGATCTCTAAAGCCGAAGCACAAGAGCGCAGATTAGGACTGCCTTTTCAAAATATCAACCATTACCGCGCTGCATTAAACAGTAATTTTATCCTGGGTTCTGGGCAGTTGAAAACAACTTTCGCCTTTCAACGCAATATCAGGAAGGAATTTGAAGAAAGCGCGACTGAACCAGGGTTGAATTTAAACCTGAACTCTTATACTTATGATGTGAAATATTATTTCCCAAATGCTGGGAAATGGGAGCCTGCGATCGGTGTTCAAGGCATGTATCAGAACAACGTAAACAAAGGCGATGAGTTTTTGATCCCTGATTATAACAGCAATAACATCGGTGCTTTTGTGTACTTGAAACGTAATTTCGAAAAAGGTGCCTTTAATATTGGTGCACGTTACGATTATAAAAAAATAAACGGAGAAGCACTGGCAGTGGATGGAGAACCTTTATTTACCGCTTTCCACAATCAATTTTCTAATGTTTCCGGATCATTGGGTTTCGCGTATGAAGTGGCTAAAAACCTGGTGTTGAAAGGAAATGCAGGGTCAGGATTCCGCGCTCCAAATATTGCAGAATTGGCAGCTAACGGTCGCCATGAAGGAACATTCAGATATGAGATCGGGAATTCAAACCTAAAACAGGAAACTAGTCTACAGTTTGACCTCGGACTGGAATACACGGCTAATTCGGTTACTTTCGGATTAAATGCCTATGCCAACCGCATTTATAACTACATCTACGCGGGGAATTTCAACAATGAAACCACAGGTGTAAGCGACGGAAACGGCATGACTGCAACTTTACCAGTGTATCGTTTTGTGCAAACCAATGCAGACCTGATCGGGGGAGAAGCCTCGATGGATTTTCACCTGATCAAATCCCTGCACTTTGAAAACTCTTTCGCTTATGTGAAAGGAACAAACCGTGCAGATGATCAGCCTTTACCTTTTATCCCGGCAGCGTCGATCAACAATGAATTGCGCTTTGAACCAACTATCAAAGGCCTTTCCGGCACCTATGTGAAAGTTGGATTAACCAATGTATTGAAACAGGCACGTTTTGATAGTTTTGAAACTCAAACGGATGGATATACTTTGTTAGATGCAGGAATCGGAACGGCGATCAATACTAAAAAAGGTAAATTTAATCTTTGGGTAACCGGACAAAATCTATTGGATAAAAAGTATTTTAACCACCTGAGCAGGTATAAAATGGAAGGAATTTACAATACCGGAAGAAATGTGACTTTCGGTGTCAGCGTGCCTTTCTTGTAGATGTAGGCCTGGCTTAAACCGTAAAATCAGAGGATAGAGATATCCTGTGAAATCCCCCAATAGTATTTACTATTGGGGGATTTTTATATAAAAACAATCCGTATGGGGGTAGCTATTCTTAATTCAGCAGCATCTAAATCTGCAACTTAGCATAAACCAGACGCTGTATTCAAGAAACCCACAGAAGCGGCAATATCTTTTGCCAGCAAGCGATCTGCTTCATTAAAAGACACCACTTTCCTATATTCAGCAACCAGATTTTCTATCAGCTCAGAAGAACGTAAGGGTTTCCTTAAATCCAAAGCCTGCGCTGCGGTCAGCAGTTCTATTGCCAAAATTCTTTCCAGGTTATTCACTACCCTTAAACACTTGGTAGCGGCATTTGCACCCATACTGACATGGTCTTCCTGACCATTACTAGACACAATACTGTCTACCGATGCTGGCGTACACAACTGTTTATTTTCACTGGCGATGGAAGCGGCGGTGTATTGGGTAATCATTAACCCGGAGTTTAGTCCTGCATTTTTCACCAGGAAAGGCGGTAAGCCCCTTTGTCCGGAAATCAATTGAAATGTCCTTCTTTCAGAGATTGACCCTAATTCTGCCAAAGCGATACACAGGAAATCCAGCGTTAAAGCCAATGGCTGTCCATGGAAATTCCCTGCAGAAATAATCCGGTCTTCTTCCGGAAAAACATTCGGATTATCGGTCACGGAATTGATCTCCGTTTCAAATACCGACTGGATATAATGGATACTGTCCTTACTTGCACCATGCACCTGAGGCACACAGCGGAAAGAATAAGGATCTTGTGTTTGCTTGCCAGAACGGGTAATCAGCTCGCTTCCAGAAAGCCATTTGCTGATCTGTGCGGCGGTGTGTACTTGTCCTGCATGCGGACGAATCACATGGCTGAATGTTTCAAAAGGATCGATTCTGCAGTCAAAGCCGTCTATAGACATCGCGGCAATCGCGTCTGCCCAATTCATCAGATTTTGAGATTTTAATAAGCAGAATACACCGTAAGCACTCATAAACTGCGTTCCGTTGATCAATGCCAGGCCTTCCTTTGATTGTAACTTTAAAGGTTCCCATCCTAATTTCTGATGTAGATGGGAAGATTTTTCATAGAGGCTTGAAGCCGGTATTTTCTTTCCTTCATACCAAACTATCCCTTCACCGATCAGCGGTAAGGCGAGATGTGCAAGGGGAGCCAGGTCGCCGGAGGCCCCTAAAGAACCTTGGGTATAAATCACCGGTAAAATATCATGGTTGTAAAAATCAACCAAACGTAAAACGGTAGGCAAAGCGATGGCCGAATGCCCATAACTTAAAGATTGGATTTTTAACAGCAGCATTAAGCGGATGATCTCCGGAGCAACCTCTTCGCCGGTACCGCAGGCATGGGATAAAAGTAGGTTGTGCTGTAGCTGAGAGAGTTTTTCCGATTCAATTTCTACATTTTGCAAATAACCGAATCCCGTATTTATCCCATAAATAGGCCCTTCATGACGCTTTAACTTATCGTCCAGGTAAGTCCTGCATTTTTCTACTTTCTGAAGCGCTGCATCGGATAATTGCAGCAATTGTTTTTCTGCGATGATCCTGGAAATCTGATCCATAGTTAACCGCTCCAAACCTATTTGGTGACTGCTCATACATTTTATATTTCCCCAAAAATATAAATAATGCTTAAGTTTAGAACTTTCAGTTCCTATTATTGTTTTTCCTAAAACCAGCATTATGTTTTATAAGAAAGTTGCCCTTTACCTGTGTCTGCTTTTCAGTGCCACAGCGACTTTGGCACAGCAAGCCGATACCCTATCTATTACCTTAGAAAACGTTAAATATCCTTATCCAGTTAAGTATTACAGAATCCATACCGAAGGTCAGGATTTAAATATGGCCTACATGGATGTCGCACCAGTAGGGAAAGCCAATGGCAGAACAGTAGTCCTACTTCATGGTAAAAACTTTGGCGGATATTATTGGGGAGGCACTATAAAAGCATTAACTGACCGCGGATTTAGAGTAGTGGTGCCGGATCAGATCGGCTTCGGCAGATCTTCTAAAGCCTTTATTCACTACAGCTTTCATCAGCTGGCACGCTGGAATAAGCAATTGCTGGACACTTTAGGCATCCAAAAAGCAAATATCCTTGGTCATTCTATGGGGGGGATACTGGCTACCCGCTTTGCATTGATGTATCCGGAAAGTACCGAAAAACTTTTATTGGAAAATCCGATAGGTTTAGAAGATTACCGCAATTTTGTACCTTATGTGAGTACTGATCAGCAATACCAGACGGAACTAAAAGCAACTGCAGAAAGCGTTAAAAAATATTATCAAACCTCCTACTTCACCGTATGGAAGCCAGAATACGACGAATTGGTGAACATCGCAGGAGGCATGACAAAAAGTGCAGATTTCCCGAGACTGGCCAAAGTAAACGCCATGACTTATACCATGATCTACGAACAACCAGTAGTTCATGAATTTTTCAATGTTCGTGTACCTACGATTCTATTTATTGGAAAAGAAGACAAAACTATTGTTGGAAAAGGTTTGTTAAGCCTTGATCAGCAGGCTATACATGGCCAATATCGTCTTTTAGGCAAGCAGACTGCAGCTAAAATTCCAGGAGCAAAGATTGTGGAATTTGAAGGTTGTGGGCACATTCCGCATATAGAAGTACCCACAGAATTCAATGTGGCATTATTGGGCAGTCTATAAAGAAGAATGCCCTTCAGCAGACTAGGAATGCTTGTCTGCTGCCAGATCCTGCGAGAATATTCCGGCTAAGCTATCATATAGTTCCGGGTGTTTCGACTTAAACTGATCTGGTTTCTCAAAGAAATATTCAGACACTACCGCAAAAAACTCCGCCTCATTTGTGATGGCATAAGGGTTAATGTCTGATTTTCCTTTCTCAATTCTTTTCATTTCCTCGTGGATCATCCGAATCCATGGCACCACATATTCATGTTTCATCAGGTTTTCGGGAACCCCATCGGTTGCGCCGTCCGACTTGTCCAGCAAGTGCACAAATTCATGAATGGCCGTGTTTTCTTTATCAGCAGCATTGGAAAAACCTTTGATCAAGGCCGCTCTGGATAAAATCATCTGACCGTTCATATAGCCAGAGCCTACCATGCCCAGGATATTCCGCTGACCGCCTTCATATTGAAAGTCCTCATTAAAAGTATCTGGATACAGTAATACATTGGTCAGGTTGCGGTAATGCCAGTCCTCAAAACCAAATACAGGAATTACCGCACTGGAAGCAATCAATAACTTATCAAGCACAGTCACCGGAGTGCCTACACCCTCAATTTTTACCTCAGCCAGAAAAGCAGAAATTTTTTGCTCAAAGCGCAGACGGTCTTCTACCGTCAGGTGCTGGTAGTAAACCACATGCTGGAAGAGCATCTGCTTGTCTTCCTCACTTAAGTTGACATAGTTGTGGCGGCTGTCTTTTCTAAAGATAAAATAGAAAACCAACAGCAAAATAGGGATCAGTATGAAAAATGCCTGCATGGGTTAAGCCTCCAATATTTCCAGTTGTGTGATCACCTGCTCTTCAGTTACCGGATAAGGCTGCTCATTTATGATTGTCTGATAAACCGCTTCAAACAATGGCAGGTAGCTTCCCGGTAAAGCAGGAATAATATGTGTTGTTTTTTTTCCATCGGCATCCAGTAAATACAATTTACCTTCCGTTCCGGGAGCTTCAATTCCATAAGCAGGGTCATCTAGTTTCATTCCTGCCAGTAATTGGGCTTCCTGTGCGTCCGCTCTTACCTTATGCAATGAACCATTGGTTCCGTTGATCACAAATGCAGGCAAAGCCTCTACCACCATCATGTTGGAATGAACAAATACATTGACACTATCTGCATAACTCAAATGGATAGAAAAGTAATCGTCTACCTGTGTATTTACGCGGTTTTTACCCAGTATCTTATGAAATGATTCCGGTTTACCGAAAATACTCAAAGCCTGATCCAGTAAATGCGGACCCAGGTCGTACATCAATCCACTGGCAGCAACCGGCTCTTCTTTAAAACTTTTTACGCCGATCGTAGAACGATACCTGTCGTAACGGAAATGTACTTCACTCAATTTACCTAGCTTTCCACTTTCTATCACTTCACGAACGGCCCTGAAATCACTGTCCCACCTTCTGTTTTGGTAAAAAAGCACTTTCTTATCCAATTCTTTTGCCAGGGCAAGTACCTCTTTTGCCTGCTCAGCAGTGGCGGTAAACGGCTTCTCTACCAGAATATGTTTTCCTGCCTGCAAGGCTCTTTTCGCATAGTCGTAATGGGTATTGTTGGGCGTATTGATAATGATCAGTTCAATCTTTTCATCTGTCAGTAAATCCTCAATGGTATCGTAGCTGATGATTCCGGGATAATCTGCTGCGGCATTCTTCTGATTTCTTTCGGTTAGGGCATGTAATTTAAAACCGGGATGGGCATGTACAAATGGCGCATGGAATACTTTACCAGACATTCCGTAGGCCATCAGACCCGTTATAATTGTTTTTTCCATGAGGTATATATTTTTTTCAAGGTTTATGAAACACCGGTGATGGGATCCACTAGGTTTAAAATTCTCTTTTTTATTTAAAAGTGTGATTAGGCTAAAATAGTAAAACGCCCGACTAAACCCTTAATATTATTGTCATAAGTCGAAGGGCTTATTTGTATCTTTGCTCCATGAAACCTGCAGAAACACATGCGAAATGGAAAATTTTGCAACAAAAGATCGCTAAGGAGTTTGATTCTGATGTGCCCGATTTAAAGGTGATGTTGTTTTTAATCGGTGTGCAGGAGTTAGGCAAAGGACCTGGCAAGTACAGTAAACGTCAAAAGGAGGAGTTAATGCACATTGCAACCTGCCGTTTACTGAGTGAAATGGGCTTCTATGAACTGGAAGGATTAGACCAGGATGGATGGCCGCATTGGAAGCTGATTAAACCCGTTCCTTCATTCGCAATGATGGAGCAGGAATTACTGCTAAAATCGTTAACGATACATTATTTTGAAGATATCTACGGTACAGAGCAACCAGAAGTTTAATAAAAATCTGATCACATAAAAAACCCGAAGTACTAAAGTACGACGGGTTTTTGTTTTTATAGGTAGATGTAAATGTGCGTATTATTTGCCTTGTTGTGTAGCTTGTTGTTTCAATTGATCGTTTGCAACGATTACAACCTCAACTCTACGGTTGGCAGCCCTTCCAGCTTCAGTAGTGTTGTCAGCAATTGGCTCAGACATTCCTTTTCCAATGGTAATTAAACGTGATGCAGGAACACCTTGAGAAACCGCATAAGCTTTAACAGCTGCTGCTCTTCTTTCAGAAAGGGCCATGTTATAAGCTTCTTTTCCTACGTTATCAGTGTGGCCAATTACCTTAATGTCCGTTCCTGGATATTTAGTAAGTGAAGCCGCTAATGATTGTACGTTTGTTTTTGCCGCTGCAGTTAAGTCAGATTTGTCGAATCCAAAAAGAATACCACTATCAAACTTCACGATAATACCTTCACCTTCACGGATTACTTCAGCATTTGGGATTGCAGTTTGAATCTCTGCTGCTTGTTTGTCCATTCTTTTTCCAATAAATCCACCTGCAGTACCACCAACAGCAGCACCAATGATAGCCCCAACAGCAGTGTTACCCGCTTTTTTTCCGATAATAGCACCTAGAACACCACCTGCAGTAGCACCGATACCTGCGCCTTTTTGTGTTTTAGTTAAGCTATCGCAGCCTTGGAATGTCATTGCACCCATAGCTAAAGCGATACTAAATGCTGCTATTTTAAATTTTGAAGTAACCATAGTTTTATATTTTATTTTACCCAGTGCGTTAATCAAACGTAATGCCAAATTCGTGTTTTGTAAAATTATTGTGTCATAGAAATAATTTAACAGCTTAATCTCGTGTAAAAATGAGGCGCAGGCGCTGAAAATAGGTAAAAACTGGTCGGAAGACTGACTATAATTCTGTACAATACTTTTTACTATTCTGCAAAATAGGCTTCCAGTTCCATCAAAGTGTTGGCCGTAGTCTGCAGGTCTTTGATAATCAGTCCTTTTTCCATTAAGATGATCCTGTCACATACGTCAGTGACATGGTTTAAATCATGACTGGAAATCAGGGTGGCCATCTGACGTTCCGATTTCAGCGACTTAATCAGCGTTTTCAACCGGATCTGTGTAGTTGGGTCCAGATTGGCAAAAGGCTCATCCAAAATCAAAAGCTCCGGATTTTGCATCAGCGAAGCCGCAATCCCTATTTTATTTTGATTCCCCTTAGAGAAGTCTCTGATATACTTGCCTTTATTCAGGATCTCCCCATTGAAGAAATCTTGAAATTGCTGGAGGTAATCATTGACATGGGCAGCAGTCATCTGATGAAGGCCACCGATAAACATAAAATATTCTTCAGCTGTAAGGTAATCAATTAAAAAACCTTCATCCAGATAGGAAGCGGTATAATCTTTCCATTGGTCATTTTGGCCGATCAGCTCTCCTTTAGATCGGATTTCTCCTTCCGTAGGACGAATCAGGTCTAATGCCATTCTAAACATCGTGGTTTTTCCGGCACCATTGTTACCTACAATTCCCACCGTTTCCCCGGCATGGAGCTGTAGGGACTCAATATTGACTACAGTACGGTTACCGTAGGTCTTTTTTAAGTTTGAAATTTCTAAAATCATGATTTTTCTCTAAAGCCAGCTGCAATTTTATATTTTTTCTTATTGAACTCTTTCACTAAACAATCTACCCAGAACTCCTGGGTCAGGAAGGCGATAAGACCGCATAAGCCCAATGCCAGCAAGCCCCAGTAAGGATGGCCGTTCAGCGAAAAGGGAAGGACAATCAGGTAGGGGCTTAAAAAATAAGGCAATCCCAATATCCATTGGGAAGCACCAACACCCTGGAAGTTAAAGCTGGAACCTTTAGTCAGGTCCATCGCGCGATAATTTTGAGTGGCAAAATATAAGACCACAATGGTACCTATCCCTATATTATAAAAATAAGCAGCAAATTGAATCACCAATATCTTCCAGCTGATGAACCCATATAAACAAGCCACCAAGGTGGTAAATGTGGAGAATAGTGTGAATAAAAGGAATTTTGCCCGGATAAAGTCTTTAATGTCGATTTTATTAGCCATCAAGCCATCAAAATGTGCCGATTGCCAGCCAAACATGAACTGTCCATAAATACTGATGGTATTGCCCGTCATAAATATAGCAGCGAAAAGCATGAGGTTCAGGTTGTCTTTATCCAGAAGCTCCTTCTTATAAAAAAGGAAACCGTAAAACAAAAATAGCAGACTCATGGTTACCGCCGAACGGCTTCTTTTATTCCTCAGAATAAGTTTGATCTCTAATGCCACATAAGTGCCAACTTTTCCAAAACGATCCAGAAAAGGATAGTCTGTGCTGGTCTTTAAGGCCTCTGCACTGCTCAATTCTTCCGTATAGAGGTTATTGCGCAAGTACCTGGCATTGACTAAAAACATTCCTATCGCTAAAAAGGTAAAGCCCAATGCGGCGAAAGGCTGATCTGCAATGTAATTGAAGACCGCATTTGAAATTGCCGCAATAGAAAATACTTTGAAATATTCCAGTAAGCCCAGTCCAACAATCAGGGCTAAGGTGATTGGTACTAATTTCAAATGCTGTATGCTCAGTCTTTTGATATATAAGGCGGCATAATTGTTAAAGATCACCAAGGAGATGATAGCCATGAAATACATCAGGGCCGTTAGCGGACTGTATACACTAGCCACTGCGGTAAAGCAGAAAGGCAGGAATAAAAACAGCGGTAAGATATTAAAAGCAGAAAATAGCGACCGTATATTTAAGAAATTAACAATCTTTCTTTTCGGAATCCTCAAATGGAGATAGGGGACAATACTCAGCGTGGGCAATTCCTGCAATTGCATCCTCATCAGGAAATCCATGGCGAAATAATAAAGAATTAGTCCGTTGAAAACTTCAAATACATCTTTATCAGGGAATGCTTTTGCAATGAATATCTCTAAGCCAATGCCCAGGAAAATGGCCACCCCCAGCAGATAGATCACCACAAATCCGATGAGCAGCTGTGTTGCAATTGTTCCGCCTTTATTTTTTGATCGCCAGAAGGCTTTCCATTGATGGTCTAGAAAAGTCGATAGCATATTAATAGTTGTACTTATTTTTCCAGTTTTGACGTAATTTCTCCCTCAGTTTTTCTTCCGCAGGATTCTTTCCCGGGTCATATAGTTTGGTGCCGCTCAAGGTGTCAGGGAAATATTCCTGTTCCGAGAAATTACCTTCAAAACCATGTGCATATTGGTAGTCTTTACCGTATCCAATATTTTTCATCAGCTTAGTAGGGGCATTCCGTATATGTAATGGGACTGGCAAATTGCCCGTTTGTTTCACCAAGGCCTGAGCTTTATTTATCGCCTCGTAGGCCGCATTACTTTTGGCCGAAGAAGCCATGTAGGTAACTGCTTGAGCCAGAATGATCCTGGATTCAGGGTAACCAATTACATTGACCGCCTGAAAACAGTTGTTGGCCAGTAAAAGGGCATTTGGATTGGCATTGCCGATGTCTTCTGAAGCCAGGATCAATAACCTTCTGGCGATAAAAGAAGGATCTTCACCACCTTCAATCATCCTGGCAAGCCAATATACAGCAGCATTGGGATCACTGCCTCGGATACTTTTTATAAAGGCAGAAATGATGTCATAATGCTGCTCGCCAGCTTTATCATATAAAGCCAGGTTTTGCTGGGCATGTTTTAATACATTTTCATTGGTCAGCACAATTTTATCTCCACCAATACCATTGATCGCAATTTCGAGGACGTTGAGCAGCTTTCTGGCGTCACCACCGGATAAACGAATCAAGGCCTCATGCTCTTTAATGGTGATTTTCTTTTCCTTTAGCACTTTATCCTGCTGAATTGCAGTTTGCAGTAAGCCGGAAAGTTCTTCCTCATTCAGCGATTTTAGAATATAAACCTGCGAGCGGGACAATAAAGCGGAGATGACTTCAAAAGAAGGATTTTCGGTGGTTGCGCCAATCAGCGTCACCAATCCTCTTTCTACGGCACCCAGCAAACTATCTTGCTGCGATTTGCTGAAACGGTGGATCTCATCGATAAAGAGAATCGGAAGGCCCATGAAGCTGTCTTTGAGCGCTGCGGCCCGGTCGATCACGTCTCTGATGTCTTTTACACCGGAATTAATGGCGCTCAGGTTAAAAAAGGGGCGGTCTAAGGTTTGAGATATAATATAAGCAAGTGTAGTTTTCCCAACACCCGGCGGGCCCCAAAAAATCATTGATGGGAGTTGCCCGCTTTGAATGGCTTTACGCAATACAGCATCAGGACCTACTAAATGCTGCTGACCCACATATTCATCCAGATTTTGAGGGCGCATACGCTCTGCTAAAGGAGGTAGGTTTTGCATAGTCAGTAAGTTTTTATTCCTATTCTTTCGTCGGACTTGCATCACCTGAAACAGGAGCTGCAGTATCGGCCGTACTTGTTGTTTTAGTGGTTTCAGAAGGATTTTTAACTGGGTTTTCTGAAGCAGGAGCATTTTTAGTTACCCCAGGCGCAGTTGCATTTGCAACAGCAGAACTTGTATTTACATCAACAGTTCCTGCAGGCGTTTGGTTTGCAGCAGCTGCTGCAGAACTTACATTGGTGCCAGCAGTAGCATCAGCACTCCTTTGAGTACCTGAACCTTTTCCTTTAGGTTTCTTGCCCCAGACTTTACGCTGTGGTTTCTTACGGTCATATTTTTTCTCTGAAGAACTTTCTGGTGCATCTGCCGGAACTGCTCCAAAATGTTCAGGCAGCGGCATTCTGTCGATTGTCTTGTCAATCAGTTTTTCAATATTCGCAAATTTGCGCTTGTCCTTTTCATTCACCAGGGTAATTGCGGTACCCGTAGTGGCCGCTCTTGCTGTTCTTCCGATCCTGTGGATATAATCTTCCGGATCATGAGGGACATCAAAATTGATCACCAAACTAATTCCTTCCACATCAATTCCTCTAGATAAAACGTCTGTCCCAATCAAAACCGGAACGCGTTTATTCTTGAACTCTGATAAAATTGCTTCCCGTTCTTTCTGACCTAAATCCGAATGGAATGCTTCTGCTTTGAATCCTAATCCACGGAAAACCTTGCCCAGATTTTTTACTTTTTCCTTCGTAGAAGCAAAAATCAAGATGCTTGGAAACTCTACATTTTTCATCAATTCCGTCAGTAATTTTACTTTCTGTGAGTCATGAACCATATAGGCCTGCTGGTTAATTCCCGCTGCAGGTTTAGAAATGGCAATGCTGATCTGTTCCGGGTTGTGGAGCAATCTGCCCGCAAGCGTTCTTATTTTAGGCGGCATAGTTGCCGAGAACAGTACCGTTTGTCTTTTCTTTGGCAGGAAACTTACGATGCGCATGATGTCATCATAAAAGCCCATGTCCAGCATTCTATCTGCCTCATCCAATACCAGGTGCTGCAACTGATCCAGTTTCAATAATCCTGAGGAAAGGTGGGAGATTAAACGTCCCGGAGTGGCAATAATGATGTCTACACCTTCGCGCATAGAGCGTTTTTGCTGCTCATAAGCTATCCCATCTCCACCACCATAAACCGTTAAGGAACTGATGTTCGTGAAATAGGAAAGTGCTTCTACCTGTAAATCTATTTGCTGTGCCAGCTCACGGGTAGGCGCCAATATCAAGGTATTGTTATGGCGATTTTCCGTCATGCTGATCATGTTCATGATCGGCAGCAAGTAAGCACCAGTTTTCCCGGTACCTGTTTGTGCGCAGGCGATTAAATCTTTTTTATCTAGAATTAGCGGAATAGCTGCTGTTTGGATGGGAGTCGCATTGCGAAAACCCATGGCTAATAAACCCTCTAATAAATCAGGGTTAAAATTAAAATCTTTGAAATCCAATATACTTCTATGTTGTTAGTATTATCCTATAAAAGTAACCTTTTATTCATTAGTTGTCTAATGTTTTTTCGAAGGCTCAGTACTTGCATGGGCTTGATTATTAATTTATAAGCCCATGCGGTTTATTTTTTCTGGTCGGCATAACCGAACACTTTTTGCAAAAGCGGGGTAGACCTGGCGCCCAGATTGTCTCTGATTTTAAGCTCTTCCTGAGCCACCTGGATAAACATACCGTCGATGGCCTTTTGGGCTACATAGCTGGATAAGTCGGTAGTTACCGGCTTCACCATTGGCAATTTATTGTACTGCTTAGTGGCATCGCCCCAATATTTTGCGGCACCAACTTTACTCAGGCTATTTGTAATGACCGGTTCAAACTTCTCCATCAGCTGTGCTGTAGTGACTCTTTTGAAATAATTGGTTGCTGCATCCTGCTGACCCAATAAAATATTAGTTGCATCAGCAATGGTCATCTGTTTGATGGCCGAAACAAAAATAGGCTTCGCCTCTTTAGCCGCATCTTCAGCAGCCCTGTTTAAGCTCAGAACCACATTATCGGCAAGTGAACCTAAACCAACGCTGCGTAAAGTTTTTTCTACCTTCTCTGCTTCTGGTGGGAAAAGGATTTTCACCGCAGCATTGCCCATAAATCCGTCTTTTGCCGATAATAAATCCGCACCTCTGCCGATCCCTAGTTCCAGCGCTTCTTTAATCCCAAAGCCGATTTCGGAAGTACTTGGCGTACCCGTTGTTCCGGTCACGCTATTCGCTTTATTGGTCGTAGCAGGTTTTGAAGCTGCAGTTACTTTTTTTAAAATATTACCGAGTTTTGTCTGGCTTTTCGCTTCGATACTGCTGAGACTGATCAGGCAGGTGGCGAGCAAATAAATGCTAGTTTTTTTCATTGAATTTGTTTGTGTTTTCAATACTAAGCAAATCTTTGGCCAATAAAGCAGTGGACTTTACTAAATTTATAAACTCGGCGCGGTATCCTTCGGTATCTTTCCCCTTTGCAGCCTGCGCCATGCGGATCACTTGCTCAAAACTGGCATCACGTTTATATTCTGATTGACGCAATAACAAGCCAAATTCTGCTACAGCTGCTGCAAAACGAAACTCCTCAGAAGCCTTGTCAAATGGCGAATTTTTATCCAGTAGCGTTTTTTGCAGTAACTTACTTTGATGACCATCCGGTTGTTTATAGCGGAGCTTTACCGTCAGCATTTCCGGACTGCCATTATTACTGGCCATTATCTCCTGTTTCTGATATTTCAAAGGGTCAATGAATGGTGTAAATCCACTTTTAACCCCAAAAGGAATCACTTCATAGAAAGCGGTTACTGTATGTCCTGCACCCATATCGCCGGCATCTTTGCGGTCGTTATTAAAATCTTCATCTGCTAATAAGCGGTTTTCATAACCAATCAAACGGTAGGCCTGCACTTTCGAAGGATTGAATTCTACCTGTAATTTCACATCTTTGGCCACCGTAAATAAGGTGCCGCCAAATTCATTGATCAATACTTTTCTGGCTTCCGAAATATTGTCGATATAGGCGTAATTACCATTGCCTTTATCAGCAAGCGTTTCCATTTTGCTGTCTTTGATATTGCCCATTCCATAGCCCAATACGGTTAGGAAGATACCGCTTTTTCTTTTTTCTTCAATCAGATTTTCCATTTCCTGATCGCTGGAAGCACCCACATTGAAATCCCCATCTGTGGCAAGAATAATCCTGTTATTCCCCTTTTTAATGAAGTTTCCTGCGGCTACTTTGTAAGCCATTTCCAAGCCTTTCCCTCCGGCAGTACCACCGCCTGCCATTAATTTATCTAAAGCATCTTTGATGGTGGTTTTCGCCGAACCCGGGGTAGAAGGCAAGACCAGTTCAGTTCTGCCTGCATACACTACAATAGCGACGCGGTCGTTGGGACGTAATTGATCGGTTAATAATTTGAAAGAGGAAATCAACAGCGGTAATTTATTTGATTCGGCCATAGAGCCGGATACGTCAATCAGGAACACCAGGTTGGCAGCTGGCAAAGACGCTGTGTTGATACGCCTGGCCTGTAGGGAAATTTTTACCAGTTTATGCTGAGGATTCCATGGGGCAGCTGCGATTTCTGTACCGATGTTTACCGGATCATTTCCACCGGGCTGAGAATAGTCGTAATTAAAATAATTGACCATCTCCTCAATTCTCACTGCATCTTTAGGAGGCAATGCCCCATTGTTCAGGTAACGGCGCACATTGCTATAGGCTGCGGCATCTACATCTATGGAAAAGGTAGAAAGCGGTGTTTTATTGGGAGCGATAAAGCCGTTTTCCTGGATAGGCTTATAGCTTTCAGTATTACTTTCTGAACGATATGCGTTGCGCTCATTTCTCCTGATTGGCATGCGTCTAATCGTAGGCTTCTGCATACTTGCTGTTGCTTCGCCCGCCATCACTCCTGGTGTCCTGGTGCTCATCACGTTGTACGATACGATATCGGCCGTTGGATCTCCTTCTAAGGTTTTCATTCCAGGATCTTTAATTCCCCGGATCCTGATCTGTTGCTTCGTTTTATTTCTTGCCAGTTCTGCTGCTGCCAGTTTTTTTGTCGCAATGGGATCCAGGATCAATTTCACATTCAGGATACTTTTTGTCCCGATGCTCAGCCTTTGCCTATAATATCCCGGAGCTTGAAAGCGCAATTCCTGATCGCTATCTTCCAGGATGATCGTGTATTCACCAGCGCGGTTTGTGGCGGCTGATCTGCTGCCGGAAAGATTGCTGACCGTCGCGTTGGTAATCCCAGCGCCATTTCCAATCACTTTACCTTGTATTTTTTTTATTGCCGAAGCATTAAATCCCAGCAGCACCAGTACCAGGAAAAGGGGGAAGAATCTGTTTTTCATAATTTCATTGATTTCCAGAATGATGTAAGCTTTGAAGAATTTCCACACCTTTATCAGAAAATATTTTTATACTTGACCGAATTATGTTCTATACCGCAATTGAAATTTATTAAAAACAATACCAGAATTCAGGAGCAGGACGATGCTGCTTTGATTGCCCGATATAAAGTTAGCGGCGACCTGGAATCATTGGGCCAGCTTTACAATAAATACATGCACCTGGTATTTGGGGTTTGCCTCAATTACCTGAAAGATGAAGAGCAGAGTAAGGATGCGGTCATGCAGATCTTCGAAGAACTGGTGGTCAAACTGAAAGTTCATGAAGTCCAAAACTTCAAAAGCTGGCTTCATGTGCTCTCCAGAAATTACTGTTTAATGGCCATCCGAAAAAATTCCAAGCATACCACCGTTTCTATGGAGGATACTTTTGTGGAAAACACGGAATTTGTGCATCTTGATCTTGATGATACAAAGGAAGAGCAGCTGACTGTGATGGAACGGTGTATGGAGAAATTGCCGGAAGAGCAGCGCATTAGTGTGCAGTTGTTCTATCTGGAGGAGAAATGTTATAAAGAAGTTGCAGACCTTACCGGATATGAAATGTTGAAGGTGAAGAGTTATATCCAGAATGGAAAGCGGAACTTGAAAATTTGTATAGAAAAAAATAGTGGTGAATAACGATTGGTTAGATATAGCAGTTTTAGAAGATTACCTGGACGGTAAGCTCGATGCCAAAACCATGAATAGGGTGGAGCGGGAAGCGCTCGAAGATCCTTTCGTGGCAGAAGCGCTGGCCGGACTGAGTGCTTCGCCTAAACGCTCTTTGGCGTCGATCTCTTTACTGCAAAAACAATTGCAGGAACGCATTGCGGATCATCAGGCAGAAAAGAAAACAAAAGTGATTACCTGGCAGCGACTGAGTATTGCAGCAACGGCAGCAGTAATGTTTATCTCGGTGAGCGTGGTTTTCTGGATGAAAGAAGTCGCGCAGCAAAATCAGCTGGCTAAACAAGGAAAAGAAGTAGAAGTCAATTTAAATCCTGCCCCCGGAACGGTAGTTCCTGCGGATCAGGGCGCATTGGCAAAAAATAAAGCAGCAGCAAGTGCTGAAGTAACAGCAGCCGGATCACCGGCAGCAACAGCAGATGCAGTTGATAAAGAAGCAGTGATGACAGCAGCAGTTCAGGCCGCAAAGACGAACAGTTATGCTGCAAATACACAGAAAAAAACAAAAGCGGCCAGGAACAAGGAATTGATGTCGGCTCCTCAATCCTCAGATGCCCTTTCAAGTAATGCGGCGGCCAGTGATATCATCTCCAGCAATGTGGTCGCAAGTCCAAAAATGGCAAGAGCAGCAGAAAATGCCTACGCTAGTCCGATGGCAAAATCTATGCGTATAAGGACAGTTGAAGTTCCTATGATACAAGGAAAAGTAATTTCGGATGTAGATGGAAAACCCTTGTCGGGGGTCGCGGTACAAGCCATACCTGGAGCAGTAGGGGGTGTTGCAATCACAGGCATCAACGGAGAGTTCAAGATTCCTGCCGATAGTATTGGGAAAGTTTATACTGTAGTTTTGAGTCATCCTGGTTATACACCTGAACAAGTTGTGCTGCGGTTGAATGAGCCGCTGGGGATTACCTTGAGAAAAGAGTTGAGCCCTGTGGCCACCGCTAAGCCACTTGTTGGTTGGGCTAAATATGAGCAATATCTTCAGGAAAATAACCAGCTGACTAAAGAAGGTACCCTTGGGGCAACTTTAGAAATCAACTTTGCAATTGGAAAAGACGGTCGGCCTTACGATTTTAAAATACTCCGGACCTTTGGTGCGAAATATGAAAAAGAAGCCATCCGCTTAATCTCAGAAGGTCCAAAATGGGAGCTGCCTGCTGATCCTAAAGCAAGACTAAAGCTCGGCGTAAAGTTCTAACAGATCAATCACCTTCATAAAAATATCTTCATAAAAAAACCGGAACGCTTTAAGCATTCCGGTTTTTTTTATGGGAAGTACTCCCAATATTATTTTTATTCTTTATCGATTAAAAGAAAAGGTGGATCACACTGTATACAATTGCAGCAAGCGTAGCAGATACTGGAATGGTCAATACCCATGCCCATAATAAGCTCACAGTTACTCCCCAGCGTACCGCGGATACTCTTTTCAATAAACCTACCCCAACAATCGAACCTGTGATCGTGTGTGTGGTAGATACTGGGATACCAAAATGTTCAGTGATTCCTAAAGTCACGGCACCAGCAGTTTCTGCGGCTACCCCTTCAAAAGCATTCACTTTAGTAATTTTAGAACCCATTGTTTTCACAATTTTCCAACCACCGCTCATGGTTCCTAATGCGATTGCCGCATAACAAGAGATTGGGATCCATTCTGGCATAGTATCACCAGTTTTAAGGACATTTGCAGCCACCATCGCTACGTAAATGATACCCATTACTTTCTGAGCATCATTACCACCGTGCGTAAAACTCAGGGCAGCAGAAGAGATCAGCTGTAATCTTTTGAACCATTTCTCTGCAACAGAGGGGCGTGCATTTTTGGAAATATGAAGGATAATAATAGATATAATCACGGAGATTACCATACCAATTACCGGAGCAAGCACAATAAACGCGACTACTTTCAGGATTGGAGCAAGGTTAATAGCCTCCATTACGCCCACACCTAAGGTGAATGCTTTAGCCATACCGGCACCCGCAAATCCACCGATCAGGGTGTGTGAAGAACTGGAAGGAATTCCGAACCACCAGGTAAAAAGATTCCAGGTGATGGCGGCAAGAAGGCCGGCCAGGATTACTTCCAGAGTAATAAAGTTTTCCACTACCGTCTTTGCAATGGTGTTGGCTACTTTATGGTCAGTGAAATAAAAATAGGCAGCGAAATTGAAGAGCGCGGCCCATAATACTGCCTGAAAAGGTGATAATACTTTCGTAGATACAATGGTAGCAATAGAATTTGCTGCATCATGAAAGCCATTGATATAATCGAAGGCAATTGCCAGGACAATTACAACGACTAATAAGGTAGTTACCATTTTATTGAAGGTTTAAGCGTTCTTTACCAAAATAGATTCCAACACATTTGCTGCATCTTCACATTTATCTGTAGCCATTTCTAAGGTCTGCAGTACTTCTTTTTGTTTGATCAGTTCAATTGCATTAGTCTCAAATTCGAATAAACGAGCAATCGCAAGGTTCGTCACATAGTCGGCTTGATTTTCACCACTATTGATTCTTACACAAGCATCAGCAATCACGCGGATGTTTTTGAAACTTCTCAATTCTTTAATCGCTTTGTCCAAATCGGTACACATTTCTACTAACAATTCTGCTAGTTTGATCATCGCATCACCAATATGAACAATGTTGTAAAGTTCAATGTTACTTGCAGAAGCATGAATATAATCTGCAATATCATCAACCGCACTCGCTAATGCATGGATATCTTCCCTGTCGAATGGGGTAATGAAATTCTTGCTGAGTTCTAAGAAGATCGAATGGGTAATGTCGTCACCAACATGCTCTAAACGTTCTACTTCTTTGATGTATTCTTTTCTTCTTTCCAGATCTGTTGCGCTAAGGGCAAGCAATAGAGCTTCAGAAATTTTCAATACATTGCTGCCTGCCTGCTCGAATAGTGGCTGGAATTTTTTGTCTTTTGGCGTGAAGAACTTAAAAATGCTATTCATCTGTTATATTATATTTTGTTTTAATTGTCAGATGAAACACCGCATAATGCCCTGGTCATCCTACTTATAAAATATGATACAAAAGTATGAGTGTAATGTTAAGTTAATGTTAAGTGTTAAGTTATTTTGAAAAAGCTTTGTCATTGTTAACCAATCTTTTGCAGGGTAAAGGCAAAAGTGGTCCCGATTTGTAAAGTACTTCTTACGGAAATAATCTGTTGATGGGCCTCCAGGATATGCTTTACGATGGCAAGGCCAAGTCCGGTACCGCCTTCCTGTCTAGACCTGTGAGAATCAATCCGGTAGAAACGTTCGAACAAACGAGGGAGGTGTTTTTCCTCAATTCCAATTCCATCATCGGTTACTTCAATCAGGTATTGGTCATGAAGTTCGAAGATTTTTATGGCCGTAGAGCCGTTTTCCTTCCCGTATTTGATGGAATTCTGAATCAGGTTGATCATCACCTGACGGATTTTTTCCCTATCAGCATTCACATAAGCCGGATGGGTATATTTGTCCTTGAAGGAGATGGTGATGTTTTTTTTCTTTGCTTTGTCTTCCAGGCCTTCCATTACTTCTTTAGCCAGCAGCACAAAATCAAACTTGGTATAATTGATCGGAATTTCCCCGGATTCTAATTTAGAGATAGAGTCCAGGTCATTGATCAGGTAACTTAAGCGTTCTACATTGTTTTCCGCCTTTTTTAGGAACTTCTGCGCCATTTCCGGATCATCCAGCAGGCAGTCCTGTAAAGTCTCTATATAACCTTGTACGGCAAACAGGGGAGTTTTAAACTCATGGGACACATTCGATAAAAACTCTCTTCTGAACTGTTCCTGTTTTTTCAGGATGTCGATCTCGCGTTTTTTTGCGCCTGCCCATTCTTTTACTTCATGTTCCACATCATTGATGGGGTCGCTGCTCACATATTCTCCAAGTGCATCTTTTAAGTCTTTTCCCAATTTTAAATTGTGGATCATCTTGTAGATCAGCACGATTTTAGAATAGATGTATTTCTCCAGCAGGTAGTAAAATACGATGAAACTGGTCATAAAAGCCACCCCAAAAGATATGGCCATAAAATACCAGCTCTGTTGGAAATAGAAATTCACCAAGCCTATAGAAAGACCTACTGCAAATGCAGCAATTAAAACGAGTACGCTCAACTTCATGCAGGCAATTTACAATTTAGATTTAAATTAAACGTTAAATCTTTCCTTCCCACTCTTTATAGAAATGATCCAGATAAACCAGCATAAAATCATGGCGCTGTGCGGCAATTTCTTTTCCGGTATTGGTTTTCATAAGGGCTTTCAACCTCAATAGCTTCTCATAAAAATGATTGATGGTGGGAGCGGTTGAATTTTTATAAACTTCCTTGCTCATGTTCAGGTCTGGCGCAATCTCCGGATCGTATAATACCCTGTTTTTATAACCCCCATAGGTGAAGGCTCGGGCGATACCAATGGCACCAATGGCGTCCAGACGGTCGGCATCCTGTACAATATCCAGTTCCCTGGATTGGAAAGTGATGGTGCCCAAACTAGCTTTGTAGCTGAGGTTTCTGATGATTTGCTGAACATGAAGGATCTGTGCAGGGCTAAGACCTAATTCCGTCAGAAAATCTCCGGCCATTTTCGGGCCGATTTCTTCATCCCCATCGTTAAACTTTGGGTCGGCAATGTCATGTAACAATGCAGCAAGGGCCACAATCAGTTCGTCCCCTTTTTCTGCCTGATTGATAAGCAGGGCATTCTTGTAAACACGTTCAATGTGAAACCAATCATGCCCGGCTTCTGCTCCTGCTAAAGTTTTTTTAACAAAGGCGATGGTCTGTTCCAGGATCTCATTCATATCATTTTGCTTTGCTGCAAAAGTATCTGAAATCCACCACAGGAAAAAATGATTTGTAGAATTAACCGGAAGCTCTTAGTGCTTCAACGAATTCTGCGGGCTTAAAATAAAGAAGTTGATTGGGTTTGACATCCAGAATGCCGGCGATCTGACACAATCGCTCTACGGTAAGTTTACTGTGGCCCAGTTCGATTTTACTGTAGGCATTTTGAGAGATGTGGAGCTTTGCAGCTAGGTACTCCTGAGTTAAGGATTTGATTTTCCTGATCTTTTTGATCGTGGTTGGAATCTCTCTAACGTTAATTTCGAGTTGCTCATTCATAGTCTTGGGAAGTTTAGTTTACGTTTATTCTCAAGTATAAACGTAAACTAAACAAGAATAGATGTTAAAAAAGAAAAAAAAACGTAATTTCTCTAGTTTACTCTGTTATTTCCTTTGGATCTGCTCTTCTGGTACCATCATACAGCTCATATTCGAGCATGCGGCAATCCAGTTTACCATTGTAAAATTCGATCTTTTTGGTTGCTTTAAGGCCTATTTTCTTCGCAAGGTCTGGATTACCAGTAAAGATATATCCGAAATAACCTTTGCATTCCTGTTTCATAAAATCACCTACTCTTTTATAAGTAGCTTCCAGTACCGAGTGTACACCCAGACGCTCTCCGTATTCCGGATTGAACACCACTACGCCTTTTCCACCTTCAGGAACTTTCGTTTCTGCGAAATCGCAAACTTCAAAAGTAATCAGGGTATCCACACCGGCAGTTTGTGCATTCTTACGGCTCACTTCAACAGCATCTTCGGAAATATCCGTTGCAATAATCGTCAGGTCAATGTTCTTAATCACCTGTTCTTTCAGAATCCGGCGTTCCGCAAAGAACACTTCTTCATCATAACCCAGGATGTGCATGAAACCGTAGTTCATACGGAACAATCCAGGGCGACGGTTAGTGGCCAATAGTGCAGCCTCAATTGCCAATGTTCCTGAACCGCACATCGGATTCACGAATGGTGATTTTTGATCCCATTGGGTACTCATGATCACACCAGCGGCCAATGCTTCTAACATCGGTGCTTTTCCAGGGATCTTACGGTAACCATGTTTGGCTAAAGTTTCTCCGGAAGTGTCCAAAAAGATGTCTGCTTCACTGTCTTTCCAGTATAAATGTACCACTGCTTTATTGGCATCCGATCCTGAATTTGGACGGATTCCTTTTTTGTCTTTAATGCGGTCAACAATCGCGTCTTTTACTTTTAGATTGGCAAAAAGTGGCGTCGTGATGGTTGGGTTATCCACATTTGAAGTCACCGAGAAATATCCCGAGAAATCAATCAGCGATTCCCACTCCATATCCACCAGCTCCCGATACAATTCTTCCGGGTTATTGGCTTTGAAGCTTTTTAAGCAATATAAAATCTGACTGGCACACCTCAGGTTTAAATTCAACTTGATGCATTCCGTTAGGGTTATATTTAACTCTACCCCTGTAGGGAAATCCCTAACAATGGTGTAGCCCAGGGCTTTAACCTCTTCCTGTAGATATGGCGATAATCGCTTGTTGCAGGTTAAGATAACCTTGCTTTTTGTGTGGAAAACTTGCATAATATATTGTGCGAAGTTATCAATAAAAATATAGAGATTTGAACTTTGTCAAAGAATAAAACAGTAATTGTTATGGAAATAAAAGGAAAAGTGCATGAAATTGGTGCATTACAACAGGTGAGTGAGACTTTTAAGAAACGTGACCTGATTATAGAATACGCAGAAAATCCTACTTATCCAGAGTACATCAGATTTGAAGCTTTACAAGATAAAACGGCTTTATTCGACAGCTTAAAAACTGGTGATGATGTGGAGGTTTCTTTTAACTTACGCGGTCGTCCATGGACTGATAAAACAGGAAAAACATCATATTTCAATAGTCTGGTAGTATGGCGTATCAATGCCTTAACTCCAGGAGCTGCGGCGGCAACGCCAGCTTATGCTCCGCCAGCAGATTTGAACAATGCTCCAGGTGAGGAAGATGATCTTCCTTTCTAAAGATCTTTTTTAAATAAACAAATTGACCAAACGAGCCTGTCCGATCCTTCGGACAGGCTTTATTTTTACCCTGTTTCTGGTCAGTTTGCAAGGGCATTGACCATACCCCGAACACTGCTCGGGAAGAGACCTGCATTTCTTTAGCCGCCAGGCGGGGTTCGGATGGGGTCTGGATAGCAAAGACTAAGGCAACTCTACCTGAACCCTACACGAACCCCTTCCGCTCCCTATTATAAGGCGCTTCTCTTCCCGAACACTAACCGACCACTACTGGGCTATTTCCTCTTTTTTTTTCATTTTATAAATTAAAAGCGATCATCTCAGATTAATCGCTGTAATTTTAGGAAATTCAGCATGTTAAAAAGTGTTAAATAAGCCGCTTTATCCCCCCGCCTTATTTATTTTTGAAATCTCACAATGAAAAGAAGAAGCCTTTGGTTGATCACCGCTCTAATGACCATAGCTTTGCTTGGCGTCTTTGTAATGCAGCTGTATTACATCAGGGAGGCGTATGCCCTAAAATCTCAGCTTTTTGAACAGGATGTCAGTCAGGCCTTGAATGCAGTCGTAAACAAAGTGCAGAAAAGATATGCCGCCACACACCTGAATAAAAAAGAAGACCAGCTGAAGGAAGAGCGGGAAGCAGAGCTGCGAGACAAAGCACAGATCCTGGTGGATTTCAAAGAGCAGCATAAGCTGAAAGAGGAACACCGAAAACTGGAGCAGCAGAAAAAAATCATTGCCGATCTGAACATGCAGGACAGTGTGATCCGCAACAATTACCTGCGCCCAATGATCATCACTGAAAAGGAATACCTGTCGATGTCTACGCTGGACGACGATAAGAAATCTCCTTTGCAGGTAGACATGAATTTTGGGGTGGACAAAGCCGGAAATGTGATTACCGCAAATGTCAATCAAACCTATATCCCTGAAAAAGCGCAGACTTTTAAGGTTTCAACAGATAAACTGCCTGATAGTATCCGCTACCTGGCCTTTAATCCTTTTAGTAAAAAACCACTCCTCATCACCTTACCGCGAGTTTCGCCGGAAATGGCTGCCAAATTCAGAAGCCAGGATGAGATTGAAAATGAAAAATTTCAAAGGGCTTTTAAAGATCTCTTAACAGATACCGTGATCATCAAACTCAATAGCCTCAACTATCTGGAAGATGTAGCGAAGGAAATGCGTCAGGAAAATGTGCCGATTGATGAGCGGGTGCCCAGAGATGTACTGGATACGCTGATCAAAACGGAACTCCTCAACAGAAATATTAAGCTCGATTATGATTTCTGGGTGAAACTGGCGAATAAAGATTCCGTGCTCTATCGCAAGGTATCCAATGAAAGTATTGTGCCTGCTCCAGCCAATATTCATAAGGTAACGCTGTTTAGCAATGATATCTTCAGAGATCCAGGAATGTTATACATTACCTTTCCCAAAGAGGACTCTTTGATCTTTAGCAACCTGAGCGTGACCATGGCCACTTCTGCTGCATTGTTACTCGTACTGGTGTTCATTTTTGCCTATACCATCTATACGATTTTGAAGCAAAAGAAAATTTCGGAGATGAAAACGGATTTCATCAACAACATGACACATGAGTTCAAAACGCCGGTAGCTACTATTATGATTGCCAGTGAAGCCTTGAAAGATCCGGAAATCACTGAGGATAAAACCAGGGTGAAACGATTGGCAGGCATCATCTATGATGAAAATGTAAGATTGGGAAATCATATCGAAAGGGTATTGAGTATTGCCCGACTGGAGAAAAAAGAACTGAAACTGGAAGAAACTATTTTGAATATCAATGAACTGATCCTGGTGGTGGTAGACAGTATGGACCTGCAATTGCAAAAGAAAGGGACACAGCTGCAGCTGAACCTTGATGCCCAGCCTCCCTTGATTTATGCCGATGAATTGCACCTTTCCAATGTGATTTACAACCTGATAGACAATGCGAATAAATACAGTCTGGGGGTCCCTAAAATCACAATCAGTACTAGGATTAGCCATAAAAATCTTATTATTGAAGTCGCTGATGAAGGAATTGGCATGAGTACTGAAGAGACCAAACGTATTTTTGATCAGTTCTATAGAGTGCCCACCGGAAATTTACATGATGTAAAAGGATTTGGCTTAGGCCTGAATTATGTCCAGGACATCATCGAACAGATGAATGGGAAAATCAAAGTGCATAGTGAAAAAGACAAAGGCACTGTCTTTGAAATTATCCTTCCCTTAAACCGTAATTAATGAAACCATCATCAATGATAGCTTCACAACCCATAAAAAACAATAAAGCTGATGAAAAAAATTCTGTTGGTAGAAGATGATCCGAATCTGGGTTTACTTTTGCAAGATTACCTGCAATTGAAAGGGAAATTTGAAGTGGTACTCTGTGTAGATGGAGAAGAAGGCCTGAAAGCTTTTTCAAAGCAGGAATTTGACCTTTGCATTCTGGATGTCATGATGCCCAAGAAAGATGGTTTCACGCTTGGAAAAGAAATCAGAAAGATCAACCAGCAGGTTCCGATTATCTTTGCCACGGCAAAAGCCATGATGGAAGATAAAGCTTCTGCTTACGACCTTGGGGGCGATGATTACATCACTAAACCCTTTCGTATCGAAGAGTTGCTGCTGCGCATCAATGCCCTGTTGAAAAGAGTAAGTACCAAGGAAGTGGCAGAAGTAGCTCCGGTAGAAACACAGTTTCAAATTGGCGATTATACCTTCGATTATACCACTCAGCTGATTCATTATAAAGGACAGCAGCAAAAACTCAGCACCAAAGAGGCCGAATTGCTGCAGCTGCTCTGCTTAAAGAAAAATGCAGTACTCACCAGGGAAGAGGCATTACTCAGCATCTGGCATGACGACAATTATTTTAACGGCCGCAGTATGGACGTGTTCCTGAGCAAACTAAGGAAGTACCTTAGGGAAGACCCTAAGGTAGAAATCCTGAATGTGCATGGAAAAGGGTATAAATTATTAGTCAATTAAAGCGTAAGTGCTTTAAGCACGGCTTGTGCATAATTGCCCCACCTTTTCATGACGCCATTCAGCGTGTCATTTAGGCCTTTCGTATTCATAGTTTTACCTTTTATCGGTGCTTTTAGTTCGGCTGCGGTAACAGGTCTGTCTTTGACACTGGTGGCAAACCAGCTGGAGTTCTCATGCGGCAAGGCAACGCCCAAAATCATGCCCGGTAATCCATTGAAAGACTCCGGACCACCGGAAACAGGGATCTTATCCGTGTAAAAGGCCACCACATAGATAGAATCCATGATGATGGCATTGGCTCTTCGGCATTCATATCCGGCAATTTCCCGGGTCTCAGAAGTGAGCTTCCAATTGATTTTTCTTAAACTGTCTTTGACCAGGAAGGTTTCTTCATAGACCTTTTTCTGGGTGATGAAGGTCTGGCTGGATAAATTTGAAAAAATAATGTTATTCTGTACCACATTCGGATCGCTGCCCCAAAACCCGTTCGCGTCTTTTTGAGTATCCTCCAAAGGGCTAAACAGCGTCTGATCATTGGAGAATGCAAGGGTGCTTTTCAGGATTTTGAACTGCGGCTGGTTCTTCTTGTACTGGTCAAAAGCAGCCTGCATGTAACCTTCATTGTCTTTGTTAATGGTTTTTTTGATGATGGCATACATGTTGATTTTCTTTTCAAAATCGATCTGGCCAGTAGTCGCAAACCGTACATTTTGTGCAGGTACCTGGCTCATATAGCCAAGCAGTAAAAGGAGGGTAATTAAAGTGCTTTTCATTTGATTATAGTTTAGCTGATGATCCGCCCATTTTATTAAAATCCCAGATCAGGGACAGCATGAAATATCTTTGTATCGTATTGTAACGCCTTTCGGTGATCAGGTTGGCATTGGCACTTCTTTCAAAACCTATGTTTTGATTGAGCAGGTCATTGCCGGAAAGCCTAAGCTGAAGGTCTTCTTTTTTGAAAAACTTCTTGCTGATGGAGGCATTCCATATCAATCGCTCAAATTCTTGCTGCAGCGCAGGTGTTTTTCCACGGTATTCATAGTTTCCACCGGTGTTGATTTCTATTTTCCCGGGCAGGTACGCATTGATGCTTAGGTTTCCATTGGCACCCCAGCCGCTATTATTGGATCTGGTGTCTAAAGAAGCTTTGCTGAATGTATAGCTTGGTCCGGCGGAAAAGTAAATGTTATACGATTTTACATCCCGTTTGGAGATCGAGAGGCCCGTTCTGTAAGTCCTGTTTTTTGTGGTATTGAATGCCTGATTGATCATGCTGTAATTGTTGGATCCATTGAAGCTTGCATTTGCGCCCAAATTTAAACCCAGTAGGTTGATTTTTCTATTGTAGTCCAGATAGAGATTGTAATTACTGGGCGTTTTTCCATTCAGATTGACAGGCTGATAGGTACTTTTACCATTTTCGTCGGTGAGGGTGCTGTTCACAATCGCATTCGTGTTAAAATTATAGTATAAACTGGCATAAATGGACTCAGAAGTCATTACTTTATAACTACTATAACTAGTGCTGAACGAGTGGTTAAAGGAGGGATCTAAATCTGCATTTCCAATGTAAATATTAAGCGGGTCAGTGTTCACTTTTACCGCTTGGAGCTGACTAATGCTCGGCTGACTGGTATATCCGTTATAGTTGAAGCGAAATGAGCGCTGCTGACTAAAGTTATAACGGTAAGTAGCTGAAGGACTCCAGTTGAAAAAGTCTCTTTTCAGGCGCTCATTCGTATAGCCATCCAGCTGTCTCAGCTGTACATCGTTGACCTTGGTTCCGAAGTTCAGTACAGATTTGTTTTTATTTAAATGGAAAAACGTACCTACCTGATTGTTTACCTGATCCAAATCCAGTTTATTGCTGAATTCTTCGTCCAGCAAGTTATAATCGCCAGCGGTATTTTTATTGAATGATTTCCGGTCAGAATGGTCTTTGCTCAGGTACAAGCCATAGTTGAATACCAGCGACCATGCTTTAGACAGCGGTTCTGAGTACGTTGCATTCGTATTGTGTACGGAGCTTCTGATGTAATTGGTCTTGTATTGATCTATAGGAGTTTGATCTTTGAAATCACCATTCAGGTCAAAATTCTGCACCAGAGAATTGATGAATCCAGTATTGTTGTTCTCATTGGCGCTCTGCGCGATGCTGATCGAAAATGTTCTCCCTTTTTTACGGAGTTTTTTGGAATAGAAAAGGGTAGCATTCAGTTCTCTCTGATCTCCTTTATTATTCAAAGACCGGCGGTTGTTATTCAGGGCGGTTCCGTCTGCACGTGTACTGCTCTCAAAATATTCACTTTCCGACCTGCTGTTCTTAACCGTCCCATTCAGGCTGACCTTGATGGTGGAGCTGGAATCCAGGTTGATCGTGTACATCCCATCTAATTTTTGGCGGAAGAGGTGTTTGTCGGAGCTTTCATTTGAAATGCTGTAGATGGTGGGTGTTTCTACATCTGAACCTGGTGGCAGATTTCTTTGGGTCAGGGTGTTTTTATTCCCCGATACGTCGATCATGCCTGCCTTATAATTGGTGTTGATGCTTTCCCTGTCTTTGTTCCATTTATTGGAAAAATGTGCGCCGCCATTTTTGGTAGAAGGCAATCCTTCACCCCCATATTGCCCATCATAAGTGTCCAGGCCATCGTCACTTCGGTCTGCATTGAAATAAAGCCGGCCATCATCGCTTACCTGTATATTGCTGGAACCAAATTTATCGCGATCGCCCCAGGATAAACCTGTCTTTCCTGTATTTCCAAGGGTGCTGTAGGCTGCCATTTTCTTTCTTCCTTTGAAAATATTAACCATAGCCTGGCCCTGGTATAGCTCATCTGTAGCCATTCCAGCATCAATTTTTCCGAAATAACCGTTCTTTTTGTCTTCTTTCAGTTTGATGTTGATGGTTTTTTCTTTTTCCCCATCATCTATGCCCGTAAATGCTGCCTGATCGCTGGTTTTATCAAATAGCTGTACCTTATCCACCATATCACCTCGGAGATTTTTGGTGACTAGGGTAGGGTCGTCCCCGAAAAATTCTTCTCCATCTACCAGTACTTTATTAACAGTCTTGCCTTGAGCAGTGATTTTTCCATCTTTATCTATGGTGATGCCCGGCAGCTGCTTTAGTAGGTCTTCTACTTTTGAATTGGGTTGAATCACATAAGCAGCAGCATCAAATTCGGTCGTGTCGCCCTTCATTTTTATGGCATTGATTTTTCCTTTGATGATCACATCGTTCAGTAATGTTGATTTTAACATGAGGTTCAATCGGCCAAAGTCATGCGTTTTATGGAGGGAGTCCAGCTGAAAGTCTTCCACATAGTCTGCATAGCCGGGATAGGTAATTAAGATCATAAACTTTCCCGCTTTTGGCGGATGGAGTTTAAAAGCACCTTCTGCATCCGCTCGGGTATACTTCAGGAGCGTGGAATCTTTGGCATTTAAAATAGTAATTGTGGTGTTTACCATTATGTAACTCGCAGCGGTGTCAGTGACTACACCCCTGACTTCATAATTGATTTGAGCATGCGCTAGAAAGGAGCAGGAACAGAGGAAATACAGTAGATAAAGTTTTAGTTTCATTTCAGGTTATTTGGTTAACCTAATATATAACTAAAACTTTAGTAATTACGTTTGATGAATTATAATTTTATGTTAAATTATGTTAAAGATTAATAAATGTTGAGGAATTATAATCTACTGTTTTAGTAGATTATTCTTGTTTGTTCCTTTTTTTTGCGTTTTCTTTGAGGTGTATTTTTGGGCGGAACTTATTCATTATCTTGGCCCTTAACATTGATTTATGGGGAATTACAGTAATCTTTCTGATGAGGAGTTGGTTGATTTTATCAAAACCGATAATGAGATCGCGTTTGTAGAACTTTACAAGCGTCATTGGGAAGGATTGTATAAGTTTTGCTTTCAAATCCTTCAGGATCAGGATGCAGCAAAAGATGTTTTGCAGGAGGTATTTGTCTGGTTCTGGACGCACCGCAGCGAATTAAAGGTCTATGCCATTCGCAGTTATCTATATGTAGCGGTAAAACATAAAGTGGTCAATTATATCCGTAAAGACCATACCCGGAATAACTTTTATGAAAGGATAAAGATAGAAAGCCTGGATACTGTTTTTGTGGATTCTTCTTTAGAAGTAAAGGAGCTGATCGCGTTTATCCGGGATTTTACTTCGGATCTTCCGGACAAATGCCGGCAGGTATTTGAAATGAGCAGAACTGAGTACCTCAGTAATAAGGAAATTGCAAGCCGGTTAAATATTTCCGAAAAGACCGTAGAAACCCATCTGACTACCGCATTAAACAAGTTGAGAAAAAAAATGGGCAGGTCTTCTGCCTGGATGCTGTTCTTAAGCTAACACTTTATTTTTTTAATTATTTTTTTTCAATCAGACTAAGGGATCGCGCCTCGGCAAGTGCCTTATAGATATATGCCACAGATGGAAAGCGCAGCTTACTTAAAATTATTAGAACGGATTGCCGATGGTTCTGCCACAGATGAGGAAATTAGTCAGTATAATTTCTGGATCAGTAAGGCAGGAAATCCAGCGGTTTCCTGGGAAGATGTGCGGCTAGGGGATAAAAATCAGATCGAAAATGAGCTGCTCGCTAGAATCCTGTTGGAAATCCAGCAGAAACCAGAGGTAGATAAACCTGTAGAAAGCAATCTTGTAGAAAATGATCCAATAGGAAAAGGGTTTAAGCTGTGGAAAAGGCTTTGTATTGCCGCTTCCATTCTGCTGATTTCGGGATTGTCTTTTTATGCGATTAATTCTCGTACACTTCATTTGAGGCCGGAAGAAACAGAAATCGTCAACGACATTCCACCGGGTACTGAACAGGCCATACTGACGCTGGCGAACGGTAAAAAAATTGTACTGGATGGCGCGGTGAATGGGAAAATTGCAGAGCAGGCAGGGATCAGTATTACCAAAACTGCGGATGGACAGCTGGTTTATGAATTAACGGAAAGCACTAAAAAGAATAGGGGTTCTACTGAGAATGATTTTAACACGATTACTACCCCAAGAGGAGGGCAGTATCAATTGAACCTGCCAGATGGTACGCGCGTTTGGCTGAATGCGGCTTCTTCGCTGAAATATCCAATTCGTTTTGGGGAGAGAAACCGGGAGGTAGAACTTCAAGGGGAGGGCTATTTTGAAGTGTCTAAAGATCCTTCCAGGCCTTTTAAAGTGAAATCTGGCACACAAGAACTAGAGGTATTGGGCACGCATTTCAACATCAATAGCTATAGTGATGATCCAGCAAGGAAAACCACTTTGATGGAAGGTTCAGTCCGCATCAGTTCTAAACTATGGAAACAGCCAAAAGTACTGCTGCCGGGTCAGCAGGCCATTGCCAGCAATGATGGCGTAAAAGTGATCGAGGTGAATGCTGAGGAAATACTGGACTGGAAGAATGGGAATTTCGTCTTTCAGGACGAGCCATTGGAAAGTATCATGAAAAAAGTGGCCCGATGGTATGATGTGGAGGTCAGCTATCAGGGAGCTCCCGCCGACCTGACTTTTACCGGTGTCGTATCGAGAACCAAAAATATATCCGCGGTATTAAATGCACTGGATAAAACGGGGAAGGTTCATTTTAAAGTAGAAGGGAAGAAAGTAACCGTATTATAAAAGAAAGAGATTCATTCTTGTAAATCGTACAATTAATAAATACAATTAACCTAAAACCAAATTAACCAGCTATGAACAGAAACACATCTCCTTAAGGACGGCATAGCCCTATTCTGAAAAATTGGGAGTGCTCGTAACACCCCCAAATTCTTCTGGGCTACCTCATGCTTGCTAAATCAATTGTCAATTTAAACACCTGCTGTGCTTCCCTAATCTGTTGGAGGAAAGGAAAGCTACGCGTAAACCAAACCAAATGTATGAAATTTTACCATCTGTTTAGAAGCGGCGAATTAGCCGGGTCTTCTAAGACAATCCTGCGAATTATGAGGCTCACCATGATTATAATAACCACTTGCCTGCTGCAGGTAAGTGCTGCTGGTTTTGCACAGAGAATTACCCTTTCTGAGAAAAATACGGCATTAGTAAAGATTATCCAAAAAATAAGGGCACAAAGCGGCTATGATTTTATGATCGATAGCAAGCTGTTGAATAAGGCAAAACCGGTGACGGTTAATTTGAAAGGTGCCACAATAGAAGAGGCGATGAAAGCCTGTTTGGAAGGGCAGCAGATTAGCTTTTCTATTGAAAATAAAATCGTCCTGCTCAATCTTAAAGAAAGCTCAGTGATTGACCGCCTGCTGGATTATATCAATGCCATAGACATCAAAGGAAAGGTATTAGATGAAAGTGGACAGGGTCTCCCCGGCGCCAGTGTCAAGGTAAAAGGGAAAACTCAAACGGCCGTGACGGATGCAAATGGGGTATTCTCTTTAAAGAACTTATCGGAAGATGATTTTCTGCAGATTTCTTATGTTGGCTATGTCACGCAAGAACTGAAAGTTTCAAAATCAGCAGACATTAATGTTAAACTGGTGCCACAGCCTTCACAGTTGGGAGAGCTAGTAGTGGTCGGTTTTGGAACGCAAAAGAAAGCTAATGTGATCGGATCGGTGGCACAGGTTTCTGCAAAAGAGATCAACGACCGCCCGGTGAGCTCTTTGTCGAACGCCTTAACAGGGATGCTGCCTGGGGTGAGTATTATTCAGCGCAGTGGGCAGCCAGGTGTCACCAAAACTTCCATTCAGGTGAGGGGAGTTGGCTCTTTTGGTGCCAGTGCAGCAGCTTTGATTTTGGTGGATGGGATTCCGGTAAATTCATTTGATGATATCGATCCGAACGACGTAGAAAATATCTCCGTTCTAAAGGATGCTTCTACTGCCGCAATCTACGGTTCACGCGCTTCTAACGGCGTAATCCTGGTGACCACCAAAACAGGTAAAAGCAGTGATGGCAAGATAAAAATCGCCTATAATGGCTATTCTGGAACGCAAAAAGCAACGCAGTATCCGGAGTTTGTCAATTCTGCAGAATATGCCAGCTTAATGAATGAAGCAGTTCCTGGTGCTTATACGCCAGAACAGATTGAGAAATACAGAAATGGTTCTGATCCGGATAACTATCCGAATGTCAATTATGCGGACCTGGTGTTTAAGAAATCTACTTTTCAAACCGGTCATAACCTGTCCTTTTCCAACAGTACCCAGAACACGCAATATATGCTGTCTATGGGCTACCTGTATCAAAATGGAATTGTAAAAAACAACGACTACAGCCGTTACAATCTGCGTTTTAACATGACCAATACTTTTAGGCCAAACTTGAAATTAACGACCCGTTTGTCTGGCGCGCAATACCTGAACCATGAGCCTGCACCACCGGCTACCTTAGATTGGACCGGCATGCTGGGTAATATCAGTCAGGTGATGCGGGTGCCAGCCATTTATGCGAATAAACTGAGCAATGGAGATTATGGACTAGGTGTAGTCGGTAAAGGGACGCCTGTTTCTTACTCCGATAACGATTCCTTTTTCAAGGATAAACAAACCGATCTATTGGTCAACACCCGTTTGGATTGGGACATCATCAAAGACTTGAAGTTGTCTATTATTGCAGGGTATACGCAGTTGAATGATAATTCTCAGCGTTTCCTGGCCAATCAGCGCCTGACTTCGAAGCTCACTTTAGGTTCCGGATCATTAAATCAGGGAAATGCAGTCAATACTTATAAGACTTTGCAGCAGCTGGCAGAATATAAAAAAGTGATCGGTAAGCATGAGTTCGGTGTACTGCTGGGGCACTCTTATGAATATAAAAAGTTCTCTTCTTTTACTGCAAACCGGACAGGTTACAATAGCAATACGCTGACAGAGCTCAATGCCGGTGATGCCAATACGCAGAAGAATACAGGAACAGCTGCAGAGTACGCACTGGATTCTTATTTCGGCAGGTTAAATTATAACTATGCTGGCAAATACCTTGCAGAAGGAACAATCAGGTATGATGGTTCTTCCCGTTTTCCTGCAAATAACAAATATGCAGGTTTCTCTGCGATGGCGGTAGGCTGGAGGATTTCTGAGGAATCCTTTTTGAAAGACAAGCTAAGCTGGCTGACGGATTTGAAGTTAAAGGCCTCGATAGGGGTGCTGGGCAATCAGAATATTATGTTAAATGATACCGAACAGGATTATTATCCTTACCAGGGAAAATTAACGCCGGGTAAGAATTATCCTTTTGGTGGAGCGCTTTCTTCCGGGGTCGCTTATGTGACCTTAACTGATCCAAACATTCACTGGGAATCTACCAGGACTAAGGATGCGGGAGTAGATGCGACTTTATTTAAAGGGAAGTTAAACCTGACTGCAACTTATTTCGACCGTTATACTTATGATATCTTAGTGAGTCCGTCGGGTAGTGTATCCAATGTATTGGGCTTTGGCGTAGGGGTGCAGAACTCTGGAAAGCTGAGCAACAAAGGCTGGGAATTTACCGCGGCTTATCGGGATCAGATTGGTGAATTTGCTTATAACATCAGTACCAACCTTTCCATTATCAACAATAAGGTACTTGACCTTGGCGTAGGAAATATTACCCAGCTGAATGGATTAACAGGGAATGGAAGTACTTTGTTTATCGGCTCTCCAATGCAGCTTTACTATGGGTACGTAGCTGAAGGTTTATTCAAAGATGCCAATGACATCGCCAATTACGCGGATCAGAAAACGATCAATCCAAAAGTACAGCCTGGAGATATTCGTTACAAAGACATCAGTGGACCCAATGGCGTGCCCGATGGTAAAGTCGATGCTATTTACGACCGTAAGGTGCTAGGCAGTAGAATCCCTAAGTATAGTTACGGCATCAATCTGGGCGCGAGTTACCGTAATTTTGACTTCTCTGTACTCCTGCAAGGGGTAGCGAAAGTAAATGGCTACCTCAGCAATTATGCGGGTTATGCTTTCTATCAGAATGGCAATATTCAAAAATGGCAGGCAGAAAACCACTGGTCGGCGGCCAATCCTGATCCAAATGCCAAATATCCTCGCCTGGAAGCGATCACCAATCAAGGGACGCCAAATACGCTGACTTCCTCTTTCTGGATGCTGAATGGAAATTACCTGAAAGTACGAAACGTACAGCTGGGGTATAAGTTCAATGGCCTAGGACTGAAAAAAGCAGGCATAGAGAACCTTAGGGTATACCTGACAGCACAAAATCCATTGGCATTTAGTAAATATCCAAAAGGCTGGGATCCGGAGATCAATACCGAGGGTGATTATTATCCTATTATGGCGAATTATACGCTAGGTCTAAATATTAATTTCTAAAGCTATTTAAAATGAAGATTACCTATCTATATAAATTTCTGCTGCCGTTATTGTTGGTCTCGGCAGCATTGAGCTCCTGCAAAAAGGAACTGAATAAAACACCATTGGACCAGTTTTCTACAGAGTCTTTTTGGACGAGCGAGGCCAATGTGAACCTGGCGCTGGCAGGGATGTACCGGGGGAATATCCAAATGTCTGTGAACCCTACCGGGGCAGAATTTACGGCTACAGACTGGTGGTCTTACCATGGCTTGCTGTATACAGAGTTTGCTACGGACAATGCCTACGACAGAAGGGGCGATAATTCCGGTTTTAATACCCTGACCAATGGCACGCTGACCGCCACCAATGGCTACCTTGGGAATTACTGGACGGCCAGCTATGCCCGGATTGCGCGTTGTAATTACTTTATGGAAAATATTTCCAAAGCGGATATTGACCCGGCAATTCAGGTCAGAATGCTTGCAGAAGCCAGATTTTTGAGGGCATGTCAGTATTTTTACCTCTCTCAGTTCTTCGGTTCGGTACCATTGGTTCAAAAAGTATTGACCGCAGCAGAGGCCAATACCGTAACGAAGGCCAGTAAACAAGCGATTCAGGATTTTGCGGAACAAGAGTTTAAAGCGACTGCAGTGGTATTGCCAAGATATGGGCAGATGGCGGGATCAGATAGAGGCAGAGCAACTGCGCAGGCAGCTTTGGCTTTTCTGGGCCGTTTGTATCTGGCGGAAGAGAAATGGACGGATGCTGCGGCTGCCTATAAACAAATCATTGATTTTGGCGATAATAGTATAGATCCGAACTTTGAAAGTTTATTTAATGGCACCAACGAAACGAGCAAAGAGATCATTTTTGCGACACAATATCAGCAGGATCTGGCGCCGAATGCAATGATGCAGCACAATTACCCGGCTACATTAGGTGGTTTTATGCTGGATTGCCCATTGGGAAGCCTGGTAGAATCTTATGAGTTTAATGATGGGACGCCTTTCTCCTTTACAGATCCAAGGTATAATGCTGCGAATCCAGGGCTAAATCGTGATCCGAGATTAAAGTTCACGGTGCTTTACAATGGACAGCCATTTAAAAATATTGTATATAATAGTCACCCGGATGCAACCAGTTCGGCAGATCAGCTGACTACTACCAAACAAGGAACAAGAACGGGCTTTGCGCTAAAGAAATTCAATAGTGAAGCCTTTAGTGGTGGGGATTTACAAAATTCAGGGATCGATTTGCCGATTATTCGTTATGCAGAAGTATTGCTGGGTTATCTGGAAGCAAAACTGGAAGCAGGACAAGCCAATGATCAAGGTTTGTTAGATGCTACAATTAACAAAGTAAGAGGACGTAGTACGGTGAATATGCCTCCGGTAACAGAAATGAACCCTACCGCGTTGCGTGTGATTTTGCGCAGGGAACGTAGAAATGAACTGGCGTTGGAAGGTATTCGTTATTGGGATTTACTACGCTGGAAAAACATCGGACAGGTATTGAACGGTGATTTTTATGGGGCTGCATTTCCAGGTGCCCTAAACCTCCGTAAAAAGGGAAGTACGGTTGATCCTTATAGCCGATGGTATGTGACTTCGAAAACATTTCGCATTGGACAGGATGAGTTATGGCCAATCCCACAGTCGGAAGTGAGTATTAACCCAAATCTGAAGTAATTTATCTGGCCGCCCCTATTTGTTTTTATCTTAGGGGCAGCTTAAATCACACACACATGAATAAGAACCTATTGACCCTTTTTTTTATGGCATTGGCCTGTACGGCCATTGGCCAGACCGCGAAAAAGCCCAAGAAAAATACACCTAATGTCATTTATATTTGTGCAGATGACCTCGGTTATGGAGACCTGAGCTGTTATGGTGCCACAAAGATCAATACCCCAAATTTAGACCGCCTGGCGGCAGAAGGCATCCGCTTTACCGATGGCCATGCTACTTCTGCTACCTGTACGCCTTCGCGTTATGCCTTCATGACGGGCGAATATCCATGGCGTAGAAAAGGAACCGGAATTTTGCCTGGTGATGCGGCATTGATCATCCCTACCGGTAAGACCACACTGCCGAATCTTTTTAAGAAAGCAGGTTATCAAACTGGGATTGTCGGAAAATGGCATCTGGGTATTGGTGAAGCCGTTGCTAAAGATTGGAACGGGGAGTTGAAACCAGGACCGAATGAGGTTGGGTTTGACTATTCTTTCATCTTTCCTGCTACCGCAGACCGCGTGCCAACGGTATTTCTTGAAAACCATAAAGTACTGGCTTTAGAAGCCAATGATCCTATTGAAGTAGATTATAAACAAAAGGTTGGGAACGACCCAACCGGAAAAGACCATCCTGAATTGCTGAAAATGCAGAGTTCGCCTGGGCAAGGGCACAACCAAACCATCGTCAATGGCATTGGCCGTATCGGTTATATGAGCGGTGGAAAAATGGCAAGGTGGGTAGATGAGGAGGTTTCGACCACTTTCTTAAGTACTGCTCAGGGCTTTATTGAGAAAAATCAACACCAGTCATTCTTCCTGTACTATGCTTTAACAGAACCGCATGTGCCACGCATGCCGGCCACAAGGTTTAAAGGTAAGAGTGGGTTAGGGCTGCGTGGAGATGCGATTTTACAGTTAGACTGGACGATTGGTGAGATCATGAAACAGCTGAAATTGCTGGGCATTGATAAAAATACCATGATCGTATTCACCAGTGATAACGGTCCGGTACTGGACGATGGTTATCAGGATGAAGCAGTCACAAAACAAAATGGACATCAGCCTGCGGGCGTATTGCGCGGTGGAAAATACAGTGCACTGGAAGGCGGTACCAGAGTTCCGTTTATTGTGAGCTGGCCAGGTCAGCTGAAGCCTCAGGTATCTTCCGCATTGGTGAGCCAGATGGATTTACTGGCTTCTTTTTCAAAGTTGATCCAACAGCCGATTCCTGTGGGTGATGCGCCAGATAGTGAAGATGTATTAGCGGCACTGACGGGTAAATCTCCAAAAGGCAGATCCGTATTTGTGGAACAAGGAGGCTCGCTTACGTTATTGAAAGATGGCTGGAAATACATTAGTCCAAGTAATGGCGGTGCTTTCATGCAGGATGTAGGAATTGAAACCGGCAATCTGCCAACCGCACAATTGTACCATTTAACAGAAGATCTTGCAGAAAAGAACAACCTGGCCTCAAAATATCCGGAAAGGGTAAAAGAGATGGCCGCGTTGCTGGAAAAGATTAAATCGAAAAAATAAATAGAATTAAGCAGAGCCCGAATCGAAGATCGGGCTCTGCTTATTTTAGACGTTTTACCTGGAGTGTAAACCCGGATTTTATATCGTATAACGATTGATTTTTAATCATTATTAATTAACAGCATTCTTCTTATCTTTGAGCACAACAATTTAAAGATGGTTTATTTTTAATTGATGCCAATAATATGTCCGAACAAAACCCCGCCGAGCTTGCCGCTAAATTTGTAAATTATACTGCTAAACACATCTTTCTGACAGGAAAGGCCGGCACCGGTAAAACAACCTTTTTACGTAACCTGATAGAACTGACTCATAAAAAAGCAGTGATTGCAGCACCAACGGGGATTGCAGCGATCAATGCAGCGGGAGTCACCATTCATTCTTTATTTCAGCTTCCTTTTGGAACGTATCTGCCTAAAGCTCCGGCTGCAGATGGGGATCATTATAACCAGCAATACAATACCCCGAAATCTATTGTCCGCCATCTAAACATGACTTCCTCAAAAAGGAAAGTGCTGATTGATATGGAATTGCTGATCATCGATGAGGTGAGTATGCTCCGTGCCGATTTACTGGATGCCATAGATATGGTGCTGCGCTACATCAGAAGGAACAATACCGCCAGTTTTGGAGGCGTACAAGTGTTGTTTATCGGTGATTTACACCAGCTGCCACCCGTAGTGAAATCTTCGGAATGGAACCTGATGGGGCAATTTTATAACAGCGCTTACTTTTTCGATGCGCTGGCCCTGCAGAATAATCCACCAATCTATATCGAGCTGGAGAAAATCTACAGACAGGCAGATCAGGTGTTCATCAACCTGCTGAATAACCTTCGCAACAATGAAGTGACGGCTCAGGATGTGGCGCTATTGGATAAATATTATAAGGCCGATTTTAAGCCTACTGTAAATGATAAATACATTACCCTGACCACCCACAATAACAAAGCGGATACCTTAAACAAGGAAAGGCTAGAGGAATTAAAAGCCCCTTCCTATCTGTATACTGCTAAGGTGGAGAACGATTTCTCAGAGTACGCCTATCCTGCTGAACACGTTTTGGAGCTTAAAAAAGGTGCTCAGGTCATGTTCATTAAGAATGATCCTACCGGAGAGCAGCGTTTTTTCAATGGAAAGATCGCCGTGGTAACCGAGCTCAGAACAGATCTGATTGAGGTGCAGGCAGAAGGCACGAATGAAAAGATTATCCTGGAGAAATATACCTGGAAAAATATTAAATACACGACGGATAAGGTGACCGGAGAGATTGAAGAGGAGCTGGCAGGAACATTTACCCAGTATCCTTTGAAACTCGCCTGGGCAATTACTGTACATAAGAGTCAGGGTTTAACCTTCGATAAGGCAATCATTGACATCGGCAGTGCTTTTGCCCCCGGACAAATTTATGTGGCATTATCCCGTCTTCGTTCACTTGATGGACTGATCCTGACCTCGAAGATTTCAGGTTCTGGTATCCGACAGGATCAAAACGTATCTTTCTTTTCCAAAACTAAAGAAAGTCAGATGAGCTTGGATACGCAGATCGTGACCGAAAGTGATGCCTTTTTGAGAACCTACCTGCTGCAATGTTTTGATTTGACGCCACTGGATAATTATGTGTACGAACATGTGCATTCTTATACCAAAGACATCAATAAATCTGCGAAACAGAAACATGTGAAATGGGCCGGACAGCTGTTGAAAGACCTGAGTGAAGTGAAGGCCAATGCGAACAAATTTCTTTCGCAAATCCAGCGTATGTATGCAGTGGACACGCCGGAAGGAAGAACAGCGCTACTGGAACGTACGATTGCTGCAGAAAACTATTTTAATCCGATTGTAGTTGGCTTTTCCAAACGCATTTTTGAGCGTATGGAGCTGGTGAAACTGGATAAACAAGTCACTGCTTATTTAACGGAACTGCTGGAAATGGAAGCTTTGTTTTATGATCAGTATAAGAAAATCAGGAAAGCCACTGCGATGTTGAATGCTACCATTAATGGAACAGAATTTACTAAAAAGGACGTGACCGCCTTGATGAGCCAGGCGGAAAGGGCAGCTACCATGGCCAAAGTATTTGCTGTTCCTGGTAAACTGGACTTTACAGCTAAAAAGGGCAAAACTACAAAAGGGAAAACGGCTGCTGAGAAGGTGGAGAAAGCACCAAAAGTAGATACAAAAGAGGTTTCTCTGGAAATGCTAAAATCTGGGAAAACATTGGCTGAGATCGCATCAGAACGTAAAATGGTGATTGGTACAATTGAGGGGCATTTGGCTTATTACGTAGCAAAACATGAGGTTTCTGCTAAAGATATCCTTGGTAAAAGGAAACTGGATAATATTCTGAAGGCCATTCAGGATTTAAAGACCCTCCAGATGAATCCGATTAGGGAACACCTGGGTAGGGACTATACGTTCGGCGAAATTAAAATCGGTGTGGCCGCACACCTTGCAGAAGGGGAGTAACTAGTGGTTTACTGACCCTGTAAACACCTGAACTGCAGGGCCACAAAGGAATATATTTCTGAATTTTGAACCATCATAATCAAACTGGATGGTTAAATCACCGCCCAGTACTTTGATTGGGGTTTCTATATGACCTGCTTGTTTTAAGTGCTGCGCCATGGATAGGGCTACGGCAGTGACGCCGGTTCCGCAGGCATAGGTTTCATCTTCCACGCCTCTTTCGAATGTGCGTACAAAGAAATGATCACCTTGATTTTCTACAAAGTTTACATTGATTCCTTCGGTCTTATAAGTATCGTTATTGCGGATCGCTTTTCCTTCTGTGAATACATCCTTGTCCTTTAAGCCGGTCACCTGTAGTACATAATGTGGTGATCCCGTATTTAAAACATAGGCGTCTCCATCTTTTTCGATGGTATCAATGTCGATCATTTGGAGGTTTACCCAATCACCTTCTGCTGAAATTTTGGCATAATGAGGGCCGTCAACTGCCAAAAATTCAGTCTCTATATCAATGATGCCCAGGTACTTGGCGAATGCAACAATACACCTTCCACCGTTCCCGCACATGCTGCCCAATTTTCCATCTGCATTGAAGTACAACATCTCGAAATCATAGTCTTCATGGTCCTGAAGCAGCATTAATCCGTCTGCTCCAATTCCAAAACGCCTGTTACACAGGTCTAAAACCGTATTATTATCCTTATATTGGAAAGATAAATCGCGGTTGTCAATTAAAATGAAGTCATTTCCTGCGCCCTGGTACTTGAAGAACTTGGTTTTCATAAACGGTATGTGGTTTTTATTTTAACATTTTTTAACAGTTTTAAAGGGCTGTTACTAATGCAAATATCGTTGATATGGTATTAAATTTGACTATATCATTGAAAAGAAAAGTTCTTAACAGGTAAAATTAATAAACAGCTTCTGGCTTTTCGCCAATCGGGCAGATCGGTTGAACCAGAAGGAATGGACATAATTAAAAACATACAAAAAATAAGAGACAAATGAAAAAAATAGGATTGATAGCATTAGCCGCATTAATGGGTGGAGCGGCTGCATTAGGTGGCTATAAATTATTAGAACGTAATCAGGATAGTAGAACACTAACTGAACAGCAAAATGTACTTTTCGCAAATAACCCTGCGAAGGTTTCCTCTACGGGAGCGGTAGATTTTGTACAGGCCGCGGCAGCAGTATCGCCAGGGGTAGTGCATATTAAGACTACTTATGGTGGTAAAAGCAGCGAGCAATCAGGTGGGGGTTCTCCAGCAGATATGTTCGAAGAATTCTTTGGTCGTGGTGGCCGCAGTATGCCGCGTGCACCAAGAGCTGCTTCAGGATCAGGTGTGATTTTAACACCGGACGGATATATTGTAACCAATAACCACGTCGTGGAAAATGCGGATAAAATTGAGGTGATTCTTTCTGATCGCCGGAAGGTAGTGGCTAAAGTAATTGGTACTGACCCAAATACTGACCTTGCCTTGATTAAGGTAGAAGAAACCGGATTACCAGTGGTGAAAATGGGTAACTCTGATAACGTTCAAATTGGAGAATGGGTATTGGCAGTAGGTTTCCCATTGGATCTTCAAACTACCGTTACTGCAGGTATTGTGAGTGCAAAAGCCAGAAGTATTGGTATTCTTGCCAGACAGCAAAACCAGTTAACGGAACAAGAGTATGAGGAATACCGCAGAACAGGTAAAGCGCCTCAGCGTACCAATACCAGTATTGAATCTTTCATTCAGACTGATGCAGCGATTAACCCTGGAAACAGTGGTGGTGCTTTAGTGAATGCAAATGGAGAGCTGATCGGTATCAATGCTGCGATTGCTTCTCAAACAGGTACCAATGAAGGTTATGGTTTCGCGATTCCAGTGAACCTTGCTAAAAAGATCCTGGAAGATTTCAGGAAATATGGTACGGTAAAACGTGGATTTATTGGCGTTTCTTTCCGTCCGCTGGATGCAGATGCTGCAGAAGATTTGAAAGTTAAAGACATCAATGGTCTGTATGTAATGGATGTGGTAGAAAACGGTGGTGGTGCCGCTGCGGGTATCAAGAAAGGTGATATCATCAAGAAAGTAGAAGGTCAGCCAATTTATGACTCTCCTGATTTACAGGAAAAAATTGGCCGTATGAGCCCGGGTGATAAAATCAATCTGACCATTTTGAGAGATGGTACTTTGAAAGATATCAATGTAACCTTAAAAGGTGAAAGCAGTGTAACTGCACCTAAGACTGCAGCTTCAGGTAAAGCAACAGGTGCAACAATCGGTAAATTGGGTGCGAGTTTTGCCCCAGCTCCAGCTACGCTGAAAGCAAAATTAGGAGCAAGATCTGGTGTAGTCGTAACTGCTGTTGAGCCAGGAAAACTGTTTGACTCTTTGGATATTCCAAAAGGATTGTTGATTACAGGTGTGAATGGCAAACCAGTGAACTCTGCAAAAGATGTAGAAGCGGCATTGCCAACTTCTAAAAATGGAATGACAACGATCACTGGTGTAGGTGCCGATGGTCAGAATTATTCCTTCACTTTCTAAGGAATCTCATTTTCATAAATGATTTAAACGGGAGGCAGTTTTACTGCTTCCCGTTTTTTTTGTCTAATGGTATGCCTTTTCTTGGGAATAGGCAGGGTTTATTTATTCTAAAGTCTAGAACGTTTCTAAATAAACCAATTGTCGGTTTTTTATGACAATCCTTAACCAATTAATTCTTTTATTAAATACTTTTGCATGAATAGAACTAAAATACAATCAAATGGCTAGTTTCGGAAACGCTTTTTCCTCGTCTATAGGAAAAAAACTAATAATGGGTATCACCGGCCTGTTTCTTATTTCATTTCTCGCAGTTCACTGCTTTATCAATTTATTGATATTTGTAAATGACGGTGGCTTAACCTTCAATGTAGGGGCACATTTTATGGCTACTAACTGGCTGATCAGAGCGATGGAAGTCGTATTGATGGCTGGATTACTGGCACACATTATCCAGGGTTTACGTTTGGTTTTTCAGAACCAGGCTGCTCGTCCGATAAAGTATGCGGTAGTAGATGGCGCAGCAAACAGTAAATGGTATTCCAGATCAATGGGTTTATTAGGAACGATCCTTTTAATTTTCCTGATCGTGCATTTATCTGATTTCTGGGTTGTTTCTCGTTTTACAGGAATTCCTACAGTAGATGCGAATGGACATGAGAACCTTTTTGCAGTGATGGTCGCAAGATTTCAAACCCTTTGGGTAGTGATTTTATATGCAATCGCAATGGCTTCCCTATGTTATCACTTATTACATGGTTTTGCTTCTGCATTCCAGACTTTAGGATGGAATCATAAAAAATACACGCCGCTAATAAAAGCATTTGGTGTATGGTATTCAATTATCATCGCAATTCTATTTGCTATTATGCCTGTTGCAATTTATGCAGGTTATATTAAATAATTTTTGAACTTATATAAAGCTTAAATAAAATGGCTGAATTAAATGCAAATATACCGGAAGGTGATTTAATGGAAAAATGGACGAAATTAAAGTCGTCGATGCCATTAGTTAACCCGGCAAATAAAAGAAGCATAGAAGTTATTGTAGTAGGTTCTGGGTTGGCAGGTGCTTCTGCAGCAGCAACTCTAGCTGAAATGGGTTATAAAGTGAAGTGTTTCTGCTTCCAGGATTCACCAAGAAGAGCGCACTCTATCGCTGCTCAGGGTGGTATCAACGCCGCAAAAAACTATCAGAATGATGGAGACAGTACTTACCGTCTATTCTATGATACGATTAAAGGTGGTGATTACCGTGCCCGCGAAGCTAACGTTTACCGTTTAGCAGAAGTAAGTGCAAACATTATTGACCAATGTGTGGCGCAAGGTGTGCCTTTAGCTAGAGAATATGGCGGTCTTTTAGACAACCGTTCTTTTGGTGGTACACAGGTTCAAAGAACATTCTATGCTGCCGGTCAAACGGGTCAGCAATTGCTTTTAGGAGCATATAGCGCGCTAGAGCGTCAGATTGGTATGGGTAAAGTAGAAATGTTTACCCGCCATGAAATGATGGAAGTTGTAGTCATCGATGGTAAAGCACGTGGTATCATTGCCCGTAACTTAATCACTGGTGAACTGGAACGCCATTTCGGTCATGCAGTATTACTAGGAACTGGTGGTTACGGTAACGTTTTCTACCTTTCTACAAATGCAATGGGCAGTAACGTAACTGCAGCCTGGAAAGCACACAAAAAAGGTGCGTTCTTCGGTAACCCTTGCTATACGCAGATTCACCCTACTTGTATCCCAGTTTCAGGAGATCACCAAAGTAAATTAACCCTGATGTCTGAGTCATTACGTAATGATGGAAGAATCTGGGTACCTAAGAAAAAAGATGATAATCGTACTGCGACAGACATTCCTGAAGAAGAAAGAGATTATTATTTAGAGCGCAGATACCCTGCTTTCGGTAACCTTGTTCCTCGTGATGTAGCCTCTCGTGCTGCAAAAGAACGTTGTGATGCAGGTTATGGCGTAGGTAAATCTAAATTGGCAGTATACCTGGATTTCAAAGCAAATACAGAACGTTACGGCCGTATTGAAGCTAATAAACACAACATCCATAATCCTGATAAAGAAACCTGCATGCGCTTAGGCCGTGAGGTGATCAAGGAAAAATATGGTAACCTGTTTGATATGTACAAGCAAATCACCGGAGAAGATCCTTATGAGTTGCCAATGCGTATTTATCCTGCTGTTCACTATACAATGGGTGGACTATGGGTAGATTACAACTTGATGACTACAGTTCCAGGATTGTACGCTTTAGGTGAAGCTAACTTCTCAGATCATGGTGCAAACCGTTTGGGTGCCTCTGCATTGATGCAGGGTCTTGCAGATGGTTACTTCGTGATCCCACTGACTATCGGTGCTTACTTATCTAAAGAGATTGCTACTAAAGCGATTCCATTGGATCACCCTGCATTTGTGGAAGCTGAGGCAAGTGTGAAAGGTATTGTCGATAAATTATTCGCCATTAAAGGAACCAAATCTGTAGATCATTTCCATAAGAAATTAGGAAAGATCATGTGGGATAAATGTGGTATGGCCCGTAATGCAAAAGGATTAACGGAAGCTATTGCTGAAATTCAGCAGCTGCGTAAAGACTTCTGGTCGGATGTACGTGTTCCAGGTGAAGCAAATGAATTCAATCCTGAACTAGAGAAAGCAGGTCGTGTGGCCGACTTTATCGAGTTGGGTGAGTTGATGTGTATCGATGCCTTGAACAGAAATGAATCTTGTGGTGGTCACTTCAGAGAAGAGTTCCAGACAGAAGAAGGGGAAGCACTTCGTGATGATGAAAACTATGCTTATGTATCAGCATGGGAATACAAAGGAGATGTGACTTTCAATCTGCATAAAGAGGAATTGAAGTTCGGAAACATCAAGGTTGCACAAAGAAGTTATAAATAGCAAGTACTAAAATCTCAATATCATGAGTACAGGAAATATGAATTTAACGCTGAAAATCTGGCGTCAGAAGAATAGCAAAACCAATGGTAAATTGGTGGATTATAAGTTGTCAGAGATTTCTCCTGATATGTCATTCTTAGAAATGTTTGACGTGTTGAATGAGGAGTTGATTTCAAAAGGTGATGAGCCGGTTGTTTTTGATCACGATTGTAGAGAAGGTATCTGCGGTGCCTGTTCTATGTACATCAACGGCCGTCCTCACGGACCAAAAGAAGGAGTAACTACTTGTCAGTTGCACATGCGTTCATTTAAAGATGGAGATACGATCGTTGTAGAACCATGGAGAGCAAAAGCTTTCCCGGTAATCAAAGATTTAACAGTAGATCGTACTGCATTTGACCGCGTTATTGCAGCTGGTGGATTTATTTCAGTGAATACAGGGAATGCACAGGATGCGAACAATCTACCAATTCCAAAAGTACAGGCGGATTCAGCTTTCGAAGCTGCAGCTTGTATCGGATGCGGTGCTTGTGTAGCGACTTGTAAAAATGCTTCGGCGATGTTATTCGTTTCTGCAAAGATTTCTCAGCTGGCGCAATTGCCTCAGGGACAGCCAGAACGTTACCGTAGGGTACAGAGTATGGTGGCTCAAATGGATGTCGAAGGATTCGGAAATTGTACCAATACCGGAGCTTGTGAAGCCGAATGCCCTAAAGGAATTTCTTTAGAGAATATTGCTCGAATGAATAGAGACTTTTTATCAGCAAAATTTGTATCTGAGGAATCTATTTAATAGCTTTAAGTAACGAGACAAGGATATTTAACACGAAAGCCCGGCTATAATAGCTGGGCTTTCGTGTTTTAAGCAGGTTGTTTTTGTGGTTGATTTATTCTTTAGTATCTTTTTTCAGCGTGATGTTGAGCACACCCTTAGCTGCTTCTGTGCCATATAAAGTTGTGGCAGCTTTCCCTTTTAAGAGCTCTACCGACTCGATCCTATTTTTCGGGATACTTGATAGGCTTTCAGCGCTTTTTTTTCCATTGACATAGATTAGGGGATCTTGTTCGGTGCTGATGCCCCTGATCTGAATAGTCTGTACCTGACCTGTTTTCTGAGGGGAGCTGGATAAGCTGAAGCTGATCGGGATATTGTATTTCACACGGACAATCGTATTATTCAGCACGCCAGGATCCCATTTTGGAGATTCTCTTAGTACTCTAGTGGCTTCTTCATCAGTACCATATCCTAGTTTTCTTTCCACTTTAATATCGGTTAGCTTTCCATCTTTTTCTACCACGAATGACAAGAAAACTTTGCCTTCTATTTTATTGGCATAAGCTTCCTTAGGATATTTAACATTGTTCTTTATATAAGTATAGAAGTTGGCCATGCCCCCAGGGAAGCTAGGCTGCCTGTCGATATTTACAAAATCATAGACTTTTACGTCTTCGGCACTGATGGGAACCTGATTCAGAGTGATGTCTTTTCCTTCAAATGCAATGGCTGTTGCTTTTACGTAGCTTATAACAGTAATCATATTTAAAGTCATATAACCTTTAAGTTTAGTCAATACGGGATTTTTTATTGGACTAGCGGGTCCATCCAGCTTAAATAATACAGCAAATGTATAATTACCATCCTGCGCAGCAGTAAATCCTTCGTAAGCGGTCAGGATCCTAATGACTTCGGCATCACAATCAGACCCTAATTTGTGGAGGATGCTAATGTTACTGACTTCCCCAGCTTTAATACTGAATTTAATCTGGCTATGGCCTTGTAAACCACTTTCTACTGCGGCGGCTGGATAGCGTATTCTTTTTCTGGAAAAATCATAGAATTTGTCCCATGCTGGAGAATTTAGATCCAGGTTCATCTTTTTAAGAGCGATAGGCTTTGCCGCTGCTTTCTTTGGACTCAGGCTGGCTTTAACAGGTGCAACAATGACCTCATTAATGGTGCTTAGTGGTTCGTTTAAAGGAATCTCTTCTGTTACTGCAAGGATGGTTTCATTACTGCGGATTGTGGCAGAAGAAAGCATCAGCGTGATGGCAAAAAGAGGGAGGAACAGCCCGTATTTTAAGATGGCAGTTCTCGTTGATCGTTTTTTGTGTAGCATAAATATTCTCTTTTTTATCAGTGATTTATTAAAGAAAGTATTTGTGAGACTGTTGGGAGCAATACCGAATGCCTTGCTCAAGAGCAGTAAGGCGTATTGCTCCTTGTCTCCCTGGAATTTGGCAGCTTCCTCATCTGCCAGGTATTCATGGATGTTTTTTATGGTGTACTTGTAACCATAAATGATGGGATTAAACCAGGTGAAAATGCTCAACAACTCAAAAAACAAGATGTCCAGGCTGTGCAGCTGAGTCATGTGAATCTCTTCATGTTTATTGATGGTATTCAGCTGCGGCAGGTTTGGATCTATTCTCTTTTTACTAAAGAAAGAAAAGGCGTTGCCAGAGGTACTGCGCTTTAAGAGGTGGTATACCGCTGTCAGTTTATAGATGAAAAGTAGGGTAAAAATCATTACACCTGCCAGATAAATCAAGACCAGCAAATTCCCCATACTGAACCTTTCTGGTACGTCCGGACTGATGCTTACCTGTGTGACAAAGTCCTGCAGCTGATCCACTCCCGTGTATATCGGTTGTACAGCAGGTTGCTTGGTGAACCATTCGATGCGTAAAAATGGAATGGCCAGAGATAAAATCGCCGCCATGACCAGGTAAAGCCTGTTCATGGTAAAGTAAGTTTCATTTGCTAAAAACAATTTATAAAAGGCATAGAATATCACTAAATAGATATTGGCCTGCAGGATGTAATGTGCCCAACTCATCGCGGTCTGTTTTTAAATTTGTTAATCATTTTAAGAATTTCATCCACATCACCCAGGTCAAGTTTCTCTTCTTTTACAAAGAAAGAGAACATGCTTTCCACCGAGTTTTCAAAGTAGTTTCCCAAGAGCTTTTCTGTTGCATGGCGTTTGTAATCCTCTCTGCTGATGAGTGGAAAGTACTGGTGCGATTTCCCGAAGGCCTCATGCCCTACAAAACCTTTGACTTCCAGGATCCTGATGATCGTAGATACCGTATTGTAAGCGGGCTTTGGCTCTGGTAAAAAGTCCATTACTTCTTTCACGAAACCCTTTTCTATTTGCCACAGAATCTGCATAATTTGTTCCTCTGCTTTTGTTAAATCTTTAATCTCCATCGTGTTTATTTTTTACCGGTTTTCTAATTGATTTCAGCATCATGTTTACTCGTCAGTAAACAAACAACTAAAACCTTAGTATAAACTTAAAACTAATATTTTAGTTTTCATAATATTTGTGCGGTTATTTTTTGCCTAATACAAAGAAACCTCCATAAAGGAGGTTTCTAACAAGATATAGAGGTTTTAATTTTTTGCTGCTTCAGGTGCTTTAGGCAATTCTTTTCTTGGAATTTGTGTGTCGCGCTGTGCGGTATGGTACACAAAAGAGGCGACAATGGTAGCGGCTCTTTTTAAGTCTTCTTCTGCAAGGCGGTCAAAGGTATCCTGATTGCTATGGTGTGTACGGGTATTGTAATCCATTGGATCCTGGATGAATTGGAATCCTGGGATACCCAGGGCGTCAAAAGCAAGGTGATCTGTACCTCCGGTATTGTTGAGGGTCACTGTTTTTGCACCGAGGTCCTGGAAAGGATTCAGCCATTCCTGGAAAATAGGAGCAACAGCGGTATTTCCCTGTGCATAGATTCCCCTGATGGCGCCCGTTCCGTTATCCAGGTTATAATAAGCACTGATTTTTTTCTGGTCTTTGGTTAGGATCATGGTTTTGGGATCTCCAAAATGTTTGGCCACATAACCTCTGGAGCCATGGAGACCTTGTTCTTCTGAACTCCATAAAGCGATTCTGATGGTGCGTTTAGGTTTGAAATTGATGGCTTTCAGGATGCGTATGGCTTCCATCATCACGGCAGCACCGGCGGCATTGTCTGTGGCACCAGTAGCGGAATGCCAGGAATCATAGTGGCCGCCAATCATCACGACTTCATCTTTTAGTTTTCTATCGGTACCCGGAATCTCCGCAATTACGTTATAACCATTTGGGTCCTGATCGTAGAAGGAGGTTTTGATGTCGGCCTCGATCTCTACTTTTTGTCCGGCACGCAGTAAGCGCAGGATGTGCAGGTAATCCTCGGAAGAGATTTCCAGCTCTGGTGAAACTGCCGGTGCATCCAAGGCATAGGAAGCACCATTGCTGGTAAAGAAGGTACCATAGCTGCCTCTGGCATAAGTAAGGATCATGCCTACTTGTTCATCCTTCAGGAAACTGGCCATTGCGGCGCGTGTGGCTCTCATTTTCATCATCTGGGCCATCATGTTGTTTGCAGCTCCCGCACGCGGAGAACGCTGCGCCTGACCTTGCAGGTCGGCTGCTGCCATTTTACTCAACGTGGAATCTGAATGGCGAACGACATCCGGTTGGTAGGAAGGCGCTAAAGGCTGCAGGGTGATCTGGTCAAAGAGTACGATTTTTCCGGCTAGCTTTCCTTTGTAGGGAGCGAGATCAGTCACCGTATCTGCTTTAAGCAGGATAACTTCAGATTTTGTCGGCCCTTTCGTTCCTGGAGTCCAGGCCTTAGGTGCGCCGATAATCGCATGGTAATAAGGAAGAGTAGTGGCGGCATAGTATTTATCGATCTGCCATCCTTTTCCAAATTGACCCCAGGCTTCCAGCTGCACGTTTTTTAATCCCCAGGAAGTAAATTGCTGTACGGCCCAGTCTTGCGCACGCTTGAGTCCGGGTGAATTAGACAATCTCGGTCCTGCCACATCAGTAATCTGGAAGGCAATGTCCATCACCTTTGAATTTTCCAGTCCTTCCTGGCGAATCTTTTGGATCGCTGGCAAGTCTAGCTTTTCCTGTGCAAACAAGGAGATGCTGAGGCTAATGGCCAGCGCGGTAAGGGTAAATTTTCTCATATAATAAGGTTCTTTTGGTCTGTTTGAATACCTGAATTTACAGGAAAAGACAATGGCTTGTATTTTTTTAGCTAAATTATTACAGCAGGCAGGGAGGTCCGTAAAAAGAAAAGGGCGGTACAAGACCACCATTTTCTGACATTAACTAAACTAAAAACTATATTTTTCCCTTTTAGATGGCGAGGTTTATGGCCAATCCTGACAGGAGATCTGGAATTTCTTTTATTTGAAAGAAATACTGCTTACCTGTGCAATTCCTTTTACGGAAGTGTTGGCTTTTGCGGCGATTTCTTCATCTTGTGCATGGCTAATGCTAGTAGCAATGGTCAGCACCATCATCATGAATACAGGTACCAATAACAATAAGAATGGAGATACATTTGCTAATCTTTTCATGATGTTTGTATTTATAGATGCAGTTTTCATAATTGTTTCGTTTTGATGAAACAAATAGAATAAAATAAAAAATACTGCTAAAATCTTTTAGACCAAGCACATATTATCCTAGATAAACGCCTGTTTAAGCAAGTTTTGTGATTGATTGCCTGATTTGTCGATTTGGTAGAAAAATAATGCCCGTTCGTCGAAAGGAATTACCTAAAACACCGAAAAAAATATACTTTAGACGTATTAAGTAACTAAAATTTCTGAATGAAAAACAAAGGCCCTCTTATTGTACATCTGATTTTTTGGTCGTTCATTATATTTCTGCTGGTATTGAGTGTGCTCTTTTCTAAGGAACCTCAAACTGTATATACGATCGCTGTTAATTTTGGATATTCCGGGCTGATCAATATTTCCATCTTTTACATCAACTATACTTTACTGATTCCTTTACTGGTGAAGGAGCAGAAGAAGTATGGCCTTTACATGGGCGCAATCTTATTGCTGATTGTGGTGATGAGTGCAATTAAAACGGTATTGGCAAGCTTAAATGCGGACATCGTATTGCTGGTGAGTGACGGTGGTAGAAGGGAATTTGTAACGCTGGGCAAATATGCATTAGCGGCTGTTTTTACTTCCGGATTTTTTATCGTAGTCAGTTCTCTGCTTAAGTTCGGGATCGACTGGTTTGGGAATGAACGCATTCAACGGGACCTGGAGTCTGAGAAGAAAGAAATGGAACTTCAGTTTTTGAAGTCTCAGCTGAATCCTCATTTTTTATTCAATTCCCTGAATAATATTTATTCCCTGGCTTATCAGAAGTCCGATAAAACGGCAGATGCCATTATGAAACTTTCAGAGATCATGAGGTATATGATTTATGAAAGTAATGACAGCTGGGTATCCCTCAGCAAAGAAATTGAATACCTGCACAGTTATATAGAACTGCAGAAACTGAGGTTCCGAGATGGTGCTGCAGTACAGTTTCAATTGAATGGAGAAATTGATGACCAGCAGATTGTTCCCCTTATTTTAATCTCTTTTGTGGAGAATGCATTCAAGCATGGGGTGGCCAATGATCCTAAAGATCCGATTAAAATCAACATCATCGCCAATCAAAAGATCCTCCATTTCAGTATCACGAATAAGAAAAACCAACACAATAAGGATGAGGTAGGGGGCGTAGGCCTGAACAATGTAGAACGTAGGTTACAATTGTTATATCCTGACAGATATAAATTAAATATTGTAAATTCGGCTACCCATTACACGAGTGAATTAATGCTAGATTTATGACAAAGTTAAGATGTATAGCGGTCGATGATGAACCATTGGCGCTGGATATTATAGAAGATTACGTGTCTAAAGTACCATTCTTAGAATTGGTCAAAAGAACAGAAAATGCCATTGAAGCCTTACAATTGGTACAGGCAGGGGGAATTGATCTGGTATTTCTGGACATTCAAATGCCTGAGCTTACCGGAATTCAATTTCTGAAAATTGCGAATGGTAAATCTAATTATATCCTGACTACCGCTTACTCTCAATATGCCTTAGAAAGTTATGATTTAAATGTTTCCGATTACCTATTGAAACCGATTGCGTTCGACAGGTTCTATAAAGCGGTAGAAAAAGTACACAATCAACAGCAGAAAGCGGTGGAGCAGAGCCCTCCTCCAGCTCCGGTAGTTGCTGCTCCAGTAGCAGCACCAGCACCAACTGCACATCCGGTACAGGATTTTATCTTTGTGAAAACAGAGCATAAAATCCAGAAGATTCAACTGGATGACATTCTTTATATCGAAGGCTTAAAAGATTATATCTCTATTTATACCAAGGCAGAAAGGGTGATTACCCTGCAGAATATGAAGAAGATGGAAGAAACCCTACCGAGCAGTCAGTTTATTAGGGTGCATAAATCTTACATCATTTCCCTGGATAAAATTGAAAGTATTGAACGCAGTAGAATCACCATTTTCGGTAAGGTAATTCCAATAGGAGATACTTATCGCGATGAGTTTTTCAAGCGTATCGACAATAAGAACATTTAGAATTACCGAATATTTGAAGGAAAGGCTATTGACCCAATTTATGGCGAATGGCCTTTTCTGCTTCCTGAGTTACGGCTTCAGGACCTTTTCCTGCAGGCTCTATCGGGTTCAATACAGTCCATCGGATCTTTTCCCCAAAACTTAATGGATAACTTCCATATTGTACCAGCTTCCATGAATTTTCTATAGCAATAGGCACAATCAGTGCATTTGGTACCTTTTTAAGTAAAGTGGCAATACCGCCTACATGAAAGGGTTTTAGTAGTCCGTCTTTAGAACGGGTACCTTCTGGAAAGATCATTGCCGACCAGTTATTTGCTTTCATGCGTTCTCCTAGTTTGATGATTTCTCCAACCGCTTGCTTACTGTCTTTACGGTTGATATTGGCACCACCACCATGTTTCAGGTTGAAAGAGATGGAAGGAATGCCTTTGGTCAGTTCAATCTTAGAAATAAATTTGACATGATGTTTCCTTAAAAACCAGATCAGTCCCGGGATGTCATACATACTTTGGTGATTGGCAATGAAGATAATCGGGCGGTCTGTTGGCAGATCCTGGGTATTGATGAAATTAATGGAAGCACCCATAAACAGGTCGCAATAGGTGAGACAGAAATTCAGCGCATCTACCGAAGCTTTGTGTGCTTTATAGCCAAAAAGATGGAAACAAATCCATTGAACTGGTTGAAAAATAATCAGACTCAGTAGGAATAATATATAAAATATCGGGCTGAAAATATATCCTAAGAACTTATTCATAAAGGGAGGTGGTATCGTTAAATAGGTGTTTCCTGTAAAAGTATTTTGGTTTTAAGAATGGCGGCAACGCTCATGCTATCGGTAATTTCACCATTTAAGACCATTTGATAAGCGGCTTCGAAAGGGAGTTTCCTGATTTGCAGCTGTTCTGTCTCTTCGGGTTCAGATTCGCCAAACTTGAGGTCGCGGGCGATGTAAATAATGGCCAGTTCATCGCTCACAGAATTGGATAAATGCATGCGCTGGATTTCTTCCCAATGGGCAGCGATAATACCGGTTTCTTCCGCGAGTTCGCGCTTTGCGCTGTCCAGAGGATCAGCATCTAATGGGCCTCCGCCTTCAGGAATTTCCCAGCTATAAGCTTTCATGGGAAAGCGATATTGTCCAACAAGCCAGGTGTTCAATTGATCATCTAAAGGAAGGATGCCTATGGCGTAGTTTTTAAAATGTACTTCGCCATATATTCCTTTGCCTCCTGATGGATTGAGCACCTGGTGTTCTGTTAATCCGATCCAGTTATTTTCATAGACCTTACGGCTTTCCAGAGTGGTCCAGGGATTGTTTTCTTCCATGGACGCAAATATACTTAAAATGACTCTTCATCGGAACGCATTTCCGACTGGTCAGGTCTTTTGCCTTTTTTAGACTTGAAATCTGTTTTTCCGAAGCGGTAAGAGTAAGTGATGTTACCCATCGTTCCCTGCATGTAACGTCTGAAATCGGTAATAGAATTGTTCGTACTGGTGGTCATGCTCCAGGCACGGGTGTTGAAAATATCTCTTACATTCAGACTTAAAGATGATTTCTTGTTTTTGAAGTCGTACTTAGCACCGGCATCCAGGCCATACATGGCATTTCTGGTTCCCTGTGCCATCACCTGACGTGCACGATAATCTCCTTTTACCTGCAAGGTAATGCCGTAAGGCAATACGAAGTTGTTCGTCAGGTTGGCATTCCAGGTAAAACCTGAGTTTTCTATGATTCCAAATGCAGGAACACCGTTGATTTTACTCTGGTATAAATTGGCATTGGCCGTGAAATTCCAGGCTTTTACCACGTCAAATCTACCGATTAATTCCAGTCCGCTAGAGATTTCTTTGGTTAAGTTTTCAGGAGTCGTAATGGTAATTCCATTATCATCAGGTTCTGTTCTGATCCTTTGGATCACATCATTTGTTTGACGCATATAAGCGGTAGAAATGAAAGTTACCTTTGGCCAGAATTTACTGTAGCTCAATTCAAAGGCATGTACATCCTCTGGCTTAAGGTTAGGATTCCCCTGACGGTAATTTAATGGATCTGAAACATCCAGGAAAGGGTTGGTATCCCAGCCTCTCGGTCTGTTTACCCTTCTGCTGTAGCTCAGTTGTACCTGCTGCTCTTTTTCTAGTTTCTGTGTTAAAAAGATACTTGGATATAACCTGGTGTAAGCTACTTTTCCAGGGATGTAACTCAGCTGCCCTGCAGTGTTGTATACGCCTAATTTAGTGTCTAATGTGGCATCTTCGGCTCTCAATCCTACCTGGTACCCAAAGTTTTTAACGCTGTTTTGATAATTGGCATAAATGGCATGTACCTGATCTTTACTGTTAAAATCATTGGTTAAATCCAGATTTGGTCGGTATCCTTCTACATTGTTGTGGTAGATTTCAGAAAAAGTACTGTTTTCCGCAATGCGAATCTGGCTACGGTAACCAGCTTCCAGTTTTCCTGTTTTTCCTATTGGCAGTGTATAATCTGTTTGTGCGTTATAATTTCTGTTGAGGCCGCTTCCATCGTTACGGATCAATTCCGGACGCTGACTAACCGGAACACCATTAATGTTGTAAATATCCGTATTGTAGAGCTGCAGATTGTCATTGGTTCCCTCAGAAAAACTTAGGTTAAAGGTGATTTCTTCTCTTGGTTTTTTGAACTTATGGCTGTAATCCAGGTTTAGGTCATAACTACCGCCAGATCCCAGATTGGAATTTACTCTGTTGCTCAGTTCCACAGGCTGATTGAGCGCGTTTAATTTGTTGATGTCCAGGAACTCGGTTCTATCGTTGTCTCTCAGGTTAAAACCTGCAGCAAAGCTCAGCACGTCTTTATCCGTCAGGTAATAATCCAGACCTGCTTTCGCATTGTGTCCTTTATCTAAAGATTCCGAAATGGTATTCTGATTGGCAAAGGCAATAGGTGAGGCAGAATTCAGGTAGCTGATGTTGTTATAACCACCACCGTTTCTATTGCCATAACGGTAGCTGTAATTTCCATAAAGATTTACTTTGCTATTCTGGAAGCTTAAACTGGTACTTGCATTGTAATTGTCGCGGTTTCCAGCAGTTAAAGCCAGGTTTCCATTAAGCCCTAGTTTCTTGTTTTTCTTCAACACGATGTTGATGATCCCTGATTGGCCTTCTGCATCGTATTTCGCAGATGGGTTGGTGATCAGCTCGACACTTTCAATAGAACTTGCCGGAATAGACTGCAGGATTTGCGCCACATTTCCGCCAGCAATCAGCGAAGGTTTTCCGTCGATGAGTACTTTAACCCCTGTAGAACCTCTTAAGCTTACATTTCCATCAATGTCTGTGGTAACAGAAGGTACATTTTGTAAAAGATCGGAGGCCGAGCCACCCTCACTCACTAAACTTTGGTCCACGGAGAATATTTTCTTATCCACCCCCAATTGTATAGTGCTTTTTGGTGCGGTAATCGTCACCTCATTCAAGGCTGTTCCTTTGGCAGTGCTCATTTTGATGGTGCCCAGGTTGATGTTATTGACTGTACCATTGATGGAGATGGAATCACGGACCATGGTCTGGTAGCCCACATAACTCAGTTTAAAGGTAAAAACTCCTTTTGGCAAGCCTACCATGGATAAATTTCCGTTGATATCAGTTTGGACACCTTTTACCAGCGCTTTTGTTTTCCGGTTGAGGATAACGGCCGTGGCAAATGGAATGGTTTCATTGGTTTTTGCATCTACTACTTTTGCGGTAATCTTACCGTCGCCGGTAGTCTGAGCATTAAGTTTTACAGTTGTAATACAAATGGCAAGGGTTAAAAATAGTACTTTGTGCAACGGATTCTTCATCGGAACTTTCTCTCTTAGTTTTGGTGTAGTTTAGGATGGACAAAGAAAGGGGGCCGAAGTTTAAAAAGGGAGTCGTAACTATTTTATTACAGCTTAAATATGGTAAATTACAGTAATATTTTTGATAAGGATGGGATCAGCTATGCGGCCTATCGCGAATTGATAGATCAGCTGCTGCTGGAAAAAAAGACCACAGGCGAAGATGATTCGGAAGCCATGCTGCATTATACCAAGATGAATGTGCAGAGAATGAGTCGGGTAGATAAAACCGTGGCGCTAAATGAAGACTTGTTGGAAGCCTTAAAAAACCTTAAAAAACAATATCGTTTCCTGGTCATTTCTGAAGGATGGTGTGGTGATGCGGCACAGATTGTTCCTATTTTTAACAAAATTGCGAGCGCTTTCCCGGAAAAAATTAATTTAAAATTTGTGTTGAGAGATCAGCATTTATCCTTGATAGATGCACACCTGACAAATGGTGGCAGAGCGATTCCCGTATTACTGATTTTGGATGAGGCCGGACAGGTAGTTTGTAAATGGGGACCTAGGCCGAAAGTGCTGCAAGCTTTATTAAAGGAATGGAAGAATGCCAGTACGGATATGATGCTGATCGCCGAACAGCTCCATGGCTGGTACGCCAAAGATAAAACGCAAAGCACACAAGAGGAGCTTCGCGAAGTGATTCAACAGTTAGATTAAATCGGTACTAAAAGGCCTTTGAAATAAGTCTTCTACCGAATCAAGAAACAATAAGGGAGGTTTTAGTCGACAGTAACGGTTAAACCTTCCTGCTGTAAGATTTTACGGTAAACTTCCATTTCTGTGAAGGAACCCTCCAATACCGCACATTTTCCTTTGTTATGGACTTCCATAGCAATTTTCTCTGCCTGGCTTTCTGAGTAATCCAGGTATTTCATCATACAGTAAATGACATGGTCGAATGTGTTTACATCATCATTCCAAAGGATCAGCCGATGGACGGTTTTTAATGAGGTTAAGATCTCTTCTAATGTAAAGGTTTCTTCTTTTGTTTCTGTTGACATCTTACAAAAATAAGCTAATTTCAAAATAATGTTGTAGTTAAAGTTTATTTTGCCTAAAATTTGTATTAAATCCAAATATGATGCATCGTTCAAAAATCGCCGGAATAGGTTATTACGTGCCTAAGAATGTTTATACCAATGATGATTTGTCCCGTTTCATGGATACAAATGATGCCTGGATACAGGAGCGTACAGGAATAAAAGAGCGCAGATTTGCAGATCGCCTGGAAGAAACGACCACTACAATGGGTGTGGAGGCCGCGAAAATTGCCATCGAACGTGCAGGAACAACAGCACAAGACATTGACTTTGTCATCTTTGCCACCTTAAGTCCGGATTATTATTTTCCTGGATGCGGCGTTTTGCTGCAGCGGGAAATGAAGATGAAAGAGATTGGAGCATTGGATGTGAGAAACCAATGTTCAGGATTTGTGTACGCCCTTTCCATTGCCGATCAGTTCATTAAAACCGGAATGTATAAGAATATCCTGGTGGTGGGCAGTGAGAAACATTCTTTTGCCATGGATTTCGAAACCCGCAGCAGGAATGTGTCTGTGATCTTTGGTGATGGTGCAGGAGCAGTAGTTTTGCAGCCTGCTACAAAAGATGGACAAGGGATTATGAGTACACATTTACATAGTGATGGTGCAGATGCAGAAATTCTGGCCATGTATTATCCCGGTGCAAGTGCTAATAAATGGCTGAAGGACAAGCCAGGGTACCCGGACCAGGAATTAGGTGGTTTATTTATGACCACAGAACAGCTGGAGAGCGGTGCTGCATTGGCCCACATGGATGGCCCTGCTGTATTTAAAAAGGCGGTAGTGAAGTTTCCGGAAGTGATCAAGGAAGCGCTGGAAGCGAATAACCTGACACCTGCGGATCTGGATATGCTAATTCCGCATCAGGCAAATTTAAGAATCAGTCAGTATGTACAGCAGTTACTAGGGCTGAGCGATGATAAAGTTTTCAATAATATTCAAAAATATGGGAATACCACCGCGGCTTCTGTGCCGATCGCTTTGTGTGAAGCATGGGAAGCGGGGAAAATTAAAGAAGGCGACCTGGTATGCCTGGCCGCCTTTGGATCAGGTTTTACCTGGGCCAGTGCTTTAATCAGATGGTAATTTTTGCCAGCAATGGAAAGTTGTTGCTTTCAATTGCTGGCTGGTCTATTTTATGGAAAGGCTTAACTTCCTTTGGCCGATTTCGTCATTTGTGCAAACATATCCCACATGTCGTCCTGGATGGCTTCGAGCCCGTTAAACTGACCGGCACCCTGCAGCCATTCTCCGCCATCAATACTGATGACTTCCCCATTAATATACCCGGCGAAATCACTGATTAGAAAGGCTGCCAGATTGGCCAGTTCCTGATGTTCTCCAACACGTTTCAATGGAACCCTGTTTTTAAAGTCGAACTTCTCCGCAAGGTCTCCCGGCAGCAAGCGTTCCCAGGCTCCCTTAGTCGGGAAAGGCCCTGGTGCAATGGCATTGGTACGAATACCGTATTTACCCCATTCTACTGCCAAAGATCGTGTCATGGCCAGTACACCACCTTTTGCACAGGCAGAAGGAACCACATAGGCAGAGCCGGTAAAGGCATAGGTAGTGACAATATTCAATACGGTAGCGCTCTGTTTTTCTTTGATCCAGTGTTTGCCAAAGGCCAGTGTACAGTTTACAGAACCTTTCAGGACAATGTCAATTACCGTAGAAAAGGCATTGGCAGATAGACGTTCAGTAGGGGATATAAAGTTCCCTGCGGCATTATTCAGCAAGACGTCTGCACGGCCAAAGGTTTTCAGTGTTTCTGCAAGCACATTTTCTACCTGTTCATATTCACGAACATCGCAGGCAACGGCCAATACTTTACCACCGGTTTCTTTTTCCATTTCTGCAGCGGTCTTTTCCAGCACATCAGCTTTTCTGCTGGTGATGACCAGATTGGCACCAAGTTTCAGGAAATAGGTGCCCATGGCTTTGCCAAGGCCGGTTCCGCCACCAGTGATGACGATCGTTTTTCCTTTTAAAGCGTCATCTCTTAACATAGGTTGATTGTACATGAGCTATTTTTTTTGCAGGTTATCAATGATGGTTTTCAAAATATTTCTGGTGGTTGGTGCCCACCATTGTTTCAGCATAATGGCCAGTGCTTCTGTTTGGTTGGCACGAGTGGCAGCAATCAGGTCTTTTCTGATGTTCAGCTTACTTTGCTCCCAGGTATTTCTTTCCATGGCCATATATTTTCTGATCTTGCGTTCCGCTGCGGTCAGGATGCTTTCCGGATTGATCAATTCATCTACCAGACCAATTTTAAGTGCCTCCTCTGGACTGAAAAGTTTCCCTTCCAGCAGACTTCTGGTGGCATGGGCAGTTCCAATCCAGAACGAATACAGGCTAAAAATGCTTCCGGGTACAATGATGCCCACAGGTACTTCATTGAGACCGATAATCGCCTTTCCTTCCGACATGATTCTATAATCGCAGGCCAGGGCAATCACGCAGCCGCCAGCCGGACTGTGGCCATTGATTGCCGCAACCAGTGGCTTACGGAAAGCCGTAATATTGGCCGTAAAGTCAAGAAAAAGGTGCCAGAAAGATTCTGCTTCTTCCTCTGAATAACTGTATAACTCAATTAAATCCAGGCCTGCAGAGAAGAAATTCTCTTTTCCAGTGATGATCACTCCTGCAATATTAGGGTCTGAAGAGATGCTGTTCAGCAGGTCATTCAATTCCGTGATCATTTCTCGGTTTAAAGCGTTGGACCTTCCACGGTCTAGGGTAATCAGTGCTAAATGATCTTTTATAGTGACTTTTATCGTATTCATAGGTTTGTTATTTTACTTCATAAGTGTAGACCGTTCTCGCCAGGTGGCCCATTAGGTCCATTCCTTCCAGAACGACTCTGTAAGTACCTGCTTCATCGGTATTAAAGAACGTGAAATTAGTTTTTCCTGCAGCATCGCTGAGCAGCTGCGGCCCCCAATATACGGTAGACCTGAAATCTGTCGCGCTGCCAGGTTGAGGAACATCATATTTAGGCGAATAGAAATCTTTTGGAACGGAATAACCTTTAGGGTTAAAAACGATGAGCCCCGGTGTAGGTACGGCTGAAAAATTGCCAACTCCGCGCTTCGTGGTGATTACCAATACACCTCCTGCACCATTGGAGCCATAAATGGCGGTATTTCCGATAGATTTAAGGACTTCAATCGTTTCAATATCAGGGACGTTGATGAAGTCAAGGTCCGCATCCTGTAAAGGCATTCCATCCAGAACGATCGCCATTGGTATTCTACCCCCATTTCTGGATAGGTAAGCTTTCCCATTGGTAATGATCAGTCCGGCAACACGGCCTTGTAAACACATGGAAAGTTGCGGACAGGTAGAGAGTTGTTCGGCAGTAATCACCGCATCCGCTCTTCCGCTGCCATTTAAATTCTGTGAGTTTTTGACCTTTGGTTTTTCCTGGGTGATTTTCACTTCTTTTAATTGTAATACTTTTTGCAGGAGACCGCGTTTACTCTGGTCATCAAAATAGTTATTGCTTTGTTTTAAGTAGGCAGACAATGCTTCATTAACGTTGATTTCTATGTCTCCAGTATTTTTGCTCTTCGTCACAATCTGTCCGGGAACCACATCCATTTTAACATCCAGTCGGGTCTTTCCCTTAGCGGTTCTTGCCTGAATGATGAATTTAGGATCATCAAGGAAAAGTAACCGGTCGAAGTTAAACTTTCCCTGTGCATCTGTTAAAGTATCCAGTGTGAAGAATCCACTGGCTGTAGAGAGGAGTGTTACTTTGGTATTTGGTACAGGTTTACCTCCATAATTGACAATCGTTCCGCTAAAGCCCAAAGATTTTTCCGGTTGAAATTTGATGATCGGAGGAGTGTTGTTGATGACATTTTTCCATAGGATTCTGCTCCATCCTTGCGTCAGCATCAGATTGTCCATGTTTTTGATCACCTCTGGTCCTTCTTCATTAAAGTAATAATTGGGTTTTTCAATATAGCCAATCAGGTCGGAGGTGAGTAATAGGTTGCTGAGGATATTGCTTTCCGTGTCCGGCTCAGGTTTCACCGCATTATTATTGGTTACCGCAACGGAGAACATGCCTTGTACTGGTGCCCCATTAAAGGTACTGTTAAGCTGGATGTCTACTTTTTCTCTTTTTGTATAGACTTTCTTCTCGGTACTCAACTGTACAGTGACCCGGTCTGCAGGATTATAAATAAAAGCAAGTCGCTCGGCAATAGGTTTGTTGTCTTCAGAAAATAGACTGAGCTGTAAGATGCCTTCCGTCAGTTCTTTTTTAGGAATGGTGATGGTGGCAAGCTGGTCCGCCATAGAAACAATAGGGCTGAAGATCACATTGCCATCATGCTGACCAACGAGTCTGAGCTTTGCAGGGCCAGTCAGGTCGGCGCTTCTCATAATCTTGATCGTCAGCTTGTCTTTGTCGGTGCCAGTGACGGCCATCGTATAACCTGTACTTTGTACGATTGGCAGGTTAAAGTCTTTTTCTGAGCCATCCGCAAATTTCACTTTGGCGATGTACCTGACGCCGCCCTGAGGATTGATGACGAAGTTGCCCATGCCCAGGTGTTTAGTTTCAAAACGATTGATCTCTATGCCAGTCTGGTCCACAATGACCCCAGTGATATTCTCGCCCAGGCCTGAGGAATTGACGGCTTTTACTGCCATTTTGGTAGGCAGTCCTTCTATCAGGTTTCCACTTTCCGGGAAAAACTGCACATCAATTGATTTGGAAGTGGCTATGATTGGAATTTCACGGGTTACTTTTTGGTCTTCTCCCAAGTTGATTGTGGCAACAATCTTTCCCCGTTTATTGAGGTCCGGTCGGTTGTTGAGAATGCTCAGCGCTATTTCTCCCTTTTCATTGGTAGTTGCTTTGCCTTTGAGAAAACTTTTGGAATCCAGGATCACTTCATACCTGACTTCTTTCCCGGTATAAGGGGCTCCTTCTTTGTCTTTGAAGCTGATGTTTGCAGCCATCTTTTCCCCTTTATCTTCTTTACTATAGCTATAATTGGTATTGGTGAAGACTTTATTGGTCCAGGAGTACCCTATTTTGATGGTTTTGTCGAAGAAGAACTCCGTACCGGCATTTCTCATCCACTGGGTATAGGCGCGGATCCTGTAATTTCCTTCTGCTAAGGTGTCTGGCAGGCTAAAGTTTCCCCAGGAAATGCCGCCCAGTACGGGAAGTTTCAATTGCTGCTGTACAGAATCCTTTTCGTTAATGAGTTCAACATATAGCAATTTGCTAATATCTGATGGTTCCTGACTGCTGCTATTGAGGAGGTAGGCTTTAAACCAAATGTTATCGCCTATGGCATAATAAGGCTTGTCCAGATGGAGGTGGACCTTTTCCTGAGGATTCTTCAGATTGAACTCCTTCATTCTTTCGAGGAGGACATCAAAGTTATCGTTCAGGACTCCCGACGCAAAAGCGAGGAACACACCGGTGATTAACAAAAGGGGATACAGCAATTTACGTTTCATATGCTAGGAGCATTAAAAAATAATAAAGCCTCAATATACAAATATTGAGGCTTAAAGTAAATTTAAAAGAAAGGGAATTAAGCGGTTAGAACTCGTTTTTCCACATCATGCTCTCCACCGGTTTAGTGGTCTTGTTGTTATATTTTGCATCTCCTTTATTGTTGTACATGGTTTCAATTTCCCCATCTACAGCAAAATAGATCAGTTGTCCAATTGGCATTCCTGCATAAATTCTTACAGGCTGCGCGCAGGAAATTTCCAGCGTCCAAGTATTGCAGAAACCTACATCTCCTTTTCCGGCTGTGGCATGGATGTCGATACCCAGACGGCCAGTACTCGATTTACCTTCCAGGAATGGAACATGCGCATGAGTTTCTGTATATTCCAGGGTTACGCCCAGGTAGAGTGTACCTGGCTGCAGCACAAATCCGTCTTTAGGAATTTCAAAGTTTTCAATTTTATTATGTGCCTTTGCATCCAGTACTCTATCGGTATAAGTGGCCAGGTATTTGCCTAAATGTACGTCATAGGAGTTTGTACCCAGGCATTCGGGCTTAAAAGGTTCAATTATGATGGTACCCTTCTCAATTTCTTCGAGAATTCGTTTGTCGGAAAGTATCATTTTATCAAGTATTGGGCTAAATTATGATTAATTTAAGATACTTTTGCATAGTTTTCTAAAATAGAGATGCCCGTAGTTTTTAATAAAAATATTGACGAGAATACCATACTTGCCGTATGGAAAATCGAAGAGACCGAAGAGCAGCTGCTTTCCGGCCTACAATTGAAACAGCATGAGCTGGATTTTATTTCCTCTTTAAGCAACGGGAAACGCCTGCTGCACTGGTTAAGTACCCGTGTGCTGCTGAGAACCATGCTGAATACTTCTGAATATATTGATTGTCAGATGGATGAGCATGGGAAGCCCTTTCTGCCCAACCTTGATTACCACATCTCGCTGAGTCATTCTTATGATTATGCAGCGGTGATTATCGGTAAAAACAGGAAAGTTGGCGTAGATATCGAGTTGATCAAACATAAAATCAAAAGTATCAGACATAAGTTTCTTTCTGATATTGAGCTGGCTCAAAAGCAAATTGGTGACAACATCAATGGCCTGTATGTTTGCTGGTGTGCCAAAGAAGCCATCTATAAATGGAATGGCAGAAAAGGCCTAGAGTTTAAGCAGGACATTTACATTAAACCTTTCAAATTAAAGAATGAAGGTAGTTTGAATGCCCTGGTGACACTTCCTGAAGGGATGAAAGAGCTGACCGTGAATTACTTTAAAACTGCTGACGGCTACATGCTGGGTTATGTAGTCGCTTAATTTTCAAAAGATGAATAAGAAAGTAGCATTCATAGATTGGGGACTAACTGATTATCAGGAATCCTGGGAGAAGCAGGAACAGATTTTTAACGACACAATTGCGGTAAAAACCGGTAACCGGAACAATGGGACGGAACTGGAAACCCCCAATTACCTCGTTTTTGTAGAGCATCCTCATGTGTATACACTTGGAAAAAGCGGACATCCGGAAAATCTATTGCTGGACGAGCAGGGGCTGATCGAAAAAGAAGCTACTTATTATAAGATCAACCGTGGCGGAGACATTACCTATCATGGCCCTGGTCAGATTGTGGGTTATCCGATTCTTGACCTTGATAATTTTTTCACAGACATTCATCTTTACCTGCGCACACTGGAGGATGCCATTATACTGACGCTAAAAGACTATGGTATTGAGTCCGGCAGATCGCCCGGCTTTACTGGTGTCTGGCTGGATGCAGATACAGATAAGGCACGTAAAATATGTGCTATGGGAGTAAGGTGCAGCAGATGGGTCACTATGCATGGCTTCGCTTTCAATGTCAATGCCGACCTCAATTACTTCAAAAATATTGTCCCTTGTGGCATAGACGATAAAGACGTGACTTCTATGGAACGTGAATTGGGACGCAAACTGGACATGGAAGAAGTGAAAGGAAAACTGAAAGGACATATTGCCAGTCTTTTTCAAATGGAGTTATTCTAATCTTCTTATCGTTAATTGTAAATATTCCTTGGTTTTTTTACTTTAAAGATTATCTTTACTGTAAAACAACGAAATCATGAACTATAACAACGCTCTCTCCGATACTTCCGGAGGTTTCCTACTGGGCTTCGGTCTTTTTTCTTTTGTGCTGATTTTGCTGAACATTATCGGTATGTGGAAAATCTTCGTTAAAGCTGGCAAACCTGGCTGGGCATCTCTTGTTCCAATTTACAATAGTATTGTCCTGATTGAGATTGTCGGTAAACCGACCATTTGGATTTTATGGTTACTGATCCCATGTACTGCACCTATCTTTAGCATCTGGCTGTTGAATTTATTGAGCAAAAGCTTTGGTAAAACAGAAAGTTATACGGTTGGATTGGTGTTGCTTTCCTTCATTTTTATTCCGATGTTAGGTTTTGGCAGCGCGCAATATTTAGGTCCTTCTGCGGCAGAAGCACAGCGATTCAATGGTTTTGGCGGCAATGATCCTTTTAACCAGCCACCAGCTACACCTCAGTAATTGCTGGACTTATTGATATATCTGCGATCCGGCTGGTCTTCTTTTATAGGTCAGGCGGATCGTTTTTTTATACCCTGTCCATTTAAGTACCTGACGGGGATAGACTGCCCGGGATGTGGCTTTCAAAGGTCCTTACTGGCCTTAATTAATGGGCAATGGCAAGATAGCTGGCTGCTATATCCGCCAACAATACCGCTTTTACTCACTTTCAGCATCGCATTACCTGCCCATTTTTTCTATAAGGGCAACGCCGATAAACTGATTAAAGTGCTCTATCTGCTCAGCGGAACGATCATCCTGGTCAATTACGGCTATAAATTGTTTACGGGACATCTTCATACTTAGTGTTTCCGTATATCTATTTTATGAAATCCTTTCTGATATCTCTATCATTATTGGTATTATTGGCTTGCGAAAAAAATAATGCAAAAACCATGATGCCTGCAGATACCTTGACTTATTTAGCCATTGGCGATTCTTATACTATTGGAGAAGCTGTTCCGCTGTCCGGTAGTTTTCCTCATCAACTGAGCAAACTGTTAAAAGTAAAAGGACTCGATGTGGGCAGGCCAGAGATCATTGCCAAAACAGGCTGGACGACTTCAGAATTAAAGCAAGGCATTAAAACGGCAGCGATAAACAAAAAATTTGACCTCCTGACCCTGCTGATTGGTGTAAATAACCAATATCGCGGGGAATCGAAAACCACTTACCGTAAAGAGTTTAAGGATTTGCTGGAAACGGCCATCGCATTTGCGGGAGGACAGAAGGCGCATGTATTTGTGGTCTCTATTCCAGACTGGGGAGCTACCCCTTATGGGCAGCAAAGTGGCAGGGATGTTTCAGCTATTGCTGCGGATATTGATGCTTTTAATGCCATCAATAAAGAAGAAACATTGGCGCAGGGCATCAGTTATACGGACATTACAGCGGCATCACGTTTGGCGGCATCAGATGGAGCTTTAGTCGCCTCTGATGGATTACATCCTTCCGGGAAAATGTACTTAGATTGGGCAGTACAGCTGGAACCAAAAGTATTAAAGGGCTTAAAATAAATTAAACCCTTTAATACTGCTGATTAACATTCCGGTAAACTGATCGGGATGTTGGTGGCCAACCCACCGTCTGAAGTTTCTTTATATTTGGAGTTCATATCCAATGCAGTTTCCCACATGGTATTCACTACGGCATCTAGACTTACTTTTGCTTTATCAGGGTTACTCTGTAATGCCAGCTGACTTGCAGTGATGGCTTTGATCGCACCCATGGTATTTCTTTCAATACATGGAATTTGTACCAGGCCTCCAATAGGATCACAAGTTAAACCTAAATGGTGTTCCATTGCTATTTCTGCGGCCATTAAAACCTGACGCTGAGAACCACCTAGACATTCTGTTAATGCTGCGGCGGCCATTGCGGAAGAAACACCGATTTCTGCCTGACAGCCACCCATTGCTGCTGAAATAGTAGCACCTTTCTTGAAAATACTGCCTATTTCCGAAGCGCAGGCAATAAACTGCGCGATTTTCTCATCTGTGTAACCATCACAAAAAGCGATATAATATTGTAGAACTGCTGGGATTACACCTGCTGCTCCATTGGTAGGTGCGGTAACCACACGTCCAAAAGAAGCATTTTCTTCATTCACTGCCAGTGCGAAGCAGCTCACCCAATCCAGGATATAGTTAAAGCCATTGCCACCTTCTCTGATGGCCATTAACCAACTTTCATAATTGGTATAAGTATGGTTTCCAACCAGTCGTTTATTTAAAGCACAAGCCCTTCTGGCTACATTAAGTCCGCCAGGTAAAAATCCTGCAGTATGACAGCCTCTATAAGTACAGTCTTTCATCACATTGAAATGCTGCATGATGCCTTTTCTGGTTTCGACTTCTGTGCGCCAGGCCAGTTCATTCTCCATCACCACCTCAGATACTTTCAATCCGGTAGTCAGGCACCAGTGTAAAAGGTCTGCGGCTTTCTCCACCGGGAAGGGCAAGTCTACCTGTTCCTTATCACTGCCGCTTTCTCCCTCTTTCACCACAAAACCACCACCTATAGAATAATAGGTTTCAGATATTGCTTTTCCTGTATTCAGGAAGGCTTGAAAGGTAACCGCATTGGGGTGGAAGGGAAGACTTTCAAAGAAAAGAAAAACCAGGTCTTCGTCGTAATTGAAGCTGATGTCTTTTTCGTCGTTTAAGTTAAGTACTTTATAAGTTTTGATTTCTTCTACGGTAGAATCAATAGAGTTTACATCAAAGGTGACCGGATCTGCGCCAATTAATCCCAATAGGATGGCCACATCGGTTCCGTGTCCTTTTCCTGTTTTGGCCAGGGAGCCATATAATAGGATTTTGACCTGCTCTACTTGTTCCAGCAGGTCTTGCTGTTTTAATAATGCCGTAAATTGCTGAGCCGCCCGCCATGGACCTAAAGTATGTGAGCTGGATGGCCCAACACCTATCTTAAAAATATCAAAAACTGAGATCTGTTCCCTTTGCATCTTACAAAGCTAAGATAGTTCCGGGACATTTTAAGCTATTTATTGGCCTGTAAGCTGATTTTATGGGTGTTAATAGCGTTAAAAGTCAAAGGCAATGAGCTTTTTGTCCTGCAGCATGCGGTCTACAAAGATTTTATGGTTTTTAGGGCTTCCGATAGCGACCCAGGTACCGCTGATGGTGCCATTCGCCAATTCCTGTTTCCCTCGGGTTAACCGTAATCCTGAACCTTTAAGGTCCTCCTCATATTTTTCCAGGCTCTCCTCTTCGTATTTCTTGACGATGCGGTAGGTTCTTTTTGTAAATCGCTGCTCTACCATTTCCTCGAGATAAGGAAATATAAAGAGGGCGGCAAGTACGATGAGGGTGACGCCGGTAGCCTGCTCATAATAACCAGCTCCGGTGGCCATGCCAATTGCTGCAACAATCCAGATCACACAGGCGGTAGTTAAACCTTTGACCTGATTTTCTTCTTTAAAGATCACTCCGGCGCCGAGGAAACCAATTCCGGTCACAATATTAGAGGCAATGCGGTCATGACTCGTGATACCGATTTTTATCGATAGAATGGTAAACAGGGTGGAGCCTAAGCCAATCATGATCATCGTTTTTAGTCCGGCCTGCTTACTTCTAAGTTCTCTTTCTGCGCCAATCAGGCCACACAATAGGGTGGCCAGTAAAAACTTGTTAACCTCCGTTTGTGTCAGAAAATGACTGTTTTCTAAAATATTCTGCATAGCTTGTTGTTGGTTAAAGATAGCAAGCTTTCCTCATAAAAAACAAAAAGCCCCAGAATCGAAATTCTGAGGCTTTTGTAATTGTATTGGGTTGATGAATTACATCATTCCACCCATACCACCACCACCCATTGGAGGCATACCTGCACCAGCAGGAGCATCTTCTGGATCGTCAGCTAATACGCATTCTGTTGTTAACAACATAGCTGCGATAGAAGCTGCGTTTTCTAATGCTACACGACCTACTTTAGTTGGATCGATCACACCGGCAGCGATTAAGTTTTCATATACATCAGTACGGGCATTGTAACCGAAGTCAGCTTTACCTTCTTTAACTTTTTGTACTACGATAGAACCTTCAATACCTGCATTCTGACAGATTTGACGTAATGGCTCTTCGATTGCGCGTTTAACGATAGCGATACCAGTTGTCTCGTCATCATTCACACCTTTCATGCCTTCTAAAGCTTCGATAGCGCGGATGAAAGCAACACCTCCACCTGCAACGATACCTTCTTCTACAGCTGCACGAGTTGCATGTAAAGCATCATCAACACGGTCTTTTTTCTCTTTCATTTCAACTTCAGAAGCTGCACCAACATAAAGAACTGCAACACCGCCAGCTAATTTAGCCAAACGCTCTTGTAATTTCTCTTTGTCATAATCAGATGTAGTAGTCTCGATTTGAGATTTAATCTGGTTCACGCGAGCTTTGATGTCATCAGAACTACCTGCACCATTGATGATCGTTGTATTGTCTTTATCAACAAGAACTTTCTCAGCAGTACCTAGGTAAGTAAGGTCAGCATTTTCTAATTTATAACCTCTTTCTTCAGAAATTACTGTACCACCAGTTAAGATAGCGATGTCTTCTAACATTGCTTTTCTACGGTCACCGAAACCTGGAGCTTTAACCGCAACAACTTTCAGAGAGCCACGGATTTTGTTTACTACCAATGTAGCCAATGCTTCGCCATCTAAGTCTTCAGCAATGATCAATAATGGTTTACCTGTTTGTACTTGTTTCTCTAAAATTGGCAACAATTCTTTCATGTTGCTGATTTTTTTGTCGTAGATCAAGATGTAAGGGTTTTCTAATTCCGCTTCCATTTTATCTGCGTTAGTTACAAAGTATGGAGATAAGTAACCACGGTCGAATTGCATACCTTCTACTGTTTTTACTTCAGTTTCAGTACCTTTGGCTTCTTCCACAGTAATTACACCGTCTTTACCTACTTTGCCCATTGCCTCAGCAATTAGGGAACCAATCACCTCATCATTATTTGCTGAAATAGAAGCAACTTGTTTGATTTTGTTATTGTCTTCACCTACTGTTTGAGATTGTGCTTTTAAGTTAGCAACAATTGCAGTAACCGCTTTGTCGATACCACGTTTCAAATCCATTGGATTTGCACCAGCAGCAACGTTTTTAATACCTGCAGTTACGATTGCTTGTGCCAATACAGTTGCAGTTGTTGTTCCATCACCTGCGATATCTGCAGTTTTAGAAGCAACTTCTTTCACCATTTGAGCACCCATATTTTCGATAGGATCTTTTAATTCGATCTCTTTCGCTACAGTCACACCATCTTTAGTAATCGCTGGTGAACCGAATTTCTTGTCAATAATTACGTTACGTCCTTTTGGACCTAGAGTTACTTTTACCGCATTAGCCAAAATGTCAACTCCTCTTTTCAGGGCGTCACGGGCTTCTACATTATATCTTACTTGCTTTGCCATTTTAAAATATTGTTATTAATGATTGATTGTAATAAGGTTGAATAGGTTTATTCAACGACTAAAGAATTGCGTAAAGGTCAGATTCACGCATAATAAGATACTCTTTACCTTCGAAAGTAATTTCAGTACCACCGTATTTACCATATAATACCACGTCTCCAGCTTTAACGCTCAATGGGATTAGGCTACCTGTAGCTTCGGCGTATTTGCCTGGGCCTACTGCAACTACTGTTCCTTGCTGAGGTTTTTCTTTAGCTGTATCAGGGATATATAGACCCGAAGCTGTTTTTTCTTCGGCAGGAGCAGCTTCAATTACTACTCTATCTGCAATGGGTTTAATGTTTAAAGCCATAACTTATTCTTGTTTTTAATTTTAAAATTAATGTAAGGATTACGTGCTCCCTATATATCAGTTTCTATGCCAAGCAGGTTTTGCTTGCCAAATTTACACGGCATTGTCAGCTAATAGATTAGACGAAACTATTTTTGTGTCAGAGTGGCAGAATTGTGAATCGGCGAGAGGAAAAATGCAGGCACAAAAAAAGTCCGGTATAAGTATACCGGACTTTAGATATTTTTTTAAAATCTCTTATTTCTTTGCAGTATCTGCAGGAGCAGTAGCTGGAGCGGTTGCCGCTGGAGCTGATGATCCAATTGGAGATGGGGTAGGCATTTTGTCCAAATGTTCCTGGATTTTAGAGTCTACAGCTGCTGCTGTTCCACCTGTTTTTGCAATGGTCGTAATAGATAGTGTAAGCACTACGATTAATGCTAATAATACCCAGGTACCTTTTTCAAGAACATCACCTGTACGTTGAACGCCAAACATATTGCTGCCTGATCCACCTGTTGCAAGGCCACCACCTTTAGGGTTTTGTATCAAAACAAATAGCGCTAAGGCAATGCAGACAATGATTAATAAAATAATTAAAAATAGCATAATCGGTTATATGGTTAAATTTTCTTTTCTATGGATTGGATAAGGTCGGCAAAGTAACGGCTTTTTTCTGGAAACTTCAAACTTAATTTTTCATAAGTCTCTATGGCCTTGTCGTAAAGCATTTGTTCGATATAGATCTTCGCCAGTGTTTCTGATACCAGGTCATTATGGTCCTCTGCGCTCTTTTTAGCCTTGTTTTCTGTATTGATATGTTCGGCTTTCGGCGGACTGATCTGCGGGTCATTTTTCAGGAAGCTGTCAATGATGTCAGTTCCTTTATGATTTAGATTTCCCGGAATATATTCCGCTGCAGGTTCGTCTGTCAATGGGCTTTGTAGATGGAAGATGTGTTCCACATATTGCTGCTGCAGTTCATTGGATTTGCCTGGCTCATCAGATTTTGCCTCTTTTGCTTCCGGACTTGCCTTTGGCGTGGTATAGGGCTGAAATATCTGCTGGTATTCTTTCCGGGTTTTATGTAACCACCACAAAAAGGTGAAAGGCAATTGGTCGTCATCATATTTGCTGACGATCACCGGATCTTCCTGTTTTGCAATTTCTTTTTCTATTGCAGCCAGGCGTGCTTCTTCCCGTAAAACGGATTCAGGAACGGGCTCCGGACTAAAGTTATCCTGGAAAGCGAAAAAGTCGGTAGATACAATATTTTCCAAAACGAAATCATCAGTCTCCGGCATCAATTCCTCCATCGCTGGATTTGTTTCTTCTGATTCAGAAGGGACTTCATCCAGTACGACCTCATCCAAGGTTTCTGCCTGATTACTCAGCAGATCAAAAGCAGGAGATAAAACAACATTGAACTTAGTATCAACTAAATATTCCGGTTCGTAAATGAAGTGATGGAGCAATTGCCCATTTGTATATAAAGCAGCAGTAGCAAGGAAGCTGTTCTTTTCCACTGCTTCCAGATTGGCTTTTGCCAGTAAAAGGTGCAGTGGTTGAAAATAAGGATATTTCGACACCAGATCTTTGAGCATCGGCGCATGATCGGGTCTTACCTTTTCAGGTTCCGCTAATAATACTTCCAGTTCTTGTCTCATGTCTAATTCCTGCTCCACGTTGCTAAGTTAACAATTGAATTTTCAAATTCTACCAATTTGCAAATGCGCGGTTAAAAATATCTGTTGTAATTAAATCCATTACTTTTTTGATATTATCTGCTTCCAGTTGAGTGGCATTACCACCAGCTGTTGCATAATCGGCATAACGTTCAATAGGCTCTTCAAAGCTCATTTTAGGATTCAGGTTGTTGGTGTATTTTACATTGACACGAATGGTCAACCTGTTTAGCGGAGAGGTATTCCCAACTCCAGAGTTATTCGCATCAACAATCGTTGCCGGGCGAATGTCGAAATTGGTAATGCTGCCAGAAAAAACTGCATCGGGATCATTTGTCGTAATGTTCAGACGGGTCTGGTTACGAATCATGTTTTTTAATGCTTCGGTGAAGTTGGTCGACATGGTCGGGACTACTAAAGTAGCATTGTTTTCAAAAAAGAGCACGTTTGCTGTTTTCATCTCTGCAGGGATAGATGCCCCGCTAAATTTAATGGAACAAGCGCTGAAAAGGCCCACAACCAGCAGCAATAATAACTTTTTCATTCGTATGTTTTTAATTCTTTGACAATTGAGCCCAGACTAGTTTAGGTTGAGTTCTTTAATTTTTCTATACAGCGTACGTTCCGAAATGCCCAGTTCCTGCGCAGCAAATTTGCGTTTTCCTTTGTGTTTCTTCAAGGCTTTTTTAATCAGGTCGGATTCTTTATCGATAAGCGACAATGATTCCTCCACCTCCTCAGCTTCCTGTGTATAGTTATAGTCTAAAGGCGCATTCTGAGCAGGCTTTTTAATGGTAAAAGTGGGCTCATTAACGGTTTGGTCTACTTCCTGATATAGCTGATTGATATAATGCGTATTGTCGGCAATGATGTGAGAAGTATTTCCGCCGCTTTGAATGATCTCTGCAACCAGTTTCTTCAATTCCATCATGTCTTTCTTCATGTCAAAAAGCACTTTGTAAAGGATATCGCGCTCGGTATAATCTTCTTTAGAACTGCCATTGATCGCCATAGGCAAATTGGTAGCGCTTTCATTTGGAATATAATTCAGCAAGGCGGCAGCCGTTACATTACGGTCTTTTTCCAATACACAGATTTGCTCGGCGATGTTTTTCAGCTGTCGGACGTTACCTGGCCAGCTGTAATTGCTGAGCATTTGTATCGCATCCGGTTCCAGCTGGATCCCAGGGCTTCTGTATTTATCGCTGAAATCAGCAGAGAATTTTCTGAATAAAAGGTAAATGTCTTCTTTACGCTCATGCAAAGCAGGGATGCGCAAAGGCACAGTGTTCAGCCTGTAGTATAAATCCTCACGGAATTTACCCGATTTAACGCGGTTATATACGTCAACGTTGGTAGCAGCAATAATCCTGACATCTGTTTTCTGTACTTTAGAAGAACCTACACGCAGGTATTCTCCACTTTCCAGAATTCTAAGTAAGCGTGCTTGTGTACCCAATGGCAATTCGGCCACCTCATCTAAAAATATCGTTCCGCCATTGGCCACTTCAAAATAACCTTTACGGGCCTCATGGGCCCCGGTAAAAGATCCTTTCTCATGTCCAAAAAGCTCTGAATCTATCGTTCCTTCAGGAATAGCACCGCAGTTAACGGCAATAAATGCACCGTGTTTGCGGGTACTCATCTGGTGGATGATGTGAGAGAAAACCTCTTTACCACTTCCACTTTCTCCGGTAATTAATACAGACATGTCCGTTGGCGCAACTTGTCTGGCAATATCTATTGCCCGGTTCAATAGCGGAGAGCCACCAATGATACCGAAGCGGTTTTTAATGTCTTGTATGTCCAAAGTAATTTGTCTTTATTGATTAAACAATTTCAGGTACTTCAACAGCAATGGTTCCTAATAAGGTAGCAGATGTACAGCGGTCAATATAAACATTTACATAAGTTCCAGCTTTAACACCAGGCGCTGCAGGGAAAACCACCATCGCATTCTGATCATTTCTTCCACAAAGGTCAAGGTCAGATTTTTTGGAAGTACCCTCCACTAAAATTCTAACAGTTTTTCCAACAAATTGTTGTAGGCGCATTAAAGAAGTTTCCTGTGCTTTCAGTAATATTTCTGCTAGCCGGCGTTTTTTCACTGGTTCAGGAATATCATCTGCCAGTTTTCTGGCTGCCAGTGTACCTGGTCTTTCAGAATAACTGAAGGTAAATGCGAAATCATAACCTACATAATCCATGATGCTTAATGTTTCCTGGTGTTCTTCTTCTGTTTCCGTACAGAAACCAGCGATAATGTCCGAAGAAATTGCACATCCTGGAATGATGCGTCTGATGGCATCAATTCTATTGATATACCACTCTCTGGTATAAGTTCTGTTCATCAGTTCCAATACCCTGCTGCTTCCAGATTGAACTGGCAGGTGGATGTAATTACAGATGTTATCGTATTTGGCGATGGCATATAATACCTCGTCAGTAATGTCTTTAGGGTGAGAAGTAGAAAATCTGATCCTCAATTCAGGACTGATTAAGGCTACTTTTTCCAGTAATTGTGCAAAGTTTACTTCGATTTCTGCAGTCTCTTCCGCATCAGCGCCTTTCCATTTGTAAGAATCTACATTCTGTCCCAGCAAAGTAACTTCTTTATAACCTTTGTCAAACAGATCCTGTGCTTCTGCAAGGATGGAATAAGGGTCTCTGCTTCTCTCGCGTCCTCTTGTAAAAGGAACTACGCAGAAAGAACACATGTTATCGCAGCCACGCATGATTGAAATAAATGCAGTGATGCCATTGCCATTTAGACGAACCGGGCTAATGTCTGCATAAGTCTCCTCGCGGGATAGCAATACATTAATGGCTTTATGGCCATCTTCTACCTGACTGATCAATTGAGGAAGGTCACGGTAAGCATCCGGGCCAACCACCATGTCCACTAATTTCTCTTCTTCCAGGAATTTTGATTTTAAACGCTCTGCCATACATCCTAAAACGCCAACCACCAATTTGGGATTTCTACGTTTTTCCGCACCAAACTGCGACAGTCGGTTACGGACTCTTTGCTCCGCATTTTCGCGGATAGAGCAGGTATTGATAAATACTACATCTGCTTCATGATAATCACCAGTGGTTTCAAAACCCTGATCTTTTAAAATCGAGGCAACGATCTCACTATCTGCGAAATTCATCTGACAACCGTAGCTTTCAATGTATAACTTTCGGCCATTACGTACCTCTGGTGCATCAATAACTAAAGCCTCGCCCTGGCGCTCTTCATCGTGTGTCTTATCTGTAAGCTGTAAATCAATCATAAATGGTTAACATTTTTCTGGGCTTCAAAAATACACAATTAAATTTAGAAATGACAAAGTGGCAGAATCTTAAACGGAAAGAAATTTTTATGGAAAAAATCTAAAAACATATAGGACCTTTTTCATGATCCATTGTCTTTGAGGAGAAATAACAGCTAAACTCCCTCTAAATATGTTCAAATGCCTGTTCGCGAAAACCCCTAAGGACCTGTATGGCTGGTTTGGTGATTATTCTTCCTGGACGGAGCTGGCCGCAGAAACCAGTGGATATGACGCAGAAGTGATTCTTGAAAAAACAAAAAATGCAATCCTGAAAGTGAAAAATGGAGAAGCAGTATATGAAAGAGATGCTGTAAACCTGCCGCAAAAGGAGTATCCTTTTCCTTTAATCTCTTTTTTAATGCACAGTGCAGCGCTGAAAAATAGGCCGCTACATGTACTTGATTTTGGGGGCTCATTGGGCAGTACGTATTTCCAGGTTAAGGAATTTTTAACCGAGGGGGTTTGTGCCAGCTGGAACATAGTAGAACAGGAGCATTATGTTACCTGTGGTAAAGCGCATTTTGAAGATGATCAGCTAAAATTTCATTCCAGCATCTCTGAAGTATTAAAGTCCACAGAAATCGACCTGGTCATCCTTTCATCAGTCCTACAGTACCTGGAAAAACCACATGAGTTTTTGAAAGAACTGGTTGCGTATCAGTTCCCGTTTTTATTGTTCGATCGCACTGCTTTCCATCATGGAGATCAGGATCGGCTCACCTTACAAATTGTACCTCCACAAATATATGCGGCTTCTTATCCCTCTTGGTTTTTTAATAAGCAGGGGTTTTTAAGCCATTTCCAGAACAATTACCAACAGATTGCAGAATTTACTTCTTCTGTAAAAGGAGAGGAAACCATGCTGATCAATGGGAAAGAACTGGGTTACGACAAAGGTTTTTACTTTATTAATTCATCAGGATATGCTTAAATTCTGTACGCTTTTTAATACCACTTATCTTTCCCGTGGCTTAGCCATGTACCATTCTCTGGAGCAAAATTGCCCGGACTTTCATTTGTATATTTTTGCGTTTGATGCGCATTGCTATGAGGTGCTGTCGAATATGACGCTCCCAAAGGTGAGTGTCATCTCTCTGGAAGAATTTGAAAATGAAGCACTGCTGGCGATAAAACCTGGGCGGACTGCACAGGAATATTGCTGGACTTCTGCTTCCTCTACGATTAAACACTGTATAGAAAGTTTTGACCTGGACCATTGCACTTATGTAGATGCCGATCTGTTATTTTTCAGCAACCCACAGGTGTTGATGGACGAAATGGGGGGTAAGTCAGTGCTCATTACCGAACATCGCTATACGCCTTGTTACGATCAATCTGTTAACAGTGGCATTTATTGCGTGCAGTACATGACCTTTAAGAATACAATAGAAGGGATGGAAGTTTTAAATTACTGGGTAGATTCCTGCTTAGAATGGTGCTTCAATAGAGTGGAGGATGGTAAGTTCGGAGATCAGAAATACCTGGACAACTGGACGGAAAAATTTTCTTGTGTACAGGTTTGTCAGCACCTAGGTGCTGGTATTGCGCCTTGGAACATTCAGCAGTTTGCCTTTAAGTCAAAATCAGGAAAGCAACGTGGTGTTGTATTAGCCAACGGTCAGGAGTTTGACCTTGTGTTTTACCATTACCATGGCTTCAGCTATTCTGTGAAAAATAGCTATATGCTGACACATGCGATTTATCAGCTGAGCAGAAATCAGATCAAACAAATTTACAGACCTTATGTAACAGCGCTTTCCATCGCCGAGCGAAGGATCAATACTGCAGATCGCAATCTGATTCCTCATGAGATTAACAATGAAATGGAGTTGATCAATAGGGTTTTAGGACGGTTCCTGATGTTTTCTCTCCTGGGTTATTATAAAAATTTATACACCAAAAGATCTTTTCAGTACAGCTTTATATATTAGTAAAATGTAGCAGTAAGGATCTTCAATAAATTAGTATTTTAGTCGCCGACTAAAATACTAATATGTGGGATGTTAAAGGTCAGGGATTTACATTGTTCAAGATAGGGGTGTTGTGGATGATGGCTGTGCTGGCGGGCTGTAAAAAAGAACCGGCGCAAAGTCAGAAGATTAAACCCCCGGTGAGGTCTTATGTAGTCACTGCAAGGATAGATAAAAAGGGAACAAATACAGACTCGGAAGGTACTGCGGTACTAAAGGGTGATTATGATCAGGGAACCAAATTATTAAGATATTCACTGGAGTATGATAAAATAGTGCCTGAACAAATTAGTTTGAGAAATGGAGTGAAGGGCTCAAAAGGAACTTTAATCCTGGAGCTTTATAAGCCGGGGAGTACCAAATTGGGCGCTCCTTTGTCCGGGTCAATCGTATTGACACCCCTGCAGGAAAGGAACCTGCTGAAAGGATACTGGTTTGTAGCCATCAATACTTTACAGCGTTCTCCTGAAATTTCAGGAGTGCTTACCTTGAAACAAAGTTAAGCAGCGGATGAGTAAAGTAGAGATGAATACCGGGCCTGATGATGATTTATTACTGTTGGATGCCATTAGAAATAAAGATAGAAAGGTGTTTGAAGCCTTTTATAAAAAGTATTACCGACAGCTGTTTATCCTCGCTTTTAGATATGTAGGGAAAACTGAAGCTGCAGAAGAGATTGTACATGATTTGTTTATTAATATATGGAATAAAGCCGGTCAGTTAAATATTCAGTATGCCATGAAAAGCTATTTGTTCCGGTCAATTGTCAATGCGTCCCTGAACTTCCTAAAAAAGGAAAAGCAGGATGCCGCAAAACAACTGACCTATCTGGCCGATCTGCAGCCTGAAAATCCGGAAGAAGAAAACCTAAACAAAGAAGAATTGTTGTTGAAAAACCTGGAAGAAGCACTGGCACTATTACCTCCGAAATGTAAAGAAGTGATGTACCTGAGCCGATTTGGTAAATTGAAACAACAGGAGATTGCCGACCAGATGAATATCTCGTTGAAAACAGTTAAAAACCATTTGACATATGGCTTTCAGAAGTTAAGGGAACACCTCGGAAAGTCTGCAGCGCTCTTGCTGGCGATAGTTATGTTCCTAAAAACGATGTTACGTTAAACCGCCTGATATGAAAAATTTTGAAACAAATGAATCGTTTATTTTTTCCCTGATCATTGAAGATCTCGAAGAAACGATTAGTGCGGAAAATAAAATAATCCTCAGCCAATGGAGAAATGCAGACCCCGAAAATGAAAAACTCTACCAGGAATTTTTAGGGGTACAGATCAACCTGGATAAATTGATGGAACGACACGAGCTGGATGCGCATCATTCCTGGACCGTGCTGGATCAGAAACTCGACCACAGTACGTCATTCTTTTCGGAGCATAATGAGCCTGTTCAACCCTTGAGAAATAAGACAATGCCTTATTTCTGGGTCAAAATAGCAGCCATGTTTTTGATTTTATCAACACTGGGCTACGGTTACTTCTTTTGGAAAAATAAGGATATTGTGATCAATACCGGAACTGCCGTGCTCACCAATGTGGTGCTTCCTGACGGTACAGACCTGAAACTTAATGCAGGGACTAGCATTAGCTATAGCAAAAATAACTTTCTGGCAGATCGTAAACTAGTGCTGATCAAAGGAGAAGCCTTTGTTCAGGTAGCGGCCAATCCTACTTCGCGTTTCAGAGTGGAACTTGGAGATGTAGAAGCGAAAGATATTGGTACGCGCTTTAACATCAGTAGAAATGAAAATCAATCTGCAGTGACTGTGGAAGAAGGACAGGTAGAGTTACGGGAATACGGAACCGCCAGAAAAGTAAACCTGACTGCAGGTAAACTTGGTATTTATGACGTTATGAATAAAACATTAATGGCAATTGATAATCCTGATCCCAACTATAAAGCATGGCTGGACAAGAGTTTCGTCTTTAATGCCGTTCCGCTGCCGGAAGTACTGCAAAAACTGGAAACAGTTTATCAGACTAAAATTGAGATGGAAGGGCAGGAGCTGAAGGATAGAAAGCTGACTGCAAAATTGAAATATCAGCAGCCGGATAGTGCCTTAGCAGTGATTGCTGCTACTTTAGATTGTCAATTGATCCAGCGCAATGGAAAGTTTGTTTTAGCCGGTAAATAATGGCTTTCTATTTTAGGACGCTGATATGCCTTTTACTATTATTTGCTGCGGGAACAACGTTTGTCTCTGCTCAGCATAAAAGCCTACTTGATCATCCCGTCAGTATTCATGTGCCTGCAGATTCTCTCATCCGCGTATTGAAATTGTTGGAAGAGAAAGCAAAATGTAATTTTGCCTTTGATCCCGACTTATTGAGAAATAAAAAATCAACGGCGCTAAATTTCGTTCAAACACCATTGTCGGAGGTTTTAAGCCAGTTGTTATTTGGCTCGAATTTAGGTTTTACGCTGGTAGGAAAGGACATTGTTATCAGCCCGCTCAAAGAAAAAAACTGGACCATTAGTGGTCATGTTCGGGACCAGGCGAGTGGGGAGGCCTTGATTGGAGCTACTGTTTACCTGCCCAGCCTTGGCGTAGGTATTAATACCAACCAATACGGTTTCTTTTCCTTGTTTATCCCTGAAGGGATTCATAAATTAATGATCTCCAATACCGGATTTCAAACGCGGGAAGAAACGATTCGCTTAGAACAGGATGTGCAGCTCAATATCGAGCTTGCCTTAAAGACCAACCGCTTAGAGGAAGTAGAGATAAAATCAAGCAACATTACGCCAAATCCTATTCTCCTAAATGAGCAGAATTTAGGCCCAACACAGTTGAATAATGCTGCATATTATGCCGGTGAAGTAGATGTAGTGAAGAGACTGCAAATGCAGAACGGTATAAAATCATTGTCGGAAGGCAGCTCCGGTCTATTTGTGAGGGGAGGGAACTCCGATCAGAACTTGATTCTACTCGATGAGGCCATCGTGTATAACCCTTCCCATTTATATGGACTGGTTTCTGTCTTTAATCCGGATGTGGTCAATAATATCCAGGTGTACCGGGATTATATCCCTGCGAATTTTGGCGGACGGCTCTCTGCCGTAGTCATTAACCGGATGACCGAGGGGAATAATAAACAGTTCCAGCTGAGTGGGGGACTCAATTCTCTTTCTGCACGCATTGCCGCCGAAGGACCGATTGTAAAAGATAAAAGTTCTTTTATTGTTGCCTTTAGAAGGAGCTTACTAGATGTTTTTCAAAGTAAGTTTAAGCTGTTCAATCCTTTTTCCGTGTATTATGATATCAATGCAAAGGCGAATTATAAGCTCAACCAAAATAACACCATTTTCTATTCTGTCTACGCCGGAAAAGATAAATTACTCTCTGAAAACGCATATACCAACAACTGGGGAAACCTGACTTCCACCTTCCGCTGGAACCATGTTTTTAACTCCACCATTTTTCAAAACGTATCATTGATCTATAGCAATTACAACAATCTGCTGGACTTAAACGCAGACACGCTATCGCAAAAAACACAGTGGCAAACGCGGGTAAGGGATGTGACACTGAAAGCCGATTATACCTATTACCTGAATCCTTTGAATCAGATTAAATTTGGTGGCTCGGGTATCTATCACCAGTTTAATCCTGGTGAGGCGAAACAATCACCCAATGATGAGTTCAATATTCCTGGAGATAAGAGTCTGGAAGCAGCACTCTACTATTCGCAGCGCCTCACTTTAAGTTCGCATTTTGAACTGGATTACGGCCTTCGTCTGAGTTTATTTAAAAACAATGAACTGCGCAATAATGTGTTTGACGACCAGGGGAACCGGATAGAAACGCATGAGGTAAAACTCTTTGTAAATCCAGAACCCCGTTTCAACCTGAGTTATCTGCCAACTAAAGACCAGCGCTATTTCTTTACTTACAACCGGAATTTTCAATACCTGCAGCTGATCCAAAATAGTACGCTGGCATTTTCCTCTCTAGAACCCTGGATTCCAGCTTCAAAAAGTATCAAGCCACAGCGCTCAGACTATTTTTCTCTGGGTTACCGCTATATGCCAAACCGGTATACCTGGTCGGCAAATGCCTATTACAAGCGGATGGAGAATCAGCTGGAACTGATTGACCATGCACAGATCATCAAAAACCCAGAGGTCAGGAGACAATTGAAATCCGGAATGGCCAGGGCTTATGGCATGGAATTGGAACTCAGTAAAACCGAAGGACAGTTTTCCGGTACCCTTGCCTATAGCTATTCCAGGGTATTCCGAAAAATAGAATCACTTAATTTCGGACAAGAGTTTGTCGCCAATTACGACATCCCTCATGAGCTAAAAATCACCGCTAAATACGATATGACTAAGCGGCTGTCTTTCCAAAGTTTCTTTATTTGTTCAACAGGCAGACCGTTAACCCTTCCTGTTGGTTATTATCAGCATGATGGCTTAAACGTACCTATTTTTGAAGAAAGAAATACAGTCAGATTTCCGGTGTTCAGCAGACTGGACCTTTCCGCACAATACCAGTTCAAGAGCAGGATCGCCGGCGAAAGATTCCTATCTAGCGTGCTTTCTGTGGGTGTTTACAATCTTTATAACCGCAAAAATCCATTGTATTACCACTTGAATCCTTCTTCTTTTGAAGCAAAAAAGAGTAGTATTGAGTATGGTTTAGGAATTTATCCTTGGATAGCTTACAGTTTTAAAATTTAGGATGAAAATACATCGTTTCACTTTAGCACTACTGCTCTTATTGGGCTTTTCAAGCTGTAAGAAAACACTGGATGAACGGTTTCTATCTCCCAAGCATCAATACGACCTTGCAGTGGAAGGTGGGTACAATACCCGCAGCTCCACACAATCTATCCGCTTAGCTAAACCTGCCTTAACCGTAGATGGACAGCCTACGCCGATCTCAAAGGCAGTAGTGAGTATTAATGACGGTAAATCGGAAATGATATTCAAAGAATCTGCTACCGCAGGGTTGTATACCGCAACAAGCAGCAATGAACCCAATTATAATGGTGCCTATAAACTAAAGGTGGTTTACAATAGCCAAACCTATACCGCAGTGGATACCCTCAGACAGGTGGTCAATATTGTGGATGATTTCCTGCCACTTTCTACCCGTTTACTTCCAGATGGCACTTATGCGGGTACCATTCCAAAACATACTTTCGGCTACCTGAATCCTAATAAATGGATGATTTCCTATAAGGAAATCCCACAGTGGAACCCTGGCAAGTTCGACCAGGCCAAATATTACAGTTATACCCATTTCCTGGGCTCCCCAAATTCCTTGTACCCACTCAATAATCTGAAAAGGGATTTTGTGCTGGGTAAAGACGATTACCTGTACATCTATAAAATCTCCCTTTCCGAGCGTTATGCCAAATACCTGTATGATGTGTTCATGGAGACGGATTGGAATGGCTTGTTCTCTGCGGTTCCGGTGAATGCTACAGGAAATATAACGGGAAATGCACAGGGGTACTTCTCTGCGATTGATGTGGATGCTGGAAGGTATAAAGCCAGTGAACTTTAATTATGGCCTCGATATTGCAGTAATTCTGTATGCAAGGCAATATGGAAAAAGACAAATCAGGAAAAAAAACATGGTGGAAATGGCTTTTGGGAAGCTTAGGAGTGATTTTGGTACTCATTGGCGGACTAGCACTTTACTTCAGTGCCAGATGGAAACCACTGATCTCTGAGAAGATTAAAACAGGGATACAAGAAGGATCCGCAGGACTTTATAACCTGGATTTCAAAGACATTCACCTCAACCTGCTGACCGGAACGGCCTCCCTGGATGAAGTCAGCCTTGTTCCTGATACCGCCGTATTTAACCGGTTAAAAGCACAGGGAGCTGCACCTATTCATATCTTTCAATTGAAAGTTAAAAAATTGCAGGTCAACCATCTGGGATTGCTCAATGCGTACTTTAAGAAAACAATTCACATCAACAGTATTGTCCTGGATCAGCCTTCCATCAATATGCTGCATTACCAGTTGAAAAAGAAGAAAAAAGATACCAGCAGCAAAACCATTTATCAGCTGCTGTCCAAAAGTTTAAGGTCACTGGATATTGATGCCATCAGGATTGTAAACGCTGATTTTGATTATGTAGATGGGCTAAGTAATAAACCCTTGCACCGCATTAAAAAACTTAATCTGAATGTGAAAGACCTGCTGATCGACTCACTTTCGCAATTCGACAGTACCAGATTTTACTATACCAAAGACATCTCTTTTGAAATCACTGGCTACCATTCTAAAGATAAAATGTACCTCAGAAAAATTGATACGATTTCTGGGTCTGCAGCAAAAAGAAATATGCTGATCAAGGGTTTTAAAATGACCCCATTATATCCTGATCTGGCCTTCAGCCGGATGTATAAATATGGCAAAGATCGTTATGACCTGAGTTTTGACCAAATCAGTTTTACTGGGGTCGATTTCCTTCGTTTGAATGACGAAAGGACCTTTCATGCGGATAAGATTACTTTAGGCCCGGCAAAAGCAGGGATCTTTTTAAACCGGGAAATGCCCGCTCCACCAAACCTGGATAAAGGGAAAAACTTCCCGCATCTCGCCCTTAGAAGATTGGCTATCCCTGCACTGGTGGATACGGTAAAGATCGACAATATCGATGTGGCCTATACAGAATACAATCCCATCAGCCAGAAAAGGGGAACGATATATTTTCAAAATCTGACAGGGAATATCCTCAATGTGACCAATGATTCATTAAGTGTGGTAAAAAACAACCATGCCATCGCCAATTTAACAGCATTGGTGATGAAGAAATCGAAGATCAATATCAAGATAGATTTTAGTCTGACGGATTCAAAAGGTGCTTTTCATTATTCAGGTACAGTTGCGCCAATGCATTTACCTGATTTGAATGTGGTATCCAAACCATTAGGTCTGATTGAAATTGAATCCGGAGATATGCAAAAAGTAGATTTTGACATCCAGGCGAATATGGCGGGCTCAAAAGGAAAAGTTCATTTCTATTATACCAATTTGAAATTAAAGCTACTCAAAGAAGGAGAGGACGGTGCTGCGCCGGAGAAAAGAGGTTTACTTTCCTTTTTAGCCAATAAGTTGCTGATCATCGATTCAAATCCCACAAAAGGAGAAGCTCCAAGAACGGCAAATGTCACCTTTGAGCGTTCCCCAGCAGCCTCGTTCTTTAATCTGCTCTGGAAAGGGGTATTTATTGGGATGAGAGAAAGTGCTGGTCTGGGCATCGTGCCTGTCAAAACTCCTGAAAAAGCAATGGAAGCGATTAAGGATAAGAAAGAAGAACGAAAAGAGAAAAGAGCAGCGCGCCAGCAGAAAAGAGCAGAACGCAAGAAAAACAAGGCATAAAAAAAGTATATTAGAATATCCCGTGTATGGCCTATGATCGAAAAAATCCGCAAGCAGAAGAAAATATTGATCCGAATAGGTCTTGGGGTACTGGCATTGGTGTTGATCATGGCCCTGACATCCAAATACTTTGCCTATAAGTTTAAGCCCTTAGTTAAAGCACAAATCAAAGAACTGGTGCTGCAATCTACTGATAGCCTGTATCACATCGAATTTTCTGGCATCCGGATGAACCTGCTCACGGCGAATGCATCCCTAACCGGGGTGAAAGTGATTCCTGATCTGCGGATTTTCAAAAAGCTGATCGCCTTAAAGAAAGCACCCAATAACGTTTATCACCTGGAACTGGAGAAACTCGAAATCCGGAATTTTCACCTTTATACTTTCCTCAGGCACCGAAAACTGCACATTACTCAGCTGCGCTTAGACCGTCCGGATGTGGTGATGGTGAACCAGCAGTTTGATTTTAATGAGGATAAGCTCAGCAGGCCAAATGCCTCTCCTTTTGATTACATTTCCGGATACCTTAAGGAGCTGGCTATCCATACCATCGATCTGAATAACATCAGCTTTAAATACATCAATAATAATGGAGTAAAGCCAAGGGAAGATTCCGTAAAAAACCTGAACATCACGTTGAAAGATTATTTAATCGATCCCCATTCTTCTGCAGATAAAACTAGGCTCTACCTGCTGAAAGATGTAGTCATTAAATTGAACAATTACACCTATGCGACACCTGATAGTTTGTACCACATCCGTTTAGATCAGCTGGATTTCTCGGCGGCTTCCGGTAAATTGAATATTCAAAGCCTGGGAGTAGTGCCAAGATACAATGAGATGGAATTTGCGAAATCATTAGGCTATTCAAAAGATCGCTATGCCATCCAGATGAGCGACTTGAGTCTGGAGGGTATTAACCTCCCTTTATATATTCTTAAACAGGAATTACTGGCTAAAGAAATGACTGTCGCCAATGGTTCTGTAAGGGTATTTAACAATAAAGCGCTGCCCAAACTGATCACCGAAAAGATAGGCCGCTATCCGCATCAGCTGCTGCAAAGGGTACAAGGGAAATTGACCATCGAGAAATTGAATGTGAGTAATGTAGACATCAGTTATTCGGAATACGATGAAGACAGTCAGCAGAAAGGAACTATTACTTTTGAAAACACTTCCGGGAGTTTTAGCAATGTGACCAATATGCCAAAGTATAAAGCTAAAAATCCATGGATGACAGCCGACCTGAAGACTTACCTGATGGGGCGGGGAAGACTGGATGTAGGATTTAAATTTAATCTGGAGGCCAAAGATGCTGCCTTTTCTTATTCCGGTTTGCTGGGCAGTATGGATGGACGGTCCCTGAATCGGATCACCAGACCATTGGGGATGATTGCTATTAAAAGCGGAGATGTGAAGCGGATGGAATTTAAGATAGAGGCCAACGACCGCGTCGCAAATGGCGTTATGAAATTTGAATACAATAATCTTTCTGTCAATTTACTGAAAAGGGAAGAAGGCGAAAATCGTTTGGTGAGACAGGGATGGATGTCATTTTTAGCCAATGCAATCATCTTAAACCCTAATAATCCAAGTAAAGAAGGGATGCTGGTCACTGCAAAAATTCATGAAGAGCGTGCAAAGAATGGCTCTTTCTTTCATTTCATCTGGAAATCCTTATTACAGGGGATCAAGCATAGTGTGGGCATTACGGAAGCAAAGGAGCAAAAGATTAAAACACAGATCGCTAGATTTGAGCAGATCAAGCATGATCGCGAGGCCAGACAGGCCAGAAGAGAAAAGCGAAAGTTACAAAGAGAAAGAGCGAAAAGACACAAAAATTGACGACAGACCGGGAATTGCCTGCCGCCAAATTTGATTCCACCTTATTTGTTAATTTTTAATAGTTTTCCGGCAAGGTCTTCCCATCGGTAATATTGGAAAGTTTTGTCGTCGCTCATGGCGACGAATAAGCCATGCTGGAAGTCTTTATTCAATGGCTTCGAATAAGTCTCAGAGCCATCGCTATTGTTTGTCGATACTGGAATACTGGTGATCAATTCATGGTCGTGCGGACCCGATTTACCTTCCCTGTTGAATACCTGGAAATGGTTTGCCGATTGATCAGATACCAAAATATAGCCAGTAGAATCAGATGTTTTGTAAATGCTGATGCCCTCGTTGTCTTCTTTAAATCCAGTTTTGGCAAATAAGGCCAGTTCTTCATTTCCTTTCGCAGGATCTGCATGGTATTTTCTAACCCCAAACTGCTCATCAGAGTAGTAGATGTAACCCAACTCGTTGTCTACCGCAATAGACTCGATTTCTTTCTTGCCGCTGTATTTACCGAACTTTCTTTTTAAACTGGCTTTTAATTTTCCGGTGCCATCGTCTTCCAAGAGGTACTGCCATAGATAACCATCTGCCGGGCCATTTTTACGGCCAACAATGGCATAAATCTGACCTTTAGGATCAGTATACATGGCGATGCCCATCAGGTCACGGTACATTTCTTTAGTTTCACCTTCAAACATTTCTAAACCACCATTGTCGATCGGCTTCATATCCGGTAAAGAGAATACACGGAGTTTATGCGTCATTCTTTCCGTGGTCACAGCGATGTCTGTCTTTTTTCCGCCCAGGTTCAATCCATAAGCTACATCCACATTGTTCGGTCTTTTCAGGCCTTTTACCACTTTATCTTTGATCAATTTTCCTTGTAAATCATATACATAAAGACCGCCATTTTCGTTTTTATCAGTGCCGATTACTAAAGATTGTGAGGAATCTGCCGGGTTTACCCAAATGGCAGGATCATCAGAGTCAAATTGTACCGGATCAGAGGTGTATAGCGGTTTTACTGCTGCCGGATCTTTCTGGACAGAGGAACAGGATACATGAAGCGTAAGCAGCAATGCGGATACAGAAAGGATAAGATGAGGTTTGTTCATTTTTGTTAATGTTATGATACTTATAAATCAGGTTAGTTTTAAGGTTAATTAGTACCATAAGCACCAATATAGCTGGTAGGTGCAGGTGAGGTATATAGGTTTCCATTTAGGGTTAATCCTGCTGCATGGTGACGGAAGAAGTCCGTTTTCCCTTTGCCAATTGCAGGAGAACCAGAAGCGATGTGGAAATTCCAGGCGGTATTGAAATCAGGATTGTCTATTGGATTGGTAACCGGATAATTCAGGAACATTGGATGGTTAGCTCCTGCAGTTTTTCCAATCACATCATTACTGCCAGCAATGATATCAGCTGATGGTTGAAACTGGTTTGTGGTCGTTTGACTCTCGCCATAATACAGGTTGTTGCCAATCAGAGATCTGGCATCTTCCGGATTTTTAGTATCTCTTTTGATCCCGAAACGAGTATTCGCAAAAAGATTGTTAAACAGGTTGACCCTTACTGTAGCTTCTACCCAGATTGAACCACCTTTGGCACTCGGTCTGCGCCAGCCAGTATTCACAAAAGTATTGTTATAGGCAACTACAAAGGTTTGAGGGCTTCTGTCACCACTGTTTGAAAGTTTAAGCGCATTCGTATTGGTGCTATACATCAGGTTGAAGGCAACATCTGCCAGACATCCCGATTTCAGATTGATGGCTTCTCCGCCGGTTACTCCGGTAGTATAAAATACGTTGTTGGAGAAAATGATTTTTCCGCCTTCAATATAGGTGCAGTCTTCCTGTAGGTTTCTGAAAACACTGTTGGTTACCACTAATTTTCCATTCACATTAGAGTACCATAGGGCCGGTAAATTCTCTCCGCTTTTTGCTTTATAAAGACTCATTTTTACTGAGGTAGAGGCTGCGGTGGTGGTTGCTCCGGCATATTCGATAATCGTGTGGTTCAGCAATAATTCTGCACAGCTTGGCGCTGCCAGAATCCCTCCCCATAACCTGCCGAATTTGTTTTTCAGGGTTCTGGAATCCTCAGGAATGGTGAATTTGATCGGAAATTCTGCAGTACCTTCTGCATATAGATTCCCTTTAACAATGATCTCTGGTTTAGTCAGTGTATCCATCACAACGGTTACACCTTCTTCAATGGTGAGCGATTGTCCTTCAGGAATGATGATGTCCCCTTTAATGATTTGTGTGCTACCTCTTTTCCAGGTACCGAAAACCTCGCCGATGGCAGAACCGTTTCCTGTATCAGGATCTACATCGCTATTGGCTTTTTTGCAGCTGCTGAATCCGACTACTAATACTGCCAGACCCATCCATATTTTTGTTGCTTTCATCTTGTTTGTATTTTATGAACTGATCAATTATGTAGGTGAAATGATCAAATGACTATGTGAAATGGTAATAACTGTATACGAAATGTGGAGGCCGATTATAATTTATAGCGTACTCCTAATAAATAAGTTTGTTTATAATGGTCGTTACGGATCAGCGTTTTGCCATCATATTCAGTGCCCGATGTTCCATTGGCTTCGGTATTGGTACCTTTGATAAATAATTTCAATGGCGTATTCAACAGGTTTCCAGCTTTAACAAAAACACTTAAATTGTTTTTGAATTTTTTCTCTGCAGAGGCATCCATCTGGATAAATCCTTGCTGCCACAGGTCGTTGTCTAAGAATTGAGAAATAGTGTTAATCCTTGGGCCGGTATAAGATGCCGCCAATTGGCCATCCCATCCACTTTTGCTGTCTTTAAAAAGCAGGGATAAGTTGGCAATGTGTGCTGATTGTCCAAATAAAGGTCTGGTTTGATCTACCAAAATCGGATCTAAGTCGCCATTTGCATTGCGGATTCTTGATGTTTTAGGCGTCGTAATTCTGGAATGGGTATAAGTATAATTTGCTTTGAAACCGAACTTGTGGATGAACTTGATGTAATCCAGCTCCAATCCGTAGTTTTTAGCGGTACCGAAATTCCCAGGGGTATAATAAGTATCCTGTGGACGAACCGGATCAGGCTGGAAGGTATATTCTATAGGGTTTTGGATGTTTTTATAAAACACACCAACTAATAACTGATCGCTGCTGTTTGGGAACAACTCATAACGAAGGTCAAGATTGTCTGCAAGTGCGCGTTTCAGATCTGGATTTCCTCTTTCTTTATAGTCATCCTGTACCACTCCGATTCCCGGAACCAATTCATAAAAACCTGGACGGTTTAAAGAGCGGAAATAAGAAGCACGAAGGGCCTGGTGGCTGCTCAGTTTATATTTTAAATTCAAGCTTGGCAGCAGGTCCGTGTAGACTTGTTTGCCATTCGGGCGAGGCTGTGCACCTGGAAACAGCATCATATAGCTTTGATCCGTATGCTCCATTCGTAAACCACCAATTACTTGCAGGTCTTTTACCGTAAAGTTGAACATCCCGTAAGCTGCAGCCGTTTTTTCGGCAGCATCATAGGTCAATGCGTTGTCTACAGATCCTGTTTGGTTTTTAACATTCCATACAATTTCTGTGTAGCTGTTGAAATCCTTGCCAAAGAGTGCGGTAGGATTTGCATTTGTTAGTGTGTACTGATTGAAGAAACTGCTGCGCTGTTTGTCGCGGTACATTCCACCGGCACTGAACAGTACATTGATTCCAGCAATTGGCTGCGTATAATCGATGTCCAGGTAACCGGCTTTATCTTCTTCTGTACTGCGCTCCCAGCGGCGGGTATAAGCATCGCCAATGGCAGGAGCATAAGTGCGACGGTCTACAAAATTCTCCTTTACACCTAAGATATTGATGATACTTTGATCCGGTGTTTCATTTTTTGCTGCAGAGTATACTGCTGACCAGCGTACTTTTAATCTTTCTGGGATCAGCTGATGCTCACCCTGTAAAGTGCTGTTGTAAATCTGCTGCTCTGAAAAACGGGAGCGGGTAGAATAAGTGAGTTTGGCATTGCCTATTTCTGGATGATACTCACTGCTGAAATCGGTTACTTTGGAGTCACGCAACTGTAAGCTGTTCAAATCAACATAAGCATTGTATAAACTCAGTTTGTTGTTTTTATTGAAGGTGTAGTCCAGTTTTGCATGGGCACCATAGCGTTTCTGCTGCTCAGAGTACTCCCTGTCGTCCTGGCTCATAATAGTGCCTACTTTATTTGCGGCAGCCACTACACTGGAATTGTAAAAAGTACTATTGGCTCCTCTATAGGTGTTCTGATAACTACCAGCAATTAAAACACCTAGTTTATTGTCCAGAAAGCGTTGTCCGATAGATAAACCGCCCACTACATTTGGTGCAGGGTGTTTGGTTTTGTAATCCACCATTCCTGTGGAGAAATCCAGGGGAGTAGCTTTATAATCCTTTCCATGCAATTCATAAGGGGATTTGCGGTTGTTCCCGCTGTTGTCGAATGAAGTAAATCCACGATCGAGGAACATCTGGCTATAGCCTGTGGCGAGATTGGCATCAATTTTTAATTTGTTTGGCGCATCTTTCATCACCATATTGATCACACCACCAACGGCATCACCTTCCATATTTGGAGTCAGTGTTTTTGAAACTTCCAATCTTTCCAGCAATTCAGCAGGAAAGATATCCAGTGGTACATAACGGTATTTATTGTCCGGACTAGGAATTTTAATGCCGTTTACCAGGGTATAGCTGTAACGTTTATCCATTCCACGAAGGATGGCATACTGCCCATCGCCGTTGCTGCTTCTTTCTACAGATACACCGGATACACGTTGAATCACGTTGGCCACAGTCAGGTCAGGAGAAATTTCTATCGCTTTTCCTGAAACCACATTCACCAATTGCAGTGCTTTCTGCTCAATCCTTCTGGCTGTTTTCTCTGAAGACCCATCTCCTTTTGCAGAAACAGAGACTTCATTTAACTCACCGGCATTGGTTTCAGATAAATAGATCTTTAGTACTGGATTGTCCTCTTTCAGGATAACGATCTGCTTGAAAAAGGTTTTGTACATTAAGTAGGATACCTTCAAGGTATAAGTTCCTGCAGCAGGATGTTTGATCTCAAAGGATCCATCCAGGCCGGTTAAAACAGCTTGGTTTGTTTTTTCCAGCTGCACTGATGCACCCACCATTGCTTCTCCTGTTTTCTGGTCGTAAACATAACCTTTCAGGCTCGTAGCATGAGCGATAGTAATGCTAAATAATAGGCAAAAAAGAACGGATAATAGTGTCTTCATTTTCTGATTAATTTTGTTGGATTTGTTTATTTTGCTGTTGTGATTTGTTCGTGCTGCTATTTGTTTTACTGTTGTTGTTCATTTGTCATCAATTAGACGATTGCTGTCGTTTTGCTAACGTTCTCCAAAAGTGAATACTGGCCGGCGGGCTTTAAAATTATGACCGTAAACAAAATGTATACAGCGTTACATGTTAGGGATACAAAACGCGTACAGCGTGAACATGAGTTTGTTAAATCACTGATAATTAGGTTTTTTTGTGTAACCAGAATCGCCATTACCATTTGATTAGCGTAATGTTACCAAATTGTTAAGCAGCATGTATTTCTGGAAATTCATTATAAAGTCTGGATAAATGTGCTCAGATTTTCTCCTTGCGGAAGGTTCAGTTTCTTCCTCAAACGGTACCTTGCTACTCTTAAGCTGTCCTGAGAAATACCAAAAAGTACGGCCATATCTTTTGAGCTCAGGTTCATTTTTATCAGCGCAACCAGACGAATATCATTCGCGGTCAGGTCCTCACAATGGGCTTTCAAATGGTCAAAAAATGTCTGGTGAATCTGTTCAAACATCCGGCTGAAATCTTTCCAGTGCTGATCTTGATTGATGTTCTGATTGATGCGCTGGATCAATTGCTGCAAAGCTTTTTTCTGGTCTCTTTTGTCATCTTTTACCAGGCTTTCGATGGTACTTCTCAGCTCTTCCAGAAACTGATTGCTTTGGATCGTATGAAGTGTGGTGCTGGTGAGTTCCTTACTTTTTAATTCTAATGCATCTTTAATGGCGTCTTTTTGCGCTTCAAATAACCGCTGGTTTTGTTCGTTAACCTGCTGCTCATTTCTGATTTTTAGGCGCTGTCTGCTGATGACACTTGCGGCCAGACAGACCAGGAGTACAATGATGAGAATGGTGGCGATGAGCAGGATTCTATCCGCAGATTTTTCCTGTTCAAACTGTGCAATGGCATCGTCTTTCTGTTGAATTTCAAATAAGGTTTGTAATAAAGCGAGCTGTTTATTATTGTCTTCGGTAAAGATTTTAAGAAAAATATCGCGTCCCAGTTCGCTGTAATGATAAGCGCTGTCGTAACGCTTCATCAGGTCAAAAGTTTTGGAGAGATCCCGATAAGCGCTGCTGAGCTGATATTGGTCATTCATGGCCTTAGCCATGCTTTCCGCCTTTTTGGTGTAGTTTAAGGCCTCTGGATATCGTCCGGTTTTCCGATACACATCGCCGATGTTATTGATGATCTCAATCTGGCCATGCAGGTTATTTTCTCTGGTATTGCCTGCCATGGCCAGGGTATAATATTTCAATGCCGAATCTAAATGTGGCTTATCTTCATAAATGCTGCCAATGTTTTCATAGATCTTCGCGATGCCGGTCTGGTCCTTTTCTTTGTGGTAAACTGCTAAGGCGAGTTGCTGGTATTTCATGGCCGCGAGGTAGTCTTGGGTTTTCTCATACGTCTGTCCAATCAGGCCATAAGAATCTGCAATGCCTTTCTGAATGCCCAGCTGCTGATACAACTTTAATGCCTCCTGATATTTTTCTAAGGCAATGCGGTATTGCCTGGCATAGTAATAAGTTTCCCCAATCTTATTCAGGTTTCCGGCAAGCTGCAGACTGGCATTTTTCTCGCGGAAGATTTTATCGGCCTTATAATAATAATTGATGGCTTGGGCATAGGCAGCCTGGAAATAGAATAAGGCTCCAATTTCCTGATAACACAAACCTTCAGTTAAGAAATCGTCCTTCTCCAGCGCTTCTTTTAAGGTCTTTTTGATCTTGAGAAATGCAGTGTTGGGCGCCTTATTAGTCAGCGTATCTATCGGGTGGAATTTAGGTTTTATGACTTCTTCTGCAGCTGTTGGGAAAGCATAAAATAAGACAAAACATAGGACTAGGCCGATGTAGTTGTAGAATGGTAATGTACTCTGTTGTTTCACATTCTAAAATTACCGTAGCGAGATTAAGCTAATGTTAAATCAATCTGCAATGTGAAGGGGGGAGGATTGGATAATTAAGGAACAAAAATGAGCAGAAAAAAGCCCCTGAACATTTAACCGTTCAGAGGCTTCTCCTCATCAAATGACATGCTTTAAGCGTGCTGCTCAAATTGTGTCATGCTTCTAATAAATCTTAGTTCAGTAAATCTGCAGGAACAGGTTTCTCCAGCAAATGGTCATAGTAGAAACGGATTCTTTCCGCCTTATCATGTGCTGTTTTCAGACCACCCCAGCCATGACGGCCACCTGGGTAAATCATCAGTTCAAAATGCTTGTTCGCATCCTGCAATTTATCTATTAACTGAATCGTGTTCTGCATGTGCACATTGTCGTCCATGTCGCCATGCATGATGCGCAATAGTCCTTTGTAATTGTTTACATAAGTCAGCACAGAGCCGTTTTTGTAGCCTTCTGGATTCTCCTGTGGCGTATCCATGAAACGTTCTGTATAGTGACTGTCGTACAGCTCCCAGCTTGTTACCGGTGCACCTGCAATGCCGAAATCGAAATCATTGGCACCCATAGTCAAAGCCATACAAGTCATGTAACCACCATAACTATGACCAGTGATCAATAGTTTTTTGTTGTTTACATAAGATTTTGCTTTCAACCATCTCGCTGCGGTTGTATAATCTTTCATCTCCCATTTACCCAGATTACGGTGCATTAAAGCCACACCTTCCTTACCGAATTGTCCGGAAGCGCGGTGATCTACTGCAATCTGAATGATGCCTTCATTCGACCAGTACTGCGGAGCAGTGCCCTTCCAGGTATTGGTTACGGTACCAGCATTCGGACCGCCATAAATGCTCATCACCACTGGGTATTTCTTATGGACATCAAAATCTGTAGGGTAGGTGATCACTGCCGGCAATTGATAACCATCATCCGTAGGAATCGTGATCATTTCCGTTTTGCCAAAGTTATATTGAGCAAAATCTGCTGATTTACTATCGCCCAGTTCTTTGATTATTTTACCTTCATTGTCTACTAATGTTCTTTTTGGTGGAGTAGTCACATTAGAATAGGTCGTTACAAAATAACGGCCATTTGGCGAAAGCTGGATCTGGTGGTTGTACTCCCCAAAAGTCAGTCTTTTTAAGTTTTTACCACTGTAATCTACACGGTAAAAATCAGAACGGGTAGAAGCTTCTTTGCGGGCATTGAAATAAACTACTTTATTTTTCTCATCTACATGAACCAGAGTCGTTACCTGCCATTTTCCAGAGGTGATTGGATTGATCAGTTTTCCGTCTAAGGTATACAGGTAAAAATGTGCCCATCCTGTTTTATCGCTTTTCAGGATATAGTGTTTTTTATCTTGTAAGTATTCAATACGACCATCATAATCAAGGTCTACCCAAGAAGGCTGTTTCTCATCGTAAATTTCTTTTTTAACTCCTGTACTCGGATTTACGGAGTAGAATTTCAGGTTATCCTGACCACGGTTCATCCACTGCACCATCATGCTGCTGCCATCATAGCTCCAGTAAGGCGTACCAAAATATTGATCGTCTTTTTCATTGAAATCTGCCCAGGTGATGTCACCACCAGCAACAGGGACGAAACCTATTTTCACTTCAGGGTTAGGATCTCCTGCTTTAGGGTATCTTGTTTTTTCAACATAACCATGCTGACCGGTTGAACCATTGATCGGGAACATCGGAACTTTGGTGTCATCGAAATGCATAAATGCAATGTTCTTACTGTCTGGCGACCACCAGAAGGCTTTATATGCAGTAGCGCGACCTAGGATCTCCTCAAAATACACCCATGACGACCAACCGTTGTAAATCACATCCGTTCCGTCTGTCGTATATCTTGTTTCTTTTCCAGTGGCTACATCTAAGGAATAGAGGTCATTGTCGCGGGTAAAAGCGACGTATTTTCCATCCGGAGATAAGGTAGGGTTCTTTTCCTCTGCTTTAGTATTGGTGAGTTGTTTTGAGGCTTCTTTTCCATATTGAATAAAAACATCGTTATTTCTGATGTTCACATTCACATTGCTTTTCGGGGCAGGAGTGTAAGGTGTTCTACGTCCTGTTTTTACATCTACCGCATATAGTTTGCGATCGGAAAGGTCCATTTCAATATAATGGTTGTCGTCAGACCAGCCATTTACCATGTTCATCGGTTTCGTTAATGAGGCCTGGCCCCCCAGGGTTTGTTGCTGGCTTAGTCTTTTCAGCTGTGCCTGTACCGTATAGCTGAAGCAAAACGATGCTGCTAAACCGATAAGTAATGTTTTTTTCATTGTGGTTATAATTGTGTGTTAAGGATAAACCTAATAAAAAAAAGGCGCCCTGGTTCAAAGGCGCCTCACAAAAATTATTTACAGCAATGTGCTGTAAATTTACAAGATAAAATTCCATCCGAATTCATCCGGAGCAAGTCCGTAACGGATGTCATTTAATGTTTTCGCGATCCCTGCAGAAATGGTACGTGTTGCAGGATCTGTTAAAGTATATAATTTACCTTCGTAACCGATTTCACCGATTGGCGTCACTGTAGCGGCAGTACCAGCTGCAAAAGCATCTGTTAAACGACCGTTTTCAATTCCTTCAATCACTTCTTTTACGCTTACACGTCTCTCTTCCACTTCAATACCAGCATGTTTAGCCAATTTGATAATGGTGTCACGTGTTACGCCATCTAACACAGTGCTTCTTACCGAAGGGGTCACCAGTTTACCATCGATCACAAAGATCAGATTCGCTGTTCCTGCTTCTTCGATAAACTCATGCGTTACCGCATCTGTCCAGATCAACTGGTCAAAACCAGCTTTCGTAGCTTCCGCAAATGGGAATAAAGAACGCGCATAGTTACCAGCAGTTTTGGCAAAGCCTACACCACCTTCATCGGCACGGGTATATTCTGTTTCAATTTTTACTTTTAAAGCTTTGCTGTAGTAAGGACCTGTTGGGGTAGTTAATAAAGCGAAAGTATAGGTGTCTGATGCTCTAACACCCAGGTAAGGGTCTGTAGCGAACATTACCGGACGGATATATAGAGAGTAACCGTCCTGGTTAGGTACCCAATTTTTATCGATGTCAATTAAAGCTGCAATGCCTTTCATGAAAATATCTTCATCAATAGCTGGCATCGCCATACGCGCTGCTGATTTGTTAAAACGCTCAAAATTCTTGTCCGCTCTGAATACACTAACCGTATCATCTGGTTGACGGTAAGCCTTCATGCCTTCAAAAATCGCCTGTCCATAATGTAGGGCAGAGATTGCCGGGCTCATTGGAATAGGGCCATAAGGAAGCACTCGTAAGTTTTTCCATGCACCATCTTCATAATCGGCAATAAACATGTGATCGGAAAACACCTTTCCGAAGGGAAGTTGTGAAAAGTCTGTTACAGTTAGTCTGCTTTGTTCAGTTTTCGTGATGGTTATATCCAGTGTCTCGTTCATTTCAATTCGTATTTCTATAGGCAAATCTACTAAAAATTGCCACTCTTATTTGTTTTATTTGTATTTAAAAAGGGGCTTTATTGGTGTTTAACTTACACTAAGCTCCCTTGTTTTTCTTGCCTAGCTCCGTAAATCTTTCAGTACGCTGATCACCCATCCTTTGCCCCATTCCTCCATTTGTGCTTCCGTCCATAGGAAAGGGTAGAAGATTCTTTTTTGAAAACGCGGAGGCAGATATTTCTGCCAGTTTGTACCACCGGTTGCGGCAATGTCTACTGGATCTCTTTCCAGGTAACGCACTGCGGATTTATAATGCGAAAGCGGCCATTCCACATTCACAAAAAGATCCAGTTTTCTCAGCTCTTCTTCTAAAGCACCGAGCTCAGCTCCCTGACTTTTCAATTGATGGTAAAGCGCGGAGAAATTGCTGTCCTGACGGTCTTTCACCAATTGTAAAAATTGCGTTGCATATTTGTTGATGAACTGCTTTAAAGTGAGCGTTTGCTTGCCCGTGGCCAGTTCTGTCGCGCCAGCTTTCCAATAAATATTTTCAAACTGCTCCTCAATAGAAGCATCTTTCAATGCTGTTCTTTTATCTTTCTCTACAAGGCGTATAAAATCAGTTGCAGAAATCTCTATCATCCGGTACTGACCGGATTGAAAACCACTTGCTGGTAATAACGACATGCGGAATTTCAGAAATTGTTCCTTTTCCATGCCATTTACCATGACCTCAAAAGAAGAAACCAAAGCTGTAAAATAAGCGTTGATTCTTTTCACGCGATCCGTAAAAAAGGTAGCGGTCAAGGTTTCTTTAGCGGCTGCAATCTGGTTGAATTCATGTAAACAAAGTTTAAAATACAACTCTGTAATCTGGTGATACATGATGAAAATCTCTTCGTCAGGGAAAGAGGTCTTTGGATGCTGCAAACTGAGCAGGGTATCCAAATGAATATAATCCCAATACGTTAAGAAATCTGCATATAATAAGCCATCCAGGTAGGCCGACATATCCTGGCCCATCGCTGCATACTTTTCCTGCAGCTTGTCCAGTTTATCTTTAATTTGTGGGGTGAGTTCCATGATTTAATCAATATTGCCAATGCGCTGAATGTTCCTTACGATATCTTCTCTAAACAGGCAGAGCCTTAATCGATTTTAGTATCAGTCAGATTACTCAGCGCATTCCCCTGAATCACTAGTACAATACCCTGAATTTAATGGTATGTTCAATTTTCTTCAGAGATTTAAAAAGTTGTTTGTCGTACTCCGAGTTGATGTCGGTAATCGCATAACCGATCTCCGGATTAGTCATCAGAAACTGTCCGACAATGTTAATGTCGTGTTTTGCAAATACGGTATTGATTTTCGCCATAATTCCCGGAACGTTTTTGTGAATATGGATCAGACGGTGTGATTTTTCAATTCTTGGCAATTGCAGGTTCGGGAAGTTATTACTCAAATGAGTGGTTCCTGTATTCATAAAGTCAATCATTCGCTTAGGAATGAAAGTCAGGTTTCTTGGGTTGGATTTTAAATCGTCAAATACCACTACTCCCTGTTTGGTACAAGCAGCCAGGTCGATCTTGTTTTTAGATTGCCCAAGGTAACCAATGGTCTTTAATTTTACTGCTTTGGTCAATTGATCCAATGTCAGTTTCTCGCCATCAGCCAATAGCAGCATGTGTACATCTGCCACATACTTGTCTTCAAATGAAGTTTTATGACGGATAGAAAACCCATCTTTTTTCAGCAAGGCGATACTTTCAGGATTCACATCCCCGATCACTAGACATAAGATCCTGTTTTTAGGGTAAGAAATTGCCCTTGGCAGGTTGTTCACATATAAAAACTCGTCGAAACTTGGCGTTACATGGTCTGCTTTTTTAACAATGCTTTCTCTGGAAATGTTCTCTGTAAAAGCGTAAAACTTCTTGATCAGTCCGCTTTCCCTCAGCTGGAAATCAGAATAGCCATCGCCGATACCATAAAGATTGCCTTCCAGGTTTAGCTGCTGCATTAATTTCACTTTGCCACCTTCCTCACTTAAAGGATTAGAATGGTCATAATCTATAATTTTGCCGTCTCCCGTGGTGACAAAGGTGTTGGCATAAATGTTTTCTTTTTTGATGTGATATTGGCTCACCACAGGGGTGATAAACTCCTTAAAACCACCAGAAACGATCAATACTTCATCTGCATGTTTCTTAAAGAAATCTGCATTGCGGGAGAAAGAGGCAGATACCTTTTTCTTTAAGCGGGTAATCAACTGTTTCAAATGATCTTCTGTAGCCTCCAAAAGTTTTACCCTTTGTGCTAAGCTCTCGCCGAAGGAAAGTTTTCCCTCCATGGCCAGGTTGGTATAATCCTCAATCTTTTTGAAGATGGCTTCCTTATCAGGATGCTTTTTTAGGGAGATACGGGCCAGCTCATCCAATGCCTCTACCTGTGTAAAGGTGCTGTCGAAATCAATGATGTAAATGTTCTTCTGGTTCATAATTTTAATGAAGTGAAACCTGTTTCAAGGCCTGGCAAGTTTCCGCCACACTCTGATCCAAGGGCTTAAAGGTTATTCCAATCGTATCAATTATCTTTTTATTGCTGTATAAACTTTCATTCAAACTGCTTCTTGCGGCATCACTGGTTAAGGCAGCAGGTTTTCCCGTAAATAGGGAAGCCAGTTTTGCAGCCCTCCAGGCGATACCCAGCATCCATGGTTTCGCTTCTTTTGATGGCGCTTTGACACCAAAACCTTTAGCAATCTCGCCAAAGAAGCGCTGGTAATTATAATTTTCTGCGGAGATCGTAAAACGCTCTTCGCTGATGCTGCTATTCATTAAAGCGATCATACATTTCGCTACATCTTCCACATCTACAATACCTGTAGCCCCTTTTGTATAAAAAGAGAGGCCATCTCTTACGAGTTTAAAAATCGCACCGCTGCCTTCAAATCCGGCCCGAGCACCAATGATGACAGATGGATTCACGATCACCGCATCTAGTCCTTCGGCAATGCCGCGCCATACTTCCATTTCTCCTTCATATTTGGAAATGGCATAGCTATGTGCTTTGGAATCGTATTCCCAGAAATCTTTTTCGGTAATGAGCGCATCTTTTTTCGCGTTTCCTAATGCTGCCACAGAGCTGACATGCAAAAGCCTCGCCTGGTTTTCTACGCAAAGGTTCACCACATTACTGGTGCCCTCAATGTTTACTTTCAGTAATTTCGCTTTGTCTTTTGGATCAAAAGAAATCATGGCTGCACAGTGATACACCTGCGAAATGCCTTCAAAAGCATCTTCCAGCGTAGAAAAATCATTCAGGTCTGCAACCACCCAGCTGATCAGGGTATTGTCTTTCAGGATCGCTGGAATCACAGAATGCTCGCGCTTTAATGCACGAAGCTTAATTCCTTGTCCCGTAAGTTGATGTATTAATTCTGCCCCTAAAAATCCAGTAGCACCGGTAACCAATATCATTTCATTATTTTTAGGATGTTCATTAAAATATGATCTCAAAAATAGATATTTGACAGATACATTTATAATACAATATGTCATTATCAGATTTTTTCTCCCCAGTCAACCCCGATAAATTTGCACCGAAACAAGGATTCTATGCCAGTCAGTTAGGTTTACGGGCCGGATTTTACACCGATAAATTTCCGGAACTTGGGGAAAATCAATACGATATTGCAATTTTTGGCGTACAAGATGATCGCGCAGCAGTAAATAATGAAGGCTGTGGGCTTGGTCCCGACTATTTCAGGGCGCAATTTTACGCCTTACATGAGGGGGCTTTCAACAGCAGGATCATCGACCTTGGGAACATCAAACCTGGCGCTTCCATTTCTGATACTTATGTAGCGGTAAAGATGGCAGTAGGGGAACTGATCAAATTGAACATCATCCCGGTAATTATTGGCGGCGGTCAAGACCTGACTTATGCGCAATACCTGGCTTATGAAAGTCTGGAGCAAAAGGTAGACCTGGTGGTGGTAGACAGTAAATTTGACCTCGACGAAGAAGATCAGGAAGGACTGGCTGCAAAATCAGATACCTACCTTAATAAAATATTATTACATCAGCCCAATTACCTGTTCAACTTCAGCAATGTGGGCTACCAGACTTATTTCGTGAATCAGGAAAGCCTGGAGGTCATGAGTAAGTTATATTTTGATGCCCACCGACTGGGGGAATTCAGTAATGACATCACTTTAACAGAGCCGATTATCCGAAATGCGAATATGATCAGCTTTGATATTGGGGCGATCAGATCTTCCGATGCCGTGGCCAATGCCAATGCGGGGCCAAATGGTTTTTATGGCGAACAAGCCTGCCGCATTACCCGTTATGCAGGGATGAGTGACAAGCTGACTTCCATCGGTTTCTATGAGTTTAACCCGGCATTCGACCAGAACGGACAAACGGCTTTATTGCTTGCACAAATGGTCTGGTACTTCATAGAGGGCTTTTATAACCGCAAAAAGGATTTCCCACTCACCCCAAAATCGCAATACCTGATCTATCGCGCCAGCTTAAATGACGGCTCCGGGGACATGCTGTTTGTGAAGAGTAAAAAGTCAGACAGGTGGTGGATGCAAGTCCCTTATCCATCTGGAATTACCAAGAACGAACGCTACCATTTGGTGCCTTGCCGATACGACGATTATACAATGGCCGTAAATGGAGAAATGCCCGATTTATGGTGGAGAACCTATCAAAAGCTATTGTAATTTTATAGGGAATTTCACGTTATTCTGTATACGCTTCCTTATATTTGAAGTATAGACGACTAAAACAGGTAAGTTTTCTGTTTTATAGCGCATTAAAATTTAAACTAACGAAAAATCATATTAAATGAAAAGATCAATCATCGCTGCAATTTGCTTATTGCCAATTGCAGGTATGTCGCAAGGCAAATTTACCGTTCAAGGTAAAGTAGGAAACTTAAATGCACCTGCAAAGGCTTATATTGCTTATAGAGTAGGTCAGACTCAGGCGACTGATTCCGCTGCGATTGTAGGTGGTAAATTTACTTTTCAGGGTCCTGTAAATGGAATTTCTCAGGCACAAATCAGAATTAAACACGACAATGCGGTAGTAGATCCACAGTCACGTGTGACTCCAGATGTGATTGCTTTTTACATAGAACCGAAAGAAATCCAAATCGTTGCCCCTAAAGATTCGATCAAATATGCAACTATTAAAGGTTCTGCAGTAAATGATGAAAATACAAAATATAAAGCTTTAACTAAATCTGTTTCGGAAAAAAGTGCCGCATTAATGGCTGAATACCGCAGTAAAAATGAAGCTGAGCGTAAAGATGAGGCTTATATGAAAACGGTATATGCCCGTGATGAAGCCATTCAAAAAGAATTAGAAGGCATCAATAATGTATTTATTGCCGCTAATCCAAATTCTTATGTTGCTTTAGTTGCTTTTGGCAGCAGTTTAAATGATGCTGATCCAGCAGTGATTGAGCCTCAGTTTAACAAATTCTCAGCTGCAGTTAAAGGGACTGATCTAGGTAAAAGTATTGCCGGTATGATCGCCTCAGCGAAAAACACACAGGTAGGACAAATGGCTTTAGATTTCACGCAGAATGATGTGAACGACAAACCAGTAAAATTATCTGATTTCAAAGGTAAATACGTCCTGCTTGATTTCTGGGCTTCATGGTGTGGACCTTGTCGTCAGGAAAATCCTAACGTAGTGACTGCTTACAACAACTTTAAAGACAAAAACTTTACAGTTCTTGGTGTTTCTCTAGACCGTCCAGGTCAAAAAGACGCTTGGTTGAAAGCAATTGAAAAAGACGGTTTAACCTGGACTCATGTTTCAGACTTAAACTTCTGGAACAATGCTGCAGCACAATTGTACGGCATCAAATCTATTCCAGCGAATTACCTGATCGATCCAACAGGAAAAATCATCGCTAAAAATATCAGAGGTGAAGAATTGCAAACGAAACTTGCTGAAATCTTAGGAGCAGCAAAATCAAAATAGTTTAAGCTTAATCGCTGAAGATATTTATAACCAGAAAAGGTTGCCTGTTTAGGCAACCTTTTCTGGTTAATGGTATTTTTTTATTCAGCCGGTTTCTCCTATATCCGATAGGATATTAATTGACCAGTTTATCAAATTGGTATGCCCAATTGTGCAGCGGGTAAGATTTTTTAAGAATTGTTGCAGTTAATGCTGCTCCTTGTGAGTCCCTGAGATTCCCCCTTGGACCTTGCTTAAAGCCGCTTTTTTCCTTCATCCCATTTACAGCGTACCTTACTTTGGCTCCTGAAGGGGATTTTTTACACTGAAGTTTCAGCACATTGTCTTTTAAGGTTACCTGCTGTAAAATGTTTTCATTTTCGGAGTTGATGACGCTAAAGCCATAATTGGCTGCATATTTTACTGCGGTAGTATCCAGTACCAATGGAGGTGCAGGAACATTAAATTTAATGAGTACAGTATTTCCGGAAACTTTAAAATCAGTAGGCAGCAGGCCGGTATTTGGTTTAGATTCCAGCAGTCGAATCACGGATAAGCCAGTTAAATAACCCAGCCTTTTTTGAGAAAGTCCATCAATGTGTACGCGATCGTCTACGAAAGAATAAGGATAGGTAGGACCACTGCCTACAAACAGGCTGTCTTCGCGAATTAAATCTAATTGTCCTTGCGGAATGCCCATCTCTCTGCTGTTGAAATGATTTTCATTGAAATCTTTGGAAAGGGTCAAACAATTGGTTTGGTAGCTGATGCAAACTATGTCCTGACGTTGCTTTGTAATGGCTTTTACGTCTCTGTTGAAATCAACCTGAAACTGCTTAAGGTCTTTTTTATAGTTTTTGGATTTTAGCCATACGATGTCGTCCTCGCCTTGCATCCAGCAGAAAGCAGGAACGATAAAGTTCCAGCCATTGTCTTGGGCCTTTTGATAAGCGCCTTCGATTTCATCCAGGAATTTTTTATAAGCTTTGCTGCCTTTGCTAATTTCGGCAATGCCGGAAGCACCTTGTCCACCGGGAAAGGTAGAAATGAGCAGGCTATCTCCATAACCTTTTTCTTTCAAGTGTGCAGATACCACCTCAGCCATGCCATATACAGAGAGCTCAAATGCCCGGTGGCGGTCATTTACTACCTTTTTCACCCATTGTTTAAATGGAGTTTCCGACAGGTATCCGAAGTTTTCATCCAGATTTTCAGTCAGGACGGTATGGTTTGTTGTGGCAGCTAAGGTATCAAAATCGGTAATTCGGATGGCTTCCTCTCCCAATGCTAAACTTTGTCCGTAAACAGGGATGGCCAGAACAGTCTTTTTTTCCGAAGTTTTTGTTTGGCAGCCAGTAAAGGCCAGTACTGCTAGCAGTAGGAGGTAGGAGAAGCGCTGTTTCATGGTTATTTAATGTATTGTTTCAATTCGGAAGCAATCAGAGCAGAATATTTTTTAGCACCCTCATCATTGAGGTGACCAAAATCAAAGAAATTATGAGAATCACCAGTAATTCCGGCTTGTTGATAGTTATTGATAAAAGGGATGTTGTTCTTTTTTGCAATGCTATCTGGTACCTGAAACAAATTTGTTTTTTCTACGGCATACATTGGCGAATAGATCAGGATCAGCTGGATTTTCTTCTCTTTGCATTTATCGATAAAGGCCTGCAGGTATTTCAATTTATCTTTACTGACTGGGAATGGAAATTTCTCTGGTTTAATTGCTACAATAGCAGTGTCTAATTTGCCATATAAGGCTTTATAACCTTTGTCGGCATCCAAAGTTCGGGTACTGAGGTTACCTGCTAATAAGTTCGCGAACTCGCCGTTATAGCGGTACAGATGGGATACCTCTCCTTTGTAATAGAATCCTGCCTGTTTCAATACCGTATCACAACCTGGGCTGTAACCGATAAATGGGGTAAGTGGGCCTACCGCTTCTGTGGTAGAAAACGGTGTTTCCAGATAATCAGTTGGGTGTATTTCCAGGCAGATCGTTTCTGGTGTATACCTTTCCAGAATATTGCTGAGCAGACCATATTGAAAATAAATGTTGCGCATCCCCCATAATCCGGCATTGTAAACGCCCTTTTTCAGGGTGTCACTAATGATGGATGGAACATAATGGTGGTGTGCTCTTGAGCTGCCCATAAACACTACCGGGTCGGTCATTTTGTAGGTCACCGCAATCAATTTGTGCTCGTTGGTAGTGGTGGTTGTTTTATAAAAAATATTGACCACATAGGACAATGCTCTGTCGGCAACAAATGTGATGACAATAATAATGAGTAATCTTTGTAAGAACTTTTTCATCTCCATTAAAATTTAAAATAGATGAACTGATTGCCATCCAGTATTCCAAAAAACAGAATCAATAGGATATAAGCGGATATAGTGAGCTCGTAACGGTATTTGTTGATAAATCCAGTTTTAAAAGCATGTTTCTCCGGGAAGAATTCATCTCTGAAATCTTTGCAGAATAAGATGAACAGACATAACAGTCCATTACTTAGGGTATTGAAATCGAAGAATAAAGCGCCCCAATCTGTAGCGATTTTAAACATGATATTTCCGGCTTCAGCCAGACTGGTAGACCTGAACAGGATGAGTCCGAGGGCCACCAACAAAAAGGTGCCCAGCATCTTCATTGTACTGCTGAAGTTCGGTAACCCGCTTTCATTCTTTTTGATTTTACTCTTTTTAAAGAAGGCCCCGGAAAGCATGAGTGGAATGTATAATAAACCATGGTACAAGCCAAAAATGGCGAAAGTCCAGTCTGCACCATGCCATAATCCAATGAGGACGAAAGTAATGATGATGGCGAAAATAGAGCCCCATTTTTCAAAATTTCTAAAGCGGATATTTAAAGGCATGAATACGTAATCAGTCAGCCATCCAGTAAGGGAGATGTGCCATTTACGCCAGTATTCGGCAATATTTTGTGAGAAGAACGGGCGCTTAAAGTTTTCCGTAATTTTCAATCCCAGCAAGCAGCCTACACCGATGGCCATTTCAGAATAACCGGCAAAGTCGGCGTACATCTGGATGGGATAAAGCAGGGAAGCAAAAGCCAGGGAAGTTCCGTTATGGTGAATAGAATTGTCGAATATGGCATCTACATAAATCGCTAGGCGGTCTGCGACGCACATCTTCATGAACATTCCCCAAAAGATTCTTTTTAAGCCGATCGAGGCCAGATCGTAATCCAATACCCGTCCAACAGACAATTGCGCCAGAAAAGATTTCGGGCGGTCAATAGGGCCGGAAAGGATGGTTGGGAAAAACGAGATATAAGTTGCGAAATCTACAAAATTCCTGGCGGGTTCGATATGACCGCGGTGGATCTCTATGAGATAACTGATGAGTTTAAAGGTGAAAAAGCTGATTCCCAAAGGCATCAGGATGTTAAAGGTACTCCAATGTGTTTGGAGGCCGATGGCATTGAAAAAGTCGCTGAAGGACTTGATGAAAAAGTTCAGGTATTTGAAATAGAGCAATAGGCCAATTCCGAGGGAAACACCAATCGTACTGAGGATGGAGGTTAACTTTTCATTGTGATCTCTATATTTTCCGATGGCTTTGCCTAATCCATAGAATACAAGGGTTGCGCCGAGCAGCAATGGGATCATTTTCCATTCTGCGAAGCCATAAAAGAAATAACTGGCCAGGAGCAGCCAAATATTTTGCGCAGCAGCTTTACCTTTTAAGGGAAAAAAGTAAACGGCAAAAACGACCACGAAAAATATTAAGAAGTTGATAGAATTTACGACCATTATTAATCTTTATTTACCAGTTCTATAAATCCGACCTCTTTTTTATAGAGGTAGCAGATGAGTCTGTTTTCTAATGCAATGGCTTCCACGGGGCGGAACAAGGGAATAAATCCCAGTGTTTCTACCAACTCGTCATAAGCCAGATGGATATCTGCAACTTCATAGCAGACATGATAAGGAGCAACGCCGGTTTTCTTTAGAATTTTGTTAACCGAAGAAAGCTCATCAATAGGTTGGATCAGCTCTATTCTTGGAAAGCCTGTTTTATGGAGAAAACAGATGTAAACCCGTTGAATTTCGTCTTCAATGATTTCAGTGGCCTGATAGCCGGTCTGTAAATAGAAGTCGGAAGTATTGGCTATGCTGTCGGTAACATAGCCAATGTGATGAAAGTTAGAATCTTTGAGCACCGTTATTTTTTTGCTAGGCGTTTAATTATTTACTGGCAATACAATCTATCATTTCCGAAACATTTTTCCAGGAAAGGATCTCTTTAGAGGTGAATTTGATTTTCATTTCTTTCTCAATACCTACAATCAATTGAATGTGTGTCAATGAGTCCCAATCTTCTACATCATCGGCAGTGGTTTCAGGGGTCAATACAATTTCTTCGTTATCCAATACGTCGCGGAAAATTTCCTGCACTTTTCCTAAAATCTCATTACGTTCCATTATCGTGTTTTTTATTTGTGGCTAATATAAAATTCTTTGCTTTGGTATTGGTCTACATCCAGCTCAAACTGCAATTCTGCAGTGCCTTCCAATTTCTGGAAGCCAAGTTTTGGATAGTGTGCCTCTACCATTTGGTTTTTTGCGGTTGGCAGGTACTCGCCAACAATGCGTTTAAAGCCGTTTTCTTTCGCATAAGCAATAAGTCTGCTTAAGGTGAAATCTTCCATGCCGCGTTTCAGCACTCTGCAGCTCATAAACCAAGTGTCAATAAATAGCGTTTCCGCGTCTTCTTTCTTCAGGATGATGACACAAATCAGCCCGTTATCTCCAAACTTGTCGGACAAGTCAAAAGAGAAACTGGCATATTGATCATCTTGTCCTAAAGCTTCAATTTCGGCCTCCGTATAGCGAACCGTGCGGAGGTTAAACTGGTTGCTCCTTTGCGATAATTGTGCCACACGGACTTTGTTGAAAGAATCGAAGTTTTTTACTTCCGACACCATGTCCAATGATTTTAGGAAATCTGCTTCATTGGTAAATGTTTTCAATAGAGAAGCGCGCTGGTGTTCTACCTGATATTGCTGTGTTCTTTCGGCATCTGCATTAGAGTAGGAAGCGGTTTCAAAAAGGTTTAGGGAATACAGATATTCCAGGTATTCGCCTGGATCTTCAGGAAGCTCCGGAACGGTAATGTCCGGTACATTTTCCCGCACCATATTGCGTTCAAATGGATTGTCGTCCAGGAATACCATGGAGTCAAATCCGATATTAAGAATGCTTTGGATCAGTCGGATGTTATCGGCTTTATTATCCCAGTTGGCTACAAATACGGCGATATCATCGATTTTTAACACCATTTCCGGATTGAGTTCAAAAGGAGCTCTTGCCTTATCTTCATCGTTTTTACTACATACGCAGATGATGATCCCACGATTTTTAAGTTTTTTAACCCATTGCTGGAATTCGGTAAATGCTTTACCAATGCCTAATCCATGACCTACCTGAATATTTTCCCATCCGTCATCACCAACGATGCCTCCCCAGGTGGTATTGTCAAGATCGAGTACCAGACATTTCTTGAACTTTCCTTCTACGGCGCATAAAATATCCAGTGTCCGGGAAGCAACATAAGGAAGGATGTCGAGGCTCAGCACCATTTCTGTACTCACATACACATGGCTATTGAACATCTGGTCGCGTCCGAATTTATTTTGTAATCCTGCAATGTCACAGATGAAAAAGTTCGGATATTCCTGTGCAATTTTCATCAGTTCAAAATTCAGTTTACGAACTTGAAAGGTAAAAGAGGAAGGAACCTTTGTGGCATAACTGCCAAAAACGGTATCTTCGATTTCAGGATAGTTATAATAGATAATGCGGCCTGAAACGGAATTGCAGAGCATTCGGATAAAATCAAGTCGATCATCGGCCAGGTTTATCTGTTCCGCAACTGCTGAGGTACTATATTTTTCCAGCAGTTTATGGGTAGATTGAAATACAACGGAGTAATCGGCAGCAAAGTCATAAAAATCCGATGTAGGATCTAATATCTGACGCTCGATCTGGTTGTATTCTGCTTCGAATAAATCTATATTATAGTTTCTTTCATAGCCCATTCCTTGGATGGCCACCGCCAGGAATTGAGTAGCGGCATCGCCCAGAAGTGCAACTTTCCGAGTTGGAAGTGTTGTGCTGTCTTTTTTTAAATTGCGTTTAAGTTCTTTAAAAGATATCATATAGGTATAAAAAGAATGCTAAAGTTCGGGGTTTTTATTTCAGTGAATAAGCTACCCAAACCTAATAATTGTTTTTGCGAAAATAGCTATTTTTTCTAACTAAGAGCAGAGTAAAGTTTCGCTAACTTGCTGGCACAGTGTTGTTGTACTGTGAGCTGTAATTTGGCTGGGGAGATTCGGGGAGAGGTTTGGTTAAATGAGGGAAAAAACTACTGAGTACTGCACTGGAAGAGACTTCATCTCTTTGGATGTTTAATGGTTTTTTTGAGGGGGTTGCCGGGGCCTAAGCCGGCCTTATACCCTTCCAAGGGCTCTTCTGGTACGCCGCTGATTTGTTCAGATGAAAGCAGTTCCCGAAGGATGACGCCGCTCTTCTTTAATGCCTAATGATATTGAGTATGATTCTATATTAAGGTAAATTGGCATTGTAGGGAAACTATTGTGTCATCATCTTGTTGTTGCCTGTTTACATATAAAAAGGAATAATATTATGGCAATAGGAAAAAAGGGCCTTCATGGATGGCCAAGTGGTAAAATTGGGAGAATAGTTTATTATGAGCTCAATGGACAACCCGTGATGCGAGGTATTGGCAAACCCGGAAAACCGAGTTTAAAGCAGCAGGCAAATCACCAGTCGATGGCTGTGACTACCCGTTTTCTGAGCCAACTGAAGGATTTTATCAATAATGGTTTCGAATTGGAAACGCGTGGAACAATCAGGAACCAACACAATCTGGCTGTTTCTCAGATTAAGAAGAATGCCCTGCAGGGTGCATACCCCAACATTAGCATCAATTATAAGAGCGTGCAGCTCAGTAAGGGGACTTTAATCAATCCGAATGACCTTCGCATGGAGAAAACCTCCGCAGGACTACAGATCAGCTGGGATTCGGCTTATTCTTATGGTACAGGAGCGCAATATGATGATACTTTACAACTGGCGGTTTGTTTTCCGGCGATAGGAAAGAAAAAGATCGAGCTGAATTTTGCGAAAAGGAAAGATGGTACTGCTTTTCTGGATTTATCCGAAGAAGAAGTGCAGCAGCCTATGGAGGTTTATTTGTTTTTAAGAGCTGCAAACCATGACTCCGTTTCTGATACGGTCTATTTGGGCAATCTAAACGGTACTTATGAAGATCCTAAAATTACCGAATTTAAAGAGAAAAAACGTGGTTTGGATTTGCAATTCAATCTGCGATATGAACAGATCAGTACGCAATATGAGGCACAAATGAAGCTGAAACCTGCAGCGCGGCTCTCTGGCAAGGTTTTTCGAAATCTAGAAACGGAGTACTTAGTTTTACTGGATCAGTGGCGATCGCGACAAGCAAAAACAAGGGGATTTTAGCCTTATTTTTAATTGCCGGATAGTGGAATTATATATTAATTTTGGGCTTCGTTTTATTTTAACGATTTGAACCCTAAAAACAACCTATGCGGATTCGTTTACTACTCATTTTTGCTGTACTATTTACGGCCATTACGGATACTTATGCCCAAGAATTGGAAGGTAATTTAAACTTCCATGGCTTTGCTGATAACAGAGAATACTCCAGATCAAACCGCTTTTCTGAAACTATTTTTGGAATGCGCGTTTCTCCTGAAGTAGGCTTGCTGGTGGATAGCACCCACAGAATCAGAATTGGATTTAATGCGTTCCATGAATTTGGATCGCCAAAATTTACGACCAGTATTGCACCGGTAGCTTATTACCAGTACATGAAAAAGGACTGGAATTTTTATCTGGGGGCTTTTCCAAGACAGGGATTGATCTCTGATTTTCCGCGTGCCATATTAAATGACACTTTAAGCTACTACCGCCCTAATATTGAAGGGATGTTGGTGAAGTATGAGAATGAAAATTGGAAACAAATCATTTTCATTGATTGGACCAGCAGACAAACTGCAACCGCAAGAGAGAATTTTATTTTCGGTTTCTCCGGTACTTATAAAAAGGATTTGTTCTTTGTATCTCATCATGCGATGATGCTGCACAATGCAGGACCAGGTATTCCTATTCCTAACGACCATGTGGAAGACAATGGTGCGGCAAGTGTAAAAGTTGGATTGGACCTTTCCAAGAAGACTTTCCTGGATTCTTTAACCCTGAGTGCTGGTGGATTGATCTCATTTGAACGTGTTCGTACGGTCGGTGGCTGGAAGACCCCAAAGGGCATGTTGCTGGAATTAAATATGGAGTACCATAAATTTGGAATCGTCAATTCCTTCTATAAAGGAGAAGGACATCACCTGATTATGGGCGATAAATTCTATACGGCAAAAACTTACAACAGAACAGATCTGACCTGGCGTCCTATTGTTTATAAAAACCTGGAAGCTAAATTGGTCTTATCTTTCCATTTTGTGGATGGCGTAGTAGACAGTCAGCAGGCATTTGGATTGAGGTATAATCTTTTTGGTAGTAAATCTCTGAAAAGGAAATAGTATTTCTGATACCGGATAATTTATTTTATCGGGGATTCTTTTGGAGGTTTCATATACATAAAAAAGGGGTTTGTTCTTAGAACAAACCCCTTTTTACTTTAGCCTATACCAGGTCAAACCCAATATCTTCTCTGAAGTATTTACCATCAAAGTAAATGCGTGCTGCATCGCCTGTGGCACATTGTAAAGCATCAAACTGGCTGTCCTGCAAGCTGGTTACTGCAAGTACTCTACCTCCGTTAGTTTTCACAATACCGCCTTCTAAGCTTGTTCCTCCATGGAACACATGAGAATTGCGCAGGTTGTCAATACCGGTAATGGTCTTACCTTTTTCGTAATCACCAGGATAGCCACCTGCAACGATCATTACGGTTGCTGCATTTTTAGGGCTGATGGTTAATTTATAGTCTTTTAATTTCTTTTGAGCAGTGGCCATGAAAAGCTCTACCAGATCGTTTTCGATACGTGGGATGACGCTTTCCGTTTCCGGATCGCCCATTCTGCAATTGTACTCTATAATTAATGGCTCATCACCAACTTTGAATAAACCAAAGAAGATAAAACCAGTATAATCAATTTTGTCTTTCTTTAAACCATTGATCGTAGGAATGATGATTTTCTGCTCTACTTTACTTAGGAAAGCTTCATCTGCGAAAGGTACTGGGGATACAGAACCCATTCCGCCGGTGTTCAGGCCAGTATCTGCCTGTCCGATTTTTTTATAGTCTTTCGCCTCAGGAAGTATAACATAATTTTCACCATCTGTCAATACAAACACCGACAGCTCTATCCCTGTTAAGAATTCTTCTACAACTACCGTACTTCCGGCATTTCCAAATTTACCACCCAGCATCAGTTTTAATTCTGATTGTGCTTCTTCGATCGTATCGAGGATTAACACACCTTTCCCTGCGGCTAAACCATCTGCTTTTAATACAATTGGAAGGGAATGTGAAGCCAGGTAGTTTAATCCTTCTTCCAGGCTTTCATTGCTGAAAGATCTTGATCCTGGAGTTGGAATGCCATGGCGTGCCATAAATTGTTTAGAGAAATCTTTACTTCCTTCCAGGATGGCGCCTTCTTTTTTAGGGCCGATTACCGGGATGTGCGATACTTCCGAGTCATTCGCAAAGAAATCATGGATACCATTTACCAAAGGTTCTTCCGGACCAACTACTAAAAGTTCAATGGCTTCTTTTAATGCAAAAGCTTTTACGGCTTCAAAATCATTAGGATTCAGGCTGATATTTTTTCCATAAGCGCCGGTACCACCGTTGCCTGGTGCAATAAACAGTTGAGAACATTGAGAAGATTGGCTCATTTTCCAGGCTAATGCACTTTCTCTGCCGCCGGAACCTAATAGTAAGATATTCATCTATGTATGGTTTTTTGTTTGAATTGTGTAGGTGGATCGGGTACCTGCCCGGTTCTTACCGGCAAATATACCGCTTTAGGGAAATTATCACAGTTTAACTTGAATATTAAAATTAAAGGAGGAGGGATGGCTCATTTTTAGGCCGAATGATCTCCCGAAGCAGGAGCTCATTTATTTTTTAATTATTGTAATTTTCGGACCCCTTATGCCGACTTACTATACAAACCAATAAATGATGGAAAAAGCTTTTATCGAAATGATAAACAAACATGCTGGGATTGTCTATAAGGTCTGCAGTATGTATGGCCTGGAAAAGGAGGATCAGAAAGATCTTTTCCAGGAAATCGTTTTACAGCTATGGAAATCTTTTCCATCTTTTAGACAAGAGGCACAGGCGAGCACATGGATGTACCGCATTGCCCTGAATACGGCCATTAGCAATTTCCGGAAGGAACGTAAAATTCCTGCAGGCAACAGCATTTCCGCTGCCGAATTTGAAATTCCTGATGGTTGTCTTTTTTCTGATCAAGAGGATCAGCTGGGGCTGTTGAAACAAGCTGTCGGGCAATTAACCAAAATTGAAAAAGCGGTCATCCTGCTGTATTTCGAAGAAAAGAACTACCAGGAAATTGCAGACATCACCGGAATAACAAAGACAAATGTTGGAGTGAAAATTAGTAGAATCAAGCAGAAGCTGGAAAAGATAATTAAAGCATAAGGGGATGAGTTTAGAAGCACTAAAATTAGCCTGGGTAGCACATCAGGCGCAATTAAATCCTCCTTCAGCGATTAAGCCGGAGGTAATTAGGGGAATCATCAGGAGAAAATCTGAAACCATGGCCTCAAAAATCAGGAAATTTTATATCAATGGAATTTTGTTTTGTAGCTTTTATATTGTGGTTTCATGCCTGCTGGGCTGGTCTTCTGATCAGGGAGAATGGTTTAACCAGCGGGTGATGATGCGGCTGGGGGCATTGTTTCTTGCTTTATTTGTATTTAGCCTGGCCTGGCTGAAGATGCGAAAGCTCAATCATGAGCAAGATGTCTTGAATCACCTGGAGCAGACGGTGGCCCATTATGTGCTGGCCATGCGGATGGTCATCGTAGTTGGTGTCATCGGATTGAGTACCCTTCTTATTGTGCTTCCTTCTTTGGGGTTGTCTGAAAATATAGCCAGTCAGGGCCTCTTATGGGGTGTTTTAGATACTTATGAAATGTTATTTAGCTTGTCTGCCGTCATGTGTTTAGGACAATTTATTCCGCAAAAGTTTCGTTGGTCTAAAGCAGGAGGACAATATAATTTGAAGCAGGTGAAGCAGGAGCTGAAAGCGCTGCGCGAACTTGCTGCAGAATTGAAGGAAGATCAAGTTTAACTATTGTGTTCTTTTATAGGTTTTTAGCATCTTTTTTCTCCGCTGCTGTTAAATTGTTAAAGTTTTTTAAATAAAATCACGATGCTAAAGCAAAGTACAGGATATTTTGTAATTTTAGCGCCCGATGACTGCCATTCTGACTTATTGTTTGATATGGCTTGGTTGTTGTAATTTGTACGTTTTTCAATATTAATAAACAATAAACACAAACATAAAAGATGTTAGGATTTTTAACCAAAGTATTTGGAAGCAAATCGGAAAGAGATATCAAGGCATTACAGCCTATTGTTATCAAAATCAACGAAGAGTATTCGAAGCTTTCTGTACTGAGCAATGATGAGTTGCGTAACAAAACGGTTTATTTTAAGGATGTGATTGCACAGGCTTTAGCGGAGATTGATGGAAAAATCAGTGGCTTAAAAGCCGATGGTGAAAGTCAGGACTTGTCATTGGCAGCAAAAACGGCCTTATATGATCAGATCGATGAGCTGATTAAAGAGCGTGATAAAGAATTAGAAGTAGTATTACTAGATATATTGCCACAGGCATTTGCCGTGGTTAAAGAAACTTCCAGACGTTTCTCAGAAAATGAGCGTTTAGAGGTAACTGCGAGTCAGCACGACAGAGACTATGCAGTACGCAGAAATAATGTAACCATTGAAGGCGATAAAGCTTTCTGGGCGAATTCATGGGATGCTGCCGGTACATTGGTGAAATGGAACATGGTACACTACGATGTTCAGTTGATCGGTGGTATGGTATTACACAGTGGTAAAATCTCTGAGATGGCTACGGGTGAGGGTAAAACTTTGGTAAGTACATTACCTGCTTACCTGAATGCGCTTGCTGGTAAAGGAGTTCACATTGTAACTGTGAATGATTACCTGGCACGACGTGACTCGGAGTGGAATGGTCCATTATTCGAATTCCATGGGATTAAAGTAGATTGTATTGATAAGCATGAGCCAAACTCTCAGGAGCGCCGTGATGCTTACCTTGCTGACATTACTTATGGTACCAACAATGAATTTGGTTTTGATTACCTGCGTGACAATATGTCGCAAACGCCAGATCAATTGGTGCAGCGTAAATTACATTTCGCGATGGTGGATGAGGTCGATTCAGTTTTAATTGATGATGCCCGTACACCTTTGATCATTTCTGGTCCGGTTCCTTTTGGAGATCAGCATGAATTCCATGAGCTGAAACCAAGGATCGAAAGATTGGTCGCTGCACAAAGAGAATATGTAACTAAAGCTTTAAATGAAGCTAAAAAATTAATTAATGATGGTAAGGCCGGAACCGAGGAAGGTGAAGGTGGTTTAGCACTTTTACGTGCACACCGTGGTTTGCCTAAAAATAAAGCATTGATCAAGTTTCTAAGTGAGGGTAGTGTTAAACAAACCTTATTGAAAACTGAAAATCATTACATGGCTGATCAGTCGAAGAACATGCCGAAAGTAGATTCGGAATTGTACTTCTATATTGATGAGAAAAACAACCAGGTAGAGCTGACTGAAAAAGGTATTGAGCTGATCACCAAATCTGGTGAAGATGCCCATTTCTTCGTATTGCCAGATGTAGGTACAGAGATCGCAGAGATTGAAAAATCTAACCTGACTAACGAAGAGAAGATTGCACAGAAAGATGCCCTGATGCGCGATTACTCGATCAAAGCAGAAAGAATTCACTCGGTAAACCAATTGCTGAAAGCTTATACTTTATTCGAGATTGATGTGGAATACATCATCGATGAAGGAAAGATCAAAATTGTAGATGAGCAAACTGGTCGTATCATGGATGGCCGTCGTTATTCTGACGGTTTACACCAGGCGATTGAAGCAAAAGAAAATGTGAAAGTAGAAGATGCTTCACAGACTTATGCGACGGTAACCCTTCAAAACTTCTTCCGTATGTACCATAAGCTTTGTGGTATGACAGGTACAGCAACTACTGAAGCTGGCGAGTTCTGGTCGATTTATAAACTGGATGTAGTGGAAATCCCTACCAACAGGGTGATCTCTAGAATTGACCACCAAGATTATGTATATCGTACGGTTCGTGAAAAATATAATGCAGTAGCAGAAGAGATCGTTAAATTAACAGAAGCAGGCCGTCCGGTATTGGTCGGTACAACTTCAGTTGAGATTTCTGAGTTATTGAGCAGAATGCTTAAACTTCGTGGAATTAAACACAATGTGCTGAACGCGAAGATGCACCAGAGAGAGGCAGATATTGTAGCTGAAGCAGGTCAGGCTGGACAGGTGACGATTGCAACCAACATGGCTGGTCGTGGTACGGATATTAAACTAGGTGCTGGTGTTAAAGAAGCAGGTGGTTTGGCTATCGTAGGTACAGAACGTCATGAGTCTCGTCGTGTAGACAGACAGCTGCGTGGTCGTGCCGGTCGTCAGGGTGATCCTGGTTCTTCTCAGTTCTTCGTTTCTCTTGAAGATAACTTAATGAGGTTATTTGGTTCTGAAAGAATCTCTAACATCATGGTGAAAATGGGTATCGAAGATGGTGAAGTGATTCAGCATTCGATGATCACCAAATCTATTGAGCGTGCACAGAAGAAAGTAGAAGAAAATAACTTTGGTATCCGTAAGCGTCTATTAGAGTATGATGATGTGATGAACTCACAGCGTACTGTAATTTATGCAAAACGTAAAAATGCATTGTTCGGTGAGCGTTTAGACGTGGACATGAACAATATGACTTTCGACGTAGCAGAAGACATTGTTACAGAATATAAAGAAGAAGGAAATTACGAAGGTTTCAAACTGGAAGTAATCAAAAACTTCTCTGCAGATACGACTATTGATGAAGCAGAATTCAGTGCAAGAAACGTTCACCACCTGACTGATAAATTGTTTGAAGAAGTAACGGCATTCTATGCTAGAAAATCTGAAGGCATTATCCAGCAGGCCATGCCGGTATTGAACCAGGTATTCGAAGAGCGTGGAGAACACATTGAGCAAATTATTGTTCCGTTTACAGATGGTATTCGTAGCATCCAGGTGCCTGTTGGCTTGAAAAAAGCAATCGACAATCATGGTCGTGAGGTGACTAAATCATTCGAAAAAACAATTGTACTAGCCTTGATCGATGAATCATGGAAAGAACATTTGCGTGAAATGGATGAGTTGAAACAGTCAGTTCAAAATGCGGTATACGAGCAAAAAGATCCATTGATCATTTACAAAATGGAAGCCTTTAACTTGTTTAAAAACATGTTGAATGCCGTAAATAAAGAAGTAGTTAGTTTCTTATATAAAGGTGGTATTCCAATTGAAACAGATCCTAATGACGTTAGAGAAGCTCAGGCACCAAGACCAGCTCCAAGCAAATTGAAAATGTCAAAACCGGATTTTGAAATCTCAGTAGGTAATGAGCCAATGACTATGGAAGATACCCGTGAAGCAGCACCACAGCAACCCATCCGTAAAGAAGTGACGGTAGGGAGAAATGATATGTGCCCTTGCGGAAGCGGTAAGAAATTCAAAAACTGCCACGGCGCAGGATTGTAATTTGTAATACACATTTAGAATGCCGATTTTTGTAACAAAAAATTCGGCATTCTTTTTTTTAAGCCCTTTCATGAAGATATTATTTACCAGTATATTGTGTTGTTTCTCTATCGTTCTTTTTGCCCAGCAGAAAGGAGAGGTAGTGGTGGTTAAAGATCCCATGATTGATAGTTTGATTGCAAAGCGGATCGCTTTGTACACCAAGTCTGCCGGCGGTGCTCCTGTTAAACCTGGGGCTGCAATTGTTGGTCAGATGGGTTATCGTGTACAGATATTTTATGGCTCCGACAGGCGTCAGGTATTTTCGGAACAAGCCCGCTTTAAATCTGCTTACCAGAATTTAAACACCTATATTACTTACAAAGAACCTAATTATTATTTGCGGGTTGGCGATTTTAGAACACGTCTGGAAGCCCAGCGTCTGCTAAATGAACTCAGACCCATGTTTCCAACCCTATTTATTTTTAGGGAGAAAATAAATGCACCTAACCTAGATTATAGCAATGACAATGAAAGATAAGATCCAAACCCTAGCGCTTGATATTTTTGATCAGGTGAGAGGCTACCGTCAGCATATTCATGCCAACCCTGAACTTTCCTTTAAAGAGTTTGAAACTTCAGCTTATATTAAAAGTCACCTGGAAGAATGGGGAATTCCTTATACCGAGATGGCCAATACAGGGGTAGTTGGATTGATCAAGGGGGACATTCCATCTGATCAGATTATCGCATTGCGTGCGGATATGGATGCTTTGCCAATTATAGAGGCAAATGACAAACCTTATGCTTCAAAAAATCCAGGAGTAATGCATGCCTGTGGTCATGATGTACACAGTTCTTCGTTATTGGGAACGGCTTTCATCCTGAACAGTCTGAAAGCAGAATTTGCAGGAACCATCAAATTGATTTTTCAACCGGGAGAAGAAGTTCTTCCAGGTGGCGCCAGCATCATGATTAAAGAAGGGGTGTTAGAGAATCCAAAGCCACAGGCGATCCTTGGGCAGCATGTGATGCCATTAATTGATGCAGGGAAGGTTGGTTTTCGCTCAGGTATTTATATGGCCTCAACGGACGAATTATACGTAACTGTGCATGGTAAAGGTGGGCATGGTGCACAACCGCACCAGAATATTGATCCGGTAGTGATTGCTTCGCATATCATTATCGCTTTGCAGCAAATTGTCAGCAGAAATGCAGATCCACGCTTGCCTTCAGTACTTTCTTTTGGAAAGGTGCAGGCAAATGGAGCTACGAATATCATCCCTAATGAAGTGAAAATGGAAGGTACTTTCAGAACACTAAATGAAGAATGGCGTAAGGAAGCAAAAGTATTGATGAAGAAAATGGCGGAAGGTATTGCCGAAAGTATGGGTGGCAGCTGTGATTTTAACATCATGAATGGCTATCCTTACCTGATCAATGAGCCGGTATTGAGCGATAATGCACGTGCGCATGCAGAAGATTATTTAGGAAAAGAGAATGTGCTGGAATTGGATATCTGGATGGCAGCGGAAGATTTTGCTTACTATTCGCAGGTAACCGATGCTTGTTTCTACAGGTTAGGAACCGGAAATAAAGAAAAAGGAACCAGCTATTCTGTGCATACACCAAACTTTGATATTGATGAGGATGCTTTAAAATTGTCGACTGGCCTAATGGCTTATCTTGCATTAAAGCAATTGGGTAATTAGGTTGCGGTTGTTAAACCACCGGATTGGCCTGAATTTTTGTGTACTCTTCCCGAATTTCCCAATGAAAAAAATACTTTTGACAGCATTTTGCACCTTGTTTTTTGGAAAAGGTTTTAGCCAGGAGATTCCGCGCTTTAACCCGGATACCATTAAAACTATCCAGCTGGATTCTGCGGTCAATATCGTGTCGCAAAAGTTCGGTGTAGAGACATTTATCAATGCCATCATTACCGATAATAGCTTTTATCAGGCTTTTCGGAATATGAAGAAGTACGGGTTCATCGCCGAAAACAGAATTTACACCTACGATAAAAAGAATAAAGTAAACGGCAAAATTTACCGGAAGATCAGACATAGCCCTAAAGGGCCAGTCAAGATGGAATACCTGGTAAAACAGGATACGGGAAAGGTGTACAAGAAAAATGGTAAATACCAGCTGTATACGATTGAGATGTTCGATTATATCTTTATGAACGCGTATCAGTCTGAATTTGTGTCTGAAGGACCAATGACTATTGGTAAGGGTGCCGAAAGTAATGAGAGTTATAAAGATAAATTAAAGACCCTCATTTTTGCTCCTGGAAGACCAATCAAAGGCTTGCCATTTATTGGTAGTAAAACCCAGATATTTACGGCCAATATGCGCCAGTATTACGATTATAGCTATGCTAGCGGGACTTACCTGGATTCTATTCCGGTATATCGGTTTAAGGTGACCATCAAACCCGACTTGAGCAATGGCACCAAAGATGGTTTGATGATTAAGGAGCTGACCACTATTTTTGATCAGCGTTCTTTTGAAATCCTCGGCCGTTATGTGGACATGAAATACAGCAATATGCTGTTCGATTTCAATGTGCAGATGAACATAGAAATGAGTTATTTTGGAGGGGAAAAACTGCCCACGAAGATCACCTATCAAGGCAATTGGGATTATCCTTTTAAAAAGGAAGAGCGGGCAAGTTTTTTAATCGTGCATAAGGACTATAATACCGGGAAATAGATTTCCGAATTTTAAAATATATTTGCTAGACAAATTGTTCTGTTATGAATAAAATTAAGTTCATCGTCTTTTCTTTTGTAGTTCTTTTTACAGGAGTAGTTCAGGCACAAGTACTGACCAGTAAACAGGTGGATAGCCTGGTGGAAAAGACGCTGGCTGCTTTTGAGGTACCCGGGATTGCAGTAGCCATTGTAAAAGATGGAAAAGTGATTCATTCCAAAGGATACGGACTTCGTTCTATCAGCACTAAGGAGCCAGTCAATGAAAATACTTTTTTTGGAATTGCTTCCAATAGCAAGGCTTTTACTGCCGCAGGATTGGGCATATTGGTAGATGAAGGGAAACTGAAATGGGACGATAAGGTGGTAGATCTGATTCCTGGATTTAAGCTGTATAATCCCTATGTAACGCAGGAATTTACTGTAAGAGACTTATTGTCCCACCGCAGTGGTTTAGGCTTAGGCGCAGGAGACTTAATGATTTTTCCGGATGCTAACCGGGTAACTAAGGGGGAACTGATTCATAATATGCGTTACCTAAAACCTGTTTCTGGGTTCAGGACTAAATTTGATTACGATAACCTGCTGTATATTGTCGCAGGAGAGGTACTGGCAAAAGTATCGGGAATGAGCTGGGAAGATTTTGTCGAAACCAGGATTATGCGTCCTATAGGAATGAGCCAGAGTGCCGGTGATTATCCTCGCCTGAAAGATAAAAAAAACTCCATTGACGCACATAGTTTGATTGATGGAAAATTAACGGTAATCAGTAAAGGTTTTCCGGAGATTTCTAATGCTGCAGGTGGTATCTGGTCTAATGTGACAGAGATGAGCAAATGGGCGATCATGCAGATGGCTAATGGCAAATATGGAGAGGGATTAAACAAGAGTTTATTCAGTGAAGAAGTTCATCGGGAAATGTGGAGCCCGCAAACGATTATCGCAGGTGGTTCTTTTAACAGTTATGGACTGGGCTGGTTTTTGAGCGCTATTAACGGGAAATTAGAAGTTTCGCATACCGGTGGTTTAAGTGGCATTGTGACGCAGGTGACTTTAATACCAGAACTGAAACTGGGCATTATTGTGCTGACCAATCAGGAGAGCGGTTATGCTTTTTCTTCCATTACCAACACGATAAAAGATGGTTATTTTGGCATCAAAGGGAAGGATAGAATTGCGGTTTATAAAGGGTATGCATCGGAAGATAAAGCAGAAAGTAAAAAGGTAACTGATGAAGTTTGGGCGGCAATCACGGCTGAACAGCAAAAGAATACCCAAAAAGTTGACCTGAGCATTTATGAAGGTTCTTTTGTTGACCCATGGTTTGGTGAGGTCGTCATTAAAAAAGTAAATGGTAAACCTTGGTTTCAATCTCTGAATTCCCCAAAATTGACTGGTGAAATGCTGCCTTATAAAGGAAATGCTTTTGTAGTGAAATGGACAGACCGAAGTATGCATGCAGATGCATTTGCGATCTTCTCTTTAGATAAAGAAGGCAAAGCTTCCGGTATGAAAATGGCTGCTGTTTCTCCATTAACGGATTTCAGTTACGATTTCCAGGATCTTGATTTTACACGTGCTGCAAAAAAATAATACTCATGAAATATAGTCAAAAGTTAAGTCTCCTGCTGGTACCAATGGTACTGCTTGTCGTATCTACTGCGATGAATTTTAAGCCTAAAAAGATTATTTTTTTTGGCGATTCTATTACCCAGATGGGGGTAGCGCCTGGTGGGTATGTAGACTTGATCCGTAAGTCTCTGAATCCTTTGAAATATGAAGTCATCGGATCTGGCATCGGTGGAAATAAGGTTTATGATCTTTACCTACGGATGGAGGAGGATGTGCTGGCAAAAAAGCCGGATCTGGTAGTGATTTATGTTGGCGTGAATGATGTATGGCATAAGCAATCGATGCGTACAGGAACCGATTATGATAAGTTTATTGCCTTTTATCAGGCATTGATCAATAAGATTCAGGCAAGTGGCGCAAAGGTGGTGTTATGTACGCCTGCTGTGATCGGGGAGAAGAAAAATGGAGCAAATGAAATGGATGCCGATTTGGATAAGTATTCAGGAGCGATAAGGGAGCTGGCAAATAAAAATAAATTGCCACTATGCGACTTGAGGGATTTGTTTAAAACCTATGAGGAAAAAAATAATATAGCAGATGTGGCCAAGGGAGTTTTAACGACTGATGGTGTACATTTGAACGATAAAGGGAATCAGACCCTTGCAGAAGTATTGATCCCGCTGTTGAAATAAACAAAAGGATAAAAATAAGGTGATTAGAGAAAGAGATAATAAAAAATATTAAAGAATGATTAATCAGGATACCATCAGCAAAATCATGGAAACCGTCCGCATTGAGGAAGTGGTTGGTGATTTTGTGTCTTTAAAAAAACGTGGTACCAGTTTGATAGGGAATTGCCCTTTTCACAATGAGAAAACACCTTCTTTTCACGTTTCTGTGGCGAAGGGTATTTACAAGTGTTTTGGCTGTGGTAAAGGAGGTGATTCGGTCCATTTTATTATGGACCATGAGAAGTATTCTTATCCGGAAGCGTTAAAGTTTCTGGCTCAGAAATACCATATTGAGGTGGAGGAGACGGTACAGTCTCCACAAAATATTGAAGCGCAGAATGCGCGGGAAAGCTTATACATTGTTTCGGAATTTGCGGCGGGTTTCTTTGCCAATGAACTGTGGACAGGGGATCAGGGCCGTGCCATTGGTCTGAGCTATTTTAAAGAGCGGGGTTTTCGGGAAGACATCGTTAAGAAGTTCCAATTGGGCTATTCTCCGGATGTTTGGGATGCCTTGATTCAGCATGCGGTTTCGGCTGGACATAAAGAAGAATATCTGGAGAAAACAGGCCTGGCGATCAGAAATGATAAAGGCAAGCTGTATGATCGTTTCAGGGGCAGGGTGATGTTCCCAATCCACAATTTTACAGGCAGGATCATTGGCTTTGGCGGTAGAACGCTGAAAACAGATAAAAATGTCCCCAAATACGTCAATTCACCGGAAAGTGACATCTACCATAAGTCGAATGTTCTTTATGGGTTGTTCCATGCTAAAAAGGCCATTCGTGATACGGATAACTGTTATTTAGTAGAAGGTTATGCGGATGTACTTGCTGCACATCAGGCAGGAATAGAAAATGTGGTGGCCTCATCAGGTACTTCATTGACAACGGAGCAGATTCGTCTGATCGGTCGTTTTACAGAAAATGTTACGATTCTTTATGATGGGGATGCTGCGGGGATTAAGGCCTCTTTACGTGGACTAGACATGATCCTGGAGGAGGGGTTGAACGTAAAAGTTGTTTCCTTCCCTGATGGCCATGACCCGGATTCTTACATGCACCATGTAGGTTCAGGAGCATTTAAAAAATACATTGAAGAGCACCGCAAAGATTTTATTCTTTACAAAGCGAATATCCTGCTGAAAGAAGCAGGTTCAGACCCGATCAAGAGAGCAGGAATTATCCGTGATATTGTAGAAAGTATTGCGAAGATTCCAGATGATATTAAGGCTTCGATTTTCATCAAGGAATGCAGCAGTTTGCTGCAGGTAGAAGAGCGTATTTTGCTTTCTGAGCTGAACAAGATCAGGATGGCGAAATTCAGGAAATCGAGTGCTGGTCAATCAGGCACTGGAAATTCCGGGGTCGGTTCTTCTGGTTTCCAACAGCAAAACCAGTATCAGCCTTATCCTGATGGGCCGCCAGACAATCTTTTCGAGGTTCCAGGTGCTGCAGGGGAAGCTGCCGAAGCAGCGGCGGCGGAAGAAAGTGACTTGCTGCAGGAGCAGGAAGTGGTACGTCTTCTATTGGCTTATGGGCATGAGCTGGTGAGCTGGGATAAGATTGATAACATGTATATCGGTTCTTTCATTATGCAGAATTTAGCTGATGTGAGCTTTACTGATCCGACTTGTAAAATCATCATTGATACCTATAATGAAGAAATAGAGAATGGCCACCTGCCGGTAGCCAGCCAGTTTATTAACCATGAAAACCGGAATATTGTAGAACTGGCAATTACACTGTCTACCTCTCCGTATTCCCTAAGTGAAAACTGGTACAATAAACACAATATTTATGTTAGGGATGAAAGTGTCAACTTAAAGGCGACTGTTCTTGGTGGGATTTTTCACCTTAAAAAAGGAAAGGTAGCGCGGATGCTCTCAGATATTTCCAAAGAGATTAAAGCCGAAAATGATCCGGTAAATCTGGAGATTCTGATGCAGCGTTTTATGTTTATGAAAAGCGTGGAGAGAGAGATTTCAAAGTTCCTGGGAACGGTGATTTTAAAATAGATGGCGGCGCATAACGAGCTCGGTCAGCGTGGGGAGGAGATCGCCAGAACCTATCTGGAAAATGCAGGGTACCGCATTTTAAATGTGAATTGGAGATACGCAAGGGCAGAAGTAGACGTTATAGCTGATCAGGGAGGAACCCTGATTTTTGTGGAAGTGAAAACGCGTACCAGTATTGAATTTGGGGAGCCAGAAGATTTTGTAGACCGCAAAAAGGAGAAACAATTGGAATTCGCTTCCACTGCTTATATTGAGTTAAAACAACATCAGGGAGAAATCCGTTTTGATATTATTGCCATTACTTTTGAGCAAAAAAATAGTTATAAAATAAATCACATTGAAGATGCATTCTGGCCAAGTTAAAAAAATCATGAGTTTATCTAAATTAGCCCTGTCGGCCTGCTTATTATTAAGCGTTTCGCTGGTTATTTCCTGTAAAAATAATGCGCCAGTAGGAACTGGTGTAAGTTTTAAGTCCCCGGAACAAGGGCAGAGTTTTCCTTTGGGAACGGAGGTAAAAGTCGCTTTGGAAGTTCCTTCGGGCAGTAACATTACTTCTGCGGTCTATACCCTGGATGGCAAGCCGGTGGCGACGAAAAGCAACGCTGAGCCTGTTGCAATCCCTACCACAGGTTTGAGTTTGGGTTATAAGCTGATTACAGCCGTTATTGAGGAGGATGGAAAGAAAGATACGTTAACGATCAACTTTGAGTTAAAGTCGGCTGTAACGCCTTCGCAATACGGCTATAAAGTGATTCAGACTTTCCCTCATGATACCGCTGCTTATACACAGGGATTGGAATACCACAATGGCCGCTTTTTGGAAAGTACCGGTCAGGAACAGCATTCTTCTGTGAGGTGGGTAGACGTAGCTACTGGGAAAATCTTACAGCAAACGAAACTAGATGACCAGTATTTTGGCGAAGGATCTAGTTTGGTAGGTGATAAGATCGTGATGCTGACCTGGCAGAATAGATTGGGTTTAGTGTTTGATGCGAAATCATTGACACAGCAAGCTACTTTTCCTTATCAGTCGAGCATGGAAGGCTGGGGATTGTGCTTTGACGGCAATAGATTATACAAATCTGATGGTACCAACAAAATATGGTTCCTGAATAAAGATAATTATAAGGAAGAAGGCTTTATTGAAGTTTACAACAACTATGGTCCGGTGCCTCAGTTAAATGAGCTGGAATATATTGATGGTAAAATTTATGCCAATGTTTATACAAAAAATGTGGTGGTGGTGATTGATCCGGCAACAGGTGTAATTGAAAAAGAAATTGATTTTACTGGATTGCTGCCAGCAGGATACTACAAAGATGAAGTAGATATCGCAAATAACGTGCTGAATGGCATTGCCTGGGACAAGGCGGGTAAACGTTTATTCGTGACTGGCAAGAAATGGCCGCATCTATTCCAAGTGAATCTGGTTCCTAAACCTTAATCTTAAAGATTTTGTAATAAAAAAAGCCGTCATATCCTGGATATGACGGCTTTTTCGTTGCATTTCTTCTTATTATTCTACTTTCTTAGGTTCAGCAATGAACCCGTTAAAAGTAATCGGCTGCCTGTTCATACTCATCACATTTAAGGTCGCATAACCACTTGTAGAAACACTTAATGATAATGTGCGAACATCTTTAGTGTCTTTAGGAGTAATGTCAATGATCCAGCCTCCCTTTTTCTTAGCAGTGGTTTTATAATCGAATTTTTTAGACTTAAATTTTATACCTGAATCATCTGGATTCATGGTTGAATTATATGCTCTTCCATAATAAGGCAGATAAGCTTCTACACTATCCTTGTTGATGATCAGTTGATATTGAGATCCGGTAAGTTGAATCATACCGCCACCCATACCACCAGGCATTCTGCTCATTATTTTGTTTAAATCAGCATTAGCCATAGGAGTCGCAGAGGTTGCTTCAAACACTAGATGCTTGTCAGCGACTAATTTGGCTGTAGTTGCTTTGTCTGTTTGTGCCATTACCTGCACACTAGAGAAAACAATAAGAAGTGCTAACAATTTTTTAAATGTTCTCATGATCATATCCTTTTTTATTTGGTTAGAACAAAATAGCGCTTAAAAGGTTTAATTCCAAGCGCTATTTTTTGTAATTTATCTCCAGCTTTTATACTGGTTGATCAAACCATTTGTTGAAGCGTCGTGAGACTGAACTTCTTGATCTCCTTCTAGTTCCGGAAGAATGCTTTTGGCCAATTGCTTGCCCAGTTCTACTCCCCATTGGTCGAAACTGAAGATGTTCCAGATGATGCCCTGAACGAAGATTTTATGTTCGTAAACAGCGATCAAACTGCCCAGGCTGAATGGTGTTACTTTCTTCAAAAGAATAGAGTTGGTTGGTCTGTTTCCTTCAAATACTTTGAATGGTGCCAGTTTTTCTATTTCTTCCTTGCTTTTGCCTTCTTTTTCCAGTTCTGCAACCACCTGTTCTTTAGTTTTTCCGTTCATCAAAGCTTCTGTCTGAGCGAAGAAGTTAGACAATAAGATCGGGTGATGATCGCCCAAGGGGTTCAGGCTTTGCGCAGGGGCGATGAAATCGCAAGGGATTAAACGGGTTCCCTGGTGGATCAGCTGATAAAAAGCATGCTGTCCATTGGTTCCTGGCTCTCCCCAGATGATTGGTCCTGTTTCATAAGTTACATCATTGCCATTACGGTCTACATGTTTACCATTACTTTCCATATCTCCCTGTTGGAAATAAGCGGCAAAACGGTGCATGTATTGATCGTAAGGTAAGATGGCCTGAGTTTCTGCATCAAAGAAATTGATGTACCAGATGCCAATTAAAGCCAGGATTACCGGTACATTGTTTTCAAATTCAGCAGTTTCAAAATGAGTATCTGCAGCATGTGCACCCGCAAGTAATTGCTTGAAGTTGTCGAAGCCAATGCTTAAAGCAATAGGAAGTCCGATTGCACTCCATAAAGAATATCTTCCACCTACCCAGTCCCAGAATTCGAACATGTTATCGGTGTCAATACCGAATGCAGCAACATCTTTTGCATTGGTAGACAATGCCGCAAAATGCTTGGCCACATCGTCCTGCGCAGCACCGCTATTTAAGAACCAGTCCTTTGCACTATTGGCATTGGTCATGGTTTCCTGTGTCGTAAAAGTCTTAGAAGCGATCAGGAATAGTGTGGTTTCCGGATCTACATTTTTTAAGGTCTCTGCAATGTGTGTGCCGTCGATATTAGATACGAAATGCATGTTTAAATGGTTCTTGTATGCTTTTAAGCCTTCGGTAACCATTACCGGGCCTAAATCAGAACCACCGATGCCGATGTTCACTACATCTGTGATTGCTTTGCCGGTATAGCCTTTCCATGATCCTGAGATGATGGCCTGACTAAATTTATCCATCTTTTCCAATACTTTATTCACCTCTTCCATGACATTTTTGCCATCTACAAGAATAGGCACATTGCCTTGGTTACGTAAAGCAATGTGAAGTACCTGGCGGCCCTCTGTCTGGTTGATTTTCTCTCCGCTGAACATGGCTTTAATAGCCTGATCCAATTTACACTCTCTGGCCAATTGCATCAGCAAAGCCATTGTCGTATCGTCAATTCTGTTCTTTGAATAATCCACAAGGATGTCTTCAAATAGTATCGAGAATTTTTCAAAACGGGAAGCATCTTCCGTAAAAAGATCCTTTAAGCTTTTTTCGTTGATCCCGATAAAATGATCGGTCAAGTATTTATAAGCTGCGGTTTCTGTAAAGTTTATCGTTGGTAGCATCATATTAGTATTTCTGTAAATGTAGGAGTTTATAATAATATTTCTATTCGAAATGAATATCCGCTCATTATCTTATATTTAACGTATAAAAAATAGGTTTATGAAAAGATTTTACTTTATACTGTTGGTTTTGTTTGGAGCTAATGCGGTTGCGCAAAAGCAAAATCTGAGACCTGAGGTTTCAAAAAAGGCTTTGAGCATTACTCAAAAGGTGGTAGACTGGCGTCGGGATTTGCATGAGCATCCGGAATTGGGCAACCAGGAAAACAGAACTGCAGCTTTGGTGGCAAAACATTTGAAGTCCTTAGGGATTGAGGTGCAGACTGGTGTGGCGAAAACAGGCGTTGTTGGAATTCTCAAAGGTGGGAAGCCAGGGCCAGTAGTTGCGTTAAGGGCAGATATGGACGGGTTACCAGTTACAGAGCGGGTTGATTTACCTTTCGCCTCTAAAGTGAAAACGATGTATAACGGACAGGAAGTAGGCGTAATGCATGCTTGCGGTCACGATAGCCATGTGGCAATTTTAATGGGCGTGGCAGAGGTATTGGCTTCCATGAAAAAAGACATACCGGGTACCGTTAAATTTATTTTTCAACCAGCAGAAGAGGGGGTTCCTGAAGGAGAAGAAGGTGGTGCTGCATTGATGGTGAAAGAAGGGGTACTCGAAAACCCTAAAGTGGAGGTGATTTTTGGATTACACATCAACTCGCAAACACCGGTGGGAGATATTACTTATCGTCCGGCGGGTATTATGGCTGCAGTGAATGATTTAAAAATTACGGTGACCGGCAAACAGGCACATGGTGCGTATCCATGGAGTAGTATTGATCCGATTGTAATTTCTGCACAAATTGTGAATAACCTGCAAACCATTGTGAGTAGGAACCTGAATGTGACGGAAAATCCAGGTGTGGTTACAATTGGTGCCATTAACGGGGGAATTCGTTCTAACATTATCCCGGAAAAAGTAGAAATGATTGGTACGATCCGCAATTTCTCTAAAGAAGACGAAGCAATGTTTATTGAAAGGGTAACCACAATTGCTAAAAAAACGGCAGAAGCAGGTGGTGGAACTGCCGAAGTAAAGATTCCATATAGCAATCATTATCCCGTTACTTTTAATGATGTGGCCCTAACAGAAAAAATGCTGCCTAGTTTACAGGCAACTGCTGGTAAAGCACATGTGAAGTTAAAGCCGCCGGTAACCGGAGCGGAAGACTTTTCCTTTTATCAGGAAAAGGTTCCTGGCTTATTTATTTTTCTAGGCGGAATGCCTAAAGGACAAGATCCACTAAAGGCACCATCACACCATACCCCAGATTTCTTTATTGATGAAAGTGGATTTGGATTGGGAGTGGAAGCACTTAGTAACCTGGCACTTGATTACATGAACTTGAAAAAATAAGGACAGTTTTTTGATTTAGGGATCATTTTAATTGGTTATATTTAATATACTAATATTAGTACATCACCTTGAAAAACAATTTTATGTTAGAAAATTTGAATGAACTGGTTAAACAAAGCGCTCAGGATGCTATTGTGAACAATTCCGACGTTCCAAATGAGCAAAATGAAGCAGCGATTCAAGCGGCCTCCGGTTCTATTTTTGACTCCTTGAAACAACAATTGTCGTCGGGAAACATTGGTAATCTTGTAGATGCCTTTAAGGGTGGAGATGTGACCAACTCTTCGGTGGTAAAGGATGCTTCCTCTGGCTTTATTGACAAGCTGTCTGGGATGGGCATCAACCTGGATTCAGCGAAAGCCATTGCTGCCTCAATTATTCCAGGAGTAATGGATAAGTTGGTGAGTAAGACAAATGATCCGAACGACAGCTCTTTTAATCTTCAGGATATGTTATCGAAGATTTCAGGACCAGACGGGAAGTTCCAGTTATCGGATCTGACGAATTTGTTCAGTAGCAGCAGCGAGCCTGGAAAAGAAGGGGAGTCTGGAATTGTTGATAAGCTAAAAGGACTTTTTAGTTAGCAAAAGAAAAGGTTTAAAGGGGTTCTGTGCTTGTTTTTGAAAACAGGGACAGAACCTCTTTGTATTATTATATATTTGTGATTATGACAAAAGAACAAATTCAGGATTTAAGGGACAGAGTAGCGTCGCTGAGGAGGCATCTTTGACGTAGAAACACGTCTTGAGGAAATTTATATTGAGCAGGAGCTAACCCTGCAAACTGATTTTTGGGATGATCCTAAAAAAGCAGAAAAGCATTTGGCAGGAATTAATTCTAAGAAAGTATGGACTGATGCCTGGCAGGCAGTAAATAAGGAACTGGAAGATACAGAAGTCATGTTTGAATTTCTCCAATCCGGCGATGCCACTGCGGAAGAAATGCAGGAACAATACAGCCGCTGTTTAAATATGGTGGAAGAACTGGAACTGAAAAATATGCTGAGCAGTAAGGAGGATCAGCTGCACGCGGTGATGCAGATTACTGCAGGTGCCGGTGGTACGGAGAGCTGTGATTGGGCAGCCATGCTGATGCGTATGTACATCATGTGGGGAGAGAAGAACGGTTATAAGGTAACAGAACAGGATTCGCAGGAAGGAGAGGTGACCGGTATAAAATCAGTTACGCTTCAGTTTGCCGGAGACTTTTCTTATGGTTATCTGAAAGGGGAAAATGGGGTTCACCGTTTGGTGCGCATTTCGCCTTTTGATTCCAATGCCCGCAGGCATACTTCTTTTGCTTCCGTATATGTATATCCATTAGTGGATGATACGATTGAGATTGAAGTAAAGGATTCAGAAGTTGAATTCGAGACTTTCCGTTCCGGTGGTGCTGGTGGACAAAATGTGAATAAAGTGGAAACTGCCGTAAGGCTGTACCATAAGCCTTCTGGAATTGTAATTAAAAACCAGGAGTCGCGTTCACAGCTGCAGAATAAAGAAAATGCAATGCGCTTGTTGAAATCGCAGCTGTATGAAGCAGAAATGCGGAAGCGCATGGAAGCAACTGCTTTGATTGAAGGTTCTAAAAAGAAGATCGAATGGGGATCGCAGATCAGGAATTATGTGCTGCATCCTTATAAATTGGTCAAAGATTTACGGACTAATTATGAGACTTCTAATGCTCAGGCCGTATTGGACGGTGATTTGAATGAATTTTTGAAAGCTTACTTAATGGAATTTTAATGATGAGATACCTTATTGTACTACTGATGACCGGTCTTTTTACTACAAATAGCGCGATGGCGCAGGAAAGTATATTGATTTATCCTGGAGCTATTCCGGGGGCAAAGTCTACGCCTGCAGATTATAAAGAGCTTTCTGAGACAGGAAAAGATGGAATCATTAGGGTCAGTAAGGTATCTGTACCCACATTAAAAGTATTTTTGCCATCTAAAGAGAAGGCAACAGGTGCGGCAGTGATCATTTGTCCGGGTGGTGGTTATGGTATTCTGGCCATTAACCATGAGGGTGATCATGTAGCTAAGCGCTTCAATGACATCGGCGTTGCTGCATTTGTATTGAAATATCGCTTGCCGGATGATGCGATTATGATCGACAAATCTTTCGGCCCTTTACAGGATGCCCAGCAGGCGATGTACGTAGTCAGGAAAGATGCTGCGAAATATCATATTGATCCTGCAAAAATAGGGATCATGGGCTTTTCTGCGGGTGGACACCTGGCATCCACATTGACGGTACATTTTAAGGACGTCAAAATAGAGAATAAAGAGGGATTGAGTCTTCGTCCGGATTTCTCGATATTAATTTATCCGGTGATTTCTTTGCTGGAATCCCCACATACCGGTTCTGCGAAAAATCTGACTGGTCCGGATGCAACGTATGCACAAAAGGAATACTTTTCCAATGAGCGCCATGTGGATGCAGAAACACCGATGACGTTTTTAGTGCATGCAAATGATGATAAATCTGTTCCTGTTGAAAATAGTTTGTCTTTTGATCGGGCAATGGCAAAAGCAGGTAATAAAGTAGAGCTTCATGCTTACCAGGCTGGTGGCCATGGTTTCGGATTGAACAATAAGACGACGCAGGATCAATGGTTTGACCGCCTGATCAACTGGATGAAAGCCAATAAGATGATTTAGAGGTTGCTGTTGTCTAGAATGTCCTGCAGCTCTTTCAATTCTGTTACCTTTTCCGTGGAACCTAGGTTCTCATAAGAGGAGATCAGGTTTCTGATGATTCTTCTGATGATTTCTACATTACTGCATGGCGCATAAAACCCAGGCAAAGGATCAAGTCCCAGCTGCCGAAGAAACTGGTCAACATCATGTTTGCCGAAGATCGCACCTTTGTTAAAGGCATTGATATAGAAAAGTACGCCAAATTCATGGTCTTCTCTTTTGCTCTCGTCAATATAACCGAGAATAAAATGCTGTGGCAGATTGACGCCATATACCGGGATATCCAGCTTCTGGGCAATTGTCGAATAGATGATGGCTAAAGAGATTTGATTTCCCTTCTTACTGTCCAATACCTGATTGATGTAAGAATTTTGAGGGTCATGGTGGCTTTTTGTGTTTCCACTGAAGCCATATACGTTATAGAATACATGATTGATCAGTTTGATCTTTTCAATAGAACTCATTTCATATTGCAGTCCGACCCAGATCTCTCTTTTGATTTCTTCCATCTGGAATTTGATCTTTTCCTCATCAAGATCCGGATATTGATACCTGTTGACCACCAATGCGCCCTGTAACAGATCGAAGGCTCCGCTTTGATACCAGAGGTTCAGGTCTTCTTTTACACTTTTGAACTGGATTTTGTGAACTACATTCTCAATTCTTTCCTGTAAGACGGTATCTAAAGATTCTTCCCATGCATTTTCAAGAAAATGAACCACTTCTTCTCCATACTCCAGCAGGCGTTTTTCAATATGGTCGAAGATCTCCGGATCGGGATCGTCCAACAATTTGACCAATGCGCTTATTTCTTTACTATTTTCCATTAAACATGCAACTTAGAATCATGTGATTGCTTATTTTTGTAGCTATGGTTTTCAACTTTATCAGCGACTATCTCCAGCACCGATTGACTTCAAAAAGCAGACATGGTACTCATTCTCCTTTCGTTTATAAGCTCACAGATGAGGTAATTTACGATTTTAACGTTAAAAGTGATTACAAAAGCATTGAAGCACAAAGAAAAAAACTTTTAAATGACGATTCTTTAATTAAGGTGACCGACCTCGGTGCAGGTTCTCATTTGAATAAGAACCGTACTAAAAAGGTACGACAGATCGCAAAGAACGCTTTGAAGAGCCCAAGGCTGGCGCAGTTGATTTATCGCCTTGCGAAAGAGAACCAGCCAAATCATATTTTAGAATTGGGTACTTGTCTGGGACTGACCACGGCTTATCTTTCTAAAGCCTGTCCGGAAGCAGATATCATTACGATTGAAGGCTGCCCGGAAACGGCAAAAGTAGCTTATAAGAACTTTGTGGATCTGGAACTGGAAAATGTAGAGTTGAGGGTTGGGAATTTTGACACCTTACTGCCCGATTTAATCGCACAGGCAGATCAGCTTGATTTTGTCTATATAGACGGAAACCATAGAAAGGATGCGACGCTCAATTACTTCAACTGGTGTTTGCCGAAAGTACATGAAGGTTCGCTATTGATTTTTGACGATATTTATTGGAGTGAAGGGATGAAAGAAGCCTGGGAAGAGATCAAACGCCATCCAGAGGTTACAGTAACCATAGACCTGTTTTGGATCGGATTGGTGTACTTTAAAAAAGGACAGGCAAAAGAACATTTTAAGATTAAGTTTTAAAATCTCTTTTAGAATGCCTCGGCCAGGGTGAAATAGAAACCACTCTGGCGTTTTTCATTGCTGCGTTTTTCTCCTACTGCATAATCCATACGGACACTCAGTCCTTTTTCCGGATCAAAGAAATATCTTCCGCCCATTCCATAAGAGGGTTTAAAGCTTTTCAGGGCAAAATCGCCATTGGCAAAAACTTGACCGGTTCCTGCAAAGACGACGGCACCGAAACGGTTGTTGTAGCGGTAACGCAATTCTGTCTGTCCAGCCAGTAAGTTCTGATCGCGATAACGCCCGGTATAATATCCCCTCATCATTTCATCATTCCCCATTTGCGGCAATAGATAGAAAGGAATCTTTTTTCCTTGTATGGTATGGAATAAAGCATTGACACCTAAAACGAATTTAGGGCTGAGCGACCAAAAATTTCTCACATTTGCTCTGATGACACTTCCACTGAAGCTTTCGCCTGACCAGAGTTTAGGGGCGTATTGGTAGGTAACGCGGCCAAGGAATCCTTTGGTAGGGTAGTTGTTGGAATTCCGGGTGTCGTAGCTTTGCGAGATACCTATATAGGCAACATTGCCGCCCGATCTGTGAAATAGATCTGGAGCTGTACTAAATAAGCCGCCTGTCAGCTCATCTTTGAAGTTGTAATTTTCAAAGCCAAGGGAGAGCCCAGTATAGGCATGCGGTAATAATCTTTTTTCTGCTTCGAGCATCACTCTCGACTGGCGTTGAATCAATCTGTCTTTATCCGCAAATAAAGTCTCATTGCCGATCCCGAAAAAATCAAAAGGCATTCTTTTAAATCTGAATTCGGAGATGAAATGATATTCATTGCCTTTAGTCCAGATGTCGCTCTTTAAAGAAAAGTTGTACTGTCCTTTGGTTGATACAGAAGCAACACCAGAAAAGTTGGAGCTGCGGTTGGTGCTGTCTTTTCTATCAAGGTAAGTAGAGTATAATGCACCAAGGCCAAATTCTGCACCAATTTCCTGGGAATACCGGAAAATGGGTACCGGCATAAAGCTCGCTCTGCGTGAGCTATCTGTTTTTTCTGATAAGTATCGTTTGATAAACTTCTTTTGTGCGGATGCGTTTGCGACGGTAATGATCAGGATAGTGATGCAAAGCGAAATTCTCTTCATTGGCCTAAAATAGGGAAAGATTTATATAAATTTTGTTACTGGCGATCCCATAGCAAGATTAGCGCCAGTATTTGATGAGCTTTCCGTTTTAAAGCGGGGTTAGGATTAGTCCTTTACGATTATTTGCCTATTTTTGCGGCAACAACATAAATTAATCAAAAATGAGTACAACAAGAGGACCTATCTCGCAATTCATGGAGACGAATTATCTCCATTTTAATGCGGCAGCTATGATGGATGCGGCTAAAGGATACGAAACACATTTGGATGAAGGTGGTAAAATGATGATTACCCTTGCAGGAGCGATGAGTACTGCTGAGTTGGGTATTTCATTAGCTGAAATGATCCGTCAGGACAAAGTTTCGATTATTTCTTGTACTGGTGCCAACCTGGAAGAAGACATTATGAACCTTGTTGCGCATTCGCATTACAAAAGAGTACCTAACTACCGTGATTTAAGTCCACAGGATGAATGGGATCTTTTAGAAAACCATTACAACAGGGTTACAGATACTTGTATTCCTGAAGAAGAGGCTTTCCGCAGGTTACAAAAGCACATCAATAAGATCTGGAAAGATGCAGAAGATGCTGGAGAGCGTTTCTTCCCACATGAGTTCATGTACAAAATGTTATTGAGTGGTGATTTAGAGCAATACTATGAGATTGATCCTAAAAACTCATGGATGCTTGCAGCGGCAGAGAAGAACTTGCCGATTGTAGTACCGGGATGGGAAGATTCAACGATGGGTAACATCTTTGCTTCTTATGTGATGAAAGGTGAAGTTAAAGCGACTACTGTAAAAGGTGGTATTGAATATATGGGTTACTTAGCAGACTGGTACATTAAGAACAGTGCTGGTAAAGGTATCGGGTTTTTCCAGATTGGTGGAGGTATTGCCGGTGACTTCCCCATTTGTGTGGTTCCTATGTTGTATCAAGACATGGAAATGGAGAATATTCCATTCTGGAGCTATTTCTGTCAGATTTCTGATTCAACTACTTCTTATGGATCTTATTCAGGTGCAGTACCGAATGAAAAAATCACTTGGGGTAAATTAGATATCAACACGCCAAAGTTCATTGTAGAATCAGATGCGACAATCGTTGCGCCACTGATCTTTGCATGGATATTAAAAATGTAAATTGAATTTACAAATATTGTCAATGTGAGGTTGGCTGAGAAGAATCAGCAGTTTTTTAAAAATTGCTGATTTTCTTCGTTTAAAGCCCCAAAAACGAACTATTTAGATTGATTATAAATTGTATTTACTGTCATTTATTTGTCATTGGTAAGTTAATAAATTTTACTTTTGTGGACGTTTTGGTGTAGAACCTAAGTTCGATTGCCAAAGGCGGTTTACAAGTTTTTTAAAAAATAGCATAAAATACTCATTATGAGGGATATCTCATTGATCATTAGAAGAGTTTGGAAGTCGGCATTCATGTTCACGGCTCTATCTGTTTTAATCGTTTCTGCAACACAAGCGCAAGATGTAGTGGAGGGAAGAAAAATATTTAAAGATAAATGTTCTTCTTGTCACCAATTAGACCGTAACAGTACAGGTCCGGCTTTAACTGCCAAAATGAACGAGCTAGACGAAGCCTTTACCATCAAATGGGTAAGGAACTGGAAAGCTTTAGTTGATGCTGGCGATAAGCAAGCGATTGAGGCTGCGAAGTTCTCTCCATCGGAGATGACAACGTTTCCTACGTTAACAGACGAACAAATTAAAAGTGTGATCGCTTACGCTAAAGCGGGCGAGCCTAAGAAAGAAGGCGATGCAGCAGCAACTACTGCAACTGCTGACACAGGTGTATCTGATTTTTCTATCGCAGGTATCGTAGCTATTATATTAATATCGATTGCGGTATTAGTGGTACTAGGACGTGCGATTAAAATGTTAGAGCGTCTGATCTTACAAAAACGTGGTGTAGTGCTTACAGAAGAAGACAACGTTTCTTTAGTAGTAGGTGTTCGCAGATTATTCAAAAACAAGAAATTTGTATTCTTCTTCATTCTATGTTTAGTAGTGAGCTTAGGTTCATTCGGATGGATGGGTATGTGGAATACAGGTGTACACACTGGATATCAGCCGGTACAACCAATTAAGTTCTCTCACGAATTACACGCTGGGACGAATCAGATTGATTGTCAGTACTGTCACTCAGGGGCATTTAAATCTAAAAATGCTTCTATTCCATCTGTGAACGTTTGTATGAACTGTCACAAATCGGTACAGGCTACTGAGAAGTACAATGGTGAAATTTCTCCTGAGATCCAAAAGATCTACACTGCGATCGGTTACGATCCATCAACTTTGACTTACGACAAGTCTAAAGAGAAACCAGTAGAATGGATTCGTGTACACAACCTTCCTGATTTTGCTTATTTCAACCACTCTCAACACGTAGTAGTAGGTGAGGAAGCGATCAGAAAACAAAAAGGTCTTCAGCCAAATGAGCCGGTATGTTTCGCATGTCACGGTCCGGTGAATACCATGGAAGAAGTTTATCAGTTCTCTCCGCTAACGATGAAATGGTGTATCAATTGCCATAAAGACGCTGAGATTTCAGGTAAAGACAATGCTTTCTATACGAAAGTGATTGAAGCCCATGAGAAAATCAAAAAAGGCGAAAAAATCACACCAGCATTATTGGGTGGTTTAGAGTGTGGTAAGTGCCACTATTAATAAGAGTTTAATAAGAACGTTCGATAAACAGTAATATAGCTTAAATGGAAAGCAATAAAAAATACTGGAAAGGCTTAGAGGAGTATAAAAACACTCCCGATTTTGTTGAAAACAACAAAAACGAATTTGCTGAGCCCCTTCCAATAGAAGATGTTTTAAATGAAGCAGGGTTAAGTACGGTAACCCCGCGCCGGGACTTTTTGAAAGCACTAGGTTTCGGCCTGGGAGCGGTAACGCTTGCAGCTTGTCAGACAGCTCCGGTTCATAAATCAATCCCTTATGTCATCAGACCTGAAGAGGTAGTTCCGGGTATCCCGAATTACTATGTATCAAGTTTCAATGGACAGAGTGTATTGGTGAAGACCAGAGAGGGACGTCCAATTAAAATTGACGCAAACCCGAATTCAGGAGTATTCAATACAGGTACAGATGCACAGGCGCAAGCTTCTGTTTTAGATCTATATGATGTTTCTAAATTACATGGTCCTGTTTTGAAGGATGATGAAAAAGCATCATGGGCTAAGATTGATGAGTTTGTAAAAGGCGAATTAAATAAAGCTCAGGCATCAGGAAAGAAAATCCGTGTGGTTTCTTCTTCAGTAAGCAGTCCTTCTACTAAAGGAGTAATTGCTGACTTTGCTGCTGCTTATCCTAATACTAAGCACGTACAATACGATGCAGTATCTTACACTGGTATTATCAAAGCAAATGAGAATAGCTTTGGTAAAGCAGTCGTTCCACAATACAGATTTGACAAAGCTGACCTGATCGTAAGTTTCGGTGCAGACTTCTTATCTACCTGGATCAGCGGTGAAGAATTCACTTCCCAGTATGTTGCGAACAGAAATCACAAGTCTTTAAAGGCTGGTAAAATGTCACGTCACTTCCAGTTCGAAGCTGGTATGAGTGTAACAGGTACTAACGCTGATACGCGTGTACCGGTTAAACTATCAGAAGAGGGACCTGCATTAATTACCTTATATAATACCATTACTGGAAATAACTTAGCTGGTGCTAGCTTGCCAAATAACGTAACTGCTGATAAAGCAATTAAGTTGGTCGCTAAAGAATTGTTGCAAAACAAAGGAAAAGCATTAGTAGTTTCGGGTTCAAATGACGTATCTACTCAGATTCTGGTCAATGCGATCAACTCTGCAATTGGCAGTTATGGTACTACGATCGACTTAGACAATCCTTGTAAACGTTACGCAGGTAACGATGCAGAATTTGCTGAGTTTATCAATGAAATGAACAGAGGAGAAGTTGCTGCGGTATTTATCTTAAACGCTAACCCTGGTTATGATGTAGCAAACGCGAAAGCTTTTGCTGATGCATTGGCTAAGGTAGCTTTAAAAGTATCTTTCGCAGATCGTAAAGATGAGACAGCTAGCTTATGTGATGTAATTGCAGTAAACCATAACTATTTAGAGTCATGGGGTGATGCAAGTGCTTACGAAGGTGTTTACTCTATCGTTCAGCCAACTATCAATCCAGTATTCAATACCCGTCAGGCAGAAGAGAGTTTATTGATCTGGTCTGATAATGCGGTTAAAGATTACTACCAGTATGTGCGTAACAACTGGGATAAAAACATCCTTCCTTTATTCGGTAAAACCTGGAAAGAGGTATTACAAACTGGTGTATTCATTGCAGGCGCTAAACCAGCTGGAGCTTATAACTTCAACTTGTCATTAGCAGCTGTAATTCCTACCATTTTAAATAACAGCAAATCATTAGCAAAAGATATCGAATTACAAGTTTATGAAAGTGCATCAATGCGCGATGGTAGACATGGTAATAACGCTTTCTTATTAGAATTGCCAGATCCGGTTTCGAAAGTAACCTGGGACAATTACATTGCTATTGCGCCTAAGTTCGCTGAGAAATTAGGTTACAAAGAATTCGATATCGTATCTGTAAAAGCAGCAAACGGTTATACTATTGACTTACCTGTGTTGATTCAGCCAGGACAAGCACAAGGAACTGCTTCAATCGCTTTAGGATTTGGTAGAACGATGACTGGTAAAGCTGGAAATAACGTAGGTAAAAATGCTTATCCTTTTGTAAGTTTCAGCAATGGTACTTCTAGCTACGCAACTACAGTTCAGTTATCTGGAACAGGTCGTAGAGAAGAATTGGCGCAAACACAAACGCACCACTCTTTCGAAGGAAGAAACATTATCCGTGAAGCTACTTTCACAGAATACAAAAAGAATCCAGCTGCAGGTTCAGGTAATGACCATGCAAAACATAAAACTTACGATTTATGGCCGGCATATGAGAAACCAGGTAACAACTGGGTTATGGCAATCGATTTGAATGCTTGTACAGGTTGTGGTTCTTGTATTGTAGCTTGTAACGTAGAAAACAACATTCCTGTTGTAGGTAAAGAAGAGGTTCGTAAGCGCAGAGAGATGCACTGGATCCGTATCGACCGTTATTACAGCTTTAATGTAGAAGCGGATGCACATGCAGAAGGCGGACATGGAGCTCATGGTACTGGTATCAATGCGGTAACTAAAGAGAAAGAAATTGCTCATTTAGACAACCTTGATAACGTATCTGTGGTTCACCAACCAATGCTTTGTCAGCACTGTGACCATGCTCCATGTGAGACAGTTTGTCCGGTATTGGCAACAGTACACTCTTCAGACGGCTTAAACCACATGGCTTACAACCGTTGCGTAGGTACACGTTACTGTGCGAACAACTGTCCGTATAAAGTGCGTCGTTTCAACTGGTTTAACTACTGGAATGATTCTCGTTTCGACAACTATTTGAACAATGAATTTACTCAGCTGGTTCTTAACCCTGATGTAACTGCTCGTTCAAGAGGTGTAATGGAGAAATGTTCTATGTGTATCCAACGTATCCAAGCTGGTAAATTAACTGCTAAAATTGAAAAACGTCCATTAAAAGACGGTGATATCAAAATGGCATGTCAGCAAGCGTGTTCGGCAAATGCGATCATCTTTGGCGATGCCAATGATCCTGAGTCGGAAGTATCTAAAGCATTACGTAGTGAGCGTATTTACTATGTATTGGAAGAGATCAACGTACAACCGGGTATAGGTTATATGACAAAAATTAGAAACACAGATACAACAGTACAAGCGTAAGCTGATATTAAAGAAAATAAATTATGTCAGGACATAAGGAATCAATATTAAGAGAGCCATTAATCACCGGCAATGATATCACGTATGCAAAGATTACGAATGATATCTTAATGCCAGTTGAGAACAAGCCTAACAAGGCATGGTGGATAGGATTTATACTCGCACTATGTGGTGCCACACTATGGTTGGTATCCGTTGGATATACCTTCTGGTTTGGTATCGGTGCATGGGGATTAAATAAAACAGTTGGATGGGCATGGGACATCACCGGATTCGTTTGGTGGGTAGGTATCGGTCACGCAGGAACACTGATCTCTGCGGTACTGCTACTCTTCCGACAGAACTGGAGGAACTCTATTAACCGTTCTGCAGAGGCGATGACCATCTTCGCCGTAATCTGCGCCGCGACGTATGTAGTATCCCACATGGGTAGACCATGGTTGGCTTACTGGGTACTTCCATTACCGAATCAATTCGGATCGCTATGGGTAAACTTTAATTCTCCATTAGTTTGGGATATGTTTGCCATCTCTACTTACTTCTCCGTATCACTTTTATTCTGGTACACAGGTTTATTGCCTGATATCGCGACTATCCGTGACCGTGCAGTAGGAACAAGACGTAAAATCTATTCTATCCTTTCTTTCGGATGGTCGGGTAACGTAAAAACATGGCAGCGTTTTGAGGCAGTATGTATCATCTTAGCAGGTATCTCTACGCCACTGGTACTTTCAGTTCACACGATTGTATCTATGGACTTTGCCACCTCGGTAATTCCAGGATGGCATACCACGATCTTCCCTCCATACTTCGTAGCAGGGGCGATCTTCTCAGGATTCGCGATGGTATTAACATTATTACTAGTAGCTCGTAAAGTATTAGGTCTTGAAAACTACATCACCATGTTCCACATTGAATCGATGAATAAGATCATCATTCTAACAGGATCGATCGTAGGTGTAGCTTACATCACTGAGTTCTTCATTGCCTGGTACTCGGGTTCAGAATACGAACAATACGCTTTCATTAACCGTTCAACCGGACCATACTGGTGGGCTTACTGGATGATGATGACGTGTAACGTAATCTCTCCTCAGTTACTATGGTTCAAAAAGATCCGTACTTCGATCGCAGCAACCTGGATTTTATCTATCGTTGTAAACATTGGTATGTGGTTCGAACGTTTCGTAATTATCGTGACTTCATTACACCGTGATTATATCCCTTCAAGTTGGGCGATGTTCTATCCAACCTGGGTAGATGTGGGTGTCTTTGTAGGCTCAATCGGAGTGTTCTTTACCTTGTTCCTTTTATTCTTGAGAGTATTACCTTCTATTGCAATTGCAGAGGTGAAACTGTTACTGAAGAGTGCAAGTGAGCAATCTAAAATGGAACAAATTAAAGAAGGTCATTTGGACAAAGAACACGTAAAAGAATACGTAGAGTCTTTAGAGAAATTTGATAGTGTTAAACAAGAAGAATACGCAAAAATATAACAATGAGTAATATCAAATATATTTTAGGCAGTTTTGGTGATCCTGACGAAATGATGCACGGCATCGACCAGTTACAGGCAAATAACATTAAAATACATGATGTTTATACACCAATGCCTATTCACGGCATCGAAGCTAAATTAGGGATCAAAAGATCCAGGTTGGATATCCTTGCATTCTTTTGCGGGGTAGCCGGAACCATTTCCGCATTCGCATTGATCTACTTAACCTCGGTGGTAGATTGGAAACACAACATTGGTGGTAAACCTGCTTTAGCACTTCCGGATTTTATTCCGATTATGTTTGAGGTAACAGTTTTATTCTGTGCATTCAGTTTAGTGGGCGCTTATTATGCTTCAACGCATTTATTCCCAGGAAGAGCACCTAGAGTAATGGACTTAAGAGCTACAGATGATAGATTTATTATCGCTGTAGATGCAAAAGAAAATACCGACCATAATAAAATTGATGGTTTATTAAAAGATGCAGGTGCTTTAGAAATTAAGCACAATGAAAGGAAGTATATCAGCTATGAATAAGAATAAAGTAGTTTTAGCCTCATTTTGTATTCTTGCAAGTGCTGTTGTATTTTCAGCATGTAAAGATCCGCAGAGTACAGGTTTAGAGTATGCAAGGAACATGTATGATCCGATTGCATATAATCCGGACCAGCCAAACAAAAACTTTAAGAACGGAGCAACGGCACAAACGCCGCCAGCGAATACTACGCCAGTAGGATTCAACAAGTACGACGATTATCCTAATACTAAAGAAGGATATGAAGCTGCTGGTGCTAACCTGAAAAATCCGCTTCCTGAAACAGAACAAAATCTAATCGCAGGTAAACATTACTTTACTGTATTCTGCTCGCCATGTCATGGTGAAAAAGGAGATGGACAAGGTCACCTGGTAAAAATCGATAAGATCAGTGGTATTCCAGCTTACCATGGTGATGCAGCTTCATCACGTGGTGGTTTGATGAAAGACCTTACTGCAGGAAAAATTTATCATACTATTGAGTATGGTTTAAATAACATGGGTTCACATGCCTCTCAACTATCTCCTGATGAAAGATGGAAAGTAGTGATGTATGTTCAACAATTACAAAAAATACAATAGAAAAGCACAAATAAATGGGAACTCACAATTATAATTTAACTGAGCAGTTTGAGTTTACAGGTAAAGCAAAAACCTTAAGTCTGATCGCTATTGTCCTAGGGGTACTAGCTATAGGATATGGCTTTTCGGCAGAGGCGCTTCATGAGCGTACTTTTGCTAACTTGTTACTGATGGCTTATTACTTCGCATGTGTTTGCATGTCAGGTGCATTCTTTCTTGCTGTTCAATTTGTAGCACAGGCTGGTTGGTCTGCTTCTATATTACGTGTACCACAGGCGATGGCTAAAACCTTGCCGATTGCGGTGGTTATTTTAATCGCAGTAATGGCAGCTGGTTTGTACACACACAACTTATATCATCACTGGAATGCTCCAGGTTTAACAGACCCGAACAGTCCTAACTATGATAAATTAATCGATGGTAAATCGGCTTTCCTTAACGTTCCATTCTTTATGGCACGTCAGGTGATCTTCTTAGGTGTCTATTCCTTCTTCGCAGTTTGGTTCGCTAAATTGTCAGTGAATGAAGATTTAAAAGGTGGTTTGGATTCTTACAGAAAAAGTTTTAAATACTCTTGTATTTTCTTAGTAATCTACGGTTTTACTACGCCAATCTTTGCTTTTGATACCATCATGTCTCTTGAGGCACACTGGTTCTCTACCATGTTCGGCTGGTATAACTTCGCAGCAATGTGGGTAAGTAGTTTAGCGACTATGGCCATCATCATCATCCTGTTGAAAAAAGCAGGTTACATGAAATGGGTTAACAATAGCCACCTACACAACTTAGGTCAGTTTATCTTCGGATTCTCTATTTTCTGGACGTATGTATGGTTCGCTCAATTTATGTTGATCTATTATGCAAACATGCCGGAAGAAACTGTTTACTTCTACAAAAGATTTGATCACTACCAATTCTGGTTCTATCTGAACCTGGTATTAAACTTCTTAGCCCCTGTTTTATTATTAATGGACAGAGACAACAAGAGACAGGAAAATATCATGTTAACAGTTTGTATCATTGTATTGTGCGGTCACTGGGTTGATTATTACCAAATGATTATGCCAGGTACGGTTGAAGAACACCATGCTTTTGGTATTATTGAGATTGGAACAGCTGTAGGTTTTGTAGGATTGTTTACCTTTACCGTTTTAAGAGCACTAAGTAAGCAGCCTTTAATCGCAAAGAACCATCCTTTCCTACAGGAAAGTTTGAATCACCACTTGTAATAGGTGATCTTAATAGAGTATATAAAATAATAGTATAATAGAAGTACAGCGTTACTACTTTTAAGGAAATGAGTTTAAGAAAATTTATAAGTAACAAAACAATAGCGGCACTAGCAGTGATTCTTACTGTTTTTGCAAGCACAAGCGCATTTGCACAAGCTGCCGGCGCTGCCGCTGAGACCGTTGCCAAACCTATTGATATGGGTCCGGTTTATAAAACGGTTATATTTTATACCATGGCATTTCTACTACTTTGCTTATTTATAGCAATTATTGGAAAATCATTAAAGGTGTATGAATTGACCCGTGAGGCTCAGGACAAACCAAAAGGAATCAACTGGAATACAGTAAACGGTGTGTTGTTCGCATTGTTCCTGATTGTAGGCCTATATGGTGTTTATTGGGAATATACAGTTCACGGTAAGATGATTCTTCCAGAAGCTGCTTCCGAGCATGGTAAGAAAATTGATCAGATGTTCAACATTACGTTGATCATAACCACAATTGTATTTATCGCTACGCACATCATCCTATTTGTTTTTGCTTATATCTATAGAAGCACTGGAAAAAGGAAAGCTTACTACTATCCACATAACAACGCTTTAGAGCGTATCTGGACGATCGTTCCTGCATTGGTATTGACCGTGCTGGTGTTGATGGGTTTCTTAACCTGGAGATCGATTTTCTACAAAATTGAAGATCCAAACAACAAACCATTAAACATTGAGATTACTTCATCTCAGTTTGCATGGGCGATCCGTTATCCGGGAGCTGATGGTATTGTTGGGGTAAAAAACTACAAGTTGATCAACTCTATTAACGCATTAGGTATTGATTTTAAAGACAAAAACACTTTAGATGATCAGACAGCTGATGAGATGGTGATTCCTGTGAACAAACCAGTTCGTTTAATTTTGACCAGTAAGGACGTATTACACAGTTTCTACATGCCTCACTTCAGAATTCAATTGAATACAGTACCAGGTATGACTTCTTACTTCGAGTTTACACCAACCATCACTACTGAAGAGATGAAAGTGAAAACTAACGATCCTAAATTTGCTTACTTATTCTTATGTGCTAAAATTTGCGGTGAAGGTCACTACAAAATGCAGAAAGAAGTTAGAGTGGTTTCGCAAGCTGAGTATGAGGCATGGGTTAAAAAACAGGGAACTTATTTAACTGACGATTTGAGAAAAGAGTTTAACCTGCCAGTAGCAGCAGCACCAGCTGCAGTTGCACCCGCAGATAGTGTTAAAAAAGACACCGCTGCAGTTAAAACAAATCAATTAGCTTTAAAAAAATAATAATACTGGAATAGCACATTATGTCAACTATATCATTACACGATACACATAACCACGATAGCCATGATGATCATGGGCATCACAAAGAGACCTTCTTAACGAAGTATGTCTTTAGTCAGGATCACAAAATGATCGCTAAGCAGTTCCTGATAACAGGTATTATTATGGCTGTTATTGCGATGGGTTTATCTATCCTGTTTCGTTTGCAACTGGCCTGGCCAGAGAAAAACTTCCCTATCCTGGAAACATTCCTGGGAACTTGGGCAGAAGGCGGACGAATTAAACCGGATTTCTATCTGGCATTGGTAACGATACATGGTACCATCATGGTATTCTTTGTATTGACGGCCGGCCTGAGTGGTACATTTAGTAACTTATTGATTCCTCTTCAGATAGGGGCAAGGGATATGGCATCGCCATTCCTGAACATGTTATCTTACTGGTTCTTCTTTGGAGCCTGTGTGATTATGATGAGTTCATTCTTTATCCAAACTGGTCCAGCTAGTGCGGGATGGACAATCTATCCTCCGCTATCAGCTCTACCAACAGCAATCAAAGGATCTGCATTAGGTATGACTTTATGGTTGATCAGTATGATCATGTTTGTTGCTTCTTCTCTAATGGGTGGTATCAACTATGTGAGTACTGTATTGAACATGCGTACTAAAGGTATGGATCTTTGGAAAATGCCATTGACCATCTGGGCGTTCTTCTTAACAGCGATCTTAGGTGTACTTTCCTTCCCGGTATTAGTGGCAGGTGTGGTCCTTTTAATCTTTGACCGTAGTTTTGGTACCAGTTTCTACCTTTCTGATATTGTAATGGGTACTCAGGTATTACCTAATGAAGGTGGTTCCCCAATCCTTTGGCAACACTTATTCTGGTTCTTAGGTCACCCTGAGGTTTACATCGTAATCATGCCTGCTTTAGGTATCTCTTCAGAGGTAATCTCAGTAAATTCAAGAAAACCAATTTTCGGTTACCATGCGATGATTTATTCATTGATCGGTATCACGGTATTATCATTCATCGTTTGGGGTCACCACATGTTTGTGACGGGTATGAACCCGTTATTAGGTGGGGTATTTATGATCACAACCTTGATTATTGCGGTTCCTTCTGCAGTAAAAACTTTCAACTACCTGGCTACATTATGGAGAGGTAACATCAGATTCACACCAGCAATGTTATTTGCGATTGGTTTGGTATCTTTCTTCATCTCTGGTGGTTTAACCGGTATTTTCTTAGGTAATGCTTCTTTGGACATTAACTTACATGATACTTACTTCGTTGTTGCCCACTTCCACTTGGTAATGGGTTCTGCTGCGATCTTCGGTATGCTTGCAGGTGTGTATCACTGGTATCCTAAAATGTTCGGTAGAATGATGAGCAGTAAATTGGGTTACCTTCACTTCTGGTTAACATTCATCTCTGCTTATTTAGTATTCTTCCCATTACACTTCTTGGGTCTTGATGGTGTACCTCGTCGTTACTATGCATTTACTGAATTTGAGTTCATGCAAAAATGGTTAACAGTGAACGTATTCGTTACCTGGGCAGCTATTATTGGGGCATTGGCACAAGTAGCTTTCTTATGGAACTTCTTCTACTCGATCTTTAAAGGAAAGAAAGCGCCTCAAAATCCTTGGGAAGCGAATACTTTAGAGTGGACTACACCAGTAGAACACCTACATGGTAACTGGCCAGGAGAAATCCCAACAGTATACCGTTGGCCATATGATTATAGCAAACCAGGTTCTGATGTAGATTTCATTCCTCAGACGGTTCCTTTCTCTCAAACCATGTCTTCTAACATGCCTCACGATTTTGAAGGTAATACAGAAGCTGAGCGAATCCAAAGAGAATGGGAAGCTAAAAACCCTGCTGTAGCAGAAAAATAGATATATATCGTATTCTAAATACACAATGGGGTATCTGCAGTAGGTAAATACTTACAACAGATGCCCCATTTTTTTTAATCTAATACCAACCATGGTTCCTAAAGCTGAAAAGAGATTTATCACGCTTAACCTTCTCACCATTGTCGTGACCTTATTGCTCATTCTGGCAGGAGGAATCGTACGAAGTACAGGTTCTGGTATGGGTTGTCCGGATTGGCCAAAATGTTTTGACCAGTACATTCCTCCAACACATGCTTCACAGTTGCCTGCCAATTATAAGGACAAATATGTTGCTGAGCGTGTAGCGAAAAATGAACGCTTCGCAAAAACTTTAGAGAAGATGGGAAAGGCACATCTAGCGGATAGTATCCGTCATGATGAGTCGATTTTACAACCTGAAACTTTTAATGTGGCCAAAACATGGACGGAATATTTGAACCGTTTAATGGGGGCGATCACTGGCTTCTTTTTGGTTGGCCTATTGGTTTATTCCTTTACTTATCGTAAAACAGCCACAAGGATACTGGTATTGAGTATTCTGAATGTGATCATCGTAGGTTTTCAGGCCTGGTTAGGTTCGATCGTAGTTTCTACTAATTTAATGCCCTGGATTGTTACGGTACACATGTTATTGGCCCTGGTGATCCTTGCGATTTTAGTTTACACCTATAATTATGCAAAGCAATTACATGAACAGCAGCTGGTGATCATGTCTAATATTACCTGGTTGAAAATATTAACCTTGGCTTCAGTTGCCCTGAGCACAGTACAAGTCGTATTGGGTACAGAAGTAAGGGAAGCGATCGATGCAATTTCAAAAGCCATGATGTACAATGATCGGGCAAGCTGGGTTGGAAAAGTAGGAGAGGTTTTCTCGTATCACAGAGATGTGGCCATTTTAGTTTTGATCCTCAATGTCGTGATTTATAAAATTGTAAAGGATAAGTTTAATGGTAAAGCTACCGCGTTGTTAGTTGGTAATGGAATTGCCATAGTTTTAATTATCCAGATTGTTACGGGCTTATTATTGTCTAACTTTGCGCTGCCTCCATACGCGCAGGCATTACACATTCTGTTTTCTACTGCATTATTCACTTTACAGTATTACCTGTATTTGCTGGTGTATAGAACAGAGACTTACCATCAATAGTATTAATACTTTATAAATTGAAACAGTTTTTAGCAGATTTTTCTAAGCTTATTAAATTCAGACTAACTTTTCTGGTTGTATTTTCCGCATCAGTTACGTTTTTAATTGGTTCTAAAGTGCCGATCGATGGCCTGAGTCCGGATATCAACTGGACCAACTGGTTGATCCTCATTGTGGGTGGTTTTCTGGTGACCTCTGCTGCCAATTGCTTCAATGAAGTGATTGAAGTGGACCTGGATAAACTAATGACCCGTACTAAAGACCGCCCGATGCCTGCGGGTCACATGACTACAGGACAAGGTTTGGTTTCTGGTTTGGTGATGGGATTGATCGGAACCTGGTTATTAGGTAAACTAAATATCGAGACCGGTTTACTTTCCGTATTTTCTATCTTCTTATATGCCTTTGCTTATACTCCTTTAAAAAGGAAAAGTCCAATTGCGGTATTTGTAGGTGCTATTCCTGGCGCATTACCTCCGCTAATTGGTTATGTCGCAGCACATGGACGAATCGATCAGATTGCAGTGATCTTATTTTTAATTCAATTTGTTTGGCAGTTTCCACATTTCTGGGCCATCGCCTGGGTACTGGATGATGATTATAAGAAAGCAGGATTTAGATTGTTACCTACTACTAAAAGGGACAAGACCAGTGCATTTATCACGTTTTTGAGTACACTAATCCTAATCCCTGTCAGCTTAATGCCTACGTTTTATGGCTTTGGTGGTTATTATATTGCAGGAGTATCTATCCTCGGCGGGCTGGTTTTTGCAGCGCTGGCGTTCAAAATGTGGATGAATCTGGATTTGGTCAGTGCGAGGAAGGTCATGTTTTGTTCTTTCTTTTATCTACCCATCGTTCAGTTGGTTTTATTATTTGATTTTATAGCTTAATAATTTAAATATGGTACATACGTTAAAAGAGCAGGATGTAAAATATGAAGAGGTAGTTAACTCAAAGCCTAAGAAGTTTATTCTTTGGTTGTTTGTAGTGTCTTCCACGATCATGTTTGGGGGCTTTACAAGTTTCTACATCGTATTTGCAGCATCAAAAGGTAAAGGACATGGATTAGTACTTCCAGACGCCTTTATGTACAGTACATTGATTTTAATCGGAAGCAGCATCTGTCTGTTTCTTGCAGCCAAAGCATTGAAGGCCGGAAATATCGGCTCGGAAAAAATTCTTCTTTGGGGAACTATGGCATTAGCATTGGTTTTTGCTTATCTTCAGGTAGACGCATGGAGCACTTTGTATCAAACAGGAGCAACATTAGTGAACAATAACGCAGCGATATCTTTAATTTATATCGTTTCTGGATTTCACTTATTGCACATTTTTGGTGGACTTTGTTTCATATTGAATTGTATCTTCGGTGCTTACGGTGGGATATCACTGCCTAGAGCGAAATACAGAATGGAAATCGCCTCTATATTTTGGCATTTTATAGATATATTATGGATATATCTGTATGTTTTTTTACTTTTGAACAGTTAGATTTGTTAACAAACTATTACAATTTATAAAATGAATTCATTATCACAATTAGATCAGGTAAAAACTACTCCTTGGAGCGGAGGTCGCTCGCCGTGGTCGGTAGAGTACGGTAAATTAATGATGTGGTTTTTCTTGCTATCTGATGCATTCACATTCTCGTCATTATTGATTTATTATGGAGCGCAGCGTTTCACTAAGTTAACCTGGCCAGATCCGGATTTGGTTTTCCAATCGATCCCTGGTATTGTAGATACTGGCGCACCGTTGGTGTTCGTAGGTATCATGACTTTTATTCTGATCATGAGTTCTGTAACCATGGTATTGGCTGTAGAGGCTGGTCACAGACGTTCTAAGAAGGAAGTAGTATGGTGGATGGTTGCTACAATCATTGGTGGTTTCATGTTCTTAGGCTGTCAGGCTTTAGAGTGGACGCACTTATTCCATGAAGGATTTGGATGGGGTAAAATTCCTCCGATGGAAACGCTTCACCACTTGTTTAACGGAGAGGTTTCTACCGTATCTGCTTTACAGTTTTCAAATCTATTCTTCACGATCACAGGATTCCACGGATTTCACGTATTTACTGGAGTATTGATTAATATCATCATCCTGGTTATGACCATCAATGGTACATTCGAAAAACGCGGACATTACCTAATGGTAGAGAAAGTTGGTTTATACTGGCACTTTGTGGATTTGGTATGGGTATTTGTATTTACATTCTTCTATTTAGTTTAATCATTCAATAAAAAATATTATGTCAGATCACGCACATAGCACAGAGCACGGACACGGAGAGCACGAAGGTTTAACCAAGAAAAAAATATGGCAGGTATTTGGTATTCTTTTACTCATCACAGTAATTGAATTCTTTATCGCCCTTTGGGTATTGCCACATGGTTACATGAGCCATGGTGTAGGTAACTTCTTCTACATCGCGCTTACTTTAGTGAAAGCATTTTATATTGTAGCTTACTTCATGCACTTAAAGTATGAGAAGCTGGGACTACAATTAGCATTAACCGTATCGTTTATTTTTATTTTCTATTTTACAACACTAATGCTAATTGAAGGCGGATATCTGCATCTTCATATGCCCCTTGTTTAATGAGTAGTTCACAAATAAAAAAAATATTAATCCTGGTCACCATTTTAGCGGTACCAGGATTTTTGTATTATTTACTACAGGAAAAAGGAAAGAACAGGTATAGACCACTTCCGATCTTTGGTAAAAAAGAAGTCGCCTCCACCTTTCATTCTGTAAAGGGGAAACAGATTCCGGATACGATTTATTACCAGGTTCCAGATTTCAAACTGGTCAATCAAAATGCGGATAGCATCACCTGGAAAAACTACGAAGGAAAGATTTTGGTACTGAATGTCTTCTATTCCAATGAAAATCCTGGGAAAGTAAGTTTTGCCAATAAAGCGATGAAAGCTTTTGAAGCGACTTATGACCATAATAAAACGGTTAATTTTGTTGGATTAACAATTGATCCGGCAAGAGATACACCAGAAGTACTGGCAAAATACGCGCAGACCTTAGGTGCACAGCCAGGAAAATGGGATTTACTAACCGGCGACAGCACCGTAGTTTATAGTCTGGTGAATAAAGGATTGTCTATCGATGCACATCAGGAGATAGAAAACGGAAACCGTAAGTTTATATACAGTAATATGTTCGTCTTGCTGGATCCTCAGCGCCGCATCCGTGGTTATTACCCGGCAAGTAGTCAGGAAGCACTCTCTCAGCTGAACGATGAGATCAAAGTATTGATCACAGAAGAATTAAGAAACAATAACGACGGAAGGTAACCTTTCGAAATACCATTTAAGATGAATAATGATAAGTTTTTTCTAAGACTAATTTGGATAGTGACTGCAGTGGTACTAGCCGTTGTAATTGCTTTGAAACTAGTTCCACCGCCCAGCAATAAACCTGCTTTCATTTATTTGCTGCCTCATATTATCGGTGGAATCAACGCGGTCTGCTCAGTTTTACTGATCATATCCCTAATCTTCATTAAAAAGGGAAACATTCCAGCGCATAAAATCACCAATATCATCACCTTTATCTTGTCGGCGATATTTTTGGTGTTTTATATTCTGTTCCATTTGTATGAAAAGGATACCAAATTTGGTGATCTTGACCATAACGGTATTCTATCTGCCGCAGAACTGGCAGCAGTAGGAAGTACGAGATATGTTTATTTCTTCATCTTAGCCACGCACATTATCCTTGCGGTAGTGGTACTGCCTTTGATTCTGGTTAGTTTTTACAGAGGATTAACGATGCAGGTAGAGCTGCATAGAAAGATTGTTCGCTGGGCATATCCGGTATGGCTATATGTAGCGGTAACAGGAGTGATTGTATACCTGATGATCTCTCCCTATTATAATTTCTAATTTTAGACTTTACACATAAAAAAAGGTGGCTGAATTTAAATTCAGCCACCTTTTTTTATGTGATATTTTTTACAATAGCAATTGCCTTATTCTTAGCGTTCTTTCTCTATATTTGCAGGATGAAAAAGATAGTTTTTATCTTCCTTTTTATGGTCACTATGGTGATCTCTAATGTTCCTGCCGCAAATGCACAATGTGCCATGTGTACGGTAAGTGCAGAGCAAAGTGTGAAAAATGGGAATACACAAGGAAATGGCCTGAATTCAGGAATTCTTTACCTTTTGTCAATTCCCTATTTGTTAATTACTGGAATGGGCATCCTTTGGTATGTGAAGTTCCGTAAGAAAAACACTGAAGAAGTCGCCTAATATCTTAGCCTGCCATTCCCGCTCATCGCCTGTTGCGATTTACTGATCTCTATGAAGAAAACGTCAAAATTGTATGCAGTTGTACATGGTAAATGCCCTCAATGCCGCAGAGGCGATATCTTTACGGGAAGTCTGTATGGATTTAACATCCAGCATACGAATACCAATTGCAGTCATTGTGGTTTCCGATTTGAGATAGAACCCGGCTATTTCTATGCGGCTATGTATGTCAGCTATGCGATGAATTGTGCCGAAATGATCAGTTTAGGTGTGGCTGCTTATATCTTATCTGGTGGTTGGCTGGAATATGAATCTTTCTGGATGTACATTACGGTAATTTTTACGGGATGTCTAATTTTAGCGCCTTTTAATTATCGTTATTCCCGAGTAATGTTATTACATTTCTTATCCCCTAAAATAAAATACAAACCCGCATACGATACACCATGATTAAACCTGAAACATTCGCTTTTATCACCGATGTAGCCCGGAATAACAATCGGGAATGGTTTGCTGAACACAAAGCAAGATATGAAAACGCAAAGGAAGATGTATTGGCCTTTGTAGATCAGCTGATCCCTGTACTGGCAGGAATAGATCCCCATTTTTCCATAGATACCCCGCGAAGAAATGTTTGCTGCGTATTTACAGGGATGTTCGGTTCAGTAAGAATAAAGATCCTTATAAAAATAACTTTGGTATTTCTTTTAATATCAAGGGAACCGGTATTCATGGTCCTGGATATTATCTGCACCTTCAGCCTGGGGAATGTTTTTTAGGTGCAGGTTTTTGGATGCCGGAAGCACCGGTACTGAAAAAGATAAGAGAAGAAATTGATTATAATGCCTCGGAGTTTTTGGACATTGTTCATGCTAAAAGGTTTAAAAGTACGTTTAAGCTGAGTACAGAGGATACTTTGAAAAATGCACCCAAAGGATATGAGCTAGATCACCCGCAGATAGCGTTCTTAAAGCTGAAAAGCTTTGTAGCGGTTTATCCCTTACCGGATGAGGCCTTTCTAAAATCTGGGATTGTGGATCAATTGAAAACAGCTTTTGAAGGCGTATATCCGTTTATATTATTTTTGAGAAATGCCGTAGTGCAATAATTATGATGAAAAGAATTGCTTTGTTTGTATTTGTTGGACTGTTTGCTTCTGCATTCAGTGCCTGTGTAGTTTTATCGCCGAAGAAGTATAAGGCCTTATTGGCAAAACAAGATTCTTTGAGTACTGGTTTAGACCAATCTCAATTGAAAAATGAATACCTGGAAGATTTGATCGCCAGGTTAAAAAAAGATACGACCGGGCTTAGCGCGTCATTAAATGACCTGAGAGGAAAGTATTCCGAAATTGACAATAGTTACGCCAAGTTAAAGGATAATAGCTCTACGGAGATCAATAAGCTGTCGCAGGACCTTAAAAAACGGGAGCAGCGTTTAAAAGAAGTAGAAGAGATTCTGCGTAAACGTGATGAGGCCACAAATCAACTGAAAGAAAAGTTGCAGGAAGCCTTATTGGGCTTTACAAAAAGTGGCCTGACAGTAGAGATTAAGAACGGAAAAGTGTATGTGTCTCTAATGGATAAGTTATTGTTTCCTTCCGGCAGTATCATCATTGATGAGAAGGGAAAGCAAGCCCTAACGCAGTTAGCAGCCGTATTGAAAGAGCAGCCGGAGATTAACATTGCGGTAGAAGGTCATACGGATACGCAGAAGATCAGCAATCTTGGCCAGATTAAAGACAACTGGGATTTGAGTGTACTCAGATCTACTTCCGTAGTACGATACCTGACTGAGGTCGCTAAAGTGGAAGGGGTAAGAATGACGGCTACTGGAAAAGGAGAATTTCAGCCATTGACGGTCAACAGCACTCCAGATGGAAGAAGTAAAAACAGAAGGATAGAAATTGTACTTTCTCCAAAATTGGATGAATTGTACAACCTGATTAAACAATAATATAAATTTTATTAAACAGAAAGGCCGTTATGATGATCATCATAACGGCCTTTCTGTTTAAATATCCTGCTATTGAAAGCTAGTTTTAAAACGGGCTGCTGAAATCTTTGAATCCAGGCAACACCAAATCCTTATCTGAAAGTAAAAGATCTTCCAGTGGAATGTCTTTGCTCCAGTTGATGTTTAAGTCGGCATCATTCCAGATGACCCCTATTTCAGATTCCTTATCGTAGTAATTACTTACTTTATAAGTGAAAATTGTTTGATCTTCCAGCGTCAAGAAGCCATGTAAAAAGCCCGGTGGTACCCAAAGTTGTCTATGGTTCTCTCCACTTAGCTCTATGGTAAAGTGCTGACCATAAGTAGCAGAATCTTTTCTGATGTCTACTGCGACGTCCAATACCTTCCCTTGGATCACTCTAACCAGCTTTCCTTGTGCGAAAGGAGCTTTTTGAGCATGTAATCCACGTAAAGTACCTTTCTGAGAGAAAGATTGATTGTCCTGAACAAAGTTGACGTTAATACCAGCTTCTGAAAGGGTTTTTGCATTGAAACTTTCATAGAAATAGCCACGGTTATCTTTCCAGACTTTAGGCTCTATGATCAGCAGATCAGCAATAGGGGTTTCTAAAATATTCATATGATGATTAATCGATGATTTCCATTACGGTTTGAAAAGCAACAAGTTGGTTTTCGAAGTTTGCGGTCACTTCTGCCTGCAGCGCAGGGGCAAAGTTTTCCTGATAATCCTGGTAGGCACTCATGTCTTCTATCGCATATTGCGCGCAATAAGTAACGCCTTCATTTGGAGAGTCTACTACTTTAAGCAAACGATAGGAAGCAAATTTTCCAGTGGCCATTACACTTGGAATGTGTGATTCCTGCATCCATTGCAACCAGCGATCTGCGGCTGCATCTTCAATTATTGAGGTAACATTGTATACTAACATCTTGCAAAGATAGGAACTATGTACCAATAATATCTCCGCGAAGTTTCCTAAAACGCTTGCGTGCCTCGGTCGTGTACATACTGCCTGGGTAATCGTTGATCAGCTTCTGGTATACGGCTTTAGCTTGCTCCTGATCTTTCAAGTTGTTTTCATAAAGATTGCCAAGCATAAACAGGGCGTCATCAGCCCAAATACTGGTGCTATGTTTCTCGCTGAGTGTTTTTAGCGTGGCGATCGCATTGCTGATGTCGTTGTTCTTGATCCATATTTTTGATTTAGCCATCAGGATATCGTCTGCTAAGCTATTGTTTGGAAAGGCAATATCAATGCTGTCTAATTTTACAATCGCTTGTGCGGAAAGATTGCTAAACTGTAGCATCTCTGCATCGGCATACATCTTTAAAGCACTGCTGTCTGTTGGTGATTGCAAATTATCGGAAATCAGCAGACTGAGGTTGAGGGCGTCATTTGCAATCAGCTGTGAGGTGGATGCTTTAAGAATGTCTGCTTGTGATTTCGCATAGGCGAAATTACCCTGGTAGAAGGATAATCTGGCGGAGCGGTACCTTGCTTCATTGCCAATAGCCTGGTTTTCGAATTGTTTGGCTACCTGTTCATAGATTAGAATAGCTTCCCAAGGTTGTTTGGTTAGAATGTAAAGGTCTCCAAGATCTAGTTTTAACTGTCCGAGGTCTGAGGGCGATAAACCTGCAATTTTAATGGCTTCTTCTAAAGCTTTTTCCGCAGTATCCAGCTGATTCAGATAATAAGCCTGAAGGTTTACCCATTTTTTCAGGGCGAAAATAGTTTGCGGCGTTTTACCGTATTCATCAATAATAGCCTGATAAGCTGCTGCCAGTTCTGTAATGGAGTTCTTCTCATATTTTCCTGCCATCAGGAGCTCATATCTGGTATTGATCAGTTCCACTTTTGCAGGGAGGTAATATTCATTTTCTTTTCCTTTCGATACCAGGTATTCATAAGCTTTAATGGCTACTGAATAGGCCTGATTGCTAAGGAAAGTGTTTGCAGCCTGGTACAGGATTCCGCCGTCATCTTTGATGCGCTTATCCTGGGCAATCAGCTGCCTTAAGGCCATGTCGTATTCCTGCTGCTGCAGGTATTGCCAGATTAATAATTTAGTGTAGATTTCTGTCTGCGGTTCTTTCTGTATTTTCCTTAACAATGCAGTTTGTAAAAGTTGATAGTCATTGTTATCCTCGAATATAGTGGAGAACACACTTTCTGCCTGGGGTAGGAGCTGAGGCATTTCCGGCAGGGCATCAAGGTATTCCTGAATGAGCATTTGTTTGTCTTTTTTATAGCGATATATGCTCAGCAGTTCAAAAGTGAAGGGTTTATTGCTTTTTAACAGTTTCCTTCCTTGCAGGAAAGCAGTGATGGCAAGGTCATAAGCCTGGAAATTATAAAACTGGGTGGCAATTTCCCGGATCTTGAATTCATCGGGCGGGAGGTTGCTGAGCGCTTCCATATATTGCTTATTCGCTTCCTGGCTTTGTCCTTTCTCTTGAAGCAATCGCCCCATTGCAATGCTGTATGCCAGATTTTTTGGGTTTTGCTTCAGTGCTTTTTTGACTAATTTCTCCGCCTCATCAAATTTTTTGATCTTCAACAGGCTGCTAAAATAGAGCTCAAAATAGGTTTCATTGTTGTTTTTGTGGTACAGCTTTTCGAAGAGCACAGCAGCCTCCTGAAATTGCCCTTGCTGGTAGTATTGATAAGCCATGGCATCGTCCATGTGGTCCTGTGCCATACAAAAGATCTGGAACAGTAAAAAGGTAAAGACTAAAAAGAGTTTCTTCATTTGGCTTAACAAAACATGAACCTAAAATAACGATTTAAAGACGAATGTAGCGTGTCTTGTGACAAGATTAATACCTCGGGGTATTTTAAATGTTACGGATTTATATTTTCATAGCCCAAAAAAGTATTTATATTCATCAGCTCTGGAAATGCAATAGTAACAATATTGGTGTATATCTGCTATAGACTGGTTGCGTTCCGTAGCTTTGTTAGCGATTAATAATATGATGAGATATAAAAGATACTTTTTCCTGTTTTTAATATCTCTAGCTTTTGCTTGCCAGCCAAAGGAGGGAGGCGAACGGACCATTCCCCTGGATGACTTTTTTAAGTCACAGGACAGGATGACCTATCGGGTATCCCCGGATGGACTAAACCTTTCCTATTTGAAAATGGAAGGGAAGAGTTTAAACCTTTATATAGAAGATATCGCCTCTGGAAAAGTCAGAAAAATCACCCGTCTGGAGGATAAAAACATTATTTTCTACTTCTGGCTCAGCAACAATGAACTGATCTATTATAAAGAAGTGGATGCTGCAAAACGGCGTTCAGATATCTTCATTATCAATAAAGAGGGGGCAAATGAGCGTCAGCTGAGCAGCAATGAAAAGAGTAGGATGCGGGTGATTGAAGATCAGCTGATTGATGATAAATACCTGTTGATTTCTTCCAACAAAAGAGATTCTACAGTCTTTGACGTTTACCGGTTAAATGTGCGAAATGGCGGAATGGAGATGGTGGCAAAAAATCCCGGAAACATTACCGATTGGCGTACGGATTCTGAAGGTAAATTAAGGCTGGCAGTGAGTACCGATGGTGCCAATACCACAATGCTGTACCGTGCACAGGAAGGTCAGCCTTTTAAGCCCATCATGACCAATAATTTCACGACTACATTTATGCCAGTTGCTTTTAAGCACGATCGGCCGAATATTATTTATGCAATTTCCAGCGTAAACAGAGATAAAAGTGCTTTGGTAGAAGTGGATTGCAATACCGGGAAAGAACTTAAAGTTCTTTTTGGAAACGATTCCCTGAACATTACTGACGCGCAATATTCCAGAAAAAAGCAGCAGCTGTCTTTTGTGATCTATGAAACCTGGAAAAAGGAAAAACATTACATGGACGATGCGATAAAAGCATTGTATAAGGATCTTGATCAGCTTTTACCAAAAACAGAGACCCGAATTTTAGACCGTGATCAGGCCGAAAATGTATTCGTACTGCGCACCTTTACCGATCGGAATCCCGGATCTTATTACCTGTATTTTGCAGATACACGCAAATTGAAAAAACTGAGTGATTTTAATCCCGCAATCAAGCAGGAGGAAATGAGCGAGATGAAACCTGTTAGTTTTCAATCGAGAGATAGCCTGACGATTAACGGCTACCTGACTTTGCCGCTTCATGTAAAACCGGAAAATCTGCCAGTAGTAGTACTGCCACATGATGGGCCGGTAGACCGAAACCTATGGGGATACAATGCAGAAGTGCAATTTCTGGTAAATAGGGGCTATGCTGTATTCCAGGTGAATTACCGCGGTTCTTCCGGTTATGGAAAAGCATTCATGACCGCTGGATTTAAGCAGTGGGGAGGAAAGATCCAGGATGATATTAATGACGGTGTAAAATGGCTGATCAAAAAAAACATAGCAGATCCTAAAAGAATAGGGATCTATGGTGCTGGATTTGGGGGGAATATTGCACTAAACAGCGCCTATTTGAATCCCGGAATGTACGCCTGTGCCGCTTCAAATTCCGGTGTAATCAACCTGTTTACGTATTTAAAATCTATTCCGCCGTTCTTAAAGAACAGCTTGCAAATGTATTATGATATCGTGGGAGACCCATTAACCGATGCAGATCAAATGCGCAAAGCCTCGCCTTTATTTCAGACGGATAAGATCAATACCGCTGTATTTATCTCTCAGAACGTAAAAGATCCAAATGCGAACGCTGCAGAGACTTTACAATTTGTGAAAAACCTCAAGAAAAGAAATGTGAACGTGACTTATCTGGAGAATGAAGGTATTGTATTTCCGACCAAAAATTTGGAAAGCAGGCATCAGTTTTATACTGCTCTCGAACAATTTTTAGAAATCAACCTTAAAAACAGGTAAATTCGGATCAATGATCGCAGAGAAAAAAACAGGCTATCGTAAGAACTTTTCTTTAATCCTTACTTTCATCGTACTGATGTCTGTATTGTTTTCCCTGTCATTGTATCTCGCTTACAACTTTAGTAAGAAATACATTGAAAGTGAATTTGTGTCTGAAAAAGTGAATGTGCTGGAGCAAACCATTAAACCTTATAACGATTTCTTTCAGAAAAAACTTCCGGAAGTTTCCTATTATAATGGCTACCTGGATTCTGCTACCGCATCTAGTTTTGTAGACACGGTATTACAGGAATATCCTTTCGTATCCAGAGTGGTCTTCTATGATTCTGAAGTAAAAAACACACCCGTTAATGACGGACTGAATACCGGTAAGTTTTCCTTTGGACCTAAAGATATTTATCAATTCGGACCCCTCATCCCGGCCGATTCTATCCGGCTTTTCTCCAGGGCAAATACCCGAAATTTTATTGTTGGTGATGATTTTAATGCCCTGGCATTGAAACTTGCCTCTTATATCGAAAGTCTGGATACCAATAAGGTGCCGAGTCAGGACGAACTGTTTAGCAATTTCAGTAATGTACGTTCCAATAAAATCACCTACCTGAACATTCCAAGAACAGAAGATTTGAAGATGTATAAACGGATGCTGAGGGCTAAATTAGAGCCACAGCCGGTATATCAGCAAGATATGCTGTCCTTCCATCTGGATCCCTATAAACTTAAAATCATCAATTCCAGGCCACTTTTATACCAGTACATTAAGATTCAGCCTTCCACATACGATCCCCTGGATACCTCCGAAACTTATTTAAGTACGGAGATTACACTCCCAGGTGCTTTTTCGGACTATAAGCTGTATTTCCTTTCCTCTAAGTCATTTGTGGACCGTGAGATCCTCAGTTATTTCCTGCCCATTGCCGCTGCTATTCTCGTCTTTTACGGGATCGTAGTACTGGTTGCGTTTTTAATTTACAGAAACCTGAATATCAATCAGCGTATGTTCAAATTACAATATGACTTTGTAAATAACCTCACCCATGAGTTTAAAACACCCGTCAGTGTCATAAAAATAGCTGGTAATAACATTAAAAGTGCCAGCTCACTCAGCGATAGGGAACTGAAACTTTACGGCAAAATATTAGATGAAGAAGCAGATAAGCTGAATGGACTAATGAATAAATTATTGGCTTTCACGCAAATTGAAAATAAGGCAATTCAACTCAATCAGGATGAAATTTATATGGAAGATTTTATAGAAAGTACTGTAGAATCTCATAGATTGAAACATCCTGATTTCGATTTTACCTATGAGGTGAGCGGATTTACCACTTTTGTGACCGATCCGGTGCTTTTAGGCAGCCTTTTTGATAACCTTGCAGAGAATGCGTATAAATACTCTCCGCCAGAGCGGAAAAAACTGCACATCAGTGCCCGGTTAATTAAAGGCCGTGTGGTGATCAGGTTTACGGATCATGGAATTGGCATTCCTTCCTCCGAAATTAATAATATCTTTAAGAAGTTTTTCCGCATTCAAAACCAGTACAATCAAAATGGAAGTGTTGGCCTCGGATTGGCTTTCTGTAAAGAAGTAGTTAACTTTATGAAGGGCGAGATTACTGTAAAAAGCAGGGTGAATAAAGGAACAGAATTTAAAATTGTACTACCATATAACGATTAGAAATATGTCTAAGGGAATTAAAATATTAATAGTTGAAGATGATGAGAACCTAAGGTTTTTAGTGGTCCACCGTTTAAAAGCAGAAGGATATGATGTTCTGGAGGCTGGTGATGGTGAAATTGCAGAGAAAACGATCTTGACTGAAAAGCCGGATATTGTTTTACTGGATTGGATGTTACCTGGTAAACAAGGTTCTGAGGTTTGCGAAGAAGTTCGTAAACAAGGGTTTGAAAACCTGATCATCATGATGACCGCAAAAGCACAGGATGTAGATAAGATCGATGCGTATAACTTCGGTGTTTCCGACTACGTAACGAAGCCTTTCAACATGGATGTATTGGTGGCTATGCTGGATAATAAAGTGAAATTCTTATTGAATAACGACCGCTCAGAGATCCATCGTTTTGGAAATATGGAGCATCATCCTAACATCCACACCTTATTCAGAAATGAAAAGAAAATAGAGCTGACCATTTTAGAAAATAGAATCCTGCTTTATTTCCTGAGAAACCCAAATAAAGTGATCAATCGTGATGAACTGATGCTGGTAGTTTGGGGATACAATTCAGATGTAAATACCAGAACCCTGGATATGCACATTGTGCGTCTGCGTAAAAAGATAGAGCTTAATCCTGATAACCCTCAGTTGTTACAAACCGTAAGAGGAGTAGGTTATCGTTTTAATCCTGCTTAAAAATATAAGTGCAGCAGTACCAGTAACAGGTACTGCAATAACATCATTCCATCTAAGTACAGGAAATAATAGTATTCGTTTCTTTCTGGATTTGATTTATAGATCAACCAACCTGTTAACCCGATGGTAAGCGTCAGCAAAATTACCTCAAGGTTGACAGTTTGCTGGAGCAAAATCAGCAAAACTAAATACCCGCCCAATAAAAACAGAGAAAATAGAAATGCTTTTTTATCTCCTAATAAGGCAGGAATTGTTTTTAAGGCAAGAATTTTATGCTGAAATAGGTCCCGCACATCAAAAGGAATCGTGATGGCTGCAATAAACAGTAAGCGCATGGCGACCAATAGCAGGGTTTCACCAGTAGAGATATTCAGTAATTGGTTATGCTCAGTTTCTACAATTGGGAGGAGCACGCAGCTAATCGACCAGATCAGTGCCACCAAAAAAAGCTTAATTAAAGGAATATTCTTCAAACCTATTTTCTGGCCATCCAGCGTTAAAAAAGGGATATTGTAACTAACGGCCAATACGCCGGTAAATAGCATCAGCAGCTGCGCCTCAATACTTAAATACAGCAATCCTAAGGGAATCAGGCAAAGTCCTGAGATCAATGCCATGGAAATAATTAACCGATGGTGTGAAAAGATCCAGCGAACCCTCATCAATGGAGAATTTGCAGGATCTTTTGGTGCAGACAGCAGCATGCTGAAATTATAGAGCCCCAACGTTCCGAAGAAGATGATGGCCAAAATATATTTATCAGGAGGAACCTGTAATAAATAATAAGTAACCAGACCTTGAGCAACCGCACAAATGGCGATAAACAAATTGCTAAATAGCAAAAAGTCAAGGCTGGAAAACAGTATTTTTTTTACCATGTCCGAAGATGCAAATTAGCTAAGCACGTTTCAACTCAAATATCGTGATTTCTGGTAAAATTCCAACCCTTCCAGGATAGCCCAGGAAGCCATATCCCACATTTACATACAATTGCTGCTGCTTTTCCTGGTATAAGCCTGCCCATTCATTATAGATATATTGTACGGGACTCCATTGGAAATCTTCCGTTCTTACACCGAATTGCATGCCATGGGTATGGCCGCTAAACATCGCGTCAATCTGTGGGTATTTGGGTAATACTTCTGCCCTCCAATGCGACGGATCGTGCGACAATAGTAATTTAACAGGAAGGTCATCCGTGTCTTTCGTTGCCAGATCCATTCTGCCGTATTTAGGGAATCTTCCGGTTCCCCAGTTTTCGATACCTAAAATTCCAATCTCTTCCCCGTTCACTTTCAGGCGTCTATGCTGGTTCATGAGCAAGTCCCAGCCCATCCGCCCATGCGTTTTGATCACCTCCTGTAAGTTCTTCGTTTTGATCGCAGAAGGTTCCTTTCCAAAGCGGTACTCCCCATAATCATGGTTTCCTAATACAGAATACACGCCCAATGGTGCTTTCACCTTCTTGAAAATATCCTGGTAATCGCGCATTTCGGTCGCCAAATCGTTGACCAGATCCCCGGTAAAAAATATAACATCCGGTTTTTCTGTCAGCAGCATTTCCACGCCACCTAAAACAGCTCTGGGGTTATAAAAACTTCCGGAATGGATGTCCGAAATCTGACCTAATTTCATACCCTCAAAGGAAGAAGGAAGGTTAGGGAGGACTAAGGTCTTACGGATTACTTTATAATCATAAGCACCTCTGGCAATTCCCCAGCTTAAAGAAGTAAGTGGAATGGCAGCAGTAACCAGTCCGGCTTTGACGAGAAAAGAAGAACGGCTGATCGGCTCTCCAGGCGTCACCTGTGTCATGGTTTCTGGAAGTACAGGATCTGCAACCGGCCCGGTGTTCGGTTTCGAAGACCGGGATAGCTTAATGATAAACCTCCTGAAATCGTCTATAACCAGGAAAGGAAGCAAAACCAGCTTACAGGCTACAGTTAAGAAATAAGCCACCAGAATCACTGATTTAAGGCTCAGAAACAGGTTCGCATAGAAGGTGCTGAAAACTCCAACCAGCAGTACAAAAGTATAACCCCACCAAAGGATGGTAAACAACTTTCGTGTTCCTGGTTTCCATTTCTTGAAAACACTAAGAATCGCGCGAAAGCAGTAGTAGTCGAATGCTAGCAGCAGGACTGATAAAAATATAAAGACGGGTAATCGGCCCATTTGGCGTAATTATAAAAAAATGAAATTTAAAAAAGCTTATCTGAAGTCCATGTCATCTTCATCCTCCTCATCCGGACTGGTATTGAACAGGCTGTCGAACATGTCAGAGAATCCAAACCCACTTTGCAGGTATTTCTTGTTTAGCTGCGAATATTCTGCCAAACCATGCAGCACAAATTCCATCATCAGCAAAGTTTGATTCGCGCTCAATTTCGGGTGGAACTGTTTTACCAGCTCAGTTAATCCATCCACCTGCATCAATTCCTTTTTGTATTTAGCAAAAGTTAACTGATCGGAAATATCTAAAGTATTCCCTTCTGTAAACCACTCAGTAATGCGGAAATATGGGTTCGCAGACTTGCTTTTCTTCGCTTTCTCAGGATCCGGGAAGTAGCGGTTAAACAGAGATTTGATGGCCTTTCCGATCAATGTATGGGCTACTTTTGCCGGGCCTTCCAGCTCTCCCTCATAAACCAACTCAATTTTTCCAGTAATGGCAGGGGTAATTCCTGTTAAATCTGACAACCTTACAAAAGTGTTTTTTTCCTTATTGATGAGCATCCTTCTTTCAGCAGTGCTGATCAGGTTTTCATAAGCAGAGATGGTTAACCTGGCAGAAACACCGGATTTCTGATCGATAAATTCACTTTGTCTAGCCTCAAAAGCCACTTGTTCTACCAGGTCTTTAACCAAACCATCAGCTTCTACACTTTCTTTTTGTGCAGTGGTGATTTTCGCTTCCTGAGCGGTAATCTCCCTGGAAATGGCAATTGTTTTTGGGTAATGGGTTAAAATCTGACTTTCAATACGATCTTTTAAAGGTGTCACAATAGACCCTCTATTGGTATAATCTTCCGGATTGGCGGTAAATACGAACTGCACATCCAGTGGTAATCTCAATTTAAAGCCCCTGATCTGAATATCTTTTTCCTGCAGCATATTAAACAAAGCCACCTGAATCCTGGCTTGTAAATCCGGGAGTTCATTGATGACAAAAATACTGCGGTGTGCCCTTGGAATCAATCCGAAGTGAATTACCCTTTCGTCATTGTAAGTCAGTTTCAAAGTCGCGGCTTTGATCGGATCCACATCCCCGATTAAATCGGCAACGGTCACATCTGGCGTCGCTAGTTTTTCCGTGTAACGTTCGCTTCGGTGCTGCCAGCTGATCGGCGTATCATCTCCATGAATACTGATCTCATGTTTTGCATACCATGAAATAGGTTGGAGTGGATCGTCAAAAATCTCGCTTCCGGCAACATACGGAATATATTCATCCAATAAATTGACCATCAATCTGGCAATTCTGGTTTTTGCCTGGCCTCTTAAACCCAATAGCAAAATATTATGTCTGGATAAAATGGCAGTTTGAAGTTCCGGCATTACGGTTTCGTCATAGCCTAAAATTCCTTCAAAACCGGCCTCATTGCTTTGAAGCTGTGTGATCAGATTTTTACGGAGCTCGTCTTTTACGGCAAGCGACTTATAATTGGAGGCCTTTAATTGGCCAAGGGTTTTTATAGTGATGTGATCCATTATGATGTCTTTGGTATGATGTTTTTCGTGTGTAGTATTGTATTAGGGATTATCGAACCGTTTTTCTTCTGTTTTTAATGTAATCTTCAAAGATGTATTCTCCCAATCCGTTCAGCGAGCTATAGAAGGCCCTGCCTCCGTTAATTTGGGTAAACTCCCTGACAAATTGCTGTAGATAAGGATCCTGTGCAATCATAAAGGTGGTGATCGGAATATTTAATCGTTTACACTGTGCAGCCATATTTAATGTTTTATTGACCACTTTTCTGTCTAAACCCATGCTGTTTTTATAATAAGCGCCATTTTCTTTCAGACAGGTAGGCTTACCATCGGTGATCATGAAAATCTGCTTATTATGGGTTTTGCGGCGTCTTAAAAGATCTGCCGCGAGTTCCAACCCGGCAAAAGTATTGGTGTGATAGGGGCCTACCTGTAAGTAGGGCAGGTCTTTAATGGTAATCGGCCAGGCATCATTTCCAAAAACCACAATATCCAGTGTATCTTTTGGATATCTGGTTCTAATCAGCTCTGCCAGGGCCATGGCCACCTTTTTAGCTGGCGTAATCCTGTCCTCCCCATAAAGAATCATGGAATGAGAAATGTCGATCATCAGCACGGTAGAGGTTAGGGTTTTATAGTCCTTTTCTTCTACTTCCAGATCGCGCTCGGTCAGGGTGAAATTGCCGATACCATGGTTAATCTGTGCATTGTGAATGGAGGCAGTCATGTCAATCTGATCCAGAGGGTCGCCAAAACTGTATTCCCTTCTATCGGCATTTTTCTCTTCGCCAATTCCAGAAATATTGGTGTTATGGTTTCCACGGCCTGCTTTTTTAAGCTTGCCGAAGATTTCCTCTAATGCCGATTGACGAATTGTTTGCTCCGTCTTTGCGGTAATGTTCATCTCACCGTTTGCAGGATTCTCCTTGATGTAACCTTTTTCTTTAAGGTCGTCAATGAAGTTACCCATCCCATAATCGTTGTTGGTGAACTTGTATTTCTTGTCCAGCTCATTCATCCAGGCCAATGTTTCTCCCGCATCACCGGCAGTATAATTGAGCAGCTGAGTGAAGAGCTTCAGCAATTCATCGAAACCACCTTTCGGTAAGTCATCTGGCTGGAAATTAGAAAAATGGAAACCTCTCATATATTCGTTATAAACGGAATATCGAAGGTAAAAGTTTGAAAAGGGAGTAATGTTATCCAGTTGTAAAAATACCCGGACAGAAAAATGGGTCGGATTGGCAGCTAAAAATAGCTGGAAGCTTTATTTAGGCGCCTGAGTATCGCTGATTTAAATCAGGGTATGAAAAACGAGGCATACCCTGATTTAAAAAAAAACAACTATTTTGGAGAGCCATTTGCAAGTGCACGTTCTGCTCTTTTTACTGCAACTTTTTCTCTATATTTTGCATAAGGAGCTTTAAAAGCCATTTTCAACACGCTATCTAATCCGCCTTTTATGGCTAAATTAAATACACTTTGTGCTTTTCTGGTGATGGAAGCATCCCATGCTCTTAAACTTAAAGAGAAAGAACCGTCCAGGTATTTCATCCAGTGCCACATTCCGGTAGGCATAAATAAAGTGTCGCCATGTTCCAGGAACACTTCATAACCTTCCACACCTTTTAAAGCCGGGAATTTTTCGAAATCAGGGTTGGCAACATCATAATCCTCTAAAGCATAAGTGGCATTAGGAATACAGTATAACCTTTTCTTCCATTTGTTGTCAAACAAAATGATGTGTTTTCTTCCACCAAAATGGGTATGGAAAAGGTGAGGTAAATCAATGTCGTAGTGTAAGAAAGTAACCGAATTTGAGCCACCAAAAAACATAGCAGGCATGCTTTCGATGAAGCCACCCATCAGATCTTTTGGCAATACAATGTCTTTAATCAAGCTAGGTACATGCTTGAATAGGTTAAAGAAAAATATGCGAAGTTCAGTAGGTTCTCTTTTGATCAGGTCCAGGTAATCGCCAAAACGCATTTCTGCTACGGAGGCATTGATCGGCTTTGAGGGATCAGCTTTAGAATTGTCCATCAAGCTGACATTCAGGTCGCCGGCAATTTCCTTTAAATATTCAGTCGTCCATTTTTCTCTGGCTGGCCATGATTTAGTCAATCCCTTTATAATTAAAGGACGCCTCGGATCTAAATAATTCTTTTTGAAATCCTCAGGACTAATGTTCTCAACGGTATCTACCGGCTTCAATATAAAGCTCATAATTATCAAGGTTAAAGGACAAAAGTGTAAATTAAAATCTAAATTTATCCATCTAAGAATAATTATTTTTGCCGGCGATCAAGGTTGTGACAGTTAATGATTAAGGTTGTAGTACTTAATCATCAAGACTCGGACTGTGAATGAGCAAAGTGCTGACCGTAAAATTATCTTGGCTTCTGATCCGCAAGCGCCTTATTCGCTCTTCTAATAGCGAGTCTTTCCTTCCATGCCATGTACTTTTCTCTAAAATTGGCCTTCATAAAATCATCGAATTTGCGTTGGATCGTCAGGTTATACAAGCTTTTGGCTTTTACGGCGAGAGATTTATCCCATGCCCGCAAACTGATGGAAAAAGAACCATTCAGGTATTTCATCCAGTGCCAGTAACCGGTAGGCATAAATAAGGTGTCGCCATGCTCCAGGTAAGCTTCAATTCCTTTTACTCCTTTTAGAGCTGGAAATTGATCGAAATCCGGTTTTTCTACATCGTAATCTTCTAATGCATAAGTCGCATAAGGGATTTGATACAGGCGCTCTTTCCATTTGTTTTCAAATAGTATCACATGCTTTCTTCCGCCAAAATGAGTGTGGAAGATGTGTGCAAGGTCAATGTCGTAATGTAAAAAGGTAACAGAACCCTTTCCACCGAAAAACATATTCGGATAACTGTCTAAAAAGCCACCCATTAGTTCTTTCGGTGCCCGGTAGTCTTCTAATAGTTTTGGAGCCTGTTTGATAGGGTCGAAAAGGAAAATGCGAAGGTCGGTAGGGGTATTTTTAATCAGGTCTACATAATCTGCAAACTTCATCTCTGCTGCCGAAGCATTGATTGGCTTGGAAGGATCCGCTTTGGAACTGTCGTAGAGTGGGACAGTTTTATCGCCAACTACGGTTTTCATATAGTCGAGAGTCCACTTTTCATAAGCAGGCCAGTTTTTGGACATGTTTTTTATGATGAGCGGGCGACGGGCGCTTAGATAGTTTTTCTCAAAATCTTCTTTTTCGATGTTCTGGACAACGTCAATTGGGGTAAGTTCGAACTTCATCTGTGAGGTTTTTATAAAGCAGATGGTGCATGGGAACATGCCCTGGTCATGCTTCGTGTATTTCGTAGGTAAACATAATAGAAAGGTAAAAGTTTGTTAATGTGGAGAGGTGACAAATTAAAATCTTCTGACAAAAGGGAAAAATTGATCCTGTGCTCAGACTCAAATCTTTTCCGAAGAGGAAAACATTTGCAGGTCTTCGAACAGGATCAATTTTTCTGATGAATAATGAAGGTTCGAAATTTGGGAACCGGGGCAGTTGTATAGAGATGGAGCGAAGAATAGGAATAAGGGTATAAAAAAACAGGCAGCTCAATTTGAACTGCCTGTTAAAGCCTTACTCTACCTTTTCTATATCTTTCCTTTTCCTTTGGGCTTTTCTTTTAATGTTTTTATTCAGGCATTAAAACGGTGTCAATAACATGGATCACACCATTTTTTTGCATCACATTGGCGATGGTTACCGTAGACATACCGCCTTTTTCATCTTTCAATACCAATTTGTTTCCTTCCATCCATGCCCATAATTTTCCACCGCTAACGGTAGTCAGCTCTGCTTTACCTTTTCCAGCTTTAATGGCTTTTGCAATGTCTGCAGCTGTCATTTTTCCCGCAACTACATGGTAAGTCAGGATTTTAGTTAACATGGCTTTGTTTTCTGGTTTTAAAAGTGTTTCCACCGTTCCGGCTGGAAGTTTTTCAAATGCTTCATTGGTAGGTGCAAATACAGTGAATGGCCCTGCTGATTTTAATGTTTCTACCAGCCCTGCAGCTTTTACTGCTGCAACAAGAGTAGTATGGTCTTTGGAATTTACAGCATTATCAACAATGTCTTTATTGGCATACATCGCTGCGCCACCAACCATTGGATTTTTCTGAGCTTGTGTTGTGAATGCCATAGCTACTAGGGCAATTACGGTAAAGAATGTTTTTTTCATGATAGTAGTTTTGTATGGGCAGATACGAGGAAATGTTCGGGTCGGTTTTTGTTATATTTAAAAAAGCATTAATCTTTTTTCTATTCTGCTGGTCATAAGTAGTATACCTCAAAAAACCAACAATATGAAAACTCCGGTAAAGGTTATTTACTCATTTATAGGGCTGCTATTCTTCACTATAATTTTTAGTTCCTTTAGAAATGGACAGTCAGAACGGTATAAAACAGCTTTTCCTTATCGACAGGCAGGCTTAACCGAACGTCAGGCAGCAGCACATTTATTGAGCAGATTTACCTATGGTGCAAAAGATGGAGAAGTGGATGCCGTCATGAAGATGGGGCTGGAACGCTGGTTTCAGCAACAGCTTGATGGAGATTTACCAGATGATTCATTGAATTTGTTGTTGAGTAAGTATGACGATATCCGCCTGAGTAATACTGAGGTCGAAAATAAATATCCAAGAGCAAACCGCGTATTACGACTAGCCATTCAGGATGGTTTTATAAATAAAGATTCCGTAAATAAAGCAGATAAACCAGAGTATCGGGCGCAGATCCGTGCTTATATGGAACAAAAAGGATACAAACCGGAACAAGAATTATTAAGGCAGTTCATCAATCAAAAGGTACTAAGAGCAGCTTATACGAATAACCAGCTAAGAGAACTGCTCACCGATTTCTGGTTCAATCATTTCAATGTTTCCCTTACAAAAAATCAATGTGCAGCATTCGTTCCAGCCTACGAAAGGGATATCATCCGTCCTAATGTAACCGGGAAATTTGAAGACTTACTGCTGGCTACCGCAAAATCTCCGGCTATGCTCATCTATCTGGATAATTTTAGCAGTACCGGAACACCGGTAAAAGATGATCTAGGCCAGGGAATGAGTAATAACCAAGGCCGGCAGTTCAGAAATAACAACAATAGAAATAATAATAGAGACAACAGCAATAGGAATATCAGCAATGTAAATAACAAGAAGCTTGTTCCGGTAAAAAGAAAATCTGGCGGTCTCAATGAAAACTACGCAAGGGAAGTCATGGAACTCCATACTTTGGGGGTGGATGGAGGCTATACACAGTCGGACGTAACCCAGGCTGCAAGAGTACTTACCGGTTGGACGATCGCGCCAATGGGCGAGGAAGGTTATGGTGCAGCAATGAAAAAGATCATTGAGCAGGTAGGAGAAGAGAATCTGAAAAAGAGAGGTTTTGTAAAAGACGGCGACTTTCTGTTTGTTCCAAACCGACACGATAATGAAGAGAAAACAGTATTAGGACATCATTTCGCAGCAGGGGGCGGATACGAAGAAGGAATTGAACTATTTGATGTACTGGCGAATCATCCTGCAACGGCTAAATTTATCAGCACCAAACTAGCCACCAGATTTGTAAATGACAGTCCTCCCCAAAGCTTGATTGATAAGATGGCAAAAACTTTTAGCAAGTCTAAAGGAGATATCCGGCAAGTGATGATGACCATGGTTTCCGCTCCCGAATTCTGGAGCAGCACTGCCATTCGCGAAAAAACAAAATCTCCCTTTGAACTCACAATTAGTTCGGTACGTGCTTTAGATGCCAACATTATACAGCCATACCAGCTCTTTAACTGGGTCAATAGAATGGGGCAAAAAATGTATTACTATCAGGCGCCTACCGGCTTTCCAGATAAAGGACAATATTGGATTAATACGGGTTCTTTGCTCAATAGAATGAACTTCGGACTCGCGATTGCCGCACAGCGTATTCCTGGGGTCAGTATTAACCTGGCCAGATTAAATGATTTTCATGAGCCGGAAAGTGCCCAAGCTGCATTGCTAACTTATGGAAAGATCATGATGCCTGAACGTGATTTAACAACTACATTCAAAAGGCTTCAACCCATGCTCAACGATCCTGCCCTGACGATGAAAGTCGCGAATGCTGCGGATAAAGCAGCAGCGTTCGGAGATAAAACAATGAATGATGGGGATAAAACATCTAATACTGAGGATAAGATAGCCAGTACTGCGGACAAGAGAAAAGAAGATAAAAAAAATAACAATGCAATGTTAGCACAGGTAGTTGGAGTAATTATTGGCTCACCTGAGTTTCAAAGAAAATAATTCGGTTGAAATACAGCAATGAAACTTAGGAACTACAGCGCATGAAATTCCTGAGATAGAAACATAAAATTCCTGAAAATACAGCTATAAAATTAAGAAATCATGACTTCAAGAAGAGGATTTATAAAAGGTGGTGGACTGGCATTATTTGGCATCGGATTGGGTGGGATTCCAGGGTTTTTGGCGGAGGCAGTAGCCCATACTAAAGAGCCGGGTTTATTCAATAGAAAGAAAATAATGGTTTGTATTTTCCAGCGCGGGGCGATGGATGGTTTAATGGCCGTTACGCCATTTACAGATCAATACCTGCAGCAAGCAAGACCAAACCTATTCATGAGCGCTGCAAAAGCAGCAAAAAATACACCTCTAATAGACTTGGATGGGCGTTTTGGTCTGCATCCTTCCATGGCAGCTTTTGAATCCGTTTTTCGCGATAAGCGGATGGGTATTGTGCATGGCATCGGATCACCTAACAATACCAGGTCCCATTTTGATGCACAGGATTACATGGAATCAGGTACGCCATTTAAAAAAGGAACGGATAGCGGTTGGTTGAACCGGGCTGTGGGGCTACTTGGGCATGATGGCGCCACACCTTTTCAGGGTGTGAGCTTGACTTCCTCCTTACCCAGGTCTTTTTATGGCGAAAACCCGGCTTTGGCGATTAGTAACCTCCAGGATTTTAATATCCAGATGAGAGGGAATATGAACGGGGCCAATCTGGCCGCCAAAAGTTTTGAGGATTTATACGATCAAACCTCTTCAAACCTGCTTAAAGATACCGGAAAGGAGAGTTTTGAAGCGATAAAAATGCTGCAGAAAACGGATGCGAAAAACTATAAACCAGCCAATAACGCAGTCTATCCCAACACAGCACTCGGCAATTCCTTGAAACAAATCGCACAGCTGATCAAGATGAATGTAGGAATGGAAGTTGCTTTTGCGGAATCCGGAGGATGGGATACCCACTTTAATCAAGGCACCGATACGGGGATTTTCGCGAGAAATGTGAACGACCTCAGCAATAGCATCATGGCTTTCTGGACAGATATGGGAACATTACAAGATGATGTAACGGTAATGACCATGACCGAATTTGGTCGTACTGTGAAGCAAAATGGAACCGGCGGAACAGATCATGGACGCGCTTCCTGCAATTTTATTTTGGGCAATGACGTAAATGGTGGCCTGGTACATGGAAATGTTCAGCCAATGGCAATAGAAAATCTGGAAGATGGCAGAGATTTGGCCGTAACCACTGATTTTAGAAGCGTGTTTTCTGAGGTGGCAGACAAACATCTGAACCTTCATAACGATAAATTGCTGTTTCCGGATTGGGAAGGAAGTAAAATTGGCGTGATGCGTTAATAATCGCCAAAATGAGCTGAGAATTTAATATTTTATCATTATTTTGCCTTCATTAAGCGGAGTTCAGGATCGCCTATGCCGTTATCTTCGGGCTTTTACCCGCAACCTGAGCATGACCCCAATTTTTTTATGAAGAAAGAGTTTTTGTATTTGTTTTTAGCGTCGGCTATGGTCGCCTGCAACCAGAAAAGTGAAGATAAAAGTGCTGCCGGTAATTCCGCAGATACGACGTTAAATGCCGGGATGTCCGGTTCCAATCTGAGCGATTCTGTGTGTTGTAATTCCAACCTTCCTAAGCGATATGGCGCTGTGACTGGTATAGAAACACTTGCTAAGGATAAAAAAAACGGGCTGAATTCGCATGAAGGCATGAAATATATTCCTGCCGGATCATTTCGGATGGGTGCTTCAGATAAAGAAGGCCGCAGAGATGAATACCCGGCACATGAAGTGAAAATGGACGGCTTCTGGATTGATGAAACGGAAGTTACCAATGCCCAGTTTGCTGCATTCGTGAAAGCAACAGGATATATCACCCAGGCGGAACAAAAGCCGGATTGGGAAGAGATCAGAAAACAACTGCCTCCGGGCACACCTAAACCATCAGAAGACCAGCTGCAGCCCGCATCTTTAACCTTTTCCCCACCAAAAGGTCGCGTAGACATCAATGACGTTTCACAATGGTGGAGCTGGACACCTGGTGCCAGTTGGAAGCACCCGCAAGGACCAAAAAGCAGTATCAAAGGCAAAGAGAATTATCCGGTAACGCAGGTTTCCTGGTTTGATGCCAATGCCTATGCCAAATGGGCGGGAAAAAGATTGCCTACAGAAGCAGAATGGGAATACGCTGGAAGAGGTGGTCTGAAAGATAAAAAATACCCCTGGGGAGATGAAGACCTGGCCACAGGAAAAGTAAAGGCCAATACCTGGCAGGGAGAATTCCCATATTCCGATAAAAAGACAGATGGTTACGGAAATGTAGCACCAGTAAAATCATTTGCTGCCAATGGCTATGGCTTATATGATATGGCGGGAAATGTATGGGAGTGGACAGCAGACTGGTATCGTGAAGATTATTACCAGCAGCAAAAAGGAGTAACTGTAAACCCACAGGGGCCAAAAGACAGCTATGATGCCGCAGAACCAGGCATTCCTAAGAAAATTATCAGAGGAGGTTCATTTATGTGTCATTCCTCCTATTGCAAAGGATATAGAGTAACTTCCAAAATGAAGTCTTCGATGGATACAGGACTGGAGAATACCGGTTTCCGGTGTGTGGCCAAATGATATTCTTGAGCCAGTCCTGATCAATGCTGCCTACCTAAGGCAGCTTATTGAAATCTATTTCAGGGTGTGTTTTTCCTGTTGATTTCCTATGAAATGGCGTATTAATGGGGGTAAAGTCATTAAAAAAGCCGCAATTTTTTAAGTAGAAAGAAGTTTGATCTGTTCCACCAGTATAGTCTTTTCTATAGTTGATTCTTGCTGTTGCGTCTGCCGTGAATTTCGCGTTGGTCACCTCGTGCCATTTTCCTGATGCATCAATCGCCCATTGGTTTTTATAGTCACCTCTGCGGGACTGATCGCCTGTTGTCGGAGAGAAATTTTCCAGGAAAGAATAGATGCCGCTCAAGTAAACTGCGGATTGCGGGCGCTCAAAACTGGCCACCAATTGCCAGTCGCCTTTGTCAAGATCCTTGAAGTAAGCAGTATATACAGTCGTGTTTTTCGCTGGATTAGGCTTTGCATGAGTTAAAAATGCATAGCTTTTACCTGCTTTCCATGGGTAAAGCATATAACTTTGTCCGCCGGAACCTTCATTCCCAAACTCGCCGGTTTTAGTAGTATTCCCTTTTTTCAACAACACAATCTTCATACTGTCAGGAATAGATTTTGGATCATCCGTAGTAAATGGGCTCCAGACAGAAAAAAGTACCCTGCGTTCGGTAGGGGAGTTCACCTGCATCCCGAAATAACCACCGCCAAATCCATTGGCCATGTAATAAGTACCTTGCTTGTCTTCTCCATTAGGAACCATAATTTCATTATAGAACCATTCTACTTTTCCTTTTGCTTCCGCAGGGATTTCGTAGTTTAAATGTACAGAAGGACCTCTTCTGCCCCAATGAAAATAACTACCTTCATTGTTTTTCACATAGACAGCGCCTTTTGCAAGGGCAGAACCGCCGACTAGCAAGTCTGAGACCTCGGCAAATACAGCGCCGGTTTTACTGATCCCTTTCAATTCTACTTTAACATAACCGGGGGCTTTAATCAATACCTGACCTAAGGGTACGATTTGAGTGCCGGTATTGTTCAGTTCTTTTTGAAATGTCTTTCCAGCCACGGTAACGCTGATTTTACTGTTCCCGTCAGGAATACGGAGTTTAAGCGATAAATCTGCCGATCCTGCAGCTTCTGTCCTAAAGTAAATGGCAATCACATCTGCAGCATTGCTCCAGTTGCTCAAACCTTCATTTTTGATTCTTGCAGTACCGCCTTTTTCTACATACCCATTGCCTCCAAGGGGGATGATGATGCTTTCAGGCTCGATTTCAGCCCTGCTTCCGGCAAAAGTCGCCGGAAGAATCAGCAGCTGAAAAGCAAGAAGGAAAAAGGTAAATTTCTTCATGTTCATTGGTGTGTTTGTTGATTTGTTTGTGGTTCGAAATATGAAATTAGGCAAAGCGGAATTAAAAGAAGGATCAAAAACCAGTCAAACGTTTGCGTTGCCCATTTGAGGCCTTATTCGCTAAAATATAATTACGTTAGTCTTAGCAATACAATCTAAACACATAAATGAGAACAATTTTTACCACACTATCCTTGTTATTGGCCTCTTCGGCAGTAATGAGCCAGCAATTACCAACGGAGCTGCAAACTCCAGAAGTGGTTGCTGTAAACAGGATGCCTATGCGTGCTTCGGCATTTGCTTATGAAAGCAAAGCATTGGCGGCAAAGCGTGAAAAGGAGAAGTCTAATTACTTCTTAACACTAAATGGACAATGGAAATTTAACTGGGTTCAAGACCCGCGTCAGCGTCCACAAGAATTTTTTAAAACTACTTTCGACGATACTAAATGGGATAATTTTAAAGTCCCTGCAAACTGGGAAACCAATGGTTATGGCTTGCCGATTTATGTAAATCATCCTTACGAATTTACTGGCCGCAAAGTAATGGGAGAGCGTTTAAACCCGCCATTCGACATTCCTGAGGATAATAATCCGGTAGGTTCCTACAGAAAGAAGTTTACACTTCCAGAGAACTGGGATGGCCGTCAGACTTTTATCCACCTTGGGGCGGTAAAATCAGCATTTTACATCTGGGTGAATGGTAAGAAAGTAGGGTATAGCGAAGACAGTAAGCTTGCTGCGGAATTTGACATCACTAAATACCTGAAAAAAGGAGAAAATTTGGTGGCTTTACAAGTATACCGCTGGAGTGATGGCAGTTACCTGGAATGCCAGGACATGTGGAGAATATCTGGAATCGAGCGTGATGTGTACCTCTATTCTACGCCAAAAGTAGATGTCAGAGATTTTAAAACCATCGCTACTTTAGATAAAACCTTCAAAAACGGATTACTTTCTTTTGATGCCGAAATCAACAACTACAAAATCGAAAGAGGAACGCTGCACAGCACTCCTGATACCTTTTCAGTAGCTTTAGAACTGGTAGATCCAAAAGGTAAAACCGTATATACGGATGAAACAAAAGGTGTAAACAAGGTAATTGGTAACTATAAAGCCAATGTGAAGCTGCAAACGGAAATTCCAAATGTTGCCGCGTGGACTGCTGAAACACCAAACCTATATACCTTATTCATCACCCTGAAAAATAAAAAAGGAGAGGTGCTGGAAGTGATTCCGCAAAGAATCGGTTTCCGTACAGTAGAGCTAGTCAATAACAACTTCCTGGTGAATGGAAAAAGAGTGTTCTTTAAAGGAGTAAATCGTCATGAGCACAATGCCACACAAGGTCATACCTTAACTAAAGCAGACATGCTGAAGGATATGGAAATGATGAAAAAATTGAATGTGAACTCCGTAAGACACTCTCATTATCCACCAGATCCTTATTGGATGGAGCTTTGCGATGAATACGGACTGTATGTAATTGATGAGGCAAACATTGAATCCCATGGTCGTTATTATGACCTTGCTTATACGCTTGGAAATGATAAAGAATGGAGAATGCCGCATTTGGAGCGTATCAAAAGAATGTATGAGCGCGATAAAAACCATTCATCGGTGATCACCTGGTCATTAGGAAATGAAGCCGGTAATGGAAGAAACTTCTATGAAGGTTACGACTGGCTGAAAGCAAATGACGGGCGTCCGGTACAATACGAACGCGCAGAAGAAGATTTCAATACAGACATGATTGTGCCTCAGTATCCAGATCCAAACTGGTTGAAAAGCTATGCGAACAGCAAGCCTGACCGTGCTTTGATCATGAGCGAATTTGCACACATCATGGGAAACAGCCTTGGTAACTTTAAAGAATACTGGGATGTGATTGAAAGTCAGCCGAATTTACAAGGTGGATACATCTGGGAATGGATCGATCAGGCTATTGATACCGTTAAAAATGGTAAACGCATCAATGCTTATGGTGGTGATTTCCCTTTAAGCGGCCCGGTAAATGAAAATTTTAGTGACAATAACTTTAGTGTTAAAGGTGTGGTGACGAATCATCGTGGCATGACTCCAATGGCAGTAGAGGTGAAAAAGGTATACCAATACATTAAAACCAAATACAATGGCCACAACAGCATCACCGTAAACAACTCTTATTTCTTCAAAGGATTGGAGAATGTGAAGTTAAACTGGGAGCTGTTAGAGAATGGCAAGATCGTTGAAAAAGGAAGTCAGAACGTCCTTAGCATCGATCCAAGAACAGAAAAAGAACTGAGCCTGCCAATTAAGACTAAAGCTAAAGCAGGATCAGAATACTTCCTGAATGTATATTATGATTTAAAAACAGCGGAACCTTTCCTTCCATTAAATTATACCATTGCAACCGAACAGTTTGCATGGAATGGTACACCAGCATGGTCGCAGCCAACTGCAGCAGCTGCGGGTAAACTAACTGTAGAAAAGGCAGCGGGAAAAACTCTGGTTAAAGGAAAAGACTTTACCGTAACGCTAGACCTTGACAAAGGATTAATGACTGGTTACACGGTAAAGGGTGTACAATTGTTAGCGGAAGGCCCTCAGCCAGGTTTCTGGCGTGCACCAACCGACAATGATATCGGTGCTGGTTTCAATAGTAGCCTCAGAAAATGGAGATCTGCTTATGCAGAAGGAAAAGTGAGTACTGCAGACGTAACGACTGCCCCTTCAGGAGAAGTAACTGTGGTATTTAAGAAAGAGGTCGTGAATGGTGATGCAACCGTTGAACAAACCATTACCATCAGAGCTGACGGTATTTTAAAGGTAAACAATCGCTTTACTGCGAATAAAGGTAAGTATGCTTTAATGCAGCGTATCGGTAATGATCTGCAATTAAATGGCGGATTAAACAAGATCAGTTATTATGGCCGTGGCCCAGGTGAAAACTATTCAGATCGTAAAACCGCTTCTTTTGTTGGCCTATACCATCAAACATTAGATGAGCAGTACTTCCCTTACGCACGTCCTCAGGAAAGCGGAAATAAAACGGAAGTACGCTGGGTGAATTTTACAGATAAAAAAGGAAATGGATTGAGCTTCGGTATGGCAGATCGCCTGTTGAATTTCTCGGCACTGCCTTATAGCCTGGATGATTTAGATCCTGAAGTGAATAAGAAACAATACCATTCAGGAGAATTGGTAAAGAGAGATCGCATTTATATGCACCTAGACTTGATTCAGAGTGGTTTACAAGGAATTGACAGCTGGGGATCTATGCCGTTAAAGGAATACAGAGTTCCTTTTGCAGCACATGAATACTCGTATTGGATCAAACCAATTAAATAAGCACCGCTGGCAATAATTAAAAAGCGGCCTTTCGTATGGGTATTCGAAAGGTCGCTTTTTTATGCGGTTTTGTTTTATAACCGGATGTTTTCTAGTCTATTAAAAAATATTTGCGCAAACGTTTGCGCCTGAGGTCGAGGGCTGCCTTTTTCTAAAGCTGATTTTAAAGCATCATGCCAACAACAGCCATCACTAAAGCGATGATTACTGCAGGTAAAAAGCCAGCGATTTCGAAATCATCAAATAACTTGTCTGCTAATTTGATCATCACAGCTGTTACGATTAAATGAACAAAGAAGGATAAGAATCCTAAAGTAACCACATTCAGTGGGACCCTTAATAACCAGCCTAACGTTGCATTTAGTAAGCCGATCACTAAGGCAACAACGATTGCCGTTCCATAATTTTTTATTCTTACGCTAGGCAGAACGTAGGTCATCCCCAGTAAAATACCGGCATTGACTAAGAGAGTGATGATGAAATTCATAGCTTTAGATTTGAATGCTCAATGGGTCAAAAATCAATCCAAAAATTGATTAGGTCACTTTAGCCGTTCTGATATATTTAGAGAATTTTAGGGGGAAGAATCGCTTCAGCCAAACTCCTTTGACCTCTTTTCCTCCGATATAGACTTCTTCCTTTTTTAATTTAACGGCGTTTACAATTAGCTGAGCACAGGTTTCCGGCAGCATACCTGCAGCCTGTGCTTCGTCCATTGTGCCCTGAGGACTGCCCGAAGCGGTTAACGCGTTTAGCGTCACATTGGTCTTGATGAAACCTGGGCATACCAGGGTAATGTGAATTCCCTGATCGCATAATTCAGCTCTTAAAGAGTCAAAATAGCCATGTAAAGCATGTTTTGAAGCCGAATACGCAGAGCGAAGCGGCGTGCCAAACTTGCCCACTAAACTGCTGATACAAACAATATGACCCCCGCCATTTGCAAGCATCACCGGCAATACCGCCTTGCTCAGCGCTACTGTACCCCAGAAGTTCACTTTCATCAGGCGCTGTTCTACAGCCAGGTCGGTTGCTAAAGCCAATCCCCGCTGACTAATCCCGCCACTATTGATCAACAGATCAATCTTGCCGAAAATGCGGATGGCTTCTGTGGCTTTATCAGCCAGACCAGCAGTGTTTTCCAGGTCGAGCGACAATACATGAACATTGATTTTATTTTGACAGCCACTTTTCACGCGGAACAATTCATCGCGGTTGCGGGAAGAAATGATCAGTTTAGCGCCCAGCTGGCTATACGCATAAACCAATGCTTCTCCTATGCCGGATGAGGCTCCGGTGATCCATATCACTTTATCTTTCATTTCTGTTATGACGTTTATTCTCTAATGTTAACGGTGATCTTCCGGAATTAAAAACAATTCCGAAGCAATATGATCTGCAAATAGCTTTCCATCTAAGGTTAAAGTTAAATGGTTGTTTTCATGGATCAGCCATTGTCGTTCGATAAATGGTTTGATGCTTTTAAGGGTATCCGTCTGGAATGCCTTGCCGAAATCGGAATTTATTTTATCCAGACTAGTACCCCACATGGTGCGTAAGGACGTCATGATGTACTCATTAAAACGGTCGTACAAATCTAGCGTCTCGATTGTTTCCGGCAAACGGCCTTCTCGGATATCACTTAAATAAGCCGCATTATTGGCCACATTCAGGTAACGCGTATGGCCATCAAAGCCATGTGCAGAAGGGCCGATGCCCATATATGGAATGCCGCGCCAGTAATTGGTATTGTGAACAGCATACTGACCAGGCTTGCTGAAATTTGAAATTTCATAGTGCTCAAAACCACCTTCTTTTAGCTTATCTATCAGTGTAATGAACTGCTCTGCGCTCTGTTCTTCATTTACCGGAGTTTGTTTGCCTCTTTTAATAGCGCTGGCTAATGCTGTCCTTGGCTCTACAGTTAAAGAATAAGCAGAAATATGAGGCGTTTGAAACTCGATCGCTTTGTTGATGTTACTCAGCCATTTTTGATCAGTCAATAGCGGATACCCGTAAATCAAATCAATACTTAAATTCTCAAATCCGGCATCCTGACTTCTTTTGATACAATCTTCCGCTTCCTGTGCATTGTGCGCACGGTTCATCCAGATCAGGTCTTCTTCAAAGAAAGACTGGATGCCAATACTGAAACGGTTGACTGGCAATTGCCTCAGTTCTTTGATTTTTTTAGCGTCCAGATCATCGGGATTGGCTTCAATAGTAATTTCCGCATCGGAAGCGATGGAAAAATGCTTGGTCAGCGTATTGAAAATCTTTTCAAATGCTGCGGCAGGGAGTACCGAAGGTGTGCCTCCGCCAAAGTAAATACTGCCAATCTGATGCTCAGCAACCCGGTCCTTTTTCTTGATGATTTCTGTGCAAATCGCATCAGTCATCTCATCAACGTATTTTAAGGAGGTGCTGAAATGGAAATCGCAATAAGTACAGGCCTTTTTGCAAAATGGAATATGGATGTAAATACCAGACATCCGACAAAAGTAGGTATAAAAATAAGATATCCTTTTTCCACTTAGATGAAATTGGGGCTGGTCCGGATGCTGAAGAAATACGGCAGTTATTTTCAATACGATTTCTTAGCTAAAAAGGACGCTTAAAGAGGGTATAAAGTGGTCGAAAAGAGACCTGCATTTCTATAGCCTCAGGAGGGGGTTCAGTTAGGGTTTGGATAGCGGAGACTAAGGCAACCCCAACCGAACCCTAACTGAACCCCCTTTGAACCCTATTATAAGGCCGATCTCTTCCCGAACACTACCCGACCACTATCACCACAATAAAATTTTAAATGTTGCGGTTATTTTTAAGGCCATTTACTCCCTGATGAAAGCTGAAATCTTTGCCCCTCTAACAGGATCTGAAAACCGTTGGAAAACTAATGCATATTTAAGCTAAATTTGCGGCAATGAATTTAAATCGCATCCTTCTGCTGCTGTTCTTTTTTTGTATGACTGGCTTTTCCAATGGTTATGCCCAGACAGCTGATATTGCTGTGGATACGCTGCAGGTCAGAACGGCTTATCCAAGGAGAATTGTAAAGGATGCGGCTTACCTAACCAGACAGAAATTCGTGACCGATTCGATCATGACCCATACTTGGCTGCTGCCCGATTCCCTGATCGATAAAAACATCATTATCGACAGCATTGTGAAAGCGCATACGACCGGCCATACCGACCTGCTCCACCGTTACCAGGAAATTGGAGATGCGAAGCAGGTTTCCGCCTTCCGTACCGGCAAAGCACTGCCTAAAGGGGAGCGCTGGGTACTCGCTGTTATTGTCTTTTTACTTGCCATATTCGCCGCTTTAAAAATTTCTTTCTCCAAACAATTGCAAAGTATTGTCCAGTCTTTCTTTAGTAATAGGGTACTCAATAACCTGAATAGGGAAGATAATTTGTTTACTTCATGGCCTTTTCTTCTCCTGTTCGTACAGTTCGGATTTACATTAGGCATGTTTTTTTACCTGGTTTCACAGTATTATCACCTCGCTTTTGTCAGCAGTGGTTTTCAGTTTTATGCTAGTATTTCTATCCTGATTATCGTTTTATACGTTGTGAAAATTCTCATTTTACGTCTTTTAGGCTATCTTTTTGAGGTGCAAAAAGCCGTAAATGAATATGTTTCCATATTATATTTGAGTTACTTTAATCTTTCTTTAGTTTTCATTCCCCTAGTAATTGCGTTTGCCTTATCTCCTTTAAGGTATGGAGCTTACTACGTGGTAGCTTCTTTTGTACTTCTCGCAATTATCTTTATTTTTCAGTTTATTAGGGCAGGGATAAATATTTTATCTCACTATAGATTTTCTAAAGTGTATTTGTTTTTGTATTTTTGTGCCCTCGAAATTTGCCCTATATTAATATTAATCAAGGCAATAGGATTTTAAAGCGGTAATTAGGTAAAATGCAAGAAAAGACAGAAGATAGGTTACGTAAAGTGAAAAGTATACTGATCACCTTACCAAAACCGGAAACAGAGAAGTCTCCTTATTTTGATTTGGCAAAGAAGTACAACCTGAAAATTGATTTTAGATCATTCATTCATGTTGAAGGAATTCCAGCCAGAGATTTCAGAAAAGACAAAATCACCCTGAGTGATTTTACTGCAGTAGTGTTTACCAGCAGAAATGCTGTTGACCATTTTTTCAGAATTTGTGAAGAAATGAGATACGACGTGCCTGCTGACTTGAAATATTTCTGTATTTCAGAATCTACCGCTTTGTACCTCCAAAAATATATTCAGTACAGAAAACGTAAAATCTTCTTCGGTAAGCAAACTGCAGCAGATTTAGCGGAAGTATTGAAGAAACACTCGAATGATAAATTCCTGTACCCATGTTCTGATATGGCTACTGAAGACACCATGAACTTCTTACAGAAGAATGGTTATGACTTTACCCCGGCGGTATTGTTCAGAACAGTGGTATCTGATCTTTCCGATCTTGCTGAAGTATTCTATGATGTAATCGGATTCTTTAGTCCGTCCAGTATTCAGTCTTTATTTACCAATTTTCCGGATTATAAACAGAACAATACCCGCTTTGCAGCATTCGGTTTAAACACCCATAAAGCCATCAGTGATGCCGGTTTAATCGTTGATATTGCAGCTCCTTCACCAGAAGCTCCATCTATGATTATGGCCATCGAAAATTACATCAAAAAGTCTAATAAATAGTCATACAGCCTAAATTGTACGCTCCAGCGCAATTTAGGCTAACTTTTTTTTGAGGGTTACTACTATTTAATTTCAAGTAGAAAGTACTTTCTGACAGCTAATTGCTGTGTCCGAATGAACGGAATTCTCTGTTCATTATTATCTTTCCTCGTATTTTTATGGCTTAATAGTTGTTAATGTGAATCTTAATATATAAAATTGCTATAAAATTGCGGGAATATATGAGGAGAAACATCTACTTTTTGGGATTTATAGCCACAATACTTCTAGCCAGCTGCGGAAAAGGCGGTCAGGGGGAGTTAGTAGGGGTATACAATAAGAAGTTTAAAAACAACCGGGTGCCTTTGGGTATGGTGTACGTACCACCAGGAAGGACCTTGATTGGGATGTCTGACGAAGACATCAACAACTCTCAGACCTCTCCGAGTCGTATGACTTCTTTTAGCGCGTTCTTTATGGACCAAACCGAGATTTCCAATGCAGAATACCGACAGTTCGTGAACTGGGTAAGGGATTCTGTGGCGGTGACGACACTGGGGCCAACTGTTGCCGCTAACTTTTATAAACCTGTTCCTGCAAATGCCGGCCCTACTTCTGCCTCTGATCGTTACATCGACTGGAAAAAAGTGGGCAATGGTTCTCTGTTGTGGAGCCGCAAAAATGGTGGATTTGGCGCCAAATTAACTGATATGTATTATAGCGGTGCAGATGCTTTACCCGGCAGAACTGAAATTGATGTGAGAAAGCTGAGATATGCTTATAGCTATAAAAGTACCGATCTAGAAGCCGAAGGCCGTAAAGATCCAACGAAAAAAAGACAGGATTTCATTGTTACTTATACCGATCTTCCTGATCCTGATAAATCAAACCAGTTTCCTTCCGTAAATGTATATCCGGATACCCTGGTTTGGAAAGTAGATTATTCTTATTCTCAGAATGATCCAATGGTGAAAACTTATTTTAACCACCCTTCTTATGATGATTATCCGGTAGTAGGGGTGAGCTGGGAACAGGCCACTGCATTTTGTGTATGGCGTACCCGTTTCTATGAATCTGTGGCTGTTGCAAGAAAACAACCGCTGAATTCAAGACCAGAATACCAATTGCCTAGTGATGCACAATTTGAATATGCAGCAAGAGGTGGTAATGTGAAAACAAAATACCCTTGGGGCGGTCCTTATATCCGCAATACCAAAGGATGTATGCAGGCTAATTTTAAAGTTGGACGTGGAAATTATTCAGATGACGGCGGTTTATATACCGTAAACGTGAAATCTTATTTCCCGAACGATTATGGCCTTTACAATATGGCTGGAAACGTTGCGGAATGGACCGTTACCGCCTATAATCAGTCGGCAGCTCCTTTACTGCTCGATTTTAACCCGAACTTTACTTACGTTGCAAAAGCTACAGACAGCAAATACCTGAAACGCAAAGTGGTTAGAGGAGGCTCCTGGAAAGACATCGGATTTTTCCTTCAGAATTCCGTAGGTACCTATGAATATCAGGATCAGGCGAGATCTTATATCGGATTCAGGTGTATTTCCGCCTATCCGGGATCAGATATCAGAAATAAAAATTAACAATCTTAATCATATACCAATTCATCCTAAAAAAATGGTAGCAAAACGTAAATTCGATAAAATGCACCTGGCTATATCGCTAGGCGCCAGCGTAGTTATTCTTGGCGCGCTTTTTAAAATTCTTCACCTTGGAGGCGTATGGGGTAATTACATGATCGGAATTGGATTAGGGGTAGAAGCCATCTTATTTGCTTTAACCGGATTCATCCAGCCAGAGCCAGAACCAGCATGGGAAAGAGTATATCCTGAATTAAGAGATGATTATGATGGTGAATTGCCAAAAGCCTCTTCAAGAGTAACGGCACAGCCAGCGGCATTCTCTTCTACTGCAGCATTGGATAAAATGCTGTCAGATGCAAAAGTAGGTCCTGAACTGATCGAAAGCCTGGGCAATGGCCTGCGTACTTTCGGTGATAAAGTAGCCGCGATCTCTAATGTAGCTGATGCTTCTGCTGCAACCACAGAATTTGCAGGAAAAATTAAAACGGCTTCAGCAAGCTTTGACTCCTTGAATGGCGCTTTCTCTAAAGCAACAACTCAATTGGTGGAAATCGGCGAAAGTGCCGGTGCTTCTAAATCATACCACGAACAAGTGAATGCCCTGGCTAAGAACCTGGCTTCCCTGAACGCAGTTTATGAATTGGAATTGCAGGATTCCAGTGCCCACCTGAAATCAATGAACAAATTCTATCAAAACATCGCTTTGACGATGGATAACTTTAGTGGTTCTATGGAAGATTCTAAACAATTTAAGGACGAAGTTGGGAAACTGGCTAAGAACTTAGGTTCTTTAAATGCAATCTATGGTAACATGTTATCGGCAATGAATCAGCCACGTGTTTAATCCGTATTTAATTAGTGATCATTTCATCATCAGACTGAATTAAGAATGGCCGGAGGAAAACAAACAACGAGGCAGAAGATGATCAATATCATGTATTTGGTATTGTTAGCTATGCTTGCCTTGAACGTATCAGATACGATATTGAATGCTTTTAAGAACATCAATGACAGTTTGCAGACGTCAAAAAATAATGTCAGCAGCAGCATCGACCAATTGTTCGCAGCATTTCAAAATACAAAACTTAAAGAGGAACCTGCAAGGGCACAGCCCATCTGGGAGAATGCCAATAAAGCAAAAGCTTATGCCAACGAACTAAACGATTACGTTCAGAAATTGAAAGATCAGTTTGTAGTAGAAGGCAAAGGAATTGACCCGGAAACTGGCGATTTAACGGAGCGCTCCAATCTGGATATCGCTCAGGGCATTATGATCAACCAGAAAAAAGGGGATGAACTGCAAAAGAAAATCAATGAAACCCGTGAAAAGTTAATCTCTTTATTGCCAGAGAAAGACCGTGCACATGTAACCTTCTCATTGGAAGCTAAAAATGCAGAGAAAGCTATCAATGGAAAGAAAAACTGGGCCGATATTAACTTCGGTGAGGGTACACCATTAACCGCGGCCAACACCATCCTGACTAAAATACAGTCGGATGTGAAAAATGCCGAAGCAGAAGTGGTGAAGAAATTGTTCGGAGATATGGACAAGGCATTGGTCAATTTAGATCAGTTCGACGCGGTTGCAGTAGCGCCAAGTTCTTACGTGATCCAGGGACAGCCCTATACCGCACAGGTGTTTTTAACGGCGAGCGATTCCAGGTCTATGCCTGAAATCTCCGTAAACTCCAGCCCACTCTCTGTAAAAGATGGTAAAGGAACTTATACCGGCAGCACTGGTAGCGTAGGTGTGTTCAAATGGTCGGGTACAATCCGCGTCAAACAAACAGACGGTAAAGTCGTAGAATATAGAACTCCTGAGCAATCTTATCAGGTAGCTAAGCCTTCCGCAACGGTATCTCCTGATAAAATGAACGTAATTTATGCCGGCATCCCGAATCCATTCTCTGTTTCTGCAGCAGGCTTTCCATTGGAAAGTGTGAAGGCGAGCATGGACGGTGGTACGATCTCTGGCGGCAGTGGCAAATTTACAGTGAATGTAAGCGGTGCTCAGGTAGGGAAAGAATTGAACATCAACGTTTCAGCAAGCTCAGGCGGTAAAACTTTAAACCTGGGATCTCAGAAATTCCGCGTGAAAGCATTACCAACGCCTAAAGCTTTAGTAAAAGGAAAATCTGGTGGCAGTGTAGACCTGGAGTGGCTGGAAAATGCCGGCCTATTGGATACACAGCTGGATGATTTCGTTTTCGATGTAAAATATAAAGTAATCAGATTTGCGGCTACATTTATCAACCCTAGATCTGATGCGGTAACAATACAAAATAGTGGTGCAGGATTTAGTGGTCAGGTAAAAGGAGCTTTAAATTCCATAAAACCAGGAGCCACAGTAGTGTTCAAAGACATTGTGTGTGAAGGCCCGGATGGCCGTCAGCGCGTGTTAGATGGCATCACATTTAGTGCAAAATAGGATTGATTATGAAAAACATTGTAAGTATTTCGGCATTATTGTTATTCGGATTAACAGTATCAGCACAGGTGGTAAAAAGCCCTGATACTGCGAAGGCGACAGTAAAGAAAGCGAAGATAAAAACACCTCCTAAAGATGGCTTTTCCGCAAGAAAAGACGTTGATAGTGCTGTGATGGTTCCTTTCGCCGATGTAAGAGAAGAGGATGTGTTTTATTCTAAAAGAATTTGGCGCGAGATCGATTTAAGAGATACCATTAACTCGGTATTGAAAGCAGAAAATGCAAGATTGATCGATGTGCTGTTAGAAGCGATCACCAATGAAGAATTGACAGCTTATTCTCCGAAAGATACGACTGCCGGGAAATTGCTGGAAGACAATGATTCTTTCAAAATTGCATTGACCACACAGGAGGCCCTGCAAAATATGCGTGGTGTTACAGAAGGGACACCTGATGCAACAAGCGGCAAGATCGCAGCACCAACTTTGAAAAGATTCAGACCTGATGAATTCCTGAAATACAGGATTAAAGAAGATTGGATTTTAGATACGAAGCGTTCAGTTTTTGAACCTAGAATTGTAGGGATTGCCCCTATGAAAATGGTAGAAGGAAACTGGCAGCCGGTTTTCTGGATCTATTATGATGACGTAAGAGAACTGCTGACGAAGAAGAAACTTATGAATCCTGGGAATGATGCTTCGGTATTGACTTTCGATGATTTCTTTGTGAGACGTTTATTCTCGAGTTATGTAGTGAAAGAAACAAATCCTGGAAATAAAACGATTGTGGACATGCTGGGCTTAACCGACATCAAAGATCCAAGAAAATTATACGAATCGGAGAAGATTAAGAAATCCATTGCAGACTTTGAACAGAGTCTTTGGGAATATTAATCCACCCCGTTTAAAACAGAAAATCCGGTCTTTATCAAAAGACCGGATTTTTTTATGCCTTTTTACAGCAATATTTTTAGGCTTTCCCGTTGATCGGAGCGAATTCAAATTAGTTTAAGCGGCGGGAGGTTTCTTGAAATAATTGGTTAAAGCCAGTACCTGTGCTTTATTCAGGACTTTCTGCAATTCCATCAGGTCTGCCTCCCTGATCTTTTTAACCGATTTAAAGTGACGAAGGAGCTTGTCGGCAGTTGTCTTTCCAATGCCTTCTATTGCCTCCAATTCAGTTTTTAACGTGCCCTGATCGCGTTTCTTGCGGTGGAAGGTAATGCCAAACCTATGCGCCTCATCGCGGAGCTGCTGGATCAGTTTCAGGCTTTCCGATTTCTTGTCCAGGTACAAAGGGTAAGGATCGTTAGGGAAGAACAATTCTTCTAATCTCTTGGCAATACCGACTATTGCTACCTTATGTTCTATACCCAGCTTTTTCAAGCTACTTACCGCAGAGGATAGCTGGCCTTTACCACCGTCAATGATGATCAATTGAGGCAATGTACCTTCTTCTTCTAACATGCGCTTATATCGCCTGTAAACCGCTTCTTCCATGGTTGCAAAGTCGTTGGGACCTTCCACGGTTTTCACATTGAAATGGCGGTAGTCTTTTTTCGAAGGTTTTGCATCTTTAAATACCACAATTGCCGATACCGGATAGGCTCCCTGGAAGTTGGAGTTGTCAAAACATTCAATATGTTTAGGCAGTTCGCTCAATCCAAGATCCTTTTGCAGCTGTGTTAAAATTCGGTCTGTTCTCAAATCCGGGTTCAGCTTTTCATACTGGTTCAGCTTCTCTTTTTTGAAAAACAGTACGTTTTTCTGAGAGAGCTCCAGCAGACTTTTCTTTTCCCCTAGTTTAGGAACCGTAAACTTGATATTTTTATCCTCTAATGCGATTTCAAAAGGAATCACGATCTCTTTGGAGGTACTGTTGAACTTGGTGCGGAATTCCGTAATGGCGAGCGTCAATAGCTCCTCATCAGTTTCATCCAGTTTCTTTTTAATCTCTATAGTCTGCGTCTGAATGATACTGCCATTCATGACTTTCAGGTAATTCACAAAGGCATAACGTTCATCGGAAGCAATGCTCACCACATCAATATTGGTGATAGAGCTGCTCACTACAGTAGATTTGCTTTGGTATTTCTCGAGCACCACCAGTTTCTTCTGATATTGATGGGCCAACTCAAAGTTCAGGTCTGCAGCTGCCTCTTTGACAATCTGCTTCACCTCTTTGATCACGCTACCGATTTTTCCGTTCAGAATGTCTTTAATTTCTTCAATATTCCTATCGTAATCTGCAGCTTCCTGGTAAGCCTGACAAGGTCCTTTACAGTTGCCGATCTGGTATTCCAGGCAGACTTTGAACTTGCCCTCATGGATGTTCTTCTCGGTTAAGGGTAAATTACAGGTTCGCAGGCTGTAGGTTTCCTTGATGACGTCCAGAATGGTATGCATCATGCCTACAGAGGCATAAGGTCCAAAATAGGTGGAACCATCTTTCACCATATTTCGCGTCCAGAATACCCTCGGAAAAGGTTCTTTCTTGATGATGATCCAGGGATAGGTTTTATCATCCTTCAGCATGATATTGTACCTCGGCTGGTGCTTTTTGATCAGGCTGTTTTCCAGCAGCCAGGCATCAATCTCGGTATCTACAATGGTGAAGGTGATTGTCCTGATTTTAGAGACCAGCACGCGGGTTTTCCCATTCAGCTGCTTGTCCTGAATAAAATAGGAACCCACCCGGTTTCTCAGGTCTTTGGCTTTGCCGATATATATTAAAGTATCCTCCGCATCCCAATACTGGTATACACCAGGTTTATGGGGAATGTCGGCCAATACTTTTTTATACTCAAAAGTACTCATGAAAATCGCTTTTTAATGAAAAGCTAGAAACCTAGCTTTTCGTCAAGTTCTGTCGGTTGTTCCTGCTGCTGGTATTGGTTACAGTCGAAGGTAATGGTGGTTCCATTTTTCGGCGGTTCAAAATCAGCTTTGCTTATATTCAGGGTCTTACTGGCGTATACACGTTTCATAAAACCAGCGTAAATCGGCAATGCAGTCACTGCACCAGAACCCTGTCTGGTACTGATAAAGTGGAAGGCACGGTCTTCACAACCTGTCCATACACCTGCGGTCAGCTGTGGTGTAATGGCCATAAACCAACCATCGGAGTTGGCATTCGTCGTACCGGTTTTTCCACCGATAGGTCCATTTACGCCATATTTACCGGTTAAGCTCCATCCTGTTCCGTTGGTAATTACACCACGCAGCATTCTGGTCATCACATAGGCTACTTCTTCATTCAGTGCAGGCACTGGAATCGGAGTGTCATTGTAAAGCACAACGCCATTTTTATCTTGTATTTTTAAGATGTAAGTTGGTTTTTTCCAAATGCCTTTATTGGCAAATACACTGTAAGCACCCGTCATATCATATACTGAGGCATCAAAAGAGCCTAAAGCAATAGAAGGAGAGGCAGGTACTTCAGAAGTAATTCCCATTTTCTTAGCCAAAGTAGCTACGGCCACCGGACCTACTTGTTTCATCAGGTAAGCCGCAATATAATTCTGCGATAATGCCAGTGCTTTTTGTAAAGTCAGGTATCCCGGAACGGTTCCTGAAGATCTTGGTGTCCATGGTGGACTGCCCGGAGTTTCAATGGTTACCGGTTCATTCAATACGCTGAAACATGGAGAATATCCGTTTTCAATCGCTACTGCATACGTGAAAGGTTTAGCTGTAGAACCCACTTGTCTGGTTCCCATCTTTACCTGATCATATTTAAAATGCTCATAATTGATGCCGCCAACCCATGCTTTCACATATCCCGATTGCGGGTCCATCGCCATCATGGCATTTCTCAATAGCAACTTATAGTATTTTACAGAGTCGATTGGCTTCATCAGCGTATCGATATTTCCTTTCCAGGTGAAGATGCTCAGTCGGGTAGGGGTATTGAAATCCGCTTTAATTTCTTCTTCGCTTTTTCCTTCCAGCTGTAAAGATTTGTACCTGTCGGATCTTTTAACACCCTGCTCAATCTGCATTTCTTTTCCTTTGAAAGGATTTTTGCCTTTCCAGCTGTCGTAGAAAGAGGCTTGCAGGATCTTCATGTATTCTTTTTGTGCCTCTTCTGCATAGACCTGCATCTCATAGTTGATGGTGGTGGTGATTTTTAGCCCATCCCTATCCAGGTCGTATGGCGTGCCATCTGATTTTAGGATCGAGCGTTCCAGAAAGAGTTTCTTGATGTCACTTTTCACCACTGCTCTGAAATAAGGCGCAATACCATCATTTACGGTTGCTGCACTGAAGCGCAGTCCTAATGGTTTTTCTACTTGTTTTTCATAATCCTGCTCGGTTAGGAAATCCGCTTTTACCATCAATCCCATAATGGTATTTCTACGGGCCAGTGCGCGTTCTGGATTACGGGTAGGAGAATATCTGGTGATTCCCTTTAGTATGCCTACTAATGTTGCCGCCTGACTAACGGTTAATTTATCCGGTGTTGTGTCAAAATATACCCTTGCCGCAGATTTAATTCCATAGGCCTGGTTTCCGAAATCTACGGTGTTTAAATACATCACGATGATTTCTTCTTTCGTATAGTTGCGTTCTAATTTTACTGCAATCACCCATTCCTGGAATTTCTGCAGAATACGCTTGGCAAAGTTCTTTTGCCTTCCTTCCTCAGAAAAAAGGTTCAGAGCCAGCTGCTGAGTAATGGTACTTCCCCCTTGTTTCTTGCCAATAATAGCATAAAGAAAAATGGTGAATGTACGTTTAAAGTCGATTCCCGAGTGTTCTTTAAATCGAATGTCTTCTGTTGCAATTAAGGCATTGATGACATTCGGAGAAATCTTGTCGTAGGTGACATTAGATCTGTTTTGTACAAAATAAGTGCCCAGAATTTTGCCATCTTCTGTGATGACTTCTGAGGCCTGATTGCTTTTTGGATGTTCGATGTCTCTGAAAGAAGGAAGTTCACCAAACAAACCAAAACCAACGGAAATGATAAAAAGAGCGAATAAAACGATTCCTGCAATTAAGAGCTTCCAGATGTTGAAATTATACCTTCTGATGTCTTCTTGCGAAAGTGGTTTGTTCATTGTTAATAGTTGTTTTTATAAAATTCAAGGTATTTGTTCAACAGGTCCTTGCTACTGATTTTATCAAAGTTTTCTTTGCTGATGATAAAGCTTTTGTACAGGTTTGCAGGGACCTTCATGATCTGTTTTAACTGTGGATTTATACCCTCGGCATACGTTTTTGCGTCGTCGAAAGTACCAAAGTTTCCTACAAATATAAGCTGATCATTGTCAAATTCCTTCAATTGATGACGGAGATTGTTTTCTGCGTAGTTTCCACGGTTGAATTGACCGATGCCAAAACGGGAAGAACTAAGCGTTAAAGAGCCCTCAGCCACATGTACAACGTAATAATATAATTTAGATTCAGCAGTGTTAAAAATTCCTTCAGCTTTCGTTGCAGGGGCTGATGTTGCAGGTTTTTCTTCAGTTGGGGCCTTTATTGCTGGCACTTCTTTTACAGGATGAGCGGCTACTGGATTTTGCGGGGCAACCGTGTTTTGGGCGTTAACTTTGGCTGGTTCTTTAGATGGGAATTGCTGCGCAAAGAATTTTGGTTCATTGGCATCAAAATCAGCTAAAGCAATGGCTCTTTTCCTGAATTCTTCTAAATGCTGACTGATATAACCCAGGTGTTCTTTTACCAATGGCACGATCAGCTGATCATTGGGATAGCTGGCCTTAATCTTTTCAAAAGCAGTGATCAATTGGTCTACATGAGCAGTTCTGCCAATGGCGATGGCCTTTAAGTAGGCAAATTGCGGTGCTAAATAGTTATCAGGATTGTTTTGCAGCACTTCATCTACTTTTAGGATCACGCTCGCAAAGTCCTTTTTCTCATAGGTGTCAAACAGGTCATTGTACTGTTTGTTCACCTGTACTTCCATTTCCGATTGTTTCAGCGAGAAAGAAGGATCAAGGATGGTTTTTGCATAGGATGAACTGGCAAAGTCTCTCAATACAATTTGCTTATAGACCTCCGCTTTAGTTGGATCTATGGCTTTATTGGCTAAGAAAAGGCCGTAATTGATAGAGGCCAGACGGTCATTTTTAGGGAAGCGTTTGAGTAAAATTTCATACACTTCTGCAGCTTCTTTAGGGCTGTTGAGTTCTTGAAGGTAGAAATTGGCGATCTCATAATAAGCTTCTATTATTTTCTGATTAGATTTTGCCAATAGTTCCGGGCTGCTGGGAATGTCGGCCAGCAATGCTTTCATTCTGGAGGCGGAATCTGGTAAAGCCTGACCGATATGGTCTGGGTTGACTACCGCATTATTAGTGGCGTAGTTTTTAGTGATGTCCTGATTGGTTTCCTGGGCCGAAGATTTGATGCTCTGACGCCAGTTGAGTTCCAGTTTACGGTTGCCCCATTTCTTTTTAAAATCGTTAAAACCGGTGCTGATGGCAGTGGGGTTGGCGAAGTAAAAATTACTGGATACCGGTGTTTTCTGTCGGACATTATTTCCGGTTGGGAAATTGTTTACCGGAATGTTATTCACAATGTTTGCGGTTTTTTCTGGCTGAACCACTGGGTTCAATACTAAGCGCAGTTTTGCCAAACGTTCCGTTTCCGGTAACTTGGCCAGCGATTGCAAGGTATCCTGCAGGGAAATCAGCTCATAACGGTCGGTCAGGTATTGCAGGTTTTGATTTTTCTTAACGATCTGCTCATAATCCGGATATGTTTTAGGTAAAGTGTTTGCCGTACTGTCGTAATATAACTTGGCATTGAGGTAATCATGAAAATGCTTGAAATTCAGATCGGCAATCTTTAGGTAGGAGAGCCCTTTCTGATACATATTTTTTGTGCTGTTGCGAACCGATAGTTTGTAGTATTTATCGGCTTCTGTATAATGCTGATCTCTGGCATAACTTTCTGCCACCTGGTAATAAATTTGATCGTGGTAATCCTCGTTTTTATCGTCTTTAAGCATCGCCATCAGCTGCTGCTGTTTATTGATGGTTACGCCACTCAGGAAGGCAGTGAGTTTAATACGGTTTAAGTTGGCGTTAAAGTACATTTCAAAAGGGGCATTACTTTTTTCCACTTTCCGGTAATAACGCAAAGCTTCATTATAATTTTCCTGCTTTTCATACAGCTGTGCCAGGATATAGTTCCATCTGATGCGCTGTGGCTTGGATGGACCGGCCTGGATCGCCTGCTGCAATACTTCAATCGCATCTGCGGCCATGCGCTGGTGGATATAAATTTGGGCAATAGTGGCTAATGGTTCTGCTTTATGACTTTTTAAGCCCGAAATTGTGTTGGATAAGGTGTCCAGTACTTTTGCCGCCTCACTGTATTTACCCAGCTGCATTAAACTTCTTGCTTTCCAATCTAAGGCCTGGACACGGCTTTTTGTAAGATTAGGATAGGTTTTGGCGGTATAATCAAAGTACTCTTCGGCATTAAAGTAGTTGCCTTTATAGAAGTTGGCTTTTCCGAGCAGGAGGTAGGCATCGTCCTGATAGTTGCCATAGGTTTTCTCCAGGAGGAGGACACGGGCCTTCTTGATGATTTCCTCCATGTCTGGCATGCTGCTGCCAGCCTGGTCATTATAAATATCATAGGCTTCCGGGTTGATATAGACGGGCAGTACCTCATCATAGTTGTCTGCATAACTTTCTGCGAGTTCCTCCTGATGCTGGCTGAGGATCACATTGGCATTGTATATATAGTTATATCGGGAAGTCAGGTTTTGCATCGCCCTGCTCGCGGCAGTATCCTTATTGGTACTGCATGCGTAAAGAAGGCAGGAAGAGAAGATAACTAGCGTTACCTTTAGAGAGTTGATTGCGTAATTTTCCAAAAAAGATAGGTTGAGTTAAAGCTTATAAACAACAAAATATATACAAAAGTATTTTATTCAGCCATAAGTTCTTAACAATTTAGTTTTTATTTGCAGGAGATTTTTAATCTTATGGAGCCAAACGAAGAGAAAAAGAACATGAATAATTTCGCGAAGTATTCTGCTATTAGTTTTCAAATGCTGGCCACAATCGGTCTTTTTGCGTTTGCAGGCTATAAAATTGATGAATATCAACACAGTAAGCAGCCGATATATGCAGCGATTTTAGGACTTTTAGGAGTAGTAGTGTCCTTGTATCAGGTTGTAAAACAACTGAATAAAAACTCAAACTGATTATTTAAAACCGTTGTAAATTCCTATTTTTGTAAAAAAATAGATACTGATTTGAGTTTAACCCGGTTTACCTTTTATTATTTAGCGTTTTGCGCCGTTCTCGGCGGCATCGCATATGCCCTTCCTTCTCTATTTCCAGGTCAGTTGATCTTAGTACCTAAATTCTGGCTGGTGTTTTGCTTTTTAGCCGGCATTACTTACATCGCTTATGGGGTGGCAGATTTGGGCTTAAAACGCAATCCCGACGTTGGTGTCATGGCCATAATGGGGTCAATTGCATTGAAGATGATTTTCGCCATGGCTTTTGTACTGATTTACAGCCTTAAAAGCAAGGAAAACGGGTTTGTTTTCGTGCTGAACTTTTTTTCTTTATATTTATTGTTCAGCCTCTTTGAAATATACTGTTTGTTACGTAACTTGCGCCACCAAAATAAAAAGTAAAAATCTGCGAGTAAATGGATTGTAGCCACGTTTTTGAGTTTAAAGTGAAGAGGTTAATTGTTGTTTTTACGCTGTTTTTAGCGTTTTTTTCTGTTACGCCTGCGGCTTTCGCACAGGTTGACACAGCACAAGTAACAGAAGGTTCTCATGCCCAGCCGGCAGCTGAGAAAAAGTTTGACATTGGTAAGTTTGCACTACACCACATTGCGGATTCGCATAGCTGGCATGTAATCGGACATACCTATATCGACCTTCCGGTAATTTTGTACACCAAAGCTGGTGTTGTAAACTTCAGTTCTGCTGATTTCACCACGCTGGAGGACGGAAAAGTTGTTCGCGATGATGAAGCTAAAGTAGTTGTAGAACGAAATGGACAACGCTTTGTGAAGATGCACGAGAAAATCTATTATGCATCTGACGTTGCGAATGAGCACGGTCAGTTTGTAAATTTAGATGAGAAGCATCATGCCACAAATGCCCGCCCGCTGGACTTGTCAATTACCAAAAATGTAGTGACCTTGTTTATTTCTATTATCATCCTATTGGTTGTGTTCCTGAACGTAGCTAAAGGATATAGAACAAACAAGGGTAAATCACCAAAAGGAATCCAGTCCTGGATGGAGCCAATCATCTTGTTTGTACGTGATGATATCGCTATTCCAAACTTAGGTCATAAATACGAGCGCTTTATGCCGTACTTATTAACCGTGTTTTTCTTTATCTGGTTTAACAACATGTTGGGCTTAGTTCCATTCTTACCTGGTGGTGCCAATTTAACTGGTAACATCGCTGTAACGATGATCCTTGCACTGGCTACGTTCTGCCTAACGGTGTTTAACGGTAATAAATATTACTGGAAACACATCTTTATGCCAGATGTACCATGGTGGATGTACATCGTAATGGTTCCGGTAGAGTTGTTCGGTATTTTCACCAAGCCTATCGCCCTGATGATTCGTTTGTTTGCTAACATTACTGCAGGACACATCTTGGTGTTGTCATTGATCTGCCTTGTGTTTGTGTTTAACAGCTTATACATTGCACCAATCTCTATCGCCTTCGCTGTATTTATCGGCGGAATCGAGTTACTGGTTGCATTTATTCAGGCCTTTATTTTTACGATCCTGTCTGCCCTGTTTATCGGAATGGCAATTGATGATCACCACTAATTAGAATAATTTTTAACAACAATTAATATATAAAATCATGATTACAGGAAGTATTGCTGCAATTGGTGCAGGATTAGCTGCGATTGGCGCTGGTCTAGGTATCGGACGTATTGGTGGTTCAGCTATGGACGGTATTGCTCGTCAACCAGAAGCTGCCTCTAAAATTCAAACTGCAATGTTAATCGCTGCTGCCTTCGTTGAAGCTGTTGCGCTTTTCGCAGTAGTAGTTGCCCTAATGGGTAATGGCTAGAAATTAAACGGTGCCAGATAGCGATATCTGGTACCATTTATTGTTAAAAAAGAACAAAATATTTTATACATATACAGATGGAATTATTATTACCTGAATTCGGCCTAGTTATCTTTCAATCCATTGCTTTCTTATTGCTAATGTTCCTATTGGCAAAGTTTGCCTGGAAACCTATTCTAGCCGCAATTAAAGAACGCGAAAAATCGATTGACGAAGCATTGAGCAAAGCTGAATTAGCAAAACAAGAGATGGCTCGTTTGACTTCTCAAAATGAAGAGTTAATGAAATCTGCGCGTGCGGAACGTGATTTGATCTTGAAAGAAGCAAAAACGCTTAAGGATAGCATCATTAATGAAGCAAAAACTGCTGCACAGACTGAAGGTGCTAAATTAATTGAGAAAGCTAAGATTGAAATTGAGAACTCAAAGAAAGCTGCATTGGCAGAATTGAAGCACCAGGTTTCTTCTTTATCATTAGATATCGCAGAGCGTGTATTGCGCAATCAATTGCAAGACAAAGCTACTCAACAGGATTTAGTTGCTAATCTTTTAAAAGATGTTGAATTAAACTAATCAGTAGTTTATTTAGCCAAATTAGATAAAAATGTTAGAAAATAAAGCAGCATCGAGATACGCCAAATCAATGATTGACCTTGCACAGGAGCAAAACTCTTTGGAAGAAATCAAGAATGATATGGTGCTTTTAGATCAGGTGATTGATCAGAATCCAGAATTGGAAGCTATCCTTAATAACCCTATCGTTCCTTTGGACAAGAAAGCCGGGATTTTAGAAGATATTTTTGGCGCCAAAGTAAATGTGGTAACCAAAGCTTTCTTTAAACTGGTAGTGAGCAAAGGACGTTCAGCGATTTTATTCGGAATGGCAAAATCTTTTATTCAGCAATACAATGCCATTAAAGGAATTGTGACTGCTGAAGTAACTTCGGCAATCGAGCTGACTGATGCAAACAGGACAGAGATCGTAGCTTTAGTGAAAAAAGAAGTAGGCGCTAATGAAGTGGTGATTAAAGAAAAAGTTAATGACAAACTGATTGGCGGATTTATTTTGAAAGTTGGAGACAAGCAATTTGATGCGAGTATCGCCAACGGTTTGAATAAACTTAAAAAAGAATTTGCTCAAGGGATTGTTTAACTTGAGTATTTAAAATAAGAAGATAACATATACTAAGAAATAATATAAAATTATGGTAGAGGTAAGACCAGACGAAGTATCGGCAATTATCAGGCAACAATTGGCGGGCTTTAAATCAGAAGCAGAACTTGAAGAAGTTGGTACCGTATTGCAGGTGGGTGATGGTATTGCCCGTGTTTATGGTTTAACTAAAGTTCAATCCGGTGAGTTAGTTGAATTTGAAAACGGCTTACAAGGTATTGTTTTGAACCTTGAAGAAGATAATGTTGGTGTGGTTTTATTAGGCCCATCTGACACGATCAAAGAAGGTGATACGATTAAACGTACTAAGAAAATTGCCTCTATTAAAGTTGGTGAAGGTATGTTAGGTCGTGTAGTTAACACGATGGGTGAGCCAATCGATGGTAAAGGACCAATCGTTGGACAGACGTATGAAATGCCTATCGAGCGTAAAGCTCCAGGTGTAATCTACCGTCAGCCAGTTACAGAACCTTTACAAACAGGTATCAAAGCGATTGATGGTATGATTCCAATCGGTCGTGGTCAACGTGAGTTGGTTATTGGTGACCGTCAGATTGGTAAAACTGCGGTTTGTATCGATACTATCATCAACCAAAAAGAATTTTATGAAGCAGGTAACCCTGTTTACTGTATATATGTAGCTTGTGGTCAAAAAGCAAGTACTGTAGCAAACGTAGTACGTACCTTAGAAGAAAACGGTGCAATGGCTTACACAGTTGTTGTTGCTGCTTCGGCTGCTGAACCTGCTCCATTGCAGTTTTACGCACCTTTCTCTGGTGCTGCGATCGGTGAATTTTTCCGTGATACAGGTAGACCAGCATTGATCGTTTATGATGATTTGTCTAAACAAGCAGTAGCTTACCGTGAGGTATCTTTATTACTTCGTCGTCCACCGGGCCGTGAGGCTTATCCTGGTGACGTGTTCTACCTTCACAGTCGTTTGTTAGAGCGTGCTGCTAAGATCAACTCAAATGATGAGATCGCACAAGCAATGAATGACCTTCCTGAATCATTGAAAGGTATCGTTAAAGGTGGTGGTTCATTAACTGCACTTCCAATTATCGAAACTCAAGCTGGTGACGTTTCTGCTTATATTCCTACAAACGTAATTTCGATTACTGATGGACAGATCTTCTTAGAAACTAACTTGTTCAACGCAGGTATTCGTCCAGCTATTAACGTAGGTATCTCGGTATCACGTGTAGGTGGTAATGCACAGATCAAATCAATGAAAAAAGTTGCTGGTACTTTGAAATTAGACCAGGCTCAATACCGTGAGTTAGAGGCTTTCTCTAAATTCGGTTCTGACTTAGATGCAGCTACTAAATCTGTACTTGATAAAGGTTCACGTAACGTGGAAATCCTTAAACAAGGTCAGTTCTCTCCAGTAACAGTAGAGAAACAAGTAGCGATCATTTACATTGGTACTAAAAACTTAATGCGTTCAGTTCCTATCAATAAAGTAAAGGAATTTGAAGCTGAGTACTTACAACAATTGGAATTACGTCATCCAGATACTTTGAAAGCTTTAAAAGCTGGTAAATTTGATGATGCAATTACCGGAGTATTGGAAACTGTAGCAAAAGAGCTTTCCAGCAAATACTAAATTACTCTTGACTGAAGAATAAAAAAGAATGGCTAATTTAAAAGAAGTAAGAATTCGTATATCATCGGTGCAATCTACACAGCAGATCACCAAGGCCATGAAAATGGTTTCGGCTGCGAAGTTGAAGCGTGCGACCAATGCGATTGTTCAGCTACGTCCGTATGCTACAAAGTTGAAAGAAATCCTAGGAAATCTTTCAGCGAGCTTAGAAGGATCATCGTCTCCGTTTATTCAGGAACGTGAACCAAATAAGGTATTGATTGTAGTGGTTTCTTCTAACCGTGGTTTAGCTGGTGCCTTTAACATGAATGTGATTAAAGAAACCAACAATTTAATCTCGGAAAAATATAGCGAACAATACAAAAAAGGTAATGTAAGTATCGTCGCTATCGGTAAGAAAGCACATGATTTCTATGAGAAACGTGGATACAATGTTATTGGAAATAATAATGAAGTATATGCTGCGCTTACTTTTGAAAATGTAACCAAGATCACCAATGCGATCATGGCAGGCTTTGAAAAAGGCGATTTTGATAAAGTAGAGCTAGTATACAACAGGTTTAAAAATGCGGCCGTTCAGATCTTAACTACTGAGCAGTTATTGCCACTTCCTAAAACTGAAATTGCCGAAGGTGCAGCCGCTGCTCATGCAGTAGACTATATCATGGAGCCTTCTCAGGAGGAAATTGTATCGCAGCTGATCCCTAAATCGATCAAAACTCAAGTATACAAAGCAGTATTGGACTCTCATGCTTCTGAGCATGGTGCCCGTATGACTTCAATGGATAAAGCAACTGAAAATGCTGGTGATTTAATTAAAGCGTTAAAACTTTCTTACAATCAGGCACGTCAGGCAGCGATTACTACAGAGCTTACAGAGATTGTAAGTGGTGCAGCAGCATTAAACGGGTAGTCCTCCATTTAAATCTATTAAAGCCCTTATCCACACGGATAAGGGCTTTTTTTGTTTAGATTGGTTACGTTTTAGGAGAGATTGAAATTTATCCGGATGTTATACCACTTTTTGTATAATAAATATTATTTTTGTGGCATAAATAGAAACACTATGGAACAAAGACCAATACACAATACTCCTAGCATGAAAAGAGCTAATGAGACATCCATCTATAAATTAATGGCTGTAGGAATTGTAATTAGCATTGTAGGCGTTTATTTGCGTTTTGCTGGCGATTCAATGGCCTTATCATTGGTATCTTGGGCGATCTTGTTTATCGGTGCATTCATCGCTTGTAAAGGCGTATTCAAAATATTAGCAGCTTAATTATTTAAGGTGCATTTCTGAAAATCCTCAGTAACTCCGGTTGCTGAGGATTTTTTTATGGGTCACATTTTGATGACGGGCTGCCTTTCATAGGTTACCTTATCTGCTGCGCTGTATTAACAGCAGTAACTTAATTAAACTCCTATGAAAAGATATTTAGTTTATGGCCTTGCAGCGCTCTTATTTGCAGCCTGTAGCCAAGAGAAAAAGTTTCATGAACCCAGTGCTGATGCCACTTCCAATGAACTGATGATCTCAGATAGTTCTTCCGCAGCAAAAATTATCAAAACTGCCGATATGCGCTTCCGCGTGAAAGATGTACAGCAAACAAAAGAAAAACTCGGAAACCTGATTAAGGCCGAAGGCGGAACACTTGCAGAATTCTCCATCCATAGTGATGTATACCAGTCGGAGAAAGTGCGTTATTCTACAGATTCTTTGTTGGAGCTGACTTCTTACCGTACAGAAGGCTCGATTGTCGCCAAAGTTCCCGCAGATAAATTAGACGAATTTACAAATAAGGTAGCGGGAATGGCCGTGTTTGTAGACCAGCAATCGATGAAGTTTGATGACCTGAGTCTTTCTTATCTATCCAATCAATTGAAAAATCAGAATCGGATAGCGGCCGTTGGCCAATTGAATAAACACGCCAACAAGAAAAGCAATAATGTGGAAACCGCATTAACATTAAAGGATTCCTATGTAGATCAGAAATTGGAGAATATGCGGATCAATGACCGTGTGAAATACAGTGACATCACGCTTGCTTTTTATCAGGACAATACCGTAAAGAAATTGGTAGTTGGCAATGATAATTTATCAGATTACCGCCCTTCGTTTTTTAGAAGACTGGGACTGAATATCCAAAATGGATGGGTGATTTTTATGGAATTCTTACTGATCCTGGCCAACTTATGGATGTTGATTCTGGTAGCTGCTGTCGCCTTTATCGCGTTTAAGCAATATCGTAAAAGAAATAGAAAAGCGGCTATTTAAGTCGCTTTTTATTGTCTTTCGCAAAAGCTTCCCAGCCCGAATAGGATTTTCCGCTCCCTGAAGTGCTCACTCTTTGAAAGGAATGACATACAGCGACGGCTAAACCATCGGTTGCATCTAGAAATTGGGGAGTTTCTTTAAATTTAAGTAGGGTTTGCAGCATGGCTGCAACCTGTTCCTTTCCCGCGCTTCCACTGCCGGTTATGGATTGTTTGATTTTACGTGGTGCATATTCAGTAATCGGGATGTTCCTGGATAGGGCTGCTGCCATGGCCACACCTTGCGCACGGCCCAATTTGAGCATCACCTGGATGTTTTTTCCATAGAAGGGAGCCTCCAGCGCCATTGCATCTGGTTTATATTCGTCAATCAGCACGATGGTCTTTTCAAAGATGCGCTGCAGTTTCAGGAAATGGTCGTCTAAATGATCCATCCGGACGATCCCCATGCTGATCAATTCGATCTTACTTCCCTTTTCCAATATCACCCCATAGCCCATAATCGAAGTGCCCGGATCTATACCGATGATCACCCTTTCCTTTTTTTCCACCAACATAGAACAATATTAAGCATATTTGCAGAGAGTAAAAGCAAAAAAGTTGACATCACAGTACAAAAAAATAGTTTCTTATATTCTTAAAGCCGGAATTGTTCTTTTCGCATTTTGGTTTGTGTACAGCAAGCTGACAGCGAACAGGAATCTCCAGGATTTCAAAAATCTGCTTAGTAAATTACCGCAATGGGAAATTATCACCGTCATGGGTGTAGTCCTGCTGCTGATGCTGGTTAACTGGGGTCTGGAAGCCGTAAAATGGAAAAGATTGATCTCCAGTGTGGAGAAAATATCGCTCTGGAAGGCAATAGCTTCCGTGTTTTGTGGCTTAACCTGGGCAGTATTTACGCCGAACCGGATTGGGGAATATGGCGGACGCGTATTCTTCTTATCGCCGAAAAGGCGGGTGATTGGGGTTGTCGCGATGGCCGTTGGGAACATCGGACAAATGGTGCTCACCAATGTTTTTGGTGCCATCGCCTTCTGCGTTTTCGTCTATCGTTTTGTGAAAATAGACCCGCTGGTATTTTATGCCCTGGCATTTTTCGCATTGGTCTTTTGCTTATTCTTCCTGGTCTTTTATTTTAACATCAAATGGCTGAACGGATTATTGCTATCCATGAAGTTCACTAGAAAATATAAAAAGTTTTATAGCATCCTGGCGAGATACCAAAAGAAAGAACTACTGAAAATTCTGACGCTTTGTTTTTTAAGGTACCTGGTTTTTAGTACACAGTATTTTATCCTGTTTTTCTGGCTAATTCCTAATCTTCATTATATGGAAATTCTGATGATGGTGAGCATCTTGTTCTTTGTACAGTCTACCTTGCCTTCTTTAGACCTGTTTGATATTGGGGTAAGAACTGCTACCGCTTCTTATTTCTTTAGCTCGATTACAGATCAGGAAGTGGCAGTAATTGCTTGTACCGCCAGTATATGGCTGATAAATATTATTATTCCTGCTATATTAGGCACTTATTTCGTATTTAAACTTAACTTTTTTGGAAATTCACAGCGCAGCTAGTTTTATTGCTTCCATTTTAACGGTCATCTATGTATTTGTTGTATTTACCTTTATCAGGGGCTGGAATAAACTGAGCTATTATCAACCGCAGAAAACCGCGCTTAAAACTAAGGTGTCCATTTTGGTGGCAGCCAGAAATGAAGCGGAGATCATCAGGAAAACCCTGGATGATTTATGCGCGCAGTCTTATGATAAAGCACTTACAGAAATCATTTTTATAGATGACCATTCTACCGATGATACAGCTGAAATCATTGCCTCTTATGCTTCGAAAGGGGTAAAGCTGATTCGCCTGAACGAAGATCGGGCACTCAATTCTTATAAGAAGAAAGCCATTCAAACAGCCATTGGCCAATCTACCGGTGACCTCATCATTACTACTGATGCCGATTGCAGAATGGGCAAAGATTGGTTGAAAACCATCATCAGCTACTATGAAGAGAAAGACTATAAAATGATTTCCTCACCAGTGGCTTATTTCGAAGAAAAAACTTTCTTTGAACGTGCACAGGCATTGGAATTTTTATACCTGATCGGTTTGGGCGCCTCTACTATCGGCAATAAAAAACCTTCTACCTGTAATGGGGCTAATCTGGCTTATGAAAAAGCAGCTTTTTATGAGGTTGGCGGTTTCAAAGGAATTGATGATCTGGCTTCTGGAGATGATGAATTGTTGCTGCATAAAATGGCGGCACGCTACGACAATCATATCGGCTTCTTAAAAAACGAGGATGCTGTGGTTTATACCCATGCTAAGCCTACGCTTGGCGAATTTATTCAGCAAAGGAAGCGCTGGGCTTCGAAAAGTACGCGTTATAAAAACAAGGCTATTATCGTGCTTGGTGTGGCAATCTGGCTGTTTAATGTGAGTATCTTACTGAATATAGGCATTGGTCTATTCGATGGCTTCTATTTTGGTCTGGCAGTAACACAGCTGCTGATCAAGATTTTCCTGGAATTTATATTCCTATATCAGGTCACTGGTTTCGCTAAAAGAAGAGAATTATTGGTATTATTACCAATTCTCAATATCATGCACATCGTTTATCTGGTTTACATTGGAGTAGCCGGAAATTCAGGTAAATACAACTGGAAAGGCAGAATGGTCAAATAATGGAACAGCACAATAGTCCGTCGAAACAGGTATGGAAGCGGTTTAAGCAGAATAGATTGGCTTTTTCCGGATTATTGTTTATTCTATTGATGATGGTTCTGGGTATTTTAGGTTACCTGATTACACCGGATCAGACGCCGTATGCGAATACGATGCATTTGCAGCTCAGCAATAAAAAACCAGGACGGAGTTTTGATTTCCTGATCATCAGCAGAAACCCTGCGATCAAAAAGGTAAGTTTCCTCGAAAAGATGTTATCCGGACAGGAATCAGACTATAAAAGTATTCCAATTACTTCCTATCGGGAAGCTGGAAATAAGGTATATGCCAGAGAATATATTGGCGATGATGAGCAGGCCGAAGAAGCAGTTTATCCTTTACTGGAAGGTAAAAACAAGTATAGTCAGACTTTTTGGCTGGGAACAGATGTTTATGGTCGGGATTTACTGAGCAGGTTAATGATTGGGATTCGCGTGTCTTTATCCGTTGGACTGATGGCGGTGCTCATTTCTCTGTTTATTGGGATCAGCTTAGGGGCGCTGGCTGGTTATTTTGCAGGAAAAATCGATGCCGCAATCAGCTGGTTCATGAATGTGATCTGGTCGCTTCCTTCCTTACTATTGGTGATTGCAATATCTTTTGCGCTTGGAAAAGGCTTCTGGCAGATCTTTATCGCCGTTGGCTTGTCGACCTGGGTGGATGTTGCCCGATTGGTTAGAGGGCAGGTGATGGCCCTGAAAAATGTTGAATTTGTGGAAGCAGCTAGGGCACTGGGATTTTCTACACCAAGGATCATCATCAAACATATTTTACCCAATATTGCCGGACCAATTCTGGTGCTGGCCTCCGCAAATTTCGCTGCTGCCATCTTACTCGAAAGTGGACTGAGCTTTCTTGGATTTGGTGCACAAGCACCCATGCCCAGCTGGGGAAGTATGATCAAAGAACATTATGGATATATCATTATGGATGCCGCCTATCTTGCCATCCTGCCTGGTTTGGCCATCATGGTGACCGTGTACGCTTTTAATCTGCTGGCCATCGGTCTGAGAGATGCTTTTGATGTGAAATCGCAGAATATTTCTGTTTAATTTATGCTCTTGCTTTTTATTAACTTTGTGCGATGCTGTTAAACTGTTACCAGAATGAATTAGTAGAGGCCGGCTGTGATGAAGCGGGCAGAGGATGCCTTGCAGGGCCTGTTTTTGCCGCCGCCGTTATCTTACCGAAAGATTTTAAGGCCGGTGAACTAAACGACTCTAAAAAATTGAACCATAAACAGCGTGAAGCATTAAGGATCATTATTGAAAAGGAAGCGATTGCCTGGGCTGTAGCCGAAGTAGACCATCTGGAGATCGATAAGATCAATATCTTAAACGCTTCTTTCTTAGCCATGCACAGGGCGATTGAAAAGTTAACGATGAAACCGGAATACCTGGTCATTGATGGCAACCGCTTTAAAACCTATCCAGAAATCCCGCATGCCTGTATTGTAAAAGGGGACGGTAAATACCTGAACATTGCTGCCGCTTCAATCCTGGCAAAAACACATCGCGATGCTTATATGGAACAGATCGCTGAGGAATATCCAGTGTATCAGTGGAAACAAAATAAAGGATATCCAACTATTGTACATCGCAATGCAGCTTTGGCACATGGTTTATCCCCATACCATCGTAAAACTTTTAGTATTTCCAGACCCCAACTGGCACTGTTTTCCGAAAGCGAAGGATAATTAGTATTTTCACATAATTTGAAAGCATTACTACTCACCAACAGAATACCCTTTCCGCCCAATAGTGGCTATCCGATTGTGGTGTATAACACCATAAAAGGCTTGTTGAATCTGGGGGTGGAAATCACTTTGTTTAGTATCAACCCCAAGAAGTATCAGGTAGATATTGAAGATATCTATGATCCTTTATTTGAAAAGATCAATTTTCATGCTGTTGATCTGGATACTGGGGTCAATGTATATGGGGCATTGCTCAATATCTTTTCCAATCAATCTTATAATGTTTCCCGTTATTATGATGAGGATGCTGCCCGTTTACTTGCGGAGATATTGAGGGAAAATGATTTCGACATCATTCAGTTTGAGGGACTTTTTGTGGTGCCTTACCTGGATGTGGTGAAAGAAAACAGCAAGGCAAAGGTGATCTATCGAGCTCATAATATTGAGTTCGATGTATGGGAACGCATTGCTTTGACGGAGAAATTTACGCCAAGAAGAAGTTACCTTCAATTTCTTGCGCGCCGTTTGAAAAGTTATGAAACAGAACAGATCAATCGTTTCCATCAGGTTTTTGCCATTTCTGAACCAGACAGGCAAAGCATTTTAAGGTTTGGCTCCGCAACTGCATTGGAAGTTTTTCCGGTGGCACTGGATTTTGAAAAATATGTGACAGATCCTTCGAAAACAAGTTTCCCTACATTATTTCATTTAGGTGCGATGGATTGGCGTCCCAATAAAGAGGGATTGGAATGGTTTCTGGATGAGATCTGGCCGGATATTGAGAAATTGAATTCTGAACTCCGCTTTTATATTGCTGGAAAAAATATGCAGCAGCAATTTTTCGAATACGATTCTGATAACCTGGTGGTAGAAGGAGAGGTATTTGATGCGATAGAATTTATCAATTCAAAGGCCATTATGATTGTACCCTTATTGTCGGGAAGTGGGATGCGTGTGAAAATTATTGAAGGGATGGCGATGCGGAAATGTGTGATTGCTACCAGCATGGCCGCTGAAGGGATTCGTTGTGAACATGGGAAAGATATCCTCATTGCTGATACCGCAGATGAGTTTTACCGGGCTATCCTGCAATGCATCACCAATCCGAAGAAATGGAAAGAAATTGGGGAAAACGCAAGGAAAACCGTGGAAAGAGACCATGATATAAAAATCATCGCCGAAAGAATGCTGAATATCTACCAAAAATTACTTACTGTTTAATTTTTACGTACTTTTGCCCACGTTTTTGGCCGGTTAAAGGGGATAAATGTGGATAAAGCAACCAAAAACCTGAACAACTTAGAAAACAATAATAAACGATGAAATCTACCCGCATTATGCAGGTCAGAACTGATCGTTCATAAACGTTAAAAAACAAATATTCTAATGAAAAATACCGCATTAACAGAAAAACACATTTCATTAGGTGCCAAAATGGTGCCTTTCGCAGGTTACAATATGCCAGTTCAGTATGAAGGTATCAATGCCGAACATGCAACAGTAAGAGGATCTGTGGGCGTTTTTGACGTAAGTCACATGGGCGAATTCATCGTAAAAGGTGAAAACGCACTGGATCTTATTCAAAGAGTAACCAGCAATGATGCTTCAAAATTATATGACGGTAAAGTACAATATTCTTGTCTGCCAAATGAAGATGGTGGTATTGTAGACGATTTATTGGTTTACAGAATAGATGAAGCAACTTATATGTTGGTTGTAAATGCTTCTAACATTGAGAAAGACTGGAACTGGATTCAGAAATTCAATGATAAAGGCGTAGAAATGCATAACATTTCGGATCAAACTTCTCTTTTAGCAATTCAAGGTCCTAAAGCGGCTGAAGCATTACAGAGCTTAACAGACGTAGATCTTGCTTCTATGGAATATTACAACTTCGTAAAGGGAACTTTTGCAGGTATTGAAAATGTGATCATTTCTGCTACTGGTTATACTGGTGCTGGTGGTTTTGAGATCTATTTCGACAATGCAAATGCAGTAGCGATCTGGGATGCAATTTTCGAAGCTGGTGCACCATTCGGTATCAAGCCAATTGGTTTAGGTGCCCGTGATACACTGCGTTTGGAAATGGGTTTCTGCTTATACGGAAATGACATCGATGATACGACTTCTCCAATTGAAGCAGGTTTAGGCTGGATTACTAAATTCAGCAAAAAATTCACGAATTCTGAGGCGTTACAAGCGCAGAAAGAAGCTGGTGTTGCCCGTAAATTGATCGGTTTTGAAATGATCGATAGAGGTATTCCTCGTCATGACTACGAGATTGTTGATGCAGAAGGAAACGTAACCGGAAGAGTAACTTCAGGTACGCAAGCCCCATCTTTACAGAAAGCAATCGGTATGGGTTATATTGATAAAGCGCTGGCTAAAGAAGGTACAGAGATTTTCATCAATATCCGTAACAATAAAATTAAAGCGAAAGTGGTAAAATTCCCTTTCACAAAATAAGAAATATCAATTCAGCAATAGAAAACAATTAGTGAGATTCCATTACCCATGCAGAAAAGTATAGAAGTTTGTTTAACACCAGCATTATTAGATCTTTATTCAATAGAAGACCGTGTAGTGGTGGTCATAGATGTGCTGAGGGCTACCTCTTCAATGGTGTATGGAATCGACAATGGTGCCAGCGCGATCATTCCTGTTGCACAGGTAGATGATTGTCTGAACTATGTGGATAAGGGTTTTCTATTGGCTGCAGAGCGAAATGGAGAAGTGGTTGAAGGCTATGACTTCGGCAATTCTCCATTTTCTTATTCCCGGGAAAAAGTAAATGGGAAAACAATTGTACTGACAACTACAAATGGTACGAAAGCATTACACCTGGCTCAAAAAAGAGCACATCAGGTGGTGATTGGTTCGTTTTTAAACCTGGAAGCACTTTGTAACTGGCTTCGTATACAGGATAAAGGCGTACTGTTGCTTTGTGCAGGTTGGAAGGATAAATTTAATCTGGAAGATACGCTGTTTGCCGGTGCTGTGGTTAAGGAATTGCGTAAAGATTTCACACATTTTGATGATTCCTGCGTTGCCGCAGAAGATCTTTATGACCTGGCAAAAGACGATTTAAGAAACTATCTCCATAAATCATCACATAGCCATAGATTGGCTGAACTGAATATTGAAGAAGATGTGAAATTCTGTCTGCAGCTTAATATCTGTACCGCTATTCCAGTTTTAGTTGGTGATGCGCTGGTTGCACTGGAAGCGTAATTCCTAAGCTGAAATATTATTCAGGAAATCCCTGCTTAAAGTTTAGAATCAGTTCCTGCAGACTTTCATTGGTTTGTATGGTTTTTAAAGTCTGTTCGTAAGCTAGCCAATAAATGGTTTCTGCTTTCTTCATATCGAAAGTACTGATATCTCCCATACCTGTTGGCTCTACCATTGCATTACAAAATGCAGCTTTCTGCTCTGTATCTTTATTTATAGACATCACACCTGCTCTTTTCATGAGGGTAGAGATGTTGGTAATCTTATCAACTTTAGTCAGGTGATTACAGGAAGAACCGATGATATAATCGCAGTTGCTCATTAAGGGCTCTACAGGGAAGTTGTTTAAAATCCCTCCATCTACATACATCTGGTTTTCTATCATGATGGGTCTGAAAATACCCGGAATACAGCTGGAAGCAAGTACTACCCTGATGAGCGGTCCATTGGTGAAATACACCAGTTTTCCTTCACTGAAATTCGTTGCGGCAATGGTGAGTGGAATTTTTAGGTTTTCCATCCGGTCTACAGAAAGGTGTTCTTTTAACAATTCTTCCACATGCTCAATATTGATGAGCCCGAGTGAACCCAAGGCTGGTCGGATGAAACGGAATAGTTTTGCTTTAATGAAGATATCTAAGCCGGCCTCTGGATCAATTCCGGAAGCAAAAAATGCACCTGCAATAGAACCTGCACTGGTTCCACTGATGTGACTGAACACAATTCCTGCATTTTTTAAAGCTTTTAAAACACCCAGATGGGCGATGCCTCTAATCCCTCCACCTGATAATACTATTCCTACCTTTACCATATTACTCGTTTCTTTGCTGTTTAGAACTGCTGTTTTGTCCGGTATTTATGCTGATTTTGATGCTGAGCACTAATCCTGCATCGCTTCCGACTGCTAATTCTTTCGTATTGCTATTTAGGCTTATATTTTGATAAGTTCAATATTTTTTGAGGATCTTTTTCTGCCATCAGCTGTTGAAGCGTGACCTCCTTATTTTCCTCCATATATTTTCTAACCATTTGCCAACCCATCCATACCCCTAATTTTGGGGCAGATTCTTGTTTGTCGCCTAATCCTGGCGTGAAAGGGCCTTCCCCTAAAAAGACCTGAATCTTTTGATAGTCGGTCTCGAATAACAAATTGTTTTGCAATAAATAGGCCCAAATGTCTACTTCATAAGTTTTACACCAATCTATTTGTGCTTTTGTGTAGCCGATTTTAACGGAATCGGGTACCGCATCCGCCAAAACCTGATCCATAAAATATAAGATTTTCCCGTTTTGAATCATTTTGGACAATAGGGTACGGTCTTCGTCTTTTGCTGGGAATAAATCTTCTCGGGCATAGGTTTCCGTTATTCTCGGCACCACATACTCCGGACTGAAACGTCGGGAGAGATACGCGGGAACGCTTTGAACGATTGCTCCATAAAACTTGCTGTTTTTTCCAAGAAACATATCCAATCCGATCCCGATATAATCGTCCCCGATAGGTGTTTGCACTGCAAATCCGGAAACAAAAGAAATTATTCTTGGAATTTTTGTGTTCGGATAGTAATGCTTTATATATTTAAAAGTCTGTGTCAGGTCTTTTTCAATGTGGTCCATATTTTTGAAAACACTATCGGCTTCTTTGTTGAGGTCGGTATAGGCCTGATCTTTATACAGGGTAGTTAAAATTTCTGTACTGGTATAACTGGCATCACCCACCATGCGGTGGACGTAATCCTGGTAAAAAGCACCGTATTTTTTCTGCAGCAACTCATCCGTTTTTTGCAGGTCTGCAGACTTACCCTGATAGAGGTCTCTATCGAAACGTTCTATTTTCAGATCCAGTTTTATGTCATTCACATCTGGCTTACTGGTCTGCTTACATGAAAAAAAAGCAAGCATAGAGAGAAAAAATAGATAGATTTGGCTGGGTTTTACGTTATATGTCATTAATAACAAATATATATACATCCCATAGGAAAATTGCAAAACAAATTGACTGAAAATGAATCCATTCTCATCATACAGTTTAAAACAGCAATAAATTGGGGGATGAGCGCTTCCTAACGATTGAAAACAAATAATATAATAATGAAAAATACATACCTTACTTTATTCTTACTTCTTTTAACGGGACAACTTTTCGCACAACAAGGTGGATCACCATATTATGGGTTCAGACTAGGTTTAACGGCACATCCAACTTTGGGATGGGTGAAGCCTGAAGTCGGTAAATCAGAAGGACTGGCTTTAGGTTTTTCTTATGGTTTATTGGGTGATTTTAATTTCGCAGAAAACTATTCATTTGCCACTGGATTGACCATTACCACGATTAATGGTAAAAGTACAGAAGTAAATGTCCGTCCTTTCCATGACGCTACAGATGGTGGTAATATGGCTTATGATTTAAGGTACAGAATGCAGTATATCGAAATCCCATTGACGATCAAACTGAAAACCAATAAAATTGGCGAGTTAAGGTGGTATGGACAATTCGGTATTTCCAATGACTTTAATATTGGAGCTAAGCAGAATGCCCAAATGCCAGGTAAGAAAGTAGAGAATGATAGAAACATTTCTGACTATAGTAAATTTTACCGTGCTGGGATGGTGGTTGCCGCAGGTGGAGAATATGATCTGGATGATCGCACCAGTCTGGCCATCGGCCTAACCTTCAATAATGGCTTAACTAACATTGTAAAAGATGGCGCTCGCAGAGCGAAAAACCATTTTATTGGCCTCAACGTAGGCGTTTTCTTTTAAGGAGTTACAAATCATTAAAGAAATTACAAATCAGATTTTAAGAACAGACACATGAACATCGCACTGGCACAACTCAATTACCATATTGGAAATTTTGAACACAACACGAAAAAGATCATCGACAATATCGAGCAGGCAAAAGCAAAAGGTGCTGATCTGGTTGTTTTTGCAGAACTGGCCGTTTGCGGCTATCCCGCAAGAGATTTTTTGGAGTTCGATGAGTTTATTCAATTGTGTGAAACTGCAGCTTTAGAAATTGCCAGTAAATGCCATGGCATCGCCTGTATCATCGGCCTGCCCGTAAAAAATGATATTCTAGCTGGTAAAGACCTTTACAATGCGGCTTATTTTATTGAAGATGGCCATATTAAGAATATTGTGAAAAAGGCGTTATTGCCTACTTATGATGTTTTTGATGAATACCGATACTTTGAACCCGCCAACCATTTCGAATGTATTCGTTTTAAAGGGCAAAAGATTGCGCTGACCATTTGTGAAGACTTATGGAACATCAACAACAACCCTTTATATGCTTCTTCGCCAATGGATGAGCTGATTCGTCAGAAACCAGACCTGATGATCAACATTGCCGCTTCTCCATTTTCTTATTGTCATGATGATGAAAGGGTAGTGGTACTGTCTGATAATGCCAAGAAATATAAGCTGCCATTGCTGTATGTGAACCAGGTAGGGGCGCAGACAGAGATTATTTTCGATGGGGGTTCTATGGTGTTTGATAAAAAAGGACAGCTTGTAGATGAAATGCCTTACTTCAAAGAGGAACTTAGGTTCTATGAATTGGAAAATGGTCATTTCAAAGGTCATTCCCCAATTGAGCATGTCGCTGCACCAGATATTGAGCAGATCCATGATGCCCTGGTATTAGGTATTAAAGATTATTTTGAAAAATCAGGTTTTAGTAAAGCGGTATTAGGGCTTTCTGGTGGAATTGACTCTGCTATCGTTTGCGCTTTAGCTTGCAGGGCATTAGGGCCGGAAAATGTGATGGCAGTACTGATGCCCTCGAAATACTCTTCCGATCATTCTATTGATGATGCTTTGGCTTTAGTGAAGAATATTGGCTGTAAACATGAGATCATACCGATTGCTGCAGCAGCGGATGCTTTTGATCAAATGATGGCACCTGCTTTTCAAGGATTGCCTTTCAACCTGACTGAGGAGAATATTCAGGCCAGATGCAGGGGGATTATTGTGATGGCGATGTCAAATAAATTCGGCTATATTTTGTTAAATACTTCCAATAAAAGTGAATGTGCTGTAGGTTATGGCACTTTATACGGAGATATGTGCGGTGCAATTGGGGTAATTGGAGATGTTTATAAAATCCAGGTGTATGAACTGGCACACTATATCAATAAAGATGGCATGGTGATTCCAGAAAATTCGATTGTTAAACCACCGTCTGCAGAACTGAGACCTGGACAAAAAGATTCGGATTCCCTGCCAGATTATGATGTTCTTGATAAAATTCTATTCCAATATATTGAGTTGAAACAAAGCTCTGCTGCGATTATCGCACAAGGTTATGATGAAGCTCTAGTCAGAAGGATTCTGAAGATGGTGAATAATGCGGAATTTAAGCGTTACCAAACACCTCCTATTTTAAGGGTGTCGCCTAAGGCATTTGGAATGGGCAGAAGAATGCCGATTGTAGGAAAGTACCTTTCTTAAGGTCGCTGTTTCCCTGGAAAATGAGCATTACTTATAAATAACGGACTCAGTAGAAGTGCCTGGATAAAGCAGGGTCTGAACGTTCAGGTGCTGCTTTATTTGCTGAAGCATAAAAAAACCTTAGCTGTTTAACAGCTAAGGTTTTTTGTTCAATCTATTTTAGTTTGCTGATTTGAACTTACTATTTGAAATCTGTGGTTGGAACTGATTTTCTTAAATTGCTTTTTTAAACCATTTCCGATAAGGAATGATCAAAGCGAGAACGACAGCGATAAAAGAAAAAAGTTTTGCAATCAAATCGCCATTTTGTACATAGAAAGTCAGGTCGCTGTTCAGGTTGATGTCTGCTTTTAAGGCAGTACGTGTCCACCATTTACTTTGTTTTATAATGTTTCCTTTCTGATCAATAAATCCAGAGATTCCGGTATTTGCAGAACGGACTACCCAGCGTCTGGTCTCTATTGCCCTTAATTTCGCGTATAACAGGTGCTGATCTTTTCCTGAGGTGTTGCCCCACCAGCCATCATTGGTGATGATAGTGATAAACTGAGCACCTTCTTTTACAGATTCCCCAACCCAGTCTCCCCATAAAGATTCGTAACAAATCACAGGAGCTACGCCAATACCGCTTTGTGCATAGAATACACCCGGATGGTCTTGCCATCCCCAGCCACCAACAGTACCACCTAATTGTGCAAAAACAGGAGTTAAAAAGGCCAGTGTTTTTGGGAAAGGCATTTTTTCGACACCTGGTACCAGTTTCGATTTATGGTAGAATTGTACATTTGCCGAGTTCTCTACTTGCATCGCCGCATTGAAATTGTCGAAGTACATCCCACTATTTGGATCCAGTTTGGAGCTGATCGTTTGTTTGTCATTATATACCTTAATACTTTCAATTCCGGTGATCAATGTGCCGTTTTTAAACTTGGAAATGAAATCCTGAAGCTGGATGAAATCAGGATTACTTCTGATCCGGTCTTCATCACTATAATTAGGAATCGCCGTTTCCGGCCAGATGAAATATTCAGTATTCACTTGTCCTACAGAATCAGATAGCTTGGTCAGGATCTGTATTTGCTCCTGTGCAGAAATACCACCCAGTTTTTGATAAGGATCAATATTTGGCTGAACAGTCACCACATTAACCGGTACCATTTTCTCTTTATAGCTTGAATACCTGATCAATGATGCAGCTATAGGGATCAAAATCACCGCTGCCAATACCATAACCGGTCTGAATTTTAAGTAAGCTTTTTGTGTTTTCCAGGCTTGATATGCCTCAAAAGCAAGGATATTACTAAATAAGATCCATAGAGAACCGCCATAAACGCCAGTATATTCATACCATTGTACCAATTGATGGCTAGCGGCAAAACCGTTGCCAAGTGTCATCCATGGAAAGGCCAGGTCCCAGGTTTGATGAAGGTATTCCATGGCGATCCAGAAGCTGATTAATCCGATATAACCGACCCATTTGCTGGTATATCTGCTTAAACGATAGTATAGCCAGAAAGCGAAAGTCATCAGTAATGCACCCAGGCCGTAGGGGATCAGTGAAATCAGGAAGGCCACAAATGGATTGTTATAGGCACTAACCGCATTGTAAACCCAGTAAATACAGGCCGTGTTCCAAATTAGAAAGGTCAATCCGGCGGTTAAGAAAACTTGTTTTCCTTTTTTCTCTTTACTGCTATTGCTGATTTGTGTAATGGCGATTAGTAAAGGTACCATGCCAATTAACAAAAGCGGGGCAGTGAATGGAATAGGCGGCCAGGCCAGCCACATTAAAAAAGCGCTGAGCAATGCAAGGAGCGTCGTGTTTTTTGAATTCATCGGGTAATTAATGGAGGTATTGTAAGGAAGCTGTCGGCGGGTGCCGACAGCTTTATTTTTTTAGCGGTCCAATTAAAAGCTGTCCAGGATGCTTGCTTTTTTCGCTTCATATTCTTCCAGAGTAATCAATTGTTTATCATACAATGTTTTCAATTTCCTTAGTTTTAGCGTAGTTTCATCTTCAGGTTCTTCAACTGGAGCAGGCGCTACATAAGGAGTCGGTGCTACATAGGGGGATGGTGCCGGGGTATGTGGTATAAAAGCGATTGGCTCTTCCTCTATGGCGGGTGTTGGCGCTGTGTTTACAGTTACCGGAGAAGTAGAAGAGCGTCTTTCCTCCAGTTCTACCTGTCTTTGCTGTTCTTTAAATTCTTCCAATTGCTCATGTGCAGCCTGATATAATTTACGGGCCTGAACTTTAGGAATGTACTCTGTAATGATGTTTTCGCCATAAGTAGGTACACAGATGAATTTAGAACCAAAGATCTCCTCTTTGAAAGAAACTTCTTTAATGGTTTTCCAGGAGATGTCTTTAAAATTCATGGTGATCCCAAAATTACCAGGTTCACAATAGAAAATACGTTTATTACTCACTACAATGCAGGTAGGAAGGATGTTCACTGCCGGTCTTTTTTGTACCGCCATATAAATCAGTTCTTCATTTGCACTGAGCATATCATTTAATTTTCCTAAAACCTTTTCAACAGCTTTAGGATCTTGTTCATCACTTAAAAATCTATCAATTAAAATCATATTAATTCTTTTTATAATGCTATCAAAAATTGAACCTGAAATCTACTTGTTTTCCTGGCTTGCTGTTATTTAACCTGGAATTGTTTTTCTTTTAATCCGATTATTTTCCTGCTCCGGAATTGTCTTTTTGAAGCGCAACTGGTCCATGTTTTCAAGAACAATCTGCCCAATTCTCAGATTCCTGTTTTACTGCTTACTCTTCCGAATCGTCGTTTTTATCATATTTTGACTTCTTCACTTCTGCTTTTCCTGCGATACAGATCACAAATTCGCCTTTTAGGATATTGTTCTCAAAATGTTCTTTGATCTCCGATAAAGTACCTCTGACTGTTTCTTCATACATTTTTGTCAGCTCTCTGCTTACGGAAGCCTGACGGTCTTCACCACAGTATTCTGCAAATTCTTCCAGTGTTTTAAGTAATCTATGTGGACTCTCATATAAAATAATCGTACGATCTTCTTCTGCCAATTTCTTGAAACGTGTTTGTCGGCCTTTTTTTACTGGCAAAAAGCCTTCAAAAATAAAGGTGTCAGAAGGAAGTCCGGAGTTTACCAATGCGGGTACAAAAGCAGTGGCGCCTGGCAAACATTCTACAGCAAGGTCATTTTTTATGGCCTCTCTCACCAGGAAAAAACCCGGGTCAGAGATGGCTGGAGTCCCTGCATCAGAGATCAATGCCACATTTTTCCCTTCTTTCAGAAATTTGATGATTTCAGAAGTGGCTTGATGTTCATTGTGCTGGTGGTGGGAATACGCCTTTTTGTCGATCCCAAAATGTTTCAGCATTGGCGCACTCGTACGTGTATCTTCGGCCAGAATTACATCTGCCTCTTTTAGTATCCTTATCGCCCTGAAGGTCATATCTTCAAGGTTGCCAATCGGCGTGGGAACAAGAAATAATTTGCCTTCCATAGTATTTTTTTCATCAGCTCAGCCAAAATAGGGGCCATGTTGAAGGATATTATTCCTACAGATGCCTTATCAGGGTTCGCAATGACGTTTAAGTTATTATCTTTGTTTAAAATATAAAATAATGCTGCAAGTTAACTATATCCGCGAAAATAGAGACAAAGTTTTAGAACGACTGAGTGTTCGTAAATTCAAGCAACCAGAATTGGTTGATGAAATTATTAAAATTGATGAAGAGCGTAGACAAGCTCAAACCTCCTTAGATTCACTTTCCGCAATTGCTAATTCCAGTGCTAAACAAATTGGTGAGCTGATGCGTAATGGAAAAAAAGAGGAAGCGGAAGTATTAAAGTCGGAGACTACAGCAAATAAAGAACAAATCAAAAACCTTTCTGAGGTTTTGACTGCTGCAGAAGAGCAATTGTTTCAATTGATCGTACAATTGCCTAACCTACCACATGAATCTGTGGATACAGGTAATACTGCGGAAGAAAATGAAGAGATATTCATACATGGTGAGCCTGCAGTATTGGGCGAAAATGCAGTACCGCATTGGGAACTGACCACCAAATATGACATTATTGATTTTGAACTGGGTACAAAAATTACCGGTGCAGGATTCCCTGTGTACAAAGGAAAAGGTGCACGCTTACAAAGAGCCCTGATCAATTATTTCCTGGATAAAGCAGTAGATGCTGGTTACAGAGAAATGCAGGTGCCGTTATTGGTGAATGAAGCATCAGGTTTTGGAACGGGACAATTGCCGGATAAAGAGGGGCAGATGTACCATTCAGGTATAGATAACCTTTACCTGATCCCTACTGCTGAAGTACCGGTAACGAATTTATACCGTGATGTCATTTTGAAAGAGGAAGAGCTTCCAATTAAAAATACCGCATATACACCGTGTTTCCGTCGCGAGGCAGGATCTTATGGCGCACATGTAAGAGGTTTAAACCGTTTACACCAATTTGATAAAGTGGAATTGGTACAGGTAGTGCACCCGGATCATTCTTATGAAACATTAGATCAAATGAGTGCTTATGTACAGGATTTGCTAAAAGACCTGGGCCTTCACTTCCGCGTTTTACGTTTATGTGGTGGTGATATGGGCTTTGCTGCTGCCATGACTTACGATATGGAAGTATGGAGTGCTGCACAGCAACGCTGGTTAGAGGTTTCTTCTGTTTCAAACTTTGAAACTTATCAGAGTACCCGTCTGAAATTAAGATTTAAAGGTGCTGCCGGTAAAACACAATTGGCCCATACTTTAAACGGAAGTGCCTTGGCATTACCACGTATTGTGGCTTGTATTCTGGAAAATAACCAAACCGATAAAGGGGTTAAGATTCCTGAGGTATTGGTGAAATACACAGGATTTGACTATATTGATTAGTTCTGATAGCTGAGAATCAGCTTAAATGAATACAAAAGTAATATCAGTTCAGTTCAGCATTAACAAATGACTTGAACATAAAAAAACCTTCTCCATTATGGAGAAGGTTTTTTTATTCATCGGTAGATGATACGATTATAATATTAAGATTAACAACAGAATGATAATGATGATCGCTCCAACAGAAAGATAAACACCGCCACCTAAAGCTTTAGATTGTTTCTTTAGCTCTTTAAGTTCTTTGCGAAGTTCTTTTTTCTCTGTTTTGGACAAATTAGATTTATCCATTGATTTGATTTCCTCTACACGTTCTGTAATTCTCTTCAATTGAACTTGTTGCTCAACGGTCATTTCAGTTTTCTTGTTCTCAGATTTTTCCGCTGCAACAACAGTGTTTGCGCTAACGCCTAGCATAAAGATCAAGGCTAACGAGTAAATGAATTTTTTCATGTGCTATAAGGTTAATGTGTCTTACTATTGTATGACAAACAAAAAACCTACCAAAAAATATTGGTAGGTTTTTTATCAAGGATTTCCAGCTTTAAAAAACGTTGTTTTTAGTGTGTCTGAGGCATATAGCAACATATATTTTAATTTGTTATACGGCCTCTGATTAGCAGGAAAAGACTAAAAGTGTGTGTTCCTGTGGTCAGCTTATCTGATCTCAAACACGGTATTCATTGTGTAAGTCAGTTTTATTTTCTTGAAGTCAATCTCCGGAGCTGGTGCTCCAGCCATATCTGCACTTTCTGATTTCATCATCATTACATTGCGGTACATTGGCTGAGGGTAAGATTCATTGTTTAATTCCTGAATATCGATTACGCCAGCTAATTTATCACCAATTGCTTCTACCAGGTAGGTCGCTTTTGCTTTTGCAGCCTGTAACGCTTTAATTTTCAATTCTTTTTTAGCGCTTCAATTTTCGAATAGTCATAGCTGTCGATATTGGTGTAAGCAATTCCTTTTGGATCTACATCACCAATGATTTCATTGAATTTATTCAGGTCACTCACTTTCAAACGGTATTGTTTGCTCACCAGAAAATCAGGATTTTTCTTTTTCTCTGCAATGGTATAACCTGATAAATTGTTGATCGTTAAATTCTCTTTTGAAATACCAGCAGCCTGAATTGCATTGTACAATTGAGTTTCTAAGGTGGTAATCTCTACTTTCTTTTTACTGTTGTTGTCTTTTAAATATTCTTTTAGAGAGATACTGATGTAAATGATATCTGGAGTCACCTCTGTTTCTGCAGATCCGCTCACGCTAATTTTTTTTCTCAGGTCTACTTGTTGAGCCATGGCACTTAAACTGAATAAGGCAACGAAGGCAAGGGCAAATAACTTTTTCATAATAGTTGTTTTTCTTTTTGTGTATTTGATAAGAAGATGTAAATATCGGGTCAATTCCATATCAACCAATCGCACAATTTACAAAATTGCACTTAACTCATTCATTATGAGTTATTTTTTTTTGTTAAAATTTTTTGCTGAAAAATTTCCGGCGAATAAAAAAGCCCGTAAAACATTTGCTTTACGGGCTGATTAGATTTTATAAAGTTTTAATCTTCTGCAATTTCATTGTTCAGGCCAATTTCTTCATTTATCTCTTCCTTAAAATAAGTTTTCTGATAAATCAGGATCAGGATTACCCCGATAGAAATCGCTGCATCCGCAAGGTTAAACACCGGTCGGAAGAAGATATAATCTTCACCACCCCATATGGGTACCCATTTAGGAAACACACCTTCTACCAGTGGGAAGTAGAACATATCTACTACTCTACCATGAAACCAACCTGCATAACCGTAGATTTTTCCATAAAACACCGAGTCAATGATATTGCCCAATGCACCTGAAAAGATCAGGGCTACATTCATAATTAATCCTCTGTGGTATTTTTTCTGGATCAGGTAATGTAAACCATACCCAATACCTGCTACCGCTGCAATTCTGAATAAAGAAAGGGATAGTTTTCCAAATTCACCGCCAAATTCAAGGCCAAAGGCCATTCCATTGTTTTCAGTGAAGTGGATGATACACCAATCTCCAATAATCTTGAACTCTTGTCCCAGGTACATATTGGTTTTAACCCATGTTTTGATCAGCTGATCAGCGAGTAAGATTAAAAAGATAATCAGTAAAGGTTTAGTATATCCCTTCATTAGCTCTGCTTCAATTTAGCTTCCATACTTAGCGTAGCATGAGGCACTGCACGTAAACGTTCTTTCTGAATCAGTTTACCAGTCTCACGGCAAATGCCATAAGTTTTGTTCTCAATACGTACCAATGCTGCTTCTAAGTTTTCAATGAATTTCTTCTGACGTGCTGCCAGCTGGTTCAATTGTTCTTTTTCTAAAGTTGCAGAGCCATCTTCTAATGTTTTATAGGTTCCTGAAGTATCTTCAGTTCCGTTAGAGTTTGGGCTACTTAATGAGCTGGTCAGTGAAAGAAATTCTTCTCTCGCCATACGTAGTTTTCCTTGAATAAGTTCTTTAAACTCTTGAAGTTCACTATCTGAATACCGTGTTTTTGTAGCTTTTTCCATAATATTATTGTTTTGCGATCGAAATATCTAGTTCAACATCATCAATGACGATTTTGTTTCCACCTTCTAATTTATCTATTAAATTAATTTTATCCGCTAAAATTTCTGAACAAATGTAGGTTTTATTTTGAGCTACTGCATTTGCAATTAGATTATGGTTTTGTAAAGAGACTGTAATGCGATCCGTAACCTCAAAGTTTAATTCTTTTCGTAGATTTTGAATTCTATTAATCAGCTCACGAGACAAACCTTCCTGCTTCAATTTTTCAGTGATGGTTACATCTAAAGCAACGGTCAGGCTGCCCAGATTGGTTACCTGCCATCCCGGAATATCTTCCGCAATGATCTCCACATCAGTCAATTGAACAACATACGCTGTGTTTGGAACCTGGTATTCACCAGTAGCCTCAAAAGCAGTTAATTCCTCAGGACTCATGTTAGTGATCAGCTCAGCCACCATTTTCATTTCCTTACCTACCTTAGGCCCTAAAGCTTTAAAGTTAGGTTTGATTTTTTTCTTGATGAAACCTGCAGCATCAGTGATATACTCAATCGTTTTGATGTTCGTTTCCGACAAGATCAGCTCTTTCACCAATTCCACCTGCTCCGCAAATTTCTTGTCCAATACCGGAATTAAGATCTTCGCCAATGGCTGACGCACATTAATGCTGCTCTTTTTACGTAGGGAAAGCACCATCGAAGAGATGTTTTGTGCCAGTTCCATGCGCTCGTTTAATGCTGTATCAATCAGAGCACGATCTGCTTCATTCCATAAGGTTAAGTGTACAGATTCAGTAGCATTGTTTTGAACAGTTACTGATAAGTTCTGATACAGCCAATCTGCAAAGAATGGTGCTACCGGCGACATGATCTGTGCGATGCTCGTTAAACAAGTATATAAAGTTTCATAAGCTGCTTTTTTATCTGCAGTCATTTCACCTTTCCAGAAACGGCGACGCGACAAGCGGATGTACCAGTTACTCAAATGCTCATCCACAAATGTCTGGATAGCTCTTGAAGCCTTTGTTGGCTCGTAGCTTTGGTAACTCTCGTCTACTTCCGCAATCAGCGTCTGTAATAAGGATAATATCCAGCGGTCTAATTCACTGCGTTCTGCAATTGGTGTTTGGTTTTCCTCATCGATCACAAACTTATCAATGTTCGCATATAAAGCGAAGAAAGAATAGGTGTTGTAAAGCGTTCCGAAAAACTTACGGCGAACCTCATCAATACCATCGGTATTAAATTTAAGGTTGTCCCAAGGGGAAGCATTGCTGATCATGTACCAACGCGTTGCATCAGCACTATAAGTATCGATCGTAGCAAAAGGATCTACGCCATTGCCTAATCGCTTAGACATTTTGTTGCCGTTTTTATCCAGCACCAATCCATTGGATACCACGTTTTTAAACGCTACACCCGGATTGCCTACCTTTTCGTTGATCGCTTTAATTTCTTCGCTCGACTCGCTTAACATCACCGCAATGGCATGTAAAGTAAAGAACCAGCCACGGGTCTGATCTACACCTTCAGCGATAAAATCAGCAGGATATGAATTCGCAAATTCTTCTTTGTTTTCAAAAGGGAAATGCCATTGTGCATAAGGCATGGCACCGCTATCAAACCAAACATCGATCAGGTCTAATTCACGAACCATTTTTTCGCCGTTATCAGCCGTCAGGATCACATCATCCACATACGGACGGTGCATATCTTTCAGCTCAAAACCAGCTTCCATATACCCTGCAGCAACAGATTTCTGGATTTCTGCATTCAATTCCTCGATAGAACCGATACATTTTTCCTGCTTACCATCTTCTGTACGCCAGATTGGTAAAGGAGTACCCCAATAGCGCGAACGCGAAAGATTCCAGTCTACCAGGTTTTCCAGCCAGTTGCCAAAACGGCCTGTTCCGGTAGCCTCAGGTTTCCAGTTGATGGTTTTATTTAAAGCCACCATTTTCTCTTTTACCGCTGTCGTTCTGATGAACCAGCTGTCTAAAGGATAATATAGGATTGGTTTGTCAGTTCTCCAGCAATGAGGGTAACTGTGTTCATATTTCTTAACGTCGAATGCTTTGTTGTCTTCTTTTAATTTGATGGCAATCAGTACATCTGTTGGTTTAAAATCAGCAGCAGCACGTTCTTCGTCCGAATAGTATTCTTCTTTTACATAACGACCGGCGAAATCCGTCACCTCTTTTACAAACTTACCCTGTTTGTCTACTAAAGGCGCATCATTGCCATTTTCATCTTTCACCAATACGGAAGGAACACCTGCTTCTTTGGCGATACGAAAATCGTCTGCACCGAAGATAGAAGCAGTGTGAACGATACCTGTACCATCTTCTGTAGTTACAAAATCACCGGGAATTACACGGAAAGCATTTGCTTCCAGGTCTTCATTAGTCACATAAGGCATCAATTGATGGTAATGCAAACCAATCAGGTCTTTACCTGTAAATTCTTTAACGATAGTCCATGGAACCAGTTTGTCGCCACCTTTATAATCTTCCAAAGCAATTGCTGCAGCATCTGCTTTAAAGTGTTTTCCTACCAGATCTTTGGCAAGAATTACACTTACCGGAAGGAAAGTATAGGGGTTGAATGTTTTCACTTTCACATAGGTGATTTTCTCGCCAACGGCCAATGCACAGTTAGAAGGCAAAGTCCATGGGGTAGTGGTCCAGGCGATAATCGCGGTTTCTTCCTGCTCATTTTCAAAAAGATCTGCCATCAATGGATGCTGCTGACCCTTTTTAAGAAAAAACTGGGCGGTAATTGACGTGTCTTTCAGCATCTTATACGTACCCGGCTGGTTCAGCTCATGCGAACTCAATCCTGTTCCTGCAGCAGGGGAATATGGTTGTACAGTATATCCTTTGTATAAAAGTCCTTTGTCGTAGAACGATTTTAAGATCGACCATAAGGATTCAATATATTCACTTTCGTAAGTGATATAGGGGTTTTCCAGGTCTACCCAATAGCCCATTTTTTCGGTCAGGTCATTCCATACATCAGTGTATTTCATCACCTCCTCTTTACAGGCAGTATTGTATTCTTCCACGGAAATTTTCTTACCGATGTCTTCTTTAGTAATGCCTAATTTCTTTTCTACAGCAAGCTCAATAGGCAATCCATGGGTATCCCATCCGCCTTTACGCTTTACCTGAAAGCCTTTTAATGTTTTATAACGGCAAAAAATATCTTTAATCGCACGTGCCATCACATGGTGGATCCCAGGCATTCCATTTGCAGAAGGCGGGCCTTCATAAAACGTGAATGGGTTCGCTTTTGAACGCGTAGAAATGCTCTTCTCAAAGATATTTTCCGCTTTCCAAAATTCAAGTATTTCTTTTCCTATTTTAGCTAGTTCCAGCTGTTTAAATTCCCTATACATCAATCAAGTATCTCCAAAAAATTAAGGTTGCAAAGTTACATTTTTTAGAATTAAAAAATGCATTCTTATCCTTGGCACTCCGCCAAGGACCACTCATAAACCGAAGGTTGTTATTATTAAGCTCGTAAATTAGGAAAAAAAATAGATTTATCTCCTTCCTGGCCTCCTCTGAGAGGATTTCTTTTTGAACATTGGTTTGGTTTTTGTTAACAATAAATGATAAACTAATGACCTCCTATTATGATCAAAGTAATGAAACTTCAGAAAGCGGTATATGCCATTATCCTTGGGGTAATCGCACTGGTGGTCTACATCATCATGGCGACCAGTGGACAGCAGTATAATATTTATGCGCTCGAATTGGCAGGCCTATGTTTTATGGTTGCAGCGATTCTTTTTCTATATCCGCTATGGACAGCAAAAGAAGATGAGCGTGGTGAGGTAGAGTTGGATGTAGAGAAACAGGAAGAACAGGAAATAAAGCAATAAAGAAAACAGCTGCTGCCAACTGTTTTCTTTAAGTCATTAATTTGAGTTAGAGGATTCCGCCCATATATGGATCGGTTGTGCTTTCTTCACCGGTTTCCACATGACCAGCATAGTGTTTCATAAAGCCATTGTGTCCAGCTACCTCAATTGAAAAATCATACCATGATTTGCTTTTTTGCAGATCTACGATCACTTTAGCCTTTCCTTTTGCTGATAAAGAGATTTCCTGAGTCTTGTTCTTCTGATAACTCAGGTCTTTGATCTTAACTTTTAGTGGAGTAACGCCTTCATTTTCCAATAACAGCTGGATGTTGCCAGTGCCTTTTTTAGTTAGCAGACCAGTCACTTCATAGCCGCAGCTGGTTTTTAAAGCAGGATCCTGTGTATTGCCTTTAAACTGACGGAAAAATCCATTTGGACCATTGATACACAAATGATAATTGTCTTTTTCGAAATCAGATAATTTCAAATGATCGCTAATTCGATCCCCGGCAAGTACTGCATAATTCCATATTTTACCAGGCTTCTGCTGGTAATTTGCCCGACTGTACATTAGGAATGGCGCACCTACAGGAACTAACTTCTGTCCGAAATTACCTTTTCCTGATTCTAAATCTATTTGAATGGTTTTCTTTGTAGAATTCACATGTACATCTGCAAAAAGTTGATATGGTAAAGCACACGCCGGTTTTGTTCCTTTTTCCTGCTGCGGCATGGCCGATGAGGAGGCGGTATCAAAAGCAGTATGTGCATTGATATTTGAAATTTCGGCTGCGGTTAAAGGATCAGGCTTTACCTGCGCTGGTTTATTTTTTGCATTCTGAATTCCAGTAATCACTGTTTCTTTTTTCAGTGCAGCAAAGGGTTTCGAGGGCGCTACTTTTGCAGGTCGGAATACAGAGGTTAAGTCTCCGCAAATTGCCCTTCTCCAGCTGCTGATGTTTTTGCTTCTGATATTTTTCCCAGTTTTCTGACCCAGGAAGTTTTCTAAAAACATCAGACAAGAAGTATGGTCAAATACCTGTGAATTCACGTATCCACCTTTGCTCCATGGCGAAGCGACCAGCATCGGTACCCGATAACCTAATCCAATCGGACTGTCTTTTTTCAATTCATAGTCCGGTGCAATGTCTATCTGCTCGGAAACTTTTCCAGAATTACTGTCTCCGGGTTTCGGAACTACGTAAGGCGGGATATGATCAAAATAACCGTCATTCTCGTCATAAGTAAGAATGAAAATGGTTTTTTTCCAGACTTCAGGGTTTTTTGTCAGGATGTCTATCGCTTCAGAGACATACCAGGTACCATATAATGGAGAGCTGGTGTGGTCGGAAAATCTTTGAGGAGCCACCAGCCAGGAAACAGTAGGTAATTTTCCGTTGTCTACATCAGAGCGGAACTGGTAGAAAATATCGTTTTTCGGAATGTTTATCGTCTGTGATTTTCCTTCATCATCATTAAATGAAAAAGGAGCAAGTTCCAGGTAATTTTCGGGAGCATTGATGTTGCTGGCAAAAGCTTTGTCGATCAGGTTTTTCTCGCGATCGCTCAGTTGATTGTATTTTTCAGTTACTTCTGCGGGTGTTAATGCCGGTTTGGCTGTTTTATCGCCGTTCTTTCTGAAGTAAGCAGCAAGTTTAACCTGGTATCGTTTCACATATTCTATGGCATTATCACCATAATTACCCAGCCAATCGTCTATATTATCACCCGGTAAATCGGCGGTCCAGATTTCATTCTGGTAGATTTTCCAGCTTACATCGTGGTCTTCCAGCAATTCCGGGAAAGTATCCCAGTCTACAAAAGCGTTGTCGCGGGATTCTGCCTGAGAATTATTCACCGCAGCAATGGAGGTTCCATTTTGCTCTGGACGGATGGTGCCTGTCCAAAAAAATAGCCTGTTTGGGGTAGTTCCGGTTAAGGAAGAGCAGAAATTATGGTCGCAAATAGTGAAGGCATCAGCCATTGCATAGTAGAAAGGAATATCCCTGCGATCGTAGTAACCAAGTGCCAGGTGAGATTTTACAGGGACCCATTTGTCATATTTTCCTTCATTACGGGCCGCAAGCTGGTCTGACCAGGAATGCGGCAAACCACCTTGCCAGGTGATTTTGGTCTTGTTGATGTCTACATGAAAGGGTGCATAAGTTTTTCCGGCAGCATCCTGCTGAAGCCATACTTTGTCTTTATTCGGTAGACTAAAAGTTCTGGGGTCGTTGAAACCCCGAACTCCTTTTAATTTACCAAACAGGTGATCGAAAGAGCGGTTTTCCTGCATGAGGAACACCACATGCTCGGCATCACGAAATGTGGTTCCAGGGTCTGCACTGATGGCCATTGCCTTTTGAATAGACATGGGGAGTACGTTTGGAAGTCCGGCAGCTCCGGACAATAGGGCTGCTTTCTTTAAAAATGATCTTCTTGAATTCATGGTGGTTCTAGGTGTGTGTATTCAAATGTAATAACTATGACAATAAAAAAAGTGAGGAGGGTAGCGAAAAAATCTCGATCACCTTTATGTAACAATTATTATAGAAAATCATGCCCTTTCTGACAGTGATTTCTCTGGATTTATGTGTATTTTACGTGTTCAAACACACTAAAAGTAATTCAATATGATAAAGTATTTTGGCAGCGCCCTGGTTCTTGGTGGCGTGTTGACAACTTTGCTGAGTTTTGATGAAAAGCCTCAAATCAAGCCTCAGTCCACCCCATTAAAAAAATACAGTATTGCTGATCCTCGTTTTCTGGAAGAAAAAGCAGCCTTAAACTATCGTAATTTTTGCGGTGGCTGCCATGGCGAAAAAATGGATGCCTTTGTGGATCGCCAATGGAAACATGGCAATAAAAAGAAGACCTGGTAAAAGCCATTAAACATGGTTATGCCAATGAAGGAATGCCTTCTTTTGATTCCGCATTTACTGATGTAGAGATTAAAGACCTGGCTGATTATATCTTAAAAGGGATCAAGAATGTAGACCGTTATACGGATTCCGATAAACCTAAGAGTAATATCTTCAAAACAGAAGCGATGACCATTCGTCTGGATACGGTAGCAAAAGGAATGGATATTCCCTGGGGAATGGCCTTTTTACCTAATCAGGAATTATTGGTGACAGACCGTAATGGTAAATTCTACCGTGTTAGTAAAGACAAATCTTTACAGAATATCCAGGGAGTACCGGCCTTATTAAATAAAGGACAAGGTGGATTGATGGATGTGGTACTGGATCCGAATTTCGCACAGAATAAAACTATTTACCTTTCTTACTCTAAACCTAAAACGGAAGATGGTGTGTTATTGGCCACTACCGCCGTGTTGAAAGCGAAACTGGAAGGCAATCAGTTGACCGGGCAAAAAGATATTTTTGTGGCCAAACCATGGTCTCGCACCCAGCACCATTATGGTTCCAGACTTGCTTTTGGTAAAGATGGATATCTATATATCTCCGTTGGAGAGCGTGGAAATGAAAAAGAAAATCCTCAGGAAATTAAAGGAAATGACCTGGGCAAAATTCATAGAATTAAAACTGATGGCAGTATTCCATCCGACAATCCTTTCGTGAAAACTGCTGGAGCTGCAACTTCGATTTATACTTATGGAAATAGAAATCCACAAGGGATGACGATCCATCCGCAAACTGGAGCTATCTGGGAAAATGAACATGGACCAAGAGGTGGTGACGAAATTAATATTGTACAGCCGGGTAAAAACTATGGCTGGCCGGTAGCGACCTATGGCATCAATTACAATGGAAAAGTGATCAGTGATGTTTCCGAAAAAGAGGGGATTACGCCGCCGATCCATTATTGGATTCCTTCGATAGGACCAAGTGGTATGGCTTTCGTGACTGGAAGCCGTTATAAAGGCTGGGAAGGTAATTTGCTAACAGGATCTTTACGTTTTCAGTACTTGAATAGAAGTGTGCTAAAAGATAATAAAGTGACTAAAGAAGAGATTCTTTTCAAAAATATCGGCAGACTAAGGGATGTGAGAATGGCACCAGATGGTTATATCTACATTGCAGTAGAATCCCCAGGGATCATTTACAAACTGGTACCGGTTAACTAACGGTAAAAGTTTTACTCAGCCATAAGGATAAAGGGAGTAATAGCACGATCAGTAATGCGATATACCAGATGCCAAAAGCGCTGGCCCAGGCCGCATTCAGCAGGATCAGGGCAATTACTCCTGCCTTTACTGATTTATCTATGTTCTCGCCTACTGGATTGTCGACTGCTTTAAATAAAGGCGTGAAAATCATCAGGTAAAAAGGAATTACAAAGAGAATAGTCATTAGGAAAAAGCCCTTGCTATTGGCAATAAATAAGATACAGGCAATTACAAAAGCATATAAGAAGGCGGCAAGGTATAAGCTGGTTTTACTTTTATCATTTCCTTTTCTTCTATTGATAATGGTTAGAGAAGCAATGTAAACAATAGGAATAACGGCAATCACGAGCCACCAGATTTCCGGAGTTCTGGAAAAAATACTGACCCCCAAAAGCAGGTTTAATCCTCTGCATAAACCCATATTGATGGGGCCGATCACGGTTAGGTGCTTCGACCACTTATCATAAGTTAAAGCTGCAATTAAAATGAGCAGCGCCAATACGAGTGACGTCAGGTTTACTGAGGCTGCGGCAATGATGCCGATGGTAAAACAAATTCCCCCAAAAACCGCTGCGTCTTTCTGACTGATTGCCCCACTTGGAATTGGACGTCCTGGACGTTCCTTTTTATCTTTCTCTACATCAAAAACGTCATTGAAGATCACACCGCCGCTATAAAGCCCAAGTGTAGCTATACAAAGCAGTAAAATAGGAACCAGATGCTCGAAATCGAAGGCGTTAGTTAAAAAGTATCCTGAAATAGCCACACCTGCAAGCACATCTGCAACAGACGTGACCAGATTGGCCGGACGAATGATGGTGATATAGGCGGTTTGGTGCTTCACAGAATGATCAGTTAAGTTATACGTTAAGCGCTGAAAACACAGCTTCCTCCAGATATAACAAAGTAATTTAAGTTTAGGTTAGTTTATCACTACAAATAAACATATAAAAAAACCTATTTAACCCTAATTTATTCTTTTGGTAACGGTTTTTCTACTGAAAAGAGGGGTTGAGCGCTGTTTTATAATAAATGGCGCTCAATTTCATCTGCAAATCGAGATTTACTGCGAATGGGTAAGCAATTTGGGGGATAATTGCAGTAAATATTAACGGTTCAATAATGCGGTGGCACACCATAAAATAGGCGCTTGTCCATGTAAATCTCCAGTATTTCGTTTGCGATCCAGGTAATATTGGCGGTCGTCCTTTTTATTTGTCCCTTCGCACACGTCCGAAATATCAGCATCTGCATTGAGATAACTGATCAATCCCAACCAGCCATTTCTTGCTGCTTTTCCATAAATGTCTTTATCCAGCCAGCCGTTTTTTACACCAGTAATCATGGCGAAAGTAAACATACCCGTTGCTGAAGTTTCCGGCCATGCTTCCGGATCGTCGATCAGCTGATTCCACATGCCATTTTTACCTTGATATTTAAGTAACGAAGCCATCATATCCAGGTATCCTTTTAGGATTCTTGGTCTGTAGGAATGTTGTTTTGGCATAGAATTAAGCAGTTCGGCCATGCCTGCCGCCATCCAGCCATCACCTCTACCCCAGTAATAAGGCACATCTGGCGCATGGTAAAATAAGCCGTTTGGTTTTTGAAGTTTATCCAGGTAAAACACCATTTCTTTGGCCGCACGGTCGATATATTGCTGATTACCTGTAACGCGGAAAGCTTGTGCCTGCAAAGTAGTGATCATATACATATCGTCAATCCATAGCCGTGTTTGCCAGGTATAACCTTTATTGTAGAACTCATGAGACTCTGGTTTTACCCTCGGGCCTTCCGGTGGCCCCCATTGTTTGTCGGCAATGGCAAGTCCCATATCCAGGTATTTTTTATCTTTTGTCTGTTTGTATAGCTCTAAAGGCACAGCACCAAATACACTGTAATCTACATGGTCTGGTATAGGAATCATTTTCTGTTCTACTCCAAAAAATGGCTCAAAACGATCTGCTAATTGCTTAAGCAAAGGTTTATTACCACTGGATTTTGCAAAAGTACGGGCGCCATACCAGGCCACAGATTCCGGATAAGTGATCACTCTTGGTGGTCCCGGTTTATTAAAGTTGGTGTGAGGAGTCTGGACAAATCTTGCGGCAACCCGGTTGCCGATCTCCTGTGGAGAACTGCCCTTTGGCCAGTTCTTTAAATCCGAGGGGTTGGATTGTGCATGTAAAGGGGTAGTCGCAGAAAAGAATAACGAAAAAATAAGTCCGCCGATGCGGGGAATGATGTTTCTGTTGTTCATGGTTTGCCTGATTTAAGATATGGTTGGTTTATGGTGGCTGTTTTATTGTTGTCTTAATCGTTATTTCTGCCTGCTTTATCTGTTTTGCGTATTTAAAGTTAACTTTTATTTGATTTTTGGAAAATGTAGACTTTGCTTGTAACCTCTTATTTAACTATTTATGAGGATAATTGACCGTTTTTGATGATATTGTTTACTAATTAGCTAACTTGGAATAGTAATTTTAATCCTCTAATTATTTAATTGCAAGCTTTCCAATTATCAAAACAGATAAACATGAAAAAGTATTTCTTCTTAATCTCTATGGTCTTTTTGTCCATTTCCCTAAAAGCACAGCGTCAGTTGATTAAGCTCTGGGAAACCGATAGTGTGGTAAATATGCCAGAATCGGTTTTACACGATCCTAAAGCGAAACTCTTATATGTGTCTATTATGGGAAATAGTCCAGATGATAAGGATGGAATTGGAGGGATCGGAAAGCTAGGTCTGGATGGACGGGTGATCAATCTGGAATGGATTACCGGCTTAAATTCTCCAAAGGGACTTGCCAAATTTGGAAACTTATTGTATGCTGCAGATTTAACAGAAGTCGTGGTAATGGACATCGCTAAAGGAAAAGTGCTCCGTAAAATCCCCATTGAAAATACCAAATTCTTAAACGACGTTACTGTGGATGATAAAGGAATAGTATATGTATCTGATTCCAGGACAAAAGAGATTTTTAAAATCGAAAATAATGTTCCTTCGCTATATCTGAGCAATTTGAGTGGCGTAAATGGATTAAAAGCCATCAAAAAAGATTTGTATATTCTTGCTGGTAAGAAATTTTTGAAAACAGACGAAAATAAAAAGATTACTGAAATCGCGGAACTTCCTGCTGGCGGTGACGGATTAGAGCCTATTGGTAATGGCGATTTTATCTGCTCTAGCTGGGGTGGTTATGTCTATTATGTAACCGCTGATGGTAAAACTGAAGTATTACTGGATACGCATTTGGAGAAAAAAAACACTGCAGATATTGGCTATGATCCGGTAAAAAAGATCGTTTATATCCCAACTTTTTATAAGAAAACAGTAATGGCTTATCAATTGAAGTAGTTAGTTGATCCTCAATAACAATAGCCGGATTTCTGTCGAAATTTCCGGCTATTGTTATTTAGTGGCATCCAATAATATTGCCAGTTGTACGCAAGGCTGATCCGAGCGGTTGCTCCAGGCATGGTTTGTTCCTTTTTGGATCACAATATCACCGGTTTTTAGTAGGGTTTCCTCTTCATCAAGAATGAGGTAAAGTTCTCCGGATAAAATGATAATGTAATCTAAAGTATCAGTTTTGTGCATCAGCGGATGTGCTTTGTTTGCTATCATTTCAGGAATGCCCAGATCCTTGTCGGGAGGAATACTTACATACCTAAAATAACTGCCTTGTTTTGGTGGGTCTGGAACCAGGGTATTGTCAATGAGGAGTTCCTGTGTTAAATCCACGGGCATGGAATTGGTTGCCCATATATCGGAAATCAGCAATCCAGGAAGGTGTTCCGAAACATTGGTTACCTTTTTATCTTCTACAATCAGGGAGCGACCGTTTTTAAGGCCGGTTACGATTCTTCTTGGGATCGCGCTTATTTTCATGTAGGCAAAGTTGAATATATTCCCGGTTTTAGCTGGGTATGGTAATGGGAAAAAGCAGTATTAATATGGGATCTTTCGCTCTTGCCGGAATTGTAGCTTATCTTGCAGCATGGAAATTAATCACGAAAACTTCTCTGTCAGTATTGCATCGCATGAAAACTGGAAGAAAAGAGGGAAATCAAGTAATTTCTTTGAACTGGTATATATCCTGGAAGGAGAAGGGGAGCAGTATGTAAATGGGAGTACGCATCCTTATGTTGCAGGTGACATTTTTCTATTGCCCTCAGCGAGCTGTAATGGGTATGTGATTGACAAGACTACCCGTTTCCTCTTTATCCGTTTTACCAGTAATTATTTTTCTGCGAACCCTTCCAGTTCTGTGAATTACAGCGATTGGTTTAACCGGTTAAATTTCATCATCGGAAATTATGACCAGGGAGAAGGTGATTTGATCCCCAATGCGGTAGACAAAGCGCATGTCAAATCCTTATTTAACCTCATCGTTGCGGAGCATTACAGCGAAAACAGCTGTTCTGTCTTTCTTGTGCAGAATTTGCTGGTTTCCATATTGGTGATCATCTCCAGAAATATTGAAAAACAGTTGTTCCATGGACAGTCTTTTCCGGAGAAACGATTTGTGAGTATGCTTCATTTTATCCACTATAACCTGCTGGATCAGGAAAAGGTAAGTGTTGAGGGCGTGGCTTCCCGTTTTCATATCTCAGAAAGCTATTTCAGTGAATATTTCAAAAGAAACGCAAAAGAAAACTTTCGGGATTATGTGCTGCGGTCGAAATTGAAAATCGCTGAAGCGCGTGCTGCACTCACTACTAGCTCTTTTAAAGAAATTGCAAATGAGCTGGGGTTTACAGATAGCAGTCATTTGAATAAAATGATGAAGAAGTATTATCAGGTAGGAATGCGGGAAATCCGGAACAAAGTGGATCCATTGCAGTCAAAGCAGTAGTAATGCCCTTGAGGTCTTTTGCGTATTTTTGTTCTAAGAAAAGTATCCAGGATTTTATGTGATGATCCTATTTTAAATTATTCAATACCATGTAAATATTATTTATGAGCAGTCTTCTAAAAAACATTTATTCTCCAGCATTTTATCAGCAGCTTGCTGAAGTATTGATACAAACCCTTCCTTCTTTTGATCAAAAGAAATTCATCGATGATATTTATGATGGAGATTTTGAAAGCAAAGAATTGAAGGCAAGAATGAAACACACCGCAAAGGTATTGCATCAGTTTCTTCCTGTGGATTATGGGCATAGGGTCAGCTTATTAACGGAAGTCGTTGCTGAGCTTCGCAAATCAGGGCGAGGGGAGGATAGTCTGGCTTACATGTTCTTACCAGACTACATTGAAACCTACGGCATTGATGATTTTGAAAATTCGATGATTGCAATTGAGTTTTTAACTCAATTTGTTAGTTGTGAATTTGCAGTCAGGCCCTTTATGCTGAAGTATGGCGCACGTATGCTGACACAAATGACGGAATGGTCTTTACACACGAATCATAAGGTGAGGAGGCTTTCTAGTGAAGGAACCAGGCCAAGATTGCCTTGGGCAATGGCATTGCCGGAATTAAAAAAGGATCCGAGACCTGTATTGCCATTGCTGGAGAACTTAAAAAATGATCCTTCAGAATGGGTGAGAAGGAGTGTGGCGAACCACCTCAATGACATTGCTAAAGATAATCCAGATTTGGTGATTGAAATTGCAAAGCGATGGAAAGGAAAACATAAAGAGACAGATGCGATCATTAAGCATGGCTGCCGTACCTTATTAAAACAAGGTCATATAGAGATTTTAAAGCATTATGGCCTGGATAGTGAAAATGTGAAGGTCAGCAATTTTCAAATCGCTACACCGGTTACTCCAATTGGCGGAGAACTGCATTTCTCATTTGATCTTGACAATGAGCTTTCGGAAACACAGACCATCAGGTTGGAATATGGATTGTATTACAGGAGGCAAAATGACAGTTTGTCGAAGAAGGTATTTAAAATCAGTGAAAAGAGTTATGCTGCAAATGAAAAAGTGGGCGTTTCCAGGAAACAGAGTTTTAAATTGATTACTACCAGGAAATTTTATCCGGGAATACAGCAGCTATCGATTATTGTGAACGGTGTGGAAAAGGTGCTAAAAGAGTTTGAATTAAGTGAATAAGAAGTTTTAAACAGTAAAAACAGCTGTTACTAACACCTTATGCACATACTTATACACGGGTTCTTCACCGCTTATCCACATGGTTTTGTTATTGTTTTTATGGCTTAAATAGCTGTTTTTCAGCTATTAAGTTGTTTTAGATTTATCAGAAATTGTGGATAACTATTGATTTTGTTAATTAACATTTAATAGCTGTGTATCTCAATAGTCTTTGCGATCTTATAAAATCAACACTGGAGGGGGAAATACCTGAAGGAAAATATTTGCCCTTTTGTTGAGGATTGTGCAGGCTTTTCATGGGGATAAAGAGGGCTGATTTCAGCAGACTTTGGATCAATGCCAAAAGTTGTGGAGCAAGAGATAAAATTATAGCTTTGTCTATCTATATCCCATTTTATTTATGCCTTCTGCGAGCACCACTTTACTTCGTCTGTTTTTACCGGAATTTATCATAGAGAATTTTGAATTTACCAATGCCATTGAAGACCCTGACACTTTTCATATTCAGTTGGAAGAACTCAATCAACTGCCTACAGAATGGGGCTCGCTCAAGGTGCAGTCAAAAGGTTTTTTCCCGCAGATCGTGGTTCAGGATTTCCCCATTCGTGGACATAAGGTCTTCTATCATATCAAACGCCGGCGCTGGATCAATTTGGAAAGCGGCAAAGTGATCTACCGGGATTGGACTTTAGTTGAGAAAGGAACGCGAATGACAGGAGATTTCGCGGCTTTTTTAAAAGAAATCAATCGATACAGCCCCGAGTAGCGTTGATACGATCAGTTCATTTTATGGTGTAAAGGTCAAAAACCTGCTTCGTCAGTACCGTGATTACCTCAGCGACTTTAAAAGCTGGGATCAAAAAGCACATGCAAAACAATGGCTATTATACCCGGAGAATCTTGGTGAACAGCTCTCCATTGATGAAACCAGTCTGTCCCATGGTGAACTTTATACTATTATCACCAATAAAGCTGCTAAAGGTAAAAAAGGGGCTATCGTGGCTATTGTAGCGGGAACTAAAGCCGAAACGGTGATTTCTGTATTGCAACAAATTCCTGAACGGCTGAGAAAAAAGGTGACCGAGATTACCCTGGATATGGCAGGTAATATGGAACTAATCTGCAAACGTTGTTTTCCAGGAGCTATCAGAGTCACTGACCGTTTCCATGTGCAGAAACTGGCTACCGAAGCGCTACAGGAAATGCGGATTAAACATAGATGGGAAGCGATGGATATCGAAAATGAAGCCATTGAGCAATCAAAGAAAACAGGCCACCCTTTTCATCCGGAAGTACTCCATAACGGGGATACGGTCAAGCAATTACTCGCCAGGGGAAGATACGTATTGTATAAAAAGCCTGCCGATTGGACCCAAAGCCAAAAGGATCGTGCTGAGCTTCTATTTGAAAGATTTCCTGATCTTAAAACAGCATATGGGCTGAGTATGGGGCTTAGTCAGCTATTTGAAAACACAAAGAATAAGGTCTTTGCACTGGCCAAGCTGGCTAAATGGCACGAAAGAGTCAGGCAAACTGGCTTCAAGGCTTTCAACACCATTGCAAGATCGATACAGAATCATTATCAGACCATATTAAACTACTTTGATCGCAGATCTACAAACGCTTCTGCCGAATCTTTCAACGCCAAAATCAAAGCTTTTAGAGCTCAGTTTAGAGGCGTCAAAAATATTGAATTCTTCCTTTTCAGACTTACACAATTGTATGCTTAACAGCGAAATTCAAACCACTGCTCCACAACTTTTGGCATTGATCCAGGACTTTATGGATTGAAGAATGGCTTAGAATAGGATTACACGGAAATAAGGATGGTCACTGTGTATGGGAAAAGCAAGTTCGGATTTACTTTTGAATGTGATTTCTGGCTGGAGAACTCTTAAAATAGAAGACATAAAAAAACCTTCCAGAAAATCTGAAAGGTTTTGGTGGGAAATGAGGGGTTCGAACCCCCGACCCCCTCGGTGTAAACGAGGTGCTCTGAACCAGCTGAGCTAATTTCCCTTTTGGTTTACTCTTTTTGTTTTAAAACAGTTGAGTGTCTGTTTTGGTGGGAAATGAGGGGTTCGAACCCCCGACCCCCTCGGTGTAAACGAGGTGCTCTGAACCAGCTGAGCTAATTTCCCTTTTGCTGTACTCTATTTGTATCAATTACGAGCTGAGTAAGCTCTTTCCCGTTTTGCAAAGTTACCTTCGTTTTGGGATTGCAAATATACACCCTTAAATCAGTTTTGCAAAAATATTTTCAACTATTTTATGATAATATATCTTCCAGAACCTGATGTGAGCGGATTTCTCCAAAAGAAGCTGTGTGTAAGGTATAGTAAATCAGTATTTTATCAAGGATTCTACGACGAGTTTTATTATCTAATTTTATTTCAATTATTTTTTCGAAAGGCAAAATAAATAGTGAAATAAAGAGCACTGCGTCGTCCTTCTCGATAAAATGTGGGTGTACGGGAGGTAAAGATTTAAACTCTCCTTCCTGTAAATCGAAATAACTTTGGTCACTTTTGGTCTGTGAACTTGGTGCAAAACCGAGGTAACGCGATAATTTTAACAGAAAAGCCAGGTGAAAATTCACATTTGTACCCTGAGATTCATCAAACCAGCAGACCGCATTAAAGATAAAATCAAATAAATACTCGTCGGTCATCTGCTGACGGATACTTTTATACAGCACCTCATTCAGGAACATGGCCATTGTACTTTTCAGAATGTCGTAAGGAATGCTGCTAAAAATAGGGGATGGCCTCAGCTCAGAAATGCGTTGGATGCTGGAGTTTACTTTATGGTAAACCACCATATCTACCAGATGCAGGGGCTGGAGCATGTTCATTCTGATCTTTGCCTTCGGTTTTTTTACCCCGTTGATCAGGTAAGACTGCATGCCAAATTTCTCGGTAAACATCTGTACCACCACACTGCTCTCACTATATAGTGTCGTTTTTAATACGATTCCACGTGTTTTATGTAGCATAATAGATTTTTGGCAGGAAAATGATCAATCCAATCAGAACAGCCGCAAAGGCTGCAATCAGCACTGCTCCTGCAGCCACATCTTTAATGATTTTTGCTTTTGGATGGATATCCGGGGAAACTAAGTCCACCAATACTTCTATGGCGGTATTTAACAATTCTGAGCCCAATACGATCCCTGAAGCTGCTATAATCCAAAGCCACTCCGATGAATTCAGCTGATAATACCATCCGGCAATGCCGACCAGCATCAGCACCACTACATGAAATCTGAAATTAAATTGGCTTTTGCTGGCGTAAGCGATTCCAGAAAACGCATAACCAAAACTCTTGATAAATTTAGTCATAGCTGCGGTACAAATTCTATTTTGTAACCTTACAAAGTACGTCATGCTTTACTGGATTTCCAATTATAAAATGCGCCATCTTGCTTTTAATCGCAAATTGATGGTGAGGTTTCGGTGATGTTGGATCCGATTGCATAAATGTAGAAGATGATTTAATCCCGGTCGAAAATTAAAATAACCTTACCTTTGTCGATCATTTAGCCGAAGGTAATGTCAATAGAGAAAAACGAGTTACACCCAAGAAACAAGCACCGTTCCAGGTATGATTTTCCGGAACTAATTAAAAAATTGCCGGAATTACGTCCTTTTGTGGCGGTCAATCCTTATGGTGATGAGTCCATAGATTTTTCAAATCCCATGGCGGTGAGGTTGTTAAACCAGGCGTTACTGAAACATTTCTATCAGATAGACCATTGGGATATTCCTGAAGGATACCTTTGTCCGCCGATTCCAGGAAGAGCAGATTATGTACATTACCTGGCGGATTTATTGGCCTCCGTAAACGCTGGTGCTGTCCCCCAAGGCGGAAAAATTAAAGGCCTCGATATTGGTATTGGTGCAAATTGTATTTACCCCATCATTGGACATCAGGAATATGGATGGTCATTTGTAGGCTCTGATGTAGATTCTTACGCAATAAAGTCTGCTAAAAACTTAGCCACGATTAATCCAGCTTTATCGGCCTCCGTATTTCCAAGATTACAAGCACATAAAAATCAGATTTTTAAAGGCATATTGAAACCGGGAGAGCTCTTTGATTTCACGATGTGTAATCCACCGTTTCATGCTTCAGCGGAAGAAGCAAGCGCAGGATCGCAAAGAAAAGTGAGAAATTTAGGTACTCAGAGAGGTAAAACCCCTGTGTTGAATTTCGGTGGACAGCAAGCCGAATTGTGGTGTGAAGGTGGGGAAGTTGGCTTCATCAGAAAGATGATTCAGGAGAGTGAAACCATCGGGAAGCAATGTTTTTGGTTTAGCACACTGGTTTCTAAAAGCATGCACCTTCCCTTTATTTATACTGCTTTAGATAGAGTTAATCCGGTACAAATTAGAACGATAGAGATGGCACAAGGACAGAAGATCAGCCGTTTTCTGGCCTGGACATTTTTAACTACTGAGGAGCAGGAGCGCTGGAAGGCTGATCGCTGGTCTCCAAAGAAATAAGTACTGTGGCTTTTTTATTTTTGAAAGCGCCAATCGGCGCTTTCGTTTCTATATGTTTAAAGAATAAGGTATCACTTTCTTTGAAGCGCTTTTTCATCATGCAATGAAGGTGAAGACATTTGATCCAATTCAGGGCAGTGGCCTTATCTTTCCATATTTCAGGATATAAATAAACTTCATTTCCCTCAATACGGATGATATTTTTCTCTTCGAGTTCTTTTACGTTGGCAATAATCTTTGCCGTTTGTGCGGCTAGATTGGCCGTATTTTGAACTTTCTTTTTTGCGTAAATCATGTGCCTAAGATTCTAGTAGTAAAGTATCATCTTCATCATCGGTCAGGCTCAGTTGAATGGTGTCTGTACCGGCAATTCCTTCAATAGAGCCACGGATATGTGCGGCATTTAACATCACTTTTTCCAATTGTTTCTCTCTTGCTTTCCACATTTTTTCCATGGCATCACGTTCTTTCTGAATCGATAATTTCATGCTCATGAATCCTTCCCGGATTGCTTTCCATTGTTCAGAAAACTCGTTGCTGGTCAGGTAATCGTATAACATGTGCATTTTATCACCACGGTTTTCCTGTGATTTGGCCGCAGAAAACAACTTCACAATACCGTCTCGAAGGATGTAAGAAACTGCTTTTACCTCATCAAATGAACAGATCCATACCCCATCTTTTTCACCAAAGCAATTCATTCCTTTAGGATAGCACTGGGTCACAATTACGGCTACATCTACACCCATGCTGCGCATGTCTTTCTTTAATTTCTCTATCCATTCCATGGAGAAATCTTTGGTGCGCTTACTTTCATAAATGATTTTCCCGCATTCCTGCCCAAATTGATTCCTGACGTGGTGAACACAATCTGCACCTCTTACGCCTTTACCAACTTCGGTAATCAGGTCAAAAGGGAAGGCATTGCGCAATAATTCTTCAAGAATCAGCTCCTGAACTTCTCCTTGTAATTGCATAGATCCTTGTTCCGCCTTGCGCTTCATTTCTTCCGCCAGCTTTTTCTGATCATCCAATTGTTTCTCCAGCTCTTTGACGCGGAGCTGGTGCTCGGTATCTTTAAGGTTGTTTTTTTCTGTTTCTTGTTTTCTGATCTGCTCCACCATTTCGGCACGCTGCTCCTGAAGTTTCCGATGCAGCTGCAGCTCCATCTCTTCTTCTTTCTCCTTCATCGCTTTTTCTTTCATCAGGAAATCCAGCTCTTTGGAACGTGCAAGTTTTAGCTTTTCTTCCGCTTCCTTCTGGGCATTGTCCATCATGGCGAGTTTGTTCTCAAAATCACTGGCAATACTTTTTCTCAGCGTTTCCTCGATGGCAGTTTGCAGCACCTTCTTTTCTTCCGTCAACTTTTTCTCAAAAGCCTGGGCCTGCAGTTTTTGCTGCTGCTCATAAACCTGTTCCTGGTCCTTTTGCTGCTGTGTTAATTTGCTTAGCTTCTGTTGGTATTCTTCATCCTTTTGCTTTGTAAAAGTGACCATCTTTTCTCTGAGGTCTTTTTTATACTCCTCCGCCATCACTTCTTCTATTGGAAAAGTATGGGCGCAATTCGGACATTTTATTTCTGTTGACATATTTTATCGTTGATGGAGGGTGATAAATAAACTTTCTGCAAATTTCATAGATACATTTCTGGCTTCCTGATCGGAGAGCTGAATGCTCATAGAACCGTCGAAATCTATGCGTTCTAATACTTTTATAGGGGTTCCAATGGTAATTTCCAGTTTTTCCAGGTATTGCAGGAATACAGTAGAGGTGTCTTTTACCGCTACTACCCAGCAAACTTCCCCTTCTTTCACTTCCGAAAGCAAGATCTTTTCCACCTTTGGCATATCGCCATTGGCTTTTGGAATAGGATCACCATGTGGATCAAATTCAGGGAAACCCAGAAACTCTTCTAACTTATCCACCAATTTATTGGATTGGATATGCTCTAACTGTTCCGCGACCTCATGAACCTCATCCCAACTGAAATCCAGCTTTTCATAAAGAAAAGTTTCCCATAGGCGGTGCTTTCTTAAAATGGCAATCGCTTGCTGCTTTCCAGCATCAGTCAGTAAGATCTTTCCGTATTTCTTATAGTTGACTAATTCTTTTTCTTTCAGCTTTTTCAGCATATCCGTGGCGGTGGCAGGCTTTACACCTAAATGGGCCGCCATTTCATTGGTGCCAGCTTCAGGCTTGTCCTCATTCTGAAAACTTAATTTCAGTAAGGCTTTTAAATAGTTTTCTTCCGTGTAAGATAGCATGGAACAAATATAAAACAATAAATCTCAAATAACATTTGTTAGGTAAGTCTAACTTTTATAGTTTTGTATTGTTTTGTTAGTCTAACTTTTTAAATTAAGTATATATGAAAATAATTTTTACACGATCCTTTGTCTTTATTTTGTTTTTACTCTGCAGTTTGGCGGTTACCGCACAAAGGGGTACCATCCGGGGAAGGGTGATTTCAGAAGGAAGCCCGCTTCCACAAGTCAATATTAGTATTGGGCAGCCGGCTATAGTGACCACTACTGATAGTGCTGGTTTTTATGAATTAACCTCAGTAAAAGCGGGGAGTTATAAAGTTCAGGCCTCTGCAGTAGGCTTCAAGAAGATGTTTAAAAGCATTGTTTTGAAACCGGAAGAATCGCTGCGGTTGGATTTCGACCTCAGTAATTTTCAAAACGACCTGAATGAAGTCGTGGTTACCGGTACGCTAAAAGAGGTGAATAGGTTGGAAAGTCCAGTGCCGGTAGAAGTGTACACGCCTGCGTTTTTTAGAAAAAATCCAACACCTAGTATTTTTGATGCCCTGCAAAATGTGAATGGGGTAAGGCCACAGTTGAACTGCAATATTTGTAACACCGGAGACATCCATATCAATGGATTAGAAGGCCCTTATACCATGATTTTGATTGATGGGATGCCAATTGTAAGTAGCTTATCGACGGTGTACGGCCTTTCTGGAATTCCAAATTCTCTGGTAGAACAGATCGAGATTGTAAAAGGGCCGGCCTCCTCTTTATATGGAAGTGAAGCTGTTGGAGGATTGATCAATATCATTACTAAGAAACCTCAAAATGCACCTTTGTTTACTGCCGATATCTTTGGAACTACCTATCAGGAGTTTAATGCAGATCTTGGGTTGAAAACTAAACTGGGTACGGCGACTGCATTAACGGGTATTAATTATTATAAATTCGGGAATGTGGTAGACCATAACCACGATAATTTCACCGATGTAACTTTGCAGGACCGCATTTCTATTTTTCAGAAATGGAATTTTCAACGTAAAGACAACAGGTTGTTTACTGTTGCAGGTAGATATTTGTATGAAGATCGCTGGGGTGGAGAAACAAATTGGAATAAATCCTACCGTGGCGGCGATGAGGTGTATGGAGAAAGTATTTATACCAAAAGATGGGAATTGATTGGAAATTATCAATTGCCTGTTAAAGAGAAAATGTTTTTTGCCTTCTCGTTTAATAACCATGACCAGGATAGCCGATACGGTGATAAATCGTATATCGCCAATCAAAAAGTAGGATTCGGTCAGCTGACCTGGGATAAAAAGATCAGCAACCATGATTTATTGATCGGAACGGCATTGCGCTATACCTATTATGACGACAATACGCCGGCAACGGAGCTGAATAATCCCGCAAAAAATATTTGGCTGCCCGGGATTTTTATACAGGATGAGATCCGTTTGAATGCTAAACATTCAGTTCTGGCAGGTTTCCGCTACGACTATAATTCTCTTCATGGCAATATCTTAACGCCAAGAGCGGCCTATAAATGGAAGCTGAACGATCAGAATATCCTTCGTTTAAATGCTGGAACCGGCTTTAGGGTAGTCAATATCTTTACTGAAGACCATGCCGCATTAACCGGTGCCAGGGATGTAGTCATTGCCGCAAAACTGAAACCTGAAAAAACGTATAATGTAAACCTCAATTTCCTAAGGAAAATGTACGCCAATGATGGGACATATTTTGGAATTGAAACCTCCGCATTTTATACACATTTCAATAACCGGATTATTGGAGATTTTGATACTGATCCGAATAAGATCATCTACGATAATCTGGATGGTTATGCCGTGAGTAAAGGCTTTACCGCGAATTTCGATATGGCCTTAAATAACGGTTTAAAAGTGGTTATAGGCGCTACTTACCAAGATGTAGCTACCTACGAACATGGCATCAAAAAACAGCAGATCCTGACAGAAAAATTTTCCGGTAATTGGGCAGTTTCGTATAAAATCAGAGCGCTGGATTTAGGGATTGATTATACCGGTAATGTCTACAGTCCAATGCGACTGCCCTTACTTGGTCCTCTAGATCCGAGGGATGAATTTTCTCCTACCTGGAGTATCCAGAATATCCAGTTTACCTATAGTGGATTTCAGCGTTTTGAACTCTATGGCGGTATAAAAAACCTGCTGAACTGGACACCAAATCGCGGAAATCCTTTTATCATCGCAGGAGCAAATGATCCGTTTGATAAAAATGTGGTTTATGATGACCATGGCAAAGTAAAACCCACAGAAAGTAATCCTTATGCCTTAACCTTTGACCCGAATTATGTGTACGGGCCGAATCAAAATATCCGTGGTTTTTTTGGCATCAGGTATACCATAAAATAGTACGAATAGTTTAACTTTATGGCATGATCTACTACTCGACCTATCAGGCAGCAAGGGTGATTGCCCCAAAAGTTGAAGCTATCTTCGCAGCACATCTTTCTGCTGCCCGAGAAAGTGGAGAGGATGATCTGGCGCCATTGCCTACTGCAAATGTGGTTGAAGCGATCATTGACGCTACTTTCTGGGCTAGTTTGCGCAAAGAGGAGGGACATTCACCAAAGATTTCTTTGGCTTATCTTCCTCCTCAGCAGGCGGGAAATCCACTACTTTTCAAACACCGACTGCCTTTAAGCGCTGGAATTCTAACTAAAATCGCACCTGGTGTGGAAAGAGCAGGAATTCATCTGGGGGTATGGATGGAAGATGATGAGCTTTTTATCTGGGGAACTACGGTAAGCATTCCTAATTTCTGCTTTGTACTCGATGTTTCTGAACCGGCTTTGCTAGTGATTAAACACCGCCGGATCTACGGATTTGGCAAGTTTACTAATATCGCTGTGCTCAAAGGAGACCAGGTGAAAATGGTAGAGGAAAACAATACCGATATGAGGGATTGTCCGCCGATGCTGCTTTCCTTGCTCGACCTGACCGCACCTTCTTATTGGAATGATTCGGTGAATGTAATGATTCAGCTTGCCGTTTCTATGCGGAGCCATGGAAGAGGCGGAACCTTGCTAATCGTGCCAAATGAGACCAATCACTGGCTGCAATCTATTATTAAACCAATTCAGTACTATGTACAGCCGGCTTTTACAGGGCTTTCCAAATTACTGCAGCAAGACCGTAAAGAAGCGAGTCAGATTTTTTGGCAAACTGCCCTTAGGCGTGAAGTAGAGCATCTGGCAGGTTTAACCGCAGTGGATGGTGCTACCGTGATCAGCAACGATTATGAGCTTTTAGCTTTTGGTGCTAAGATCGGCCGGGCGAAAGGAAAGGATAATATTGACGAAATTTCTTTCTCAGAACCGATTAAAGGTGGGGATGCTATTGTGGTTCATCCTACAAAAGTAGGTGGAACAAGACATCTTTCTGCCGCTCAGTTTGTCCATGATCAAAGAGATGCGACGGCATTAGTGGCCTCTCAGGATGGTCATTTTACCATTTATAGCTGGTCTGTCAGACAAGATAGGGTGCAAGCTCACCGGATTGATACCTTGTTGCTGTAATTCTTTGTAGTAAAAAAGGCTTAATGATCTTTTCTTAACTGATTTTGACCGCATAAAAAAAGCGTACGATAAGTACGCTCTAAAAATTAATTAATCTCTGTTTTTCCCCGATTTAGGAAAAAACAATCGCTCCAATTATCGTTGCCAGCAGCAAAAAGATCAGCACGATCCGATCTGCATTAATCCACTCTCTTTGTGTCAATGCCTTTTCAGACTTTTCTTTCTTTTGCCTTGCAAAAACATGAAATATGGAAAACGATTTACTTAACATAGGTAGATGTTTTTCTTAGATATGCTTGATTTAATGCAAACTGCGAGCCAAACTAGCGGATAAATGTTGGAATGTTCATAATTTGTACTTTTCATTGATTTTTACCTTTATTTAGTTCGTTTTTACACTCATTATCAGGTATTTGGTGTGGTTCTTTCATGTGCGCTGTACTCTTTTTAAGACTTTTATATAAATCCATTGTTTTATTGCGGTGAAAAATAATCATGCTGATTTACAGCTGTTTATATGGTGTTGTTATTTTTATATAGTACTATGTATTGCATATTACTATATAAAACACATAACTTTGAATTATGATAGCAGAAAATACACAAACACAAATGCGAAAGGGCATACTGGAATACTGTGTGCTCCTGATCATATCCAGAGGAGAGATCTATGCTTCTGATATTATCGCAGAATTAAAGTTGGCAAAATTGCTGGTAGTGGAAGGTACTTTGTACCCTTTGCTTACACGTTTGAAGAACAACGGCTTGTTGAGTTACAACTGGGTCGAATCGACTTCCGGGCCACCCAGAAAATACTACGTGTTAACCGAAGAAGGAAAAGCCATCCTTAGTCAGCTGGACCATACCTGGCAGGAATTGGCTTACGCCATCAACACCTCTAAAAAAGGAACAACTATGGAATCCGAAATCCAAATAAACCTAACCAAATCATGAAGAAGACTTTAAATATAAATATTGGCAACTCCATCATCCACCTGGAAGAAGATGCCTATGAGACGCTCACCGTTTACCTGAATGAAGTGAAACACCATTTTGCAAAAAATGCAGATGATTTCGAAATTGTAACGGACATAGAGAACAGGATTGCAGAGATGTTTGGAGAGTTATTGACGCAACAGCAAAAGCAAGTCATCGATATTCAGGATGTACAGTCGGTGATCGCCCAGATGGGTTCTGTGAAAGACTTTGAAAATTCGGAAGAGCAGGACGAAATGTCGGGTAATCCACAGCAGGCTATGCCTCCTCATGATGGGATTAAGAAATTGTTCCGTGATACGGATCAGGCAATGATCGCTGGTGTATGTGTTGGATTGGGACATTACCTGAATATCGAAGCACGCTGGGTGCGTTTGGCAGCATTGCTTTCCATCTTCATGGGTGGCTCAGGAATTCTAATTTACCTGATCATGTGGATCGTAATTCCTAAAGCAGAAAGCAAGTCTGATAAAATGGCCATGAGAGGGGAAGAAGCTAATTTGCGCGGTTTTATGAACAGCCACCAGAATCCTTTGGTAAAACAATCCCGTGGTTTTCTTGCCGAGTTCTTTGAGTTTCTTGGGAACTTTATCAATGGCACTGGAAAGGCTGCGCTTAAATTGGTGGCTACTGCCATCGTCATCTTCGGTTCCTTTTTATTGCTGATGCTGATCATCAGTCTGGCGGGCGTATTTGGAGTATGGGATGCAGATGTCTATTCTTATTTCCCTTTCAGTATCATCAATGAAGCCTATTTCAGCAAAATGATCCTCGCTGTTTTTGTGGTTTTTCTGATTCCAATCCTGGCACTGGTACTGTTTTCTATCCGGGTTGCTTTTAATGGCAAACCCATCCATAAAACAGTTTCTTTTGGCTTATTAGTGATTTGGCTGGCAGGTGTTGCCGTATCCGTATTTTACATTGCTAAAGTAAGTGCTGAGTTTAAGGAAAGCGCGGAATTTGCACAGGTAAAGGAATTGGTGCCTCATCAAACTCTGGTTTTGTCTGTTGATAAAACCAGGTTCTTCACGAAGGAGGACAGCCTAAACTACAAGATTGATCCGATCAAATATAAGGGTCGCAGAATCTTAAAAGATGGCCGTGGGCCAATGGATCAGCCAAGAAATATGAACCTTAGACTGGAGAAAAGTGAGAACGGAAAAATGACACTTTCGGAAAACTACAGTGCTATGGGGAAAACATTTGAGATGGCTTTGAAAAACGCGCAGAACATACACTATGATTTTCAGCAGCGCGATTCGGTATTGAATTTTAGTTCTGGTTTACAACTGCTAAAGAAAGCGAATTATCGTGCTCAGGAAGTGCAGTTGGTTTTAAACATACCAGTGGGTACTCATTTAAAGATCAATCGCAATTTGAGAGAATACTTAACCGGGCACAATTACTGGGATTGTTATGCGGATGACAGCAAAGAGTTTTCGGAATGGGTGATGACCGAGAACGGATTAGAATGTCTGAGTGAACGTATAGACGATCACTCAGACGAATAAGTCTTATTATTTTACGGAGTAGCGGTAGACAAAGCGGCTTAAATTACCGAATTTGTCTACCCCTTCAATTACTGCTTTATATGTTCCTCTGCCATCGGCATTCCAGTAGTCTAATACCAATGGGGTAGAACCATTAAAATTCACTTTAGGGTTCCAATAAATAGTGGTTCTCAGGTCGTTGAAGTTATAGGTATTTGCAGGATTGATATATTTAGGCATATAAAATTCGCGCTGTTTGCTAAATCCTTTCGGATTAAATTTAAGCATATTTTCCTTAGGAAGGATTTTCTTTAAATCAGCAAGGCTCATCGTGCTTTTCACTACTTTTTTTGTGTTTACTACAAGTACACCATTTGTGTTGTACATCCTGTTGATCGTACCCAGATCATCTTTAGTGAAGACCTCTACGGATTCTACTTCTTTCGGATTTACCCCTAATAATGCCATATAATCCAGGGCCATTCCATTGATAAATATTTGTACTGGAACCCTGCTGCCGGATTGATAATCACGGGTCACGTAGAAATTGTTTTCAAAGTACGTTAAACCCATGGCCATTGTCTGTAAACATAAGGCCAGAGAATTGCAGTCCTTTAATCGGTCTCCATCAATCACTGTTGCATTAATAGAACTTAACCCAGAAAGACTTGGATGGTCTGCATGACTCGGTCTTTTCACTTTAGCACCTTCAATTTTTACCTCTTTTAAGGTACGTAAGAAGTTGTATTGTTTCTTGCTATTGTTCAGGTAAGCAGATAAGGTACTATCGATATTGTCTGCCGATCCAATATGGCTGATGTTTTTTCCAACATCAGGTAATGGAGAACCATCCAGTAAAATCATCAGATTAGAACCATTGGTGCTATATTTTGCATTGATCAGCACTTCTGACGAGTCTGGAATAACCAGGTTTCCAAAAGCAAAAATACCCGAAGGGCTGGTGATCGCTTCTGCAGAAATACTGGTTCCAGGAACAGTTAAACGCAGCGCACCCTTTCTTACTGGCATCCCTGTACGATCTCTCAGTGTACCGGTAATGCGCATATCTTGCTCTGGTAATAAAGTGATTGATGCAGGTTTACCTGTTAGGAGGTCTTTCATGGCAAATCTGCGGAAGCCCTGAGTTAACAGGAGCAGGTCTAAATCTGCCAGCTTTTTCTCATCCGGTTTAGTGAAATAGTAATTCGGTTTTTCCACATAGCCCTGTAGATCTGAGGTCAATAAAAGGGAGCTTAATATCGTAGTTTCTGAATCTTCATCTACAGGAACTTTCGTTTCGTCGGTTACGGATACAGAGTAAGTGCCTTCTAAAGGTTGCGTTGCATTTTTAGGGATGACACTTAGTTTTACTTTTTGCCTTGGTTTATAGGTTGGTAAATCTGTTTTAAGGCTCAGGTTTTCCTGTGTAGGATAATTGAAAGCCAGACGCTCATTTAAGGGCTCTCCATTTTCAGCAATCAAAGTCACCTGTACGATTCCTGCTGGGAATTTTTCTTTAGGAATCTTTGCAGAGTTCACTTGTGTAGCCAGACGTGTTTTTGCGGCATAATAGATAATTCCACCTTGCGTGCCTATAATAAAAAAGGTTTTTCCTTTGTTTTGCTCAAAATATGGATCATTCGCAAGGATCTTTAGGTTAAAATTAACCGGGTCAGTATTGGTGATCTGGGTAATGATTCCTGCTGGATTTGCCTTTGGGAGATCAAAAGATTTAGTGCTGCCGTCTTTAAAAGTCACATTCGCTTTGTAGGTTTTTCCCGCTTCTGAGTTCAGGTAGAAAGAGCCCATTCCTAAAGCATTAGAGCTAAATGAAGCCAGGTTATTTCCTGCATTATCAGTAATGTTTCCGGTTAATGGCGCAGCAAGTCCCTTTGCATTCAGGGATTTGAAACTCATTCTTACGGCCAGTCCATTGACCAATTCTCCACCTTCCGGGAAAAATTGGAGGTCATTGTCTGATTTAACAGGTCTTAAAGGGAAAGAGGAAGTCAGGATTTCTTTTTCTGTCAGGCTGAGATCCGTGATCAGCTCCCCATTGGTGATGATTTCATTTTTACGGGGTTCTATTTTAATTTTCAAAATCCCATTCTGATCTGTCGTCCCTTTTCCTTTACTTACCGTCTCGTAATTGGAAATGACTCTCCAGTTCACTACTTTATTAGCCTGTACTACTTTATCCGCATTCTTAAACTGAATAATCGCGTTGATGCTTTGGCTTTTATCAGTTTGGGTGCTGGTATAATTGAAGTGGGTGATCAGTTGTTTTTCTATCGCTTCACCAATTGGAATGGTTTTTTTGAAAAAATACTGATCGCTAAAATTCAGCATCCATACCGTATAGGCCCTGATGAAATAGTTGCCTTGTTTATAATTTCCAGGGGTTAATGGAATGTTTCCAGCAGCCACACTGTTTGTGGTTGGCAGTTTTAAAGTTTCTACCAATGAATCTCTTTCATTGATCACATCCACGTAGACAATTTTACTGAGCTGCGATGGAATATTTTGTTCCATAGTCAGATAAGCTTTAAACCAGATTGTATCCGCAACACTATAATAGGGCTTGTCGAAATGTAGGTACACTTTCTCTATAGGCTGCTCGTCGGAAAGTTTTTTGGTTTTGCTAATGATGTTGTTTAAAACAACACTGTCCTGTTGTGCATTTGCAGAAAAGTGCAAAGTGGTGGATAGCAAAAGAAAGGCAATAACGAAGTTTATCAGTTTCATCAAAATAGTTAAAAACGGTTAATATGGCTAATATATTCATTTATGGAGGGAATAGCCTTATGCTGAGTGATGTTTAACATATTTTTACATTTAAAAAAGACGAAAGGAAGGGGAGATGCTTTTTTGTAAATGTGGATTGTTTTTTTGATTAACATGCTGGTTAAAGCTAAATTAACAAGTTGTTGTGAGGTTGTCCACATAATTGTGTGGATAACCTGGGTGTTTATGGGTCATTGATGTGGAAAAACTCAAAAATGTGGTGGATGCATAAAGGATATGCACATTTAATTTTTGTTCTTACCATAGATTGTGGATGAGAATGTGAGTTGTGTAAGTGTTTAAGTTGTTGTATTTGTGGTGATTAATAAGTTACTCACATTAGGTTGTTCACATTTGATTGTGGATAAGATCTGATGTGGTGAGTCACCGTTTTAGGCATAAAAAAACGCCTCCGTCTGCTATTAAAGCATACAGAGGCGTCTCTTAGATCGATTTAACAGCTTTTAACTGTTAATAACCTTCCTTATTTGAATTCAATCAGGAAATCAGACATTGGAGTACGTACCTTTTTTAGGTTCACTAACCAGTCGCCAGTTTCTGATCTATATCCTAGAGGTAACAAAGTTGTGCTGCGCAATCCTCTTTCTTTTAATCCTAACAATTCATCTAATTGAGCAGGATCAAAGCCTTCCATTGGAGTTGCATCAACTTTCAATAAAGCGGCTTCAGCCAAAGCTACACCAAAGCCAATGTAAGCTTGTTTTGCAGCATGGTGGAAATTCTCCTCCGGTGTTTTTGCGGTATACAAACCAATCAATCTGTTCAGGTAATCTGCATTGGCATCTTCTGGTAAACCACGCTCTATATTGCCTTGAGTAAATATGTGTCTGATGTTCTCTTCTGTATAGTTATCCCATGCTGCAAAAATCAACAGGTGTGAAGAATCTGTAATCTGTTCCTGACCAAAAGCGATCGCTTTGATTTTTTCTTTTAATTCCTGGTTAGTCACTACAATTACTTTGAATGGCTGTAAACCAGAAGAAGTAGGTGCAAGATGCGCAGCTGCAACAATCTGATCAACTTTGTCTTGCGAAACCTTTTCACCATTCATTTTCTTAGTGGCATAACGCCAGTTTAATGCTTCAATTAAGCTCATAATATATCTTTTTTACGTAAATGTTCTTTTTCTTGGGTGTTAGTTATATAGCAACCAAATAAATAACACTGTTAGCAAATGTACGTATGTTACTATAATCTGTATTCATCTTTCTGGCTTTTTACTTTTAGATGATACTCGTTTCTACCCAGACTGCACACGGTTATTCCTGATAGTTGTAAAATAAGATTTGGATTATTTTAGTTAATTAACTAAACTCGTTAATTATTATGCAAGCATAGCTAATTTACTAAAACTCTATTTAACTATTTGTTGTTTAATAAGTATCAATTTAATTCTAACCATATATGAAAAAGATTTTACTTAGTTGCTTGCTGGCCCTGCCCGTTCTGGGCTATTCCCAGTCTTTTCAGGTCAACCTGCAAGGACAAAAACAAACTGCTATGGGCGGGGCGGGGACAGGGCTAGCCCTAGATGAAGCCGCAGTGTTTTTCAACCCAGGTGCCGTATCCTTTCTGAAAAAGAATGGTGTACAGGCTGGAATCTCTCCATTGTACCTGAAAACAGCTTTCCGTGAGAACGGTTCCAATGTCACAGAATACAATAAGGATAAGATTGCAACTCCGATTATGGGTTATGCCGTATTCGGATCTCCTGAAAACAGGCTTCGCTTTGGTCTGGGAATTTACACGCCTTTTGGTGGTGCCATGCACTGGAAGGAAGATTGGACGGGAAGATATTCAGTGACTTCACTGGATTTGCAAGCCATCTATATCCAGCCAACTTTAAGTTTAAAAATTACTGATCACATCGGTATTGGTGGTGGTCTGGTTTACTCATTAGGAAAAGTAGACCTGAGAAAGGCATTGCCTTATACCTTGAACGATGGCCGACAAGCTTCTGCAAAACTAAAAGGAGATGCTAAAGATTTTGGATGGAATGCAGGTATTTATGTGGAAACGGTATCTGGAGTGTCTATCGGGGTAACCCACCGTTCGCAGGTTACTGCAACCGTTAAAGATGGAGATGCTATTTTTGATGTACCTGATGCAATCAGAGACCGTGTACCTACTAAATTCGGTGCAGAGCTTCCTTTACCTGCTACTACTACGCTGGGATTAGGTTTCCAGCCTTCGGATAAGACAACACTTGCCCTGGATGTGAACTGGGTACATTGGAGTAAATATAAAGAGCTGGCTTTTGATTATAATAATAATTTTGTGTCGCCTCCTTCTCCAAGAAATTACCATGATGCTGCGGCATTGCGTTTTGGTATTCAAAATCAAACCACCAATAGATTGGCTTTACGCGCTGGTATCGGCTATGCTTTTACCCCAGTAGGAAAAGGTTATGTGACGCCGGAAGTGCCGGATGCGAACCGTCTTTTGCTGAGTGCAGGTATCGGATTTAAGGCAACGGAGCGATTCAATATCGATTTTTCTTTCTTATATGAAAACGTAGAGAAAAGAAATGAAACAAATATTGAAACCCAGTTGAGCGGTGAGTTTAAAACATTGGCCTATATCCCTGGTATCTCTTTCTCTTATAAATGGTAATCCACCTCTTCAGACAAATCACAATGAACTCAAAATATATTTTTAGAAGTATAATTGCGGTCGCTATTCTTGGAATGGCCTCCTGCAAACCCGAACTAAGCACGATTACTCCATCTAAAGGAAGCGCTGATTTTTCCAGATATATCGCTGTTGGTAATTCCCTGACTTCCGGTTATGCCGATAATGGACTATACCTGGAAGGACAGAAAAACTCTTTTCCTGAAATGATAGCTACTCAGATGAAAACAGTTGGTGGCGGTGCTTTTTATACCCCTTTTTTTAATGAATCTCAAGCAGATGGTTCTGGATATAAAATCTTGAAAGGTTTTACCCCAGCAGGTCTCCCAATTATTGGTGATCAGAATACAAATACTGCGGTACGTACTACTACACCTACGGTGTTGCTGACTAAGTATGTTGGAGAAATCAACAATTACGGTGTTCCTGGAATTAAACTGGTGCATATCAATATTCCTCAGTATGGTAACCTGAACAATTTCTACGAAAGGATGCTGCCAACGGATTTCCCTAACAACACGACTACTACCTACCTGAATTTTGTGACTTCAAAACCATTTACCTTCTTTAGCATGTGGCTGGGTAACAACGATATCCTGGGTTATGCGACTTCCGGAGGGGCAAATCCTGCAGATCAGCCTACAGATAAAAATGTATTTGCCAGTCTGTATGCGGATGCGGCAAATAAGATGACGGCGAATAATGCCAAAGGCGTGGTAGCCACCATACCGGATATTTTGAAAACACCATTCTTTAATACGGTTACTTTGAATTCTCTATTGGCTGCCGTACATGTGACTGCACCAACCATAAATACGATTTATATCAAAACAGGCAAGAATGCGACCAGAGCAGCTACCGTAAAAGACTTTTTTGTATTGCCATTGGCATCAGCAAATCTTATTGGTACCGGTGCCGTTCCTTATGGTTTATTTCCTTCCAATCCAGTGGAAAGTCAGTGGGTATTGGATGAAGATGAAGCTGGGATAGTTTCAGATTATGTGGCTTCTTATAATAATACAATTAAAACTGTAGCTGCAAACAAAGGCTTAGCAATTGTGGATGCTTATGCATTGTTAAGAGAATATGGTGCTGGTAAAGTGGTAAATGGCGTACCAATTAGTGCGGCTTACATTACAGGAAATCTATTCTCTCTGGATGGAATTCACCTCACTCCAATGGGTTACGCCTTAGTAGCCAATGAATTTATCCGATCCATTAATTCGAAATATGGCTCTTCTATTCCAATTGTAGATGTGACGAGATACAGAGGGGTTAAATTCCCTTAATAATCACAGACTGAGCAAAGGGTTTAGTTATATATAGAAACAGGGAGTATCATAAATCATGATATTCCCTGTTTTTTTTCGAATGCCCTCTATTCAGGAGGTTACTTTATTTCTTTTTTAAGGACGTATTTGTCTGCAAGAGGACCACTGATTTCTTTGCCTTCCATGTCCAATTGTTTCAACATATTTTCCCCCACAAAATATTTACTTGGTCCATCTTTTAGGCCGATCAATTCTACTTTTGATCCGCTCGTGTCCCAGGCAAAAGTACCATGGTCTTCCGGGAAATGAGTGTCTTTACCCATATAATTGGTTTTTAGGGCATAACTCATATCTGAGTTTAAAGTTAGTTCTGTTTGAATGCCTTCGCAATCCGCACAAGGAGTGACGCCTTTGTATGTGCCGGCCCAATCCAGTGAATTTTTTGCATTATGCGAATCGTTGATGACGGTGTCTGCCGATTTTTTTGTACTATCAATATTGCTGACCGTTTTTTGGTCGCTGTTGCAGGCCATAAAAAACAGGGAAATGCTGGCGAGTGTTAAGATTTTCATTTTCATGAGTAGCTTTTTTTTTTGATACCTATGGATGTACTGCCAATTAAACGATTTGATAAGGAATATGTTTGCAAAAAAAAAGCCCAAAAGTTTTTGTCTAACTTTTGGGCTGCTATTCCTATTCATCTACATCTTCATTGGTTGCTTGATTTTTCTTCGCTTCAGGTGTTAATTGTTGATCATCTTGATGCCTGAATATTTTTCAATGTGATGGTTTTTATCAATCATCCAGTTTAATTTTTCTTCAGTTTCGCCTTGAAAACCTTTTCCAGTTTCTCTAACTTAGGGAGGATGACTAACCTGCAATATGGCTGATTTCCATTCTTGTTGAAATAATCCTGGTGGTCAGCTTCTGCTACATAAAACGATCCAGCTTTATCTATGGTAGTCACCACAGGTTTGCCATAAGCATTGGTCGCATTGAGTTCCTTTTTATACTTTTCGGCAATTTGTTTTTGTTCGTCATTGTGGTAAAAAACCACCGAACGGTATTGTGTACCTACATCTGCACCCTGACGGTTTAGTGTAGTCGGGTCATGACTTTTCCAGAATACTTCCAGCAACTCATCATATTTAATTTTCGCTGGGTCATAAGTGACCTCAATCACCTCTGCATGTCCAGTTGTTCCAGTACATACATCTTCATAACTTGGGTTGGGAACTGATCCGCCTTCAAAACCCGATCTGACCGCTGTAACGCCTTCCAAACGTTGGAAAAGTGCTTCAGAACACCAGAAACAGCCCATACCAAAGGTCGCTTTCTGTAGTTTTTTTGACTGTGCATCGGCACTGCCAGCGGATAATAAAATTAGGATCATAATTGATAAATACTTCATGATAGTAGGGGCTAGTTAAAAACCATTCAAAATATAATACGTAAGTGTAGTGTTTATAGTTTTCTTAAAACCGTATCTGTACCTACTATTACAATCAGCTGATAATTTACAGTAGCCTATTTGTAAATGTGTATAACTTAATATATTTATTTTCAGATAATTGCTTTTCATTTGTATTGATATTTAACATTTATTAACAATACTTTATTAAATTTGCGATGTTAATACCTATAAAAATATCGATATGTCAACACCTTATATTCCTAGTTTAGACCTGGGCTCATACATCAATGGAGATGATGCACAGCGTAAAAAATTCTCTGATGAATTGGGCAGAGCTTTTAACGATTCTGGTTTTGTAACCATCACTAATCATGGTGTAGACCAAGAATTGATTGATAAACTATATGCCAACATTCAAGGTGTTTTTGCCTTGAAACCAGAGCAAAAGAAAAAATATGAAAGAGCAGAGCTTGCTGGTCAGCGTGGTTACACCAGCCCAGGTAAAGAGACTGCTAAAGGTGCTAAAACGGCAGATCTGAAGGAATTCTGGCAAATTGGTCAGGAAGTAACAGATGGTGATCCGATTAAATCGGAATACCCGGAGAATGAAGTGCTGGAAGAACTTCCTGAATTTAATGCGGTAACCCGTGAAATTTATGAGCGTTTAGAAAACAATGGCAAACATTTACTGCGCGCCATTGCGACTTACCTGGAATTGCCAATCGATTATTTCGATAAACATGTGCACAACGGTAATTCAATTTTGAGAGGGATTCATTATTTCCCAATTGAAAATCCGGAAGCATTAGCTGCAGATGCAGTACGTGCAGGAGCACATGAAGACATCAACCTGATCACCTTATTGATCGGTGCAAGTGCTGATGGTCTAGAAGTATTGACCCGCAGCAATGAATGGCTGCCAATTAAAGCTGGTCACACAGATATCGTAGTGAATGTTGGAGATATGCTGCAGCGTTTAACGAATAACAAATTACGTTCTACCACACATAGAGTGGTAAATCCACCACGTGAGCTAATGAAAACATCTCGTTTCTCTGTTCCTTTCTTTTTACACCCACGCGCAAATATGGACTTGACAAGTCTGCCATCTACAGTGGATGAAGCCCATCCTAAAGTATATGCTGATATGACTGCAGGTGAATACCTTGATGAGCGTTTACGTGAAATTGGATTGAAGAAAATGTAATTATTTCCTCAAACAGGATCAAAAAAAAGCGGCCGTATCATTTTGTGATACGGCCGCTTTTTTTTTGATCAACAATCGTTGATTCTTCAAAGATGAAAGGAGTTATTTTCTTCTGCTGAACTGGATTTCCATAGTTTTCATTTCTTTTCCATCTGTATTGCAGTACATTTCCATCACCTGATGGTCTTTGTCAACAAATTTGAAAACCTCACGGACATCCATGTCTTTTCCGGTCATTGGATCTACACACTTACCTTTAAAATTAATGGTTTTTGTAGCATCATCCCAGGTGCCTTCCATGTTCATCATACCTGTGCCCATGTTGTCTATCCAGGTAGACACAAAGGTCTTTTTTGAATTGTCGTAGCCCAATAGGCTCATTCCTTCAAAAGGCATCCCCATCATGTTTCCTTCATGAATAGATTTTTGATAACGGCCCCCCATGATCATTGAATTTGTGCTGCTGGTTTTACTTTTCGTCGGCGGAGCACCTGGCGCCATCCACATGGTAACTTCCCCATCCCATTTTCCATCGTCATTTGCAATCATTTTGTGCACATCGCCGGGTGTCATGTAAGCTTGCCATGCTTTCATCATGGCATCATCCTGAGCTTGAACCCGACAGGTTATGGCCAGCATCAGCAAAGCCACAACAGATAATGTTAACTTTTTCATTTCATTAGAATTAAGTTTTATATGGTAATTCTAATTTACGAAAAACTGAAGCTAATTACTACCTTTTTCTATGGCTTTATAAATGGCGTCCTGAATTCTTGGTCTGATTTTTAAACTCCCTAACTTCTCTGATACTTTGGGGTTTATGCGGTTGGATAGAAACACGTAAACGAGTCCTTTGGCGGGGTCTACCCAGACTGCCGTTCCGGTATAGCCGGTATGGCCATAAGTAAGGGGAGAGGCCAGTTGCGAAGGATATTTCTTAGTTGCATCTGGATCCCATCTGTCAAAACCTAGTCCTCTTCTGCTCACATCTGATTGTTTCTTGGAAAACATGTCGACTGTTTGCGGCTGGAAATATTGGTTTCCGCCATAACTGCCTTTATTCAATAACATCTGGTAAATGATGGCGAGGTCATTTGCGCTGCTAAATAATCCCGCATGACCAGATACGCCGCCTGCTAATGCTGCACCCTGATCATGGACATAACCTTCCAGCAATGTTTTTCTGAAATAATTGTCTTGTTCAGTAGGTACGATCTGATCTTTTGAAAAGCGGTTTCTTGGTAGGAAACCCGCCGTTTGCATGCCCAAAGGTTTGTAGAAATTCTCCCATACATAGGTGTCCAATGGCATTCCGCTGAGGCGTTCACAGATTTCTTTCATCACATACATGCTGATGTCACTGTAGACGTATTTCCCGCGTGTTCTGATCGGGGAATTCAACATTTTTGGCCACATCACCTCTTTGAAAAATCCTTTTTTGATGTAATAATTGTCGGCCACCTTGGTCGGAAAAGCAGCACTAGAATCTCTGCTATAGTCTCCGGGTTTCACAAAATCGTGGAAAGGAATGAAAGGGATAAATCCCGCCTGGTGCAGCATTACTTCCCTTACTTTAATCGGATTCATAGGTGATAACCTTGCTTTAGGGATGTAAGCGCCAATATTTGTATCGAGATTTAATTTATGTTCTTCAAATAAACGCATCACAGTTGGTGTTGTTGCGGTAGTTTTAGTGAGCGATGCCAGATCGAAAATGTCGGTTACTTTTTCTGGTAAACCATTCACATAAGTATGATTACCATAAGCTTTATTGAAAATTACTTTTCCATCTTTCGCCACCAGGACCACAATCCCCGGAGCGGCTTTCTCACGGATGGCTTCTTCAGCGATGTTGTCAATTTCTTTCAAATCATCGGAATTGACACCTGCATCTTCCGGAAGCGTATATTTTAATCGGGTTTGGGTGGTACTGGCACCTTGTCCAATAACATATTTCGGCGAATAGCTTGCCGTTAATTTTTTAGTAAATGGAATGCCGCCAAAAATCATCTGAGGAACAGTGACTGCTGCTGCTTCATTGTTTTGATTGCTCCAAATGATAGGCGCAGAAATTCCGTCAAATGCCAATAAGCTGCCAGTTTCTCCGAACAGCGCAATAATGATCTTTTTATTTTTTGCAACACTGTTGATGAAGCTGGTATTTCTAGGGTTGTTTATCGCCGAAACCGGTAATGCTACAATCACGAGATTGAAGTATTTCAGGTCATCTTCCAGGTCGTCCAGTGTAGTAGAGGCCAGGTAAGCATCAGAAGAAAAACTGCTGACTTTCGCATACTTGTTTAACAGGCTGTCAAACGAAGATTTGAAGCTGAAATCCAGGCTCACCGAAGCGATGTTTTTCTGATCCAATGCGGTTATAGGGAGCAGATTTGTTTGGTTATTTAAGAGTACAGTATTGCTGCTGATCGTATTGATAACAGCCACTTTTTGCTGGTTCTGCTGATGGCTTTGCGCACAGGCGCTGAAAGTAAATAAAGCCATAAAGCTGGTGATCATGATCCCGGCAAGGTTACTTTTTTTGCTGTATTTTTTATTCATTTAGCTGTTTTTTAAGAAGGTAGGTTCCTGGCTGCTGCTGCTGCTATAAAATGGAGTTGCGATCAGATCTGCTGATGATGTATTTGCAGCTGACGAATCGGAGACTTCCAATAGTCGGGCCAATAGCTTTCTTTCCTGTCGATAAAGATAGAAAAAGGAACAAATAAAATGGAAATAGGCATTAAAAGACAAATTATTAACAAATGAAAACTGAGTATTGAGGCTTATTTTCCCTAAATTAGCAACCTTTACCAGAGAGAAATAAATGTCAGATATAATACAACTTTTACCGGATAGTGTTGCCAATCAAATCGCGGCCGGAGAGGTAGTGCAACGCCCGGCATCAGCCGTGAAGGAGCTTTTGGAGAATGCGATAGATGCAGGTGCAAACAAGATACAGTTGATTTTAAAAGATGCCGGTAAGGCATTGATTCAGGTGATAGATAATGGCTGTGGAATGAGCGTTACTGATGCACGCATGTGCTTTGAACGTCATGCCACCTCGAAAGTCAGAAAAGCAGAAGATTTATTCGCCATTCGTACGATGGGTTTCAGAGGTGAAGCCATGGCTTCTATTGCCGCAATTTCGCAGATAGAAATGAAAACCCGCCGCCATGAAGACGAGCTGGGTACCATGGTAGAAATTGAAGGTTCTGAGGTCACCAATCAGGAGCCGGTAGCGACTCCTGTAGGGACCAGTATCTCAGTGAAAAATCTCTTTTATAATACGCCAGCAAGAAGAAACTTTCTCAAAAGTACCTCCGCAGAAATGCGCCATGTACTGGAAGAATTTCAACGTATTTCTTTGGCAAATCCAGCAATAGCTTTCAGCTTACACCATGACGGAGTAGAAATCCACCGTTTACCTGCCTCAGGCATGAAACAAAGGATCGTTCACCTGTTTGGAAATAATTATAACCAGCGCCTGATTCCTGTAGAAGAGGAAACCAGCATCATCAATATCAAGGGCTTTATTGGAAAGCCTGAGTTCGCAAAGAAAACCAGGGGAGAACAGTTCTTTTTTGTCAACAACAGGTACATTAAAGATGCCTATCTGAACCATGCGGTGAGTAAATCTTATGAAGATTTATTGCCTGATGATCATTACCCAATGTACGTGCTGTTCATCGAAATTGATCCTGCAAAGATTGATGTGAATGTACATCCTACAAAAACGGAGATCAAATACCTGGATGAGAAATCTATTTATGCGATCCTCCATTCTGCGGTTAAGCGCTCTATTGGAAGGTTTAACATCAGCCCAACGATTGATTTTGACCAGGAAACTGGATTTAGCGGGATGATTACCCATAAAGCACCGGAAGAAATTGTACCGCCAAGCATCAGCTTCAATCCGGACTTTAACCCTTTTGCTGCGGATAAACCGACTAGGGAACCCGCTACTGCAGCAACCTTTCCTACTACCTTTCCAAGGTCAGGAAGTGGTGGCGGCGGAGCCAGCAGAGATGCCAGTGCTGCGATTGTACCAAATACCAAGGGATGGGGCGCTTTATATGAAGTAGCCAACCATAGCGATACCGCACAGCAGGCGGCCATTGAATTACCCGGACAATTACCGGACGATTCTCTGGTACCCGTTCAGAAACAGCTGATGCAGCTGCACAACAGGTACATCATTTCGCAGATTAAATCGGGATTGATGCTAATCGACCAGCAGGCCGCTCATGAAAGGATTCTTTACGAACGTTTCAGCAGACACCTGGATGATCGTAAAGGTGCTTCTCAGCAAAGTTTATTCCCACAAACGGTGACCTTAAGTCCGAATGATTTTGAATTGGCAAAAAGCTTATTGGAAGACATTAAAAGCCTCGGTTTTGAGGTTCGGGAGTTCGGTAAAAATACGCTGATCATTGAAGGAATCCCAGTAGATCTAGGCAATAATAACGGCAATGAAACGCAGTTGTTTGAACACCTGATTGAGGGATTTAAAAATTCTCAGCAAGAACTTAAACTGAGCAAAAGAGATGCGCTGGCCAGAAGTATGGCAAGAAATAGTGCCATCAAAAGCGGCGCAGTTTTAGGACAGCAAGAAATGAATACACTGATTGAACAGCTTTTTGCCTGTCAAACACCTAACTTTAGTATCAGTGGAAAGCCAGTAATCCAAACCATCGGTCTGACTGAACTTGATAAAAAATTTGATAAATAGCAACGATGAATAATATCCATATCCCACCAGTAGTCAAAAACCTGCTCATTATTAATGCACTGTTTTTTGCTGCCAAGTTCGTGATGAAAAATGCAGGAATCGACCTGGATTATTTGTTGGGTGCTTTTTACTTCGACTCGCAGTTTTTTAGAATCTGGCAGCCGGTCTCTTACATGTTTATGCATGGTGATTTTATGCACATCTTCTTCAATATGTTCGCCCTATTTATGTTTGGTGGCGTCATTGAAAGCAGGTGGGGAGCGAAACGCTTTATTAACTTTTACCTGATCACCGGATTAGGGGCAGTAGCCCTGCAAATGGGGGTACAGGCCTATGAAGTGTATCAAATTACAGGGTCTGTACTGCATAACCCGGTAATGGTAGATTTAACCCGGGGAATGGCGCAGGTAGGTGTTCCCGGTATTTCCGCAGAAGCCAGAGATACCCTGATCGGAATTTATGGTTTCCCAATGGTGGGTGCTTCAGGTGCTATTTTCGGCTTGTTAGTGGCTTTTGGAATGTTATACCCGAATACGGAAATGTACATCATGTTCATCCCGATTCCGGTAAAAGCGAAATATATTATTCCTGTTTACATTTTAATGGAATTATCTTTAGGAGTGGCACGTGTTCCCGGCGACTCTATTGCCCATTATGCACACTTAGGTGGTGCATTATTAGGCTTTATATTGGTTAAATTGTGGAAAGACAAGGACAACAATAGATTTTATAAATACTATGAATAAGTCTTTTATTGAAGATTTAAAATACCGGGTATTTCAATCCGGAAATCCGGTATATTTTTACATTGGCATCAATGTGCTGCTATTTTTAGTAGTGGCATTTCTGGGCATCCCTTTCTTCTTATCCGGTGTAGGATCTGTGAATTTCCCTGCTTTTATCAGGGAATATCTGGGCTATCCGGCATCGATCGCAAAGCTGCCATTGCGCTTTTATACGGTGATTACCTATCAGTTTTTTCATGATGGGTTTTTACATCTGCTATTCAATATGCTTTGGTTATACTGGATGGGTAAAATCTTCCTGGATTTCTTAAAACCTCGGCAGTTTCATTTTGTCTACCTCGGTGGAGGGATTGCTGGTGCAGCAATGTACACGCTTGCTTATAACATTTTCCCTGTTTTTGCAGGATCGGTCGCAGAAGCAACAGTAATTGGTTCATCGGCTGCGGTAATGGCTGTAATTGTGGCTACTGCTACATTGGTGCCTGATTATAGCATTAGAATGTTATTGCTGGGCGACGTGAAATTAAAATATCTGGCCATGGCCTATATTGCAATGGAGCTGATTGGACTGGCTTCAGCCAATGCTGGAGGTAGTTTTACCCATATCGGAGGTGCCTTATTCGGCTTTGCTTACATTAAAGTGCTGCACAAAGGACGAGACTGGAGTCAGCTTTTCAAAAGAAAACCTAAGCTGAGAGTGGTGAGAAATGAACCTTCAAAATCTGCCCCAAAATCAACTGCAAGCTCCGTTAATCAGCATGAAATAGATGCGATTTTAGATAAGATCTCTAAATCAGGATATGATAAATTAAGTAAAGACGAAAAGGAAACCCTGTTTAAGGCGAGCAAACATTAATGAAGCGATCAAAACCTACATTTTTTGATAAACTGGTCCGTGTACTGGCGCTTGCATTAGCGCTGGCACTCTTACTGGGCTTTCTTGCCGGGAGATTTGACCCCAGGAAGTATCAGTTGATCGCTTTTTTCGGCCTTGCCTATCCTTTTATTCTCTTTCTGAATATTTTTATGGTGATCTGGTGGTGCCTGCGCAGACGCTGGGTGTTTGCAATAGGTACAGTGGCCTTGATCCTGGTAGGATGGCAGGCTTTAACGGCCACCATAGGGATTTTTGGAGAGGATGATAAAGGGCCAAAATATAATGTTGCTTCCTTACGGATGATGACCTATAATGTACATAGCTTTAAACCCTATGGCCTGGAAAATGTAGAATCTGTGAAACAGCAGATGCTGGAACTGATTGAAAAAGAAAACCCAGACGTCATTTGTTTTCAGGAGTATTTTACCCGTAAAAAAGGTTCATTTGACATTACCGATAGCCTTAAAAGAATCTTAAAGACCAAACACTTTTTCTTCGTGCCTTCCAGTAAGAATGATTATGAAGCAACAGGACTGGCCATCTTTTCCCGTTATCCGATTAAGGATACCGGAACGATCGCTTTCGGACCCAACTTTGGCGGCAATGCCAGCATTTTCGTGGACATCGAAGTGAATCAAAAGAAACTAAGAGTATACAATATTCATTTACAATCGATCTCATTTGATAAACAGGATTACAGCTACATTGATAAAGTGGCGAAAAAGATGAATGCGGAAATTAAGCCTTCTAAAAGAATCCTGGTATTGCTTAGAAATGCTTTTCTAAAAAGAAGTGAGCAGGTCGACATCATGAAGGCCCACATGGCCACTTGTCCGACGTCCTTCCTGATTGCTGGTGATTTTAACGATACCCCAGCTTCTTATGCTGTAACGCAGCTGACAAAATCTTTACACAATACTTTTCAGGAAGAAGGTACCGGCTTGGGTAGAACTTATAATGGGAAGTTTCCTAACTTCCAAATTGATTATATTGCCACTACAAAAGACATCAAAGTTTTGAATCATCTGGTGATTCCCGCTAAATTGTCAGACCATTTTCCTGTTCGCAGTGATTTGATATTAACACGCTAAAATTTTTACCTTTGCAAGATGAATACAGGCTTACAGCTCTACAATACCCTAACACGTAAAAAAGAACTTTTTGAACCGCTAAACGCACCTCATGTAGGTATGTATGTGTGCGGACCTACTGTTTACAGTGATGTTCACCTGGGCAATTGTCGTACGTTCATCTCTTTTGATTTGATCTTCAGGTATTTGAAATACAGTGGTTATAAAGTACGCTATGTGCGCAACATTACCGATGCCGGCCATTTGGAAGGTGATCGTGATGAAGGAGATGATAAATTTGCTAAAAGAGCGAAACTGGAGCAATTGGAGCCAATGGAAATTGTGCAAAAATACACTTTGGGATTCCATGATGTATTGAGAATGTTCAATACACTACCGCCAAGTATCGAGCCTACCGCTACCGGACACATCATCGAGCAAATTGAAATGATCAAAGAGATCATGAACAATGGTTATGCGTATGAATCCAATGGAACCATCTATTTTGATGTAGAAAAATACAGTCAGACTTATAACTATACCATTCTTACCAATAGAAACCTGGAGGATATGCTGGCGAATACCAGAGAACTGGGTGGACAAAACGAGAAACGCGGCAGGTTAGATTTCGCACTTTGGATTAAAGCAAAACCGGAAACACTCATGCGCTGGGCTTCCCCATGGGGAGAAGGTTTTCCAGGATGGCATATTGAATGTTCCGCAATGAGTGCCAAATATCTTGGTGCAGAATTCGATATTCATGGCGGTGGAATGGATCTTGCAGCAACACACCATACCAATGAAATTGCCCAGTCTGAAGCTTGCAGTCATAAACAACCGGCAAAATACTGGATGCATACCAATATGCTGACCGTAAACGGTACGAGGATGTCGAAAAGTGCAGGTAACGGATTTCTACCGGAACAATTGTTTAGTGGAGACCATGCGTTGCTGGAAAAAGGATTCAGCCCGATGACGGTTAAATTCTTCATGTTACAGGCACATTACCGCAGTACACTAGACTTCTCAAATGAAGCTTTAGATGCTTCGGAAAAAGGATTTAAAAGGCTGATGAATGCTTTGAGTTTACTCGATAAATTGACGCCAGCTGAAAGCAGTGATTTCGAAATCGATCCGATCATCGACAATTGCGTCAAAGCAATGAATGATGATTTCAACAGCCCGGTGGTGATTGCAGAACTTTTCGAAGCCAGCAGAATTATCAATACGGTGTATGATGGAAAAGGAAAAATCTCTGCAGTAGAACTGGACAAGCTTAAACAGCTGATGCAGGATTTTGTGTATGATATTTTCGGACTAAAAGACGAGGAAACTTCTAATATCGCATTAAATTCAGTACTAGATATGGTGATCGACTTACGTCAGACGGCAAAAGAGAACAAGGATTATGCAACTTCAGATAAAATCAGATTGGGCCTGCAAAGTATGGGCATCCAATTGAAAGACAGCAAAGAAGGAACGACCTGGAATAAAGCCTAGGGATGTTGAATTGTTAATTAATTTTGCAGATCAAAAATATCAGAACAATTATATTCGTACCAAACAAAAATATTATTCAAACTATTTCAAATCATGATCAATAAATTCCTTTATACAGTAGTCGCCCTTTCTATGACAGTTGGTGCTTATGCACAGAAGTCGGACGGAACCACTAAATCTCTTGTTAAAGCAGAGAAAGAATTTGCAGAAAGCCTGGCAAAACATGGCGCCAAAAGTGCTTACACTAGCTTTTCCGCAAATGATGCACTAGTATTCAGACCGAATCCGGTAAATGCGAAAACTTTTTATGCCACACAGGAAGAGAGTAAAAATGTGAGCTGGACGCCAACTTATGCAAGAGTAGCTAAGAGCGGAGACTGGGGTTTCACTACAGGTCCTTATACAATCGATGGAGTAGAGAAAACTTACGGGCAGTATTTGACCGTATGGAAAGCGAAAGATGGCAAATGGGAATTGGCATTAGATCTAGGTACTACGCACAACAAACCGCTGAATAAGCTGGAAACTTCTTATATCGAGCCTAAAGAATATTATAAACCTAAATTTGCAACCGATAAACAAAGAGCTGCGGGAACAGATATCATCGTGACCACAGAGAAAACGTTGAATACTACCCTGAAGTCTTACGGTGTAGCTGCATTTGCAGGTTTCTTAAATCCTGATGCCAGAGTATTGTTCCCTGGATATGAGCCGATCGTTGGAAAAGATAAAGCCATGGCTTTCTACAACGGTATGGTGAAAAATATGACACTTAAAACTACTAAAGCAGATAAAGCTTTAGGTGGTGATCTTGCCTATACTTATGGCGTTGCAACCATTGATTATAAAGCAGATTTAAGAGAAAGCTTCAATTACGTGTTTATCTATGAGCGTCAGGCCGACCATAACTGGAACCTGATCATGCAGGTTTTCACACCTGCTGAACGTTAATCAAATGATAATATAAAGAGAAAAGGGTTTTTAACAATTGGTTTAAAAACCCTTTTTTTATGGCTGAGTTTTACCTTTTTGAGGTCGCTTAGTATTAGCTTTTGATATTTCCGTTTTTAATCTCTTATTTTCAATGCCCATCCATATAAGGATCATACCTTATCTGCGTTATGGATGAAGAGTAACCATAATTAATGAAGAAATACATTTAATGAAGAAAAATATACTAATCCTTGCGGCAATGTTGATTGTCGGTCAAAGTCAGGCTCAGAAATTCGATTTACAAGGCCAGAGAGGCGCTCGTGGCATAATGCCTGAAAATACCATACCAGGAATGATTAAAGCCTTAGATCTCGGCGTTAATACCTTAGTGATGAATGCTGTGATTTCAAAAGATAAGCAGGTGGTGCTTTCTCAGGAGCCCTATTTTAATGCAGAGATCAGTTTGAAGCCAGATGGTAAAGCCATCAGTTTAAAAGATCAAAAGAAATATAACATCTACAAAATGAATTATGAGGAGGTGAAGAAATTCGATGTAGGAAGCAAAATTCACAACCGTTATCCTGGCCAGCAGAAATTTAAAGCATATAAACCATTGTTGGAAGAAACGATGGATTCAGTGGAGTCTTATGTGAAATTCAACAAGCTTACTAAACCTAATTACAGTATTGAAACAAAACTGATCCCCAAAGGAGATGGAGAATTTCAACCGGAACCTTCGGAGTTTGTAGACCTGATTATGGAAATTGTGAAAAGAAAGAAACTGGAGAAAAGAGTGACCATCCAATCATTTGATATCCGTACACTTCAATACCTTCATGAGCATTATCCTAAGATCAAAACTGGATTGCTGATCGATGAAAAGGAAAACTTTGAAGTTAATATTGAGGAATTAGGATTTAAGCCGACAGTATATAGCCCATATTCAGTATTGGTAGGAAAAAGCTTAGTGGATCGTTGTCACGAAGCCGGGATTAAAATCATCCCATGGACGATCAATTCCACTAAAGAGATGAAGTATCTGATTGGGTTAGGAGTAGACGGTCTGGTAACGGATTATCCAAATCTGTTTAAACCAGCGCTGCTGAAAGAAGAGTAAAGAAAAGAAATGAGGTATAAAAAGAAGGCCCTTGAAAATTTTCAAGGGCCTTCTTTTTATAGGGCTGGCGACTGTAAAATTAATTAGAGCCATGGTATAAAATCAATTATCGCTATAAAATGAATGCTGCTTTGGAACCGATCTATAGCCCTGTGTAAAAATCGGAATCACTTAATTTTAAAACAAGTTTTTAATGATCTGTTCCATGGAAAGACCTTCTGCTTCCGCACGGTAATTCCGAACAATCCTATGTCTTAATATGGCTTCTGCTACCGCCTGCACATCTTCAATATCCGGTGAATACTTCCCAGAAATCGCTGCATGACACTTGGCACCAACTACAAGAAACTGAGAGGCCCTAGGACCTGCGCCCCAGCTGATGTATTTATTCACCTCTTCGGTCGCATGCGCAGTATGCGGACGCGTTTTACTAGCCAGTTTAACGGCATATTCTACTACATTATCAGCGATAGGGATATTGCGGACCAGTTTCTGAAAATATTGAATCTGCTGCGAATTGATGATCTTTTTCAGCTGAACATCCCGATTGCTGGTGGTGTTTTTTACGATGGTCAATTCTTCTTCAAAAGAAGGGTAGCCTAAATGCACATGGAACATAAAACGATCCAATTGTGCTTCTGGAAGCGGATAGGTTCCTTCTTGTTCAATTGGGTTTTGTGTGGCCAATACGAAGAAAGGATTCGGTAAGATATGTCTTTGTCCGGCTGCAGTAACTGCTTTTTCCTGCATGGCTTCTAATAGGGCAGCCTGTGTTTTCGGAGGGGTTCTATTGATCTCATCAGCAAGAATGATATTTGAAAATATCGGTCCGGGAATGAATTTAAAGTTGCGGTCTTCACCAAGAATTTCAGCCCCAATAATGTCGCTGGGCATTAAGTCTGGAGTGAACTGGATCCTATTGAAATTAAGATCCAGCACATTCGATACGGTTTGAACCAGCAGGGTTTTAGCCAGACCTGGAACACCGACCAACAGACAATGGCCATTGCTGAAAATAGCGATTAAAACTGATTTCACCACTTCATCCTGCCCAATAACCACTTTGCCTATCTCGGCTTTAATGTCTTTGTATACCTGATGTAAGGCGTCTACTGCTTTAATCTCATTTTCAAATGGCATAGATTTATTTTTTAGAAGTTTGAGCCCAGATTTTTAACTCATCACACTGGTCATAATCAGGGTTGATTCTGATGTAAGTATTTTCTCTTCTTTTCTCAAACCACTCGCTCAACGTACGGTCAATTTTGGCCTGTTGTGCTCTTTCTTTGAACTTAGAATAATCTTGTTCCAGGTTTCCTTTGTGTGGTGGGATTTTAGATTTCAGATACAATAATTTGTATCCTTCTTTACCATCCTGACCGGTAAACATTATTGGTTTAGATAAATCACCAACTTTCATTGTGTCTACTACTAAGAATACTTTAGGGTCCAGTTTATCAGCAGGAATGAAAGTCGTTCTTGCAGTAACGTTATCTGCGTAAAGCATCATTCCACCATTGTACTGTGATTCTTTATTGTCAGAATACAAAGAAGCAGCGGTAGAAAAGGTGATTTTTTTGTTGACGATGTTACTATAAATACTATCTGCCTGCAGTTTTACACGTTCTAAACTGGCTGGCGTTGTTTGTGGACGAATCAAAATGTGACGGGCCTGGACTTGTTCTCCACGACGTTCAATCACCTGTAAAATATGGAAACCATGTTCGGTTTCAAAAACTGGGGAAACCTCACCGGCTTTCAATTTGAAGGCCCATGCTGTAAATTCTTTTACCATTTTTGTACGGTCAAAGAAACCTAAATCACCACCATCAGGTGCCGATCCTGGATCTTCAGAATATGATTTTGCAAGGAAAGCAAAGTCTTCACCACTTTTAACCCTTAACCTTAATGCATCGATTTTATCATAGAATTTTTGCTTCTCTGCTTTCGTTAGTTTTGGGTGAAGCACAATCTCTCCAACCTCAAATTCTGTAGGAATATCAGGTAAGCTATCTTTTTTGTAAGAATCAAAGTATTTTTTAACTTCAAGAGGGGTGATGCTCACATCTTTTGTGATGTGCTGCTGCATATTGTCAGAAATTAACTGCTCTTTGATATCCGGTCTGATCTCATCTTTGTATTGCAAAACGGAACGGTTTAAGAATTGCTCTAAGCGCTCTTCACCACCGGCACGTTGAATTTGCATACGCATTCTTTTCTCCACCTCATTGTCTACCTGATTCTCATCTACGGTAATTGAATCGATTTCCGCTTGTTGCTTCAGTAATTTTTGAGCAAGCATCTGCTGAAGGATATAACACTTTATCTTTTCATCAGGTGGGTTTCCAGAATTCAGGTATTGCGCATATTGTTGGTTCAAATCAGATAATAAAATGATATTATTCCCTAATACAGCAACAACTTTATCAATATTTTTCTTTTGCGCCTGTGTGTTTAAAAACAAACAGATTAAACCGCTTGCAATCACTAAAAATTTCTTCATTCTATGTACGTTCAATTATATTCTTTTGCAAATTTAACATTAATATTTTTGGGGAGCCGCGTTTATAATTTTGCCAGTTTTTTCAATTCTGCCTCATTTATTTTTACCGGATAACGATCCCTTAGCTGTGTCACCCAGTCTTTTTCCAGTGCGCTTTGATAATCAGCGATTACCATTCCTTTTTGTTCTTCAAAAGAACCATCACTATAGAGCGATTGATTTCTTTCATAAAAGTTGCGAAGCTGGTGGGTATCATTTTGAGCTTTATCCCAAACTTTTATCTCCGATACATTAAACATGAGTACCGCGTTCTTGTACTCATTGATGATCATCGAGTAAGTGGCCTTTGGAAGGGTCACTTTTTTCTGAGCACGCAGGGCAGTCTCATAGTCTTTAATTTCTGAAAGATAGGCCGTATCCCTGTCAAATCCCATTTCTTTAGCATCGAGTACTTTAAGTTTGAAATCCAGGTAGAGGTTTAAATAATCTTCCAGTTCTTTAAATTCAATATTTGAAGTCCCAGGGTGGTTTTTCTTATAAACCCACATAAATTCTTTACTACTTACAGGTTTCCCATTAATACTGGCTACATTTTGTGCAAATGCGCCCGCAAAGGTCATACTGAAGAAGATAATGCAACAAGTTTTTCTCACGAAAGATATATGCTATATATATTTTAAGGCATAAAAGTAATAAATAAAGGCACTATAATAAGATATTTAACTAATTTTAACAGAAAAAAGATTTCCAACAAAATCAGCATTAATGGGTAGCGAACTAACAACTAACGGAGACGCTTTACGTTTATTTTTTACAGATGATATTTATTTGATTAAGGGGGAGGAAGGGTTTTCAACTGGAGAAGTACTGGGGGCTGATCTACAGAAAGTTAGAGTGCAGATTGCTGCGGAACCTATTGTTGCGGCGGATTTAGAAAATCCGGTGTCAGGAAGAGCTACAGGTACTGTAGCTGCGGTTACTCCGATTTTTGCTCCTGAAGTTACACCAGTTATTAATCCGGCAATTACTTCGGTTCCCGCTGCTGCACCTGCGGTTGTTCCTGTGGCTGTTGCTTCGATCCCGCTTACAGCTCCTGTAGACCCTTCAGCCACGATCCCGATCACGATTCCTCAGTTTCCTGCTCTTGAAAGGCCAGCTGCCTTATCTTTCAAGTTTTTGGGTCAGAATAAAAAGAAAATCCTCATTTTGGTAAATGATGCAGATCACGAAGTGAGTGATGAGGCAGGAAGAGAACTGCTGCGTAAAATCGTAAAATCAATTAATCTGACAGCCAGTGATTTTGCATTGTTAAATTATGCGAAATACCCGAAAACCAGTTTCATAGATTTGCAGCAGCATTTTTCAAGCGTTTTAGTATTCGCTTTTGGCGTCTCAGCGGAGGATTTACAGCTGCCTTCACATCCGGAGAATAAGATCGTGATGGAGGGAGATGTCCGCGTAATTTTCTCAGGAGAATTGAGAAAACTGGAACAGGATCCAGGCGGAAAGAAAACATTATGGGGAAGCCTTAAACAATTAGGACTATGATCACTGAATTAGTATTTGCCACAAATAATAAACATAAAACAGAAGAAGTCGGCAATTTATTGCGCGGCCAATATAAAGTATTGAATCTGTCGGATATCGGATGTAACGTAGACATTCCGGAAACAGGAAGCACATTTGCAGAGAATGCAACGTTAAAAAGCCAGTATGTATTGGAAAATTACCAGTTGGATTGCTTTGCTGATGATAGTGGTTTGGAAATCGAAGCCTTAAACCAGGAACCAGGGATCTATTCTGCCAGATATTCAGGAATTAAGGATGATGCTGCAAATTTAAATCTTGTGCTGCAAAAGATGGAAGGGCAAACCAATCGAAAAGCCCGTTTTAGAACGGTAGTTTCCCTTTTCAAAAATCAGCAGAACTATATTTTCGAAGGCATTATTAACGGTCATATCGCTGAAAAACCAATGGGTACGCAAGGTTTTGGATACGATCCGATTTTTGTCCCAGAGGGTAATGACATCAGTTTTGCGCAAATGAGTATGGAGCAGAAAAATGAAATCTCACATCGTGCCATTGCCATGCGTAAGCTTATTGCTTTTTTGAAGGAGCAGTAGCTGGTTTTGTTGTCGGGTTAAGAATAGCGGATTTAATTGGAGCCGCTTTTTTTTCAATTACTTTTTTAAGACTATCTATTTGGGCGCTGTCTACCTTTAATGGGATAGCCTTTAAAGCTTCTGTTTTTAAAGAATCTGTATTCAGGGAACCCGCTTTAATCGCCTCTTTTTTAATGGCCTCAGTTGAAGGAACCGCAACACCATTGATACTTTTCGGCAGCGACTTCCCTGGAAGGAGCTCCTTTTCAGAAATTGGTTTTCCATCAGGAGGGGCTACAGTGGCTTCTTTCCCATCTTTCTTTTCAGCCGCTGGTTTTGGCCCTTTAGGACCAGCTGGTTTCTTGGCGCCAGGTTTCGATTTCGGCTTGCCATTGATTACTTCTTTCTTCGACAATGGCCTTAATTCCGGCTTCCAGGTAAATCCGGTTAAGAAAACATCTGCTTTAAGCTCCTTAATCGGAGTTCTTACCCCTTCTGTATCTTTAATGGTGATGATCTCACTGATCTCTTTTTCCTTAAAAATGATCTTAATCCGGCTGCTCACCGTCTGGTTCATTTCAGTATAAATACTGTCTTTTTCCCTGTTGAAATAAATACTTTCCGCGTTTCCATCTACAAACATCCTGTTCAGCTTGCCATTCAGGAAAAATCCGGTGATTAGTTTCCCTTTGATCTGGTTGAACCTGGCAGAATCTAAATTTACATTCACCATAAAGGCGTTGCTGAGTACTTGTGAAGTATTCAGTTGTTTATCTTTTAGTTTCAAATAAATGGTATCTCCAGTTTGCTGAGAACCTTCCGACCATAATACTGGTTTGCCATACCAGCGAAGGGTAGAGTCAGAACTGGTGTAGAACAAGGAGTCTGCTCTGGCCTGCATATTGGACTTATAAACCCTCACATTGTGATAAGCCTTAATGATCCTTGTTTTTATCGTATCCGCAGGGTTAAAAGGAATTGAATCTTTGGCCATTACCACATTCGCTGCTTTTGCTGCCCCATTTTTAGCTCCTGTCACTGTTTTATTCAAGGTGTCTTTATTGCCAATTACTGTTTTAGCGCCGGCAACTGCCTTATTTCCTGCAACGTTTTTTGCTCCTGTGATTGCCTTGTTTACTGCGCCTGCTTTACTCCCTGCTAGCGCTCCTGCAGTTTTTTTGACCTCAGCAGCTGCATTTTTTAGTGGATCGGTATTACTTTTCTCCAGCGCCGTTTTTGCGGAGTCTGTCAGCGATTCTGGCTGGATCACTTCCGCCGCCTTCAGTACCACCAATATGGTGCTGTCTGAAACTATCTTTTTTGCTCCTTTTTTACTCAAGGCGACTGCTTTCTTTTCTATAGGAATAGGATTGATTTTCAAGGCAATTGAATCCTTTTTTAAGGGAAGGTTTCCTTTAGAGAGCGAATCGGCTGTACTGGGCAGTTTTGTTTTGCTGGGATCCACAGCTGCCACAGGGATTGCTGCAACCGGTTGTTTATCTTTTTTCTTATCTTTTCTTTTATCAGTCTCCGCAACTACAGTCGGCTTTTTGGCACCAACTTTCTCTTCTGGTGCTTCTTCTGCTTCTCCCATCTCATTGTCTTTCTTCAGCACAGGGGAGGCGATTAATTTTAAAGTTTTAAGGAGTACCATCTGCGTTTCCAGCGTATCGGCACCCATCCATAAAGTATCTGGGACAAGTTTCTTGCCCACCATAATAGAATCGGAAGTGCCCAGGCCTACATAAGGGTTTTTCGTCACCACAGTACGCTGGTCAATTTTGTAGTAATAGCCCAATTGTCCGTACATCACGGTTTTATCCACCGTATCTCTAAACACAATGTTGCGGACGGCCTTACCGTATCCGGCAATCCCGTCATAATATAAACTGTCTCCTTTTAGCGATTTCGACCCTGTGGTATACAAGTTTTTCTTGCCGAAATAAGCATATTGAGTTTTCGTATTGTAAGCACCGTTTTCTGTGTAAAGGTTGTCGTCTTTACCCATGATATTAGTTGGGCCATAGAAATAAGTCCAATTCGTTAAAGTGTTATACCTTAGCGTATCCGATTTAATGGTGGTTTCCGGGGTAACTACAACCACATTGTAGCGGAAGTATGCATCCCGGCTATTAGAAAAATAATAACCGTTTTTGCTGGTCAGCGTCACGTCTTTATTGACAATCTTTCCACCAGTTACATAAGTTCCTACTTTACTACCCAGGTTATAATCCAGGATATTAGTAGTTAAAATCGACTCTTTGTCGATCATTTTCACATTACTGGTTAAGTGCGCATTTTTTGTATTCCCATCATAGGTTAATCGATCCGAGTAAATATTGATCGTATCTGCCTGGTTGATGTGTACATTGCCAAAGGCATCAAACATATTTTTGGCTTCATAAAATATAGCACTATCGCAGGCCAAAGTCGCATTGTCCTGTTGAAATACCGGATTTCTCAGATAAGTCGTATTGCTATTCTTTTCTACCCTTGCACGCTGGGAGCTTTTAAGAATGATTTTTGTCTTCTGCTGAGCCAGTAGAGAAAACGATAGAAGGAATAAAATGAAAAAAATATATAGTTTCTGCACGTTACAAAGTTAGTTTTTTGCTTACCATTTTCACCAGAATAAATAGAGTTCAATTGCGCTATTTTTTTGTTTCTTGAATGGATCTGGAAATAGCCTTAGAGATCTTCTGATGGTCGCTACCCCATAAACGTATAAATTACAAATATTGCTATACCGATGAAATTAAAATCCATTAGTAAATGCTATTTTTGAAAGATGTTACCTCTTCATCAATTTAAAGCATATATCCAGCAAAACGCACTTTTCTCTAGCGATGACCAGATTCTTTTGGCAGTCAGTGGGGGGAGGGATTCCGTTTTAATGTCCCAGCTGTTTAAACTGGCCGGCTATAATTTTGGAATCGCACACTGCAACTTTAACTTAAGAGGCGAAGAGTCTGTGCGTGATGAACATTTTGTGAAAATGCTGGCGACAACTTTAGCTGTGCCCGTTTATGTAAAACATTTTCAGACGAAAGAATATGCCAATGTGCATAAAATTTCCATCCAAATGGCGGCCAGAGACCTGCGTTACCAGTGGTTTGAGGAATTGAGTCATCAGGAAGGTTACCAGCGTATCGCCCTGGCACAGCATCAGGACGACGCTATAGAAACCGTCCTGTTGAATTTAACCCGCGGTACAGGCATTGCCGGATTGCATGGCATCTTGCCGAAAAGAGGAAAACTGATCAGACCGCTGTTGTTTTTAACACGTACCTCAATCAATAATTTGATCGATGCTGAGAACATTGATTATGTGGAAGACAGTTCCAACCTGAGCGCCAATTATGCAAGGAATAAAATCCGTTTAAAGGTCATTCCGCAATTAAAAGAAATCAATGCAAGCCTGGAACTTACTTTTCAGCACAATATCCAGCGTTTCGCTGATACGGAACAGGTTTTACAGCAAGTGGTCACGGAATTGCGCAATGCAATGTTTAAAAAGGAACACGACGGTATTTACCTGTCTATTGAAAAGGTAAAAAGCCTGAATCCACAGAAACTGCTGATGTTTGAACTCTTGAAACCTTACCATTTTTCAGAAGCGGTGATTGCCGATCTGATCCAGGCCCTGGACAAACAAAGCGGGATTTCTTTTTTCAGTACCAGTCACCAGCTCACTTTAAATAGAGAAGAGCTGATCATCAGTCTGATAAAATCAACAGAAACCGGACAGCATTTGCTATGGCACCCAACAGAAGAAAAAATAGAAACACCAAATGGAACTTTCAGCAGTATCCGATTGAGCAAAGCAGAATTTGATGAAAATTACCAGATCGAAAGAGATCCCGGCAAAGCTTATCTCGATACCGATCAATTGATTTATCCCCTGATTCTGAGAAACAGGCAGGCTGGAGATAAATTCAAACCTTTCGGAATGAAACATTATAAAAAGCTCAGCGACTTTTTTATTGATGAAAAAGTTCCGGTCACAAGAAAAGATGCGGTACCAATTTTGCTGAATGGAAATGGAGAGGTGATCTGGGTAGCTGGAATGCGCCAGGACAATCGGTATAAGTTGGGCCCTGCCACAAAAAATATTACTATTTTGACCTTCTCAGCGCCATATATTACAAATTCTAAACAATCTTAACCTGGTTGCTTTACTATGCAAAGGAAAAAACAAGTAACTTTATTGAAAATTATATAGATGGGGAACCGATACGCATTTTTGGAGAAACAATATATAGGCCGCGATTATATCCGAATCTGTATTCGTTTGGTCATGGCTGCATTTTGTTTTGCGGCTTATGTTTACGAACGTGACCGTGACAATACCCAGGACCTATTTCTGGTAGTCGGTTTCGGAATCATTGGTGTTTCCATTATTTTGCTGTTCATGATTCAATATAAAACCATCATTGAGGACAAGAAAATTCTGATCGACGGATTATGGTCGGCAAGAAAAGTAGAAATCGACCTGAACACCATTAAAAGTGTCAGAAAAGATACCTATAGCAATTACCTGTTCAACAACCCTGTTTATAACCTGCATCGTAAAGGCAGTGTGCGCTTCTATTCCTCTGGAAAAGATGCTGTTGTGCTGACTGATCATGATGGTTTTGAATACTTCATCGGCACCCAACGCCCCAACGAGATGTATTTGGTCATAAAAGACCAGATGAAATCTTAAATAATTGCATTTGTTTAACACAAAGCTCAGTTTAAGTATTGTTCTTTGCATCTGTAAAAACAAAAGAAATCAAACCGTTTTTCTGGATTGGTGTTGTCTTTACAGCACGTTAAGTAAGCGCTTGTGTCAGAGTAATATCACACAGCCTGATTCGTGTATTTGAGATAAGAATATCACAAAAAACAAATTCGCTAGAATGAAAATAGGTATTGTTTGTTACCCAACTTTTGGAGGTAGTGGTGTAGTCGCTACTGAATTAGGTAAAGCGCTCGCCGATGAAGGACATCAGGTACATTTTATTACTTATAGTCAGCCTGCACGCCTCGACTTTTTCTCTGCCAACTTATTCTATCATGAAGTATCTGTAAGGGACTATCCTTTATTTGACTACGCACCTTATGAATCTGCCCTGGCGAGTAAACTTGTAGATGTAGTTCGTTTTGAGCAGCTGGATATCCTCCATGTTCATTATGCCATTCCACATGCCTCAGCTGCATTTATGGCCAAGCAAATCCTGGAAACTTATGGAATCAATATTCCTTTTGTAACCACTTTGCACGGAACAGACATCACCCTGGTCGGGAAAGATCCTACCTATAAACCTGTCGTTACCTTCTCCATTAATAAGTCTGATGGCGTAACTACGGTATCGCAAAATCTGAAAGAAGATACAGAAGCTCATTTTGAAATCACCAATGAGATAAAGGTGATACCTAACTTTATCGATTTCAACCGCTTTAGCTTAAAGCCAAAAGATCACTTTAAAAAAGCAATTGCACCTAATAATGAGCGCATCTTAATTCATACGTCCAACTTTAGAAAAGTGAAACGTACCCAGGATGTAATCCTGACATTTGAAAAAATTCAGAAAACAATTCCTTCTAAATTACTAATGGTAGGAGATGGTCCTGAGCGTGTTTATTGTGAGCAGTTGTGCAGAGATCTGGGCATTTGCGAACATGTACGCTTTTTAGGGAAACAAGATGCGATAGAAGAGATTCTTTCCGTGTCGGATTTATTCCTGATGCCCTCGGAATCTGAAAGTTTTGGTCTGGCTGCCTTAGAAGCAATGGCTTGTAAGGTGCCTGCGATTACTTCTAACGCAGGTGGATTGCCAGAACTAAATGTAGACGGCTTCTGTGGTTTTATGAGTAATGTAGGAGATGTAAATGATATGGCCGCTAAAGGAATCCTGATTCTTGAAAATGATGAGGTGTTACAGCAGTTTAAAGAAAATGCCTTTATCAGAGCGCAAGACTTTGACCTGAAGAAAATCCTGCCAATTTATGTAGACTATTACACACAGATCATTGAAGAAGCAAAAATCAATAACCCTGTGAAGGTCGTTTTGAAAGCAGCAACCAAATAAGTGTAGTTGTTGTAGGATAAAAAGAAAGGCCTTTGGATCATCCAAAGGCCTTTCTTTTATATTTTAATACCCAATTATATCTACTTAGGTATTAGAAAATCATTCCTAGTTATTTTACAGGAGCAAATACAAGGCAAACCGGCGCACCTACGGAAATTCTTTTTCCCGTATCCTTTAAGGCACCTGTTTCCAGGTTACGTTCAAAAATCACCACATCATTCGTATACTGGTGTGCTACCAGCAAATATTTTCCTGTCGGATCAATCGCAAAATTCCTCGGACCTTTTCCTAAAGTAGATACATATCCTCTAACGCTTAACAACCCACCTTTCTCAATAGCAAAAATGGTGATCTTATTTTCCGAACCTCTGTTGCTCGCGTACAAGAACTTGCCATCTGGGGATAAGTGAATATCTGCTGCACCATTTTCTCCTTTGAAACCATCTTCCGTAATTTTAGTTTTCTGAATTTCGGTCAGGTTTCCATCGCTATAGCTGAAAACGGTGATCCCTCCGTCAATTTCATGGATCAGGTAAGCGTACTTGCTGTCTTTACTGAAAACCAGATGTCTTGGGCCAGCTCCAGGAGTGATGGAAATGCTATCTTTAACCGTCAATACTTTATTACCGCCATCAGGATTGTAGGCGTATAAATAAACCTTATCCGTACCTAAATCGTCTACGACAACATATTTATGATCTGGGGTAAATTGTGCCATGTGCACATGAGAACTTCCCTGACGGGCTTTATCTATGCTTTTTCCTGTATGTTTAACCAATTGTTTGATGGCGGATAAAGAAGCATCTTTTTCAATGCCAAATACGGAGATACTGCCACCTGAATAATTTGCGGTAATCACATTCTTTTTATCTGCGATCACATAACAAGGATCTGCACCATTGGTCGCTTGTTTATTTAAGAAGGTCAGCTTGCCGGATGCCGCATCAAAACCGAAAGCACTGACTGCACTGGTTTCTGAAGTTTCATTTACCGCATATATCGCTTTATTGCCATCACCTAAAGCCAGGTAACTTGGGTTCTCCACGTTTTTGGTCACAGTTTTTGCTTTAACAGCAGCGGTGTTAGTGTCGAAATCGTACACATAAATCCCCTCACTTTTCCCTGTATTCGTATACGTACCTACAATTAAATTGTAATCTTTTTTCTGTGCGCAGCTTTGTAGTGCCAGCATAATAACCGGGAAAAATAGGAGTTTCTTCATGAGGGCTAATTTATTTAAAATTATCTTAAAAAAACAAAAGCCTGTTCCTTACAGAAGTAAAGAACAGGCTAATGGTATTTTATTGGACCTTTTTACAGGAAATTACTTGATCAGATGCTTGATCTGAATCAATTCATGCTCTTCTAAATATCTCCATCTTCCACGAGGAAGGTCTTTTTTAGTCAGATTGCCGTAAACTACACGGTCAAGTTTCACGACATCATAACCTAAGTGTTCAAATATTCTTCTTACGATTCTATTTTTACCACTGTGGATCTGAATACCGATCTCTTTTTTACTGCCACCAGCAACATAAGAAATGTTATCAGGTTTGATCAAACCATCTTCCAATTCTAAACCGAACTGGATTTTGTTGAAATCACCCTGACTTAAAGTCTTACTTAATTCTACATGATAGATTTTAGTGATGCCATTTCTTGGGTGAGATAATTTATCAGCAAGATCGCCATCATTGGTCATCAATAATAAACCTGTAGTGTTACGGTCTAATCTTCCTACCGGATAAATACGTTCTCTGCTTGCTTTCTCTACCAATTGCATTACTGTACGACGTTCCTGAGGATCATCAGTAGTCGTAATATAATCTTTAGGCTTGTTTAACAACACGTAAATTTTCTTTTCGCGTTTCAACAACTCCCCGTTATAACGGATCTCATCTTTCGCAGGGTCGATTTTATGACCAAGCTCAGAAATTGCTTCACCATTTACAGATACTACACCAGCAGCAATCAGCTCATCCGCTTTACGACGGGAACAAATTCCTGAATTGGCGATGTAACGGTTTAAACGAATTAAGCCATCATCCTTAACGAAAGGTGCTTTTCTGCTACGCATAGTGGTATTGCTACCTTCTTCGCGGTCAGGACGTGCATCACGAGGTTTGAAATCTCTTGAACCACCTTCGTCTTCTCTTTTTCTAAAAGGTCTGCTGTCAGTACTTCTTGAAGCGCCACCTTTATTATCATCAAATTTCCTGAAAGGCTGATCCCCTTTTCCGAAATGATCTTTCTTTATATAACTACGTGTTTTGTCAGAAGGAGGTACGTCTCTTGAGCTACCTGCACTATGAGGTCTTGAACTACCTTCACGTGGTTTGAAATCTCTTGAACCACCTTCACGTGGTTTGAAATCTCTTGAACCGCCTTCACGTGGTTTGAAATCTCTTGAACCGCCTTCACGTGGTTTGAAATCTCTTGAACCACCTTCGCGTGGTTTGAAATCTCTTGAACCACCTTCGCGTGGTTTGAAATCTCTTGAACCACCTTCGCGTGGTTTGAAATCTCTTGAACCACCTTCGCGTGGTTTGAAATCTCTTGAACCACCTTCGCGTGGTTTGAAATCTCTTGAACCACCTTCGCGTGGTTTGAAATCTCTGGAACCACCTTCACGTGGTTTGAAATCTCTTGAACCACCTTCACGTGGTTTGAAATCTCTTGAACCACCTTCGCGTGGTTTGTAATCCCTTGATCCGCCTTCACGAGGTTTGAAGTCTCTTGATCCACCTTCTCTAGGGTTAAAATCTCTCGGGCCACCAAATTTTTTATCTTTCCCCTCTTTGTCGTCAAACTTGCTTTTATCTCTGTAAGAAGAGTCTCCTCCACTACGATTCTGGCCTGTTGAACTTCTGTTGCCCGATTTGGACTTGTCATCCCGACTGTTCCTGTTGTTGTCTTTCATCATGATACGCTATTATTCCGCATAATTTATGCGGGTGCAAATTTAGTAAAAATCGAGCAATTTATTGCTACTATTTTGCGAAGTTGTAAGAGTTGTAAAAAATCGCGGTCTATGGGTGTTTAAACGTTGATTTTAGAAGCAGTTTTTGTAAAAGGTTGATAGTTAAGATAATATACGTTATCTTTGCAAACGTTTTAAAATTGTTAACCAAAAAAAGGAGGAAAATGATAAAGAAACACATAATAACATTAACGGTAATCATTACATTACTGGTAATCGCAAAAGTGTTTGCTTACAACATGCCCCAAGCAGCAAAAAGTCTTTTAAAAGAAGAAAAAATAACAAAAAATACGGATACATTAGTATCAGAGATCGAGGAGCCAGCTCAAACAATGGCTGATCTAAAATTTGCAGAGGAAGGACTACCATTAGGGGATGCGATTGTGGAGCGGAAAATGGAAAAAGCCCTTGCTAAATTTAGTTACAGTAATCTACAAACCAACCGTTTGCACAATAAAGCAGCAGAATGGTTTCCTGTAATAGAACCTATACTTGCCGCCTACGGCATTCCTGAAGACTTTAAGTATATGCCTTTGGTAGAATCAGGACTAAAGTCGGGCGTATCCCCAAAAGGAGCAGCAGGATTCTGGCAGTTTATGCCGGCTACTGCACGCAGCTATGGTTTGAAAGTAAATTCGAAAGTTGACGAACGTAATAACTTACGTAAGTCTACGATCGCCGCCGCCAAATACATCAAAGAACTCTACGGAATATTTGACGATTGGGCACTCGTTGCGGCTGCCTATAATGTGGGAGATAACCACATGCGGAAACAGATCAACAGACAAAAACAAGACAACTATTTCAAAATGAAACTGAACAGCGAAACCGCTAGTTACGTTTACAAATTGATTTCCATGAAACAAATCATGGAATTTCCGAATCAGTATGGTTACAAAGCGTCAAGAGCGTTTTTAGCGTACAATGCGGAGAAGGCTGCCAACGAAGCGGACAAAGCAGAGCGGGCAGAGTAATAAAAAAATTGACAAAGGGGGGAGCCGGAATTTATTCCGGCTTTTTGTTTTCTCGGAAAATCACTATTTTACTCGCCTATGAAACTGTTAAAATTGCGCATTACCGGGATGACCTATACACCGGGCGAAACTCTCCTCCTCAGTTTTGAGCCAATAGCAGCAGAAAAACCTGTTTACCTGGCCGGACAATTCTTAACGCTTGTATTTGAGCGGAATGGAAAAGAATTGAGAAGATCATATTCACTTTGCAGTTCCCCAGATTTGGATGAACCTTTGGCAATTGCAATCAAAAGAGTAGAAAATGGAGAAATTTCCAGACTGCTGCACCACAATACGGCGGTTGGCGAGGTGCTGACTGCACTAGAACCGAACGGACAATTCAGTTATATTCCGCAGGAGGCCATCAAAAGAACGGTGTTTTTATTCGCCGCAGGAGTAGGTATCACACCATTATTCTCGATATTGAAGACGGCTTTGACCGTTGAAAAACATACCAAAGTCATTTTAGCTTACAGCAACAAATCTGCTGAAGGCAGTCTTTTCTATGAAGAACTGAACGAATGGCAGACAAAATATCCAGACCGTCTAAAAATCATTTACCTTTTCAGTACGGCTAAAAACCTGATGATGGCCCGCTTAAACGGACAGCTGATTGAACGCATCGTCGCAGAGAACCTCGAATTCAAAAAAGACGATACCTTGCTGTATACTTGTGGCCCCGTAGATTATATGGATGTCTGTAGAATTACCTTATTGAACCTGGGTTTCCATCAGTCACAGATAAAAAAGAAACTTTTGTGCTGCCTGAAGACGAGGCCGATGAAGACGATACGACAGAAAAGGCGGTAAAAGACACCAATACCTATGCTGTCATCCTCCATTTCAAAGGAGAAATCAAAGAAATCAGTGTGCCTTACCACCAAAGCATTTTAGATGCAGCTTTAGAACAAGGCATTAACCTGCCATATAGCTGCCATGCCGGCATTTGTAGTACCTGTACTGCCAATTGTACCAAAGGAAAGGTTCGGATGGATTACAATGAAGTTTTAATGGATAACGAAATTGAAGCGGGAAGAGTGCTGGTTTGTACTGGACACCCCACTGAAAACGGTACCACATTAGTTTGGTAAAAATGATCAGCCATAGCGCTGTAAACTTTTCTTTTGATAAAATTTTTAGCATTTTTGTGGCTGAAAATTTGTTGTCTTAAATATATAGATATCAGTATTGTTTTAATAAAAATATGAGCAAAAATACCGTTGACCTGGGCGAGCAAAAGGATGTAGAAGTATATGGTGCCAGGGTACATAACCTTAAAAATATCGACATCTCTTTTCCCCGAAACCAGCTGGTAGTCATTACCGGATTAAGTGGAAGCGGAAAGTCCTCTCTAGCATTTGATACTATTTATGCAGAGGGACAGCGTAGGTACATGGAAACTTTCAGTGCCTATTCCCGCCAGTTTATGGGGGGAATGGAGCGTCCTGATGTGGATAAAGTATCAGGATTGAGTCCGGTAATTGCCATCGAGCAAAAAACAACCAGCAAAAATCCAAGATCTACTGTAGGTACCATTACTGAAATCTACGATTTCATGCGTTTACTATATGCGCGTACTGCGGATGCCTTCTCTTACAATACCGGAGAAAAAATGGAGCGCATGAGCGAAGATCAAATCCTGAGCAATATCTACAAGAAATTTGAAGGCATGCCGGTCAATATTCTTGCGCCCGTTGTAAAAGGACGTAAAGGACATTATAGGGAACTATTCGAGCAGATTCGTAAACAAGGCTACATTAAAGTGCGCATTGATGGAGAAATTCAGGACATGAGCCCTAAAATGCAGGTGGATCGCTATAAAATCCACGACATTGAAGTAGTGATAGACCGATTGATCATCGATAAAGAAGACCAGAAACGTTTACAGGATTCCCTGCAATCGGCGATGAAGATGGGAAAAGGCATTATTAAAATCAGCGATAAAGACAACAATGTATCCCATTTCAGTCGATTCCTGATGTGCCCGACTACCGGAATTTCTTATGATGAACCACAGCCCAACAGTTTCTCTTTCAATTCTCCTTATGGAGCCTGCGAAAGCTGTGACGGTTTAGGCTATATTTTCGTGATTGATAAGGAATCGGTCATGCCGAATCCTAAATTGAGCATCATGAATGGTGGTTTAGCCCCATTAGGTGAATATCGCGACATCTGGGTGTTCCAGGTATTGAAAGCCCTGGCTAAAAAATATAACTTCTCTTTATCTACCCCACTAGAAAAACTGACAGAAGAACAGATCGGGATCATCCTTGACGGTTCTCATGAGCTTTTAAGTGTGGCTGTAGAATACAACAAGTGGAATGTGCAAAACTACCAGATCACCTTTGATGGGATCATTAAACTGCTGGAAGAACAGCAGGAGAAAAAGGGAGAAGGCGCAATCGACGATATGGAAACTTTCCGTAAACTCAAAACCTGCCCGGTTTGTAATGGTGCAAGGTTGAAGAAAGAAAGTTTACACTTTAAAATTGACGGTAAAAACATTTTTGAGCTGGCAGAAATGGACATCAACAGTTTAAAAACCTGGTATGTAGACCTGGAAAGCCGCTTGTCAGAACGTCAGAATACCATTGCCAAAGAAATTCTTAAAGAAATCAGAACCCGGTTGGGCTTTCTGACGGACGTAGGTTTAAATTACCTTTCTCTGGACCGTACGGCACGTACCTTATCCGGTGGAGAGGCACAGAGGATCCGTTTGGCCACACAAATCGGCTCTCAGCTGATGAATGTGATGTACATTCTGGATGAGCCGAGTATCGGCTTGCACCAGCGCGACAATGAGCGCTTAATTGGCGCTTTAAAAAACCTGAGGGATCTTGGCAATACCGTATTGGTAGTAGAACATGATAAGGACATGATCCTGGAAGCAGATCACGTAATTGATGTGGGGCCTGCTGCAGGTGTACGCGGTGGACAAATTGTTGCACAGGGTACTCCAGCAGAGATTTTAAAATCAGACACCCTCACTGCAGCCTATTTAAACGGTAAAAAAGGAATTGAAATCCCTAAAAAACGTAGGAAAGGAACCGGTCATAAATTGTCCATCATCAAAGCAAGTGGACATAATTTAAAAGACGTTTCAGTAGATTTTCCATTGGGTAAATTCATTGCCGTGACCGGTGTTTCCGGGAGCGGAAAATCAAGTTTGATTACGGAGACATTATATCCTATTTTAAACCATCACTTTTTTAGGGCCAAGAAACATCCTTTGCCCTATGAAAAGATCAATGGCATTAAAGAAATTGATAAAGTCATTGAAATTGACCAAGCACCGATTGGGCGTACGCCTAGATCTAATCCTTCTACTTATACAGGCGTATTTTCTGACATCAGGAACCTCTTTGTACAATTACCGGAAGCGAAAATCAGAGGCTATAAACCAGGACGTTTCTCTTTCAATGTAAAAGGAGGAAGGTGTGAAACTTGCCAGGGGGGAGGAATGAAAGTCATCGAAATGAACTTCCTTCCGGATGTACAGGTGCCTTGTGAAGAATGTGGAGGAAGAAGATACAACAGGGAAACCCTGGAAGTACGTTACCGTGGTAAGTCCATCAGCGATGTGCTAGATATGAGCATTGAAGATGCTTGTGATTTCTTCGAAAACATGCCAGTGATCTACCGTAAAATCAAAACCCTTAAAGACGTAGGTTTGGGGTACATCACTTTAGGTCAGTCTTCTACCACCCTTTCCGGTGGAGAGGCACAGCGCGTAAAATTAGCGACCGAACTCTCTAAAAAAGATACTGGAAAAACATTTTATATTCTGGATGAACCCACTACTGGCTTACATTTTGAGGATATCAATGTGCTCCTTGGTGTGCTGAATGAATTGGTAGAAAAAGGGAATACCGTGCTGGTGATTGAGCACAACCTGGATGTGGTAAAAGTAGCGGATTGGGTGATCGATTTAGGAGAAGAAGGTGGTGCCGGCGGTGGCAGGATCATCTTTGAAGGAACTCCTGAAGGATTAGTGCAAAACCCGATTAGTTTAACCGGTAAATTTTTGAAGAAAGAAATGGGTTTATAAAAAAAATAATATGTCAGTTTTCCTGAACGCCTATTTTCCCGATACAGATCCATCGAGTAAAAAACAGGTCGTAGATCCTGGATTAACGAAACGAAGTACAGAATCGGCAGCTTCTCCTTATAAATTGGTGGAAGCAGCCGATATAAAAGGCATGCTGAAAACCAGGATGCCTTTTTCGCATAAAGGCACTTATGGCCATGCTTTACTGATCGCAGGCGCACAAAAAACGATGGGTGCAGCGATCCTCTGCGCGAAGGGCTGCATGTATGCAGGCACAGGTTTGGTTAGTCTTTCCATTCCAGAGCAGGGCTTAACAGCACTAAATAGTACATTGCCAGAGGCGATGTACCTCGAGCGTGCAGAATTACTCAGACCTAGAACATTAACGAATTATAATGCGATTGGCATTGGTCCAGGCATCGGCCGAATGGCAGATAACCAGGAAGTCATGACAGCCATTTTTGCACTGAAACAACCTGTTGTGATAGATGCAGATGCTTTAGTAATATTAAAAGCACATCCGGATATATTCCATCAGCTGCCAAAAGACTCGATCCTTAGTCCGCATGTAAAAGAGTTTGATCAGCTTTTCGGTGCCCATGAAAACTGGTGGGAGCGTTTACAGACTGCCAGAAAAGAAGCTAAAAAAAGAGGGATCATTATCGTCCTCAAAAATCAATATACTTTCATTATTGATCATGAAGCTGACGTGTCTATCAATCAAACGGGAAATCCCGCGATGGCACAGGGCGGAATGGGAGATGTATTAACGGGGATGTTGACTGCTTATCTGGCGCAGGGATATAGTGCGAAAGCTGCGGCATTACTGGCTTGCTATTTTCATGGAAAATCCGGCGATGAGCTGAGCAACACGCATTTCAATGTCACCGCCTCACAAGTTGCGCTGCAGATTCCTATGACTGTAAAAAGTTTAGCTAACTTTTAAACCCCACCCATGGCAATCATCTGATCCATAGTCGGACCAGGGGAACCACCTCTTTTTTCTAAAGTAACCGCAAAAGCCTCAGCACCTGCAATTTCTTTCATTTTCAAAAGAATGTGACTGCTGTCTGCCTTTACATCAAATACACCCAGATCTATCGGTTTTCCTTTTACCAATGCCCACAGTTGATATTGATGCGCTTCATCATTTTTAGGAAGGCTCATTTTAGAGTTGTCCAGCATGACATGGCGGCCAGAAGTATGCCAATAAACCGTCATTTTCGCCTCTGGATCCATTTTCGTTCCCGCTAAACGTACCGTTTTCCAATCCGGATCTGCTGGCATATCTGCGATCGTCTGCAATTCTTTATTGGTTTCCCTCATGTAATTTACCGTAGTGGCAAATCGCTGTTTTTCTTGATTTAAAGCAATGATCTGATTTTTGGCAGTGCCTAATTCCGTATGAGCAGAATAAAGGGCGATACCGGCCACCAGCAGCAAAGTAGCACAGGCTGCCAATGCAATTCGTAAAGATCTTATTTTCGATTCATACCCTGCTGGATGTAAAGGCACAGTTGTCGATTGCTGAGACTCGGCAACAGCTGGAACTACATTCACTGCTGTTTTTTCTCGAACTACCGGAGCTGCAGCACCAATTTTTCCAAGGATGATCGTTTCCAATTCCGCGGAAGGCTCGATGGCATTGTGCATGGCATATTTTTCCATAGCAAGCTCAATTGCAGTAATTTCGGCTTTTATTTCCGGATATTTTGCTGCCATTTCTTGGACTTCATGTTGTTCCTGCGTGCTAAGCTCGCCGAGAACATAAAGTTCTAGTATGCCTGATTCGATATATGCTTTTCCCTCTTCCACCTTAATTAAAATGCTTTCTTAATTCCATAATAGCCATCCGAATACGGGTTTTAACCGTACCTAATGGCAAATCCAATTCCTCTGCCGCTTCGACGTGAGTATACCCTTTAAAATAAACCATACTCAACACTTTGTTGAATTCCGGTTTAAGTGCGGTAACCATGTCTTTCAAACCAATCACATCCGCGTTGAAAGTTGTGTCTTTCTGCGAGTCTATGAAATCTACGTTATTTTCGATGTCTTGGTTTTTATTCGCGTTCTTAAAATCTTTTGAACGGAGCTTATCGATAGCTAAATTCCGGGCAATATTCATCATCCAGGTAAATAGACGCCCTTTTGTGGCATCATAATGATCTGCAGAATTCCAGATTTTTAAGAAAGTTTCTTGTAGAACGTCTTCCGCAACCTCGGTATGGGAGACAATTCTGGAGATGACACCAAACAAGGCAGCTGAATACATATCATACAATGCCTTCATAACATTGGTGTCCTGAGCTTTTAAAGCTAGGATGAGCTGATCTTCAGATAGGGATATTTTCTTTGTCGTCGTCAAGGTCTACTAATATACAGTAATACAGTAGACCTTAACAAGGAAAATTGATAATTTGTTTTTTTTATAGAAGATTTAGATCAAATAGGTGTTTTTCTGCATGATAAGAGGAACGTACTAACGGTCCACTTTCTACATATTTGAAACCTTTGGACATGCCTACTTCTTTATATTTAGCAAACTGATCCGGATGAATCCAATCCAGGACCGGATGGTGATTGCGGGTAGGCTGTAAATACTGACCTAATGTCAGGATGTGAACACCATTGGCTACTAAATCGTCCATCGCTTCATAAACATCTTCTTCGGTTTCTCCTAAACCCAGCATAATGCCCGTTTTAGTTCTCAATCCGAAATCAGAAATGCGTTTAAGACATTCTAAACTTCTATCGTATTTTGCCTGGATGCGTACTTGTTTAGTTAAACGTCTTACCGTTTCAATATTATGAGACATCACCTCTGGTCTTTCCTCCAGTACGCGGTATAAATTGTCCCAGATCCCTCTGAAATCAGGGATTAAAGTTTCTAATGTAGTCTCCGGACTTTCTCTTCTGATGGCTTGTAAAGTCTCTGCCCAGATGATAGAACCACCATCTTTCAGGTCATCTCTATCTACTGAAGTGATCACACAATGTTTCACTTTCATCAGTTTAACAGAATTTGCCACACGATTAGGCTCATCCATATCCACGGCTAATGGTCTGCCGGTGGCTACTGCACAGAAAGAGCAGGAACGCGTACAGATATTTCCAAGAATCATGAAAGTTGCCGTACCTGCACCCCAGCATTCTCCCATATTCGGACAATTGCCGCTTTCGCAAATGGTATGCAGTTTATGCGTGTCTACCAGACTGCGTACTTGTGCATATTCTTTACCAACAGGAAGCTTAACTCTAAGCCAATCAGGTTTACGTTGTACTGTGTTTGCGGAAACCACCGGAAGTTCAATCATAGGACAAAGTTAAGCAATAGGTTTGAATAGTTATAAAAATGGAAGGTTTAACAACGCTAATCTGACAGTTTTAAAAAAATATGTTAATCTTGTGGTCTAAACATTAAAGCGATGGCGACTTCAAAAACAACTTATAAAGGAGGTTTAAGGACAATTTCTGTACATGAACGCTCTGGAAATGAAATCATAACGGATGCACCGATAGACAACCAGGGAAAAGGGGAGGCGTTTTCGCCGACTGATTTGCTGGCTACTTCTTTAGGAAATTGTATGCTGACAATTGTGGGTATTGCTTCCGCATCGCATGGTTTTAGCATTGATGGGGCCACTGCAGAGGTCACGAAGATCATGGCCGAAAATCCAAGGAGGGTTTCGGAAATTGTGGTCAATTTCCAATTCCCTGCAAATGGGTATTCTGATAAGGATAAAACGATCATTGAGCGTTCGGCACATACCTGTCCGGTAGCCATGAGTTTACACCCTGATATCAAGCAAACGGTATCTTTTAATTATTAATCATTTCGGCAACCTCCTCTGCGGAGATGTCGCTGTGTGACGCATCAAGAATGCAATCTCCGTCTTTGATCAATAAGATCTGCGGAGATTCATGATGCACATGAAAGGTTTCCGCGATATTTGCGGAGATCTCTCTGAACGCTACTAAATCAAGAAAATATAAATTGGTAGCTTCAGGGATTGCTTCCCAGTCCAATTCAAACCGTCTTTTTGCCATACTGCTCACCGAACAGCGGGTACTGTGTTTGAAAATTAAACTGTAACCCTCATTATTCTTTATCTCGCTGATCTGTGTTAGATCAGTTATCTGTTTCCACTGCATCAATTTTTTTATTAGGTATTATATTTTAGTCCTTATCTTCTTTTCTGCGGATAAGAACTGTAAGCCGGACAAAGTTTATTCGAGCAGGCTTGCAGCAGCGTAACCGCAGTGCCTACGCAAAGTAATAAAATGACTAATTTTTTCATTCTCAAAAGATTTAAAAAATTTCTTGTACTAAATTACCAATTTTAATACGAAGAAACAAAGCTTTGCTAGACAGTAACTGACAGTTCAGACATTTTCAGTGCAGTAATCGCTGCCTCATCGCCTTTGTTGCCATGTTTACCGCCGGCACGGTCAATTGCCTGCTGTAAATCGTTGGTAGTCAGTACGCCAAAAATTACTGGCTTGCTATGTTTTACACTCACCTGAGTGATTCCATTGGCTACTGCATCACAGATGAAGTCAAAATGTTTGGTTTCTCCTTGAATCACACATCCTAAGCAGATCACTGCATTCAGGTCCTGGTGTTTCTTCAATAGGAGGTCAGCAGCTGAAGTCAGCTCAAAAGTACCCGGTACCGCAATAGAAAGAATGTTTTCTTCCGCAACGCCATGTTCAAGTAAGGTTTTTAAAGCGCCATTATACAGGCTGCCTGTAATTTCTGCATTCCACTCTGCCACCGCAATCGCGATTTTATAGTCCGATCCATTTGGAACAGTCGTGTGTGAAAAGTCAGATAGGTTTTTAAGTTGTGTTGCCATACTGCAAATATAAGTAAAGGGTACAAAAAAAGGCTAGCCGTAATGGCTAACCTTTGTCATAATATTTTGTGAGTCCTATTTTGCCTGAACAGCAGCGCGGGCGATGAATTCATCGATCATAGCTGCTTCCTGACTTTCCGGATATTGAGTTTTAATTTTCGTGTAAGCATCTTCTGCAGATTTGAAATCTTTCAGGTGCTCATAAACCAATCCTAATTTTTTAAGGAACATTGGAGAAGTGAATTTGTTGCTCGCTTTATCAGCTGCTTTTTTGTAATAAGTAGCTGCTTGTTTGAAGTCTTTCAACTCGCTGTAAGCATCACCCAATAAACCTAGTGCCAATGGATCTGCTACCGGACTTCCTGTTTCAGAATATTTACCCAAAGCTTCAGTTGCTTTTTTGTACTCGCCTTTACGCAAATAAATACCACCTAAATAAAGGTTAGCTAAGTTGGCAGATTTGGTGTTGTCGTACTCTTCCGCAATTTTTTCTAAACCTGGATAACCACCATCGCCATTGATTGCTTTATTGGCAAGAGAATCTACTCCAAGAAACTGTTCTGCTTTATACATTTTTGCCGATGCTTCTACTGCTCTGTCTTTTAGATATACATTTTGATACCAAAAGTAGATCCCAATTAATAGCACTACAGCGCCTGCAATGAACAAAAGGCTTTTTGAATTTTCTTCTAAAAAGGAACCCTTTCTAACCGGGTGACTCGTTTCTTTTTCTGTTGTAGACATTTTATTTAAAAAAATTAAGGATTGCAAAAATACATTTTTATAGGAAAGTATCAACCCCTTTCGAAGGATTTCTTAAACTTTGTTGCCTAAATGGTTAAACAGAACTACCTGATGGTTAATAATCTACTGCATAGGGGCTAAAACGTAGTTTAGAGGGCAAATGATAAATGGAGCGCAGCAGATGAAAAATAAATGACACGGTCACTTTACTATATGACAAAGCTAAACGGTAACTTTGCTCCATACAACTATGTGGTTAAAAAACATTACACTCCTCAATTTTAAAAATTATTCTGACGCCAGTCTAAGTTTTTCCAAAACTGTAAATGCGTTTGTAGGGAATAATGGCGCAGGGAAAACCAATTTACTAGATGCCATTCATTACCTGTGTTTATGTAAAGGATATTTCAATCCCATCGACAGTCAGCAGATTAAAACTTCTGAAGATCTTTTCCTGATCCAGGGAGATTTTGAACGCGAGCAGAAAAATGAGAAGATCACCTGTGGGGTAAAAAGAAATCAGAAGAAACAATTCAAGCGGAATAAAAAGGAGTACGATAAACTGGCCAATCACATCGGTTTATTTCCATTAGTGATGATCTCTCCCTATGATACCACCATTATTATGGAAGGCTCTGAGGAGCGAAGAAGGTTTATGGACAATGTGATTTCCCAAACGGATGCCCATTACCTGGATGAACTGATCCTATACAACAAGCACATGGGGAACCGAAATGCGCTGTTGAAGCAGATCGCGGTGACCAGGAGTTACGATCCAACTTTATTAGAGATCTACAATGAACAGCTGGTCCTCTCCGGTAATAAAATCTTTGCCAAACGGGAGCAGTTCATGACCGATTTTATTCCTTTATTTAATAAATATTATCAGTACCTGACGGATGATAAAGAGGAGGTGAGCCTCACTTATTTAAGTCAGTTGAAAGATACCCCTTTTTCAAAACTCCTGACCCAGTCTATCGAGAAAGATAAAATCCTTGAACGTACCACTACCGGTATTCACAAAGACGACCTGATCTTTACCATTACGGCAATGCCTTTAAAGAAGTTTGGTTCTCAGGGACAGCAGAAATCTTTTTTAATTGCTTTGAAATTAGCACAGTATGCTTATCTTCAGAAGTTTAAAGGATTCAAGCCTTTGCTGTTGCTGGATGATATTTTCGACAAACTGGACGACAGCAGGATGCACAAGCTGATGGAAATGGTATCTCACCATGACTTCGGGCAGATTTTTATTACAGACACCGGTAAAGAACGGGTACTGGCAGTATTCGAGAAGATCGATGTAGCAGTGACCTTGTTCGAAGTAAATAACGGAGCAGTAGAAAATGCGTAAACCTAATGACATCACCTTAAAAGAAGGAATCGGCAAATTACTGAATGTGTACAAGCTGAAAGGGAAGTTCGACGAAACGACTATTATCGCCTTATGGCCGGAACTGATGGGTGTAGCTATTGGGAACCGCACCACGCAGATCTACATTTTTCAAAGAAACTTTTTGTGAGAATTGAGTCTTCGGTGATCAAGAATGAATTGATGATGGTCAGAACCGGGATCATTGAAAAATTAAATGAACGTGCCGGTTCTGAAGTAATCACAGAAATCGTGTTTTTATAAGGATTAATCTCCGCCTCCGCCAAATATCCGGCTCACGAGCCAGATCAGCAATGCCAATACCAATACAACAACGATAATGCCGGTCCATACGCCAGCTTTAAAAATGCCTTGTACCAGTTCACAGCTCATGAGCGTACTGGAAAGCAAAGCCACAAGTGCCAGTGGGAAATATCTTTTTGCGATCATAGGTTTTTCTTTACCTCTAATAACAAAGCAATTTCCCAATGGTTTTCTGGCGGTTTATTTACCGTTTACTTTCAAAAGTTCTACTTCGAAAATTAAAGTGCTGTAAGGTGGAATGTCTGCACCTGCACCACGCTCACCATAAGCAAGGTTGTAAGGGATAAAGAACCTGTATTTTGAACCTGCAGGCATCAATTGGATCCCTTCTGTCCATCCTTGAATTACGCGGTTTAATGGAAGAGAAAGCGGCTCGTTTCTATCGTAAGAGCTGTCGAACTGTTTTCCATTCAATAAAGTACCTTTATAATGTGCCAATACCGTGTCTGTAGCTACCGGCTTAACGCCTGTACCTTCCTGAAGCACGATATACTGTAAGCCACTAGCGGTTTCTTTTACGCCTGGCTGTTTCTTATTGTTTTCTAAAAATGTTTTTCCTTCGTTGATCATGGGTAAGAATTTCTTTTTGCTCAGGCCGTTAAATAGGTTGCTGATGGGTGTTTGTGATTGTTCTTTGCTAATTAATAATGTTTTTCCTTCGAGTGCATCCTTCATTCCTTTGATCATCAGATCGTAGTTTAAAGTAGTCAGCCCGTCTTTCTTCATACTGCCTGCCATATTAGCGCCTAAAGCATAACTGGCCGAATCCAGGTTGTTTCTAAAAACTGGTTTTACCGGGCCTTTAGCCGCTGTTTTTGTGGCTGTAGCTTTTTTTGCCGGACTCGCCTTTGTTCCTTTTGTTTGGGCCATAGCCGCCAGACTGCAGCATGGAAGTAATAAGGTAATCAAAATTTTTTTCATCAATGCTGTTGTTTTTATAAAAGGGTTTGCCTGTTCGGGACATACCCAATGGTTTATTTGGAGGGGAAAGGTACAAAGTATCCTGAAATTTTTTGTAAAGTTTGATCAGACCTGCGGTAATTAGGTTAGAATGCTGGCCTGAGGATGGCACTTCTGGAGGGGAGGAATCACCGTAATTGGACTCGGGAAGAGACCTGCTTTCCTATAGCTTCAGGAGGGGGTTCGGTTAGGGTTGGGATAGCAAAGACTAAGGCAACCCTACGCGAACCCTAACCGAACCCTCTGCGAACCCTATTGTAAGGCACTTCTCTTCCCGAACACTTCCCGACTACTTTTCCGCTTTTTTCAGTAGGTGTCTGATACTGAAATGACTTGTTGATTTAGGCTAATTCTTGTGGTGATTACTGATGCTGTTTGTTTAGCCTTAATTGATTCCTGAAATCATTTGATGCTAGAAAAGTGGGCTAAAAAAAAATAAGCACCCTGATCAGGATGCTTATTTTTTATTTTCCGCTTAGGGAATACTAGAAACGCTCAGCAGCAGTAAAGAAGAAATCTCCTTCGATTTGTGCATTCTCGTCTGAGTCAGAACCGTGAACTGCATTTGCATCAATAGATTTTGCATATTTAGCACGGATCGTACCTTCAGCTGCATCAGCTGGGTTAGTTGCACCTATTAATTTTCTGAAATCTTCAATTGCATTGTCTTTTTCTAAGATCGCAGCAACGATAGGTCCTGAAGACATAAAAGATACTAAATCTTTGTAGAAAGGACGTTCAGCATGAACTGCATAGAACTGACCAGCAGTTTCTTCAGTCAATTTAGTATATTTTAAAGCAACGATTTTGAAACCTGCTGCAGTAATGTCGTTGATGATTGCGCCGATATGTCCGTTTGCAACAGCATCAGGCTTAATCATGGTAAATGTTCTGTTTGTAGTCATCTTATTTCAATTTTTTTGCAAAATTACGTTTTATACTGTTAATATTATAGCATCAAATATAATAGGCTCCAATTAATCATTTAATCACTAGCTTTGCAGTGAAAATTATGCTATCTGTTCCTGAATTAAAATCACTGCTGGCAACGCCGCAAAAAATAGTAATCACGACCCACCATAAGCCTGATGGCGATGCGATGGGCTCATCTTTAGGCTTGTATGCCTATCTGATCCAGAAAGGACATCACGTTACCGTGATTACGCCTACGGATTATCCCTACTTTTTACATTGGCTTCCTAACAATTCTGATGTCATCATTTACACAGAACAACAGGAGAAATCTGCGCAGTTAGTTGCAGAAGCTGCCATGATCTTTTGCCTGGACTTTAACACGCTGAGCAGGATCAATGAATTGGGAGAATTGGTGAGGGCGTCCAATGCTTATAAATTGATGATCGACCACCATTTGGATCCGGAAGATTTTGATGATTACCGCCATTGGAGTATCAATGCCTGTGCAGCAGCACAATTGGTTTATGATTTTATTGTGAATGAACTGGAAGATGGTCAATTCATGAATAAAGACATTGCCACCTGTTTATATACCGGTATCATGACCGATTCTGGCTCTTTCCGTTTCCCTTCCGCAAATTCTACAGTATACCGCATTGCGGCTGATCTGATTGATTTGGGAGCTGAGCATTGGAAAATCCACCAATTGGTATATGACAATGCGACGGAAAACCGCCTGCGTTTCCTGGGTCATTGCTTGAGCAATAAACTGGAAATCCTGCCTGAATTCCATACTGCGATCATCACCGTGACCAAAGAAGAGTTGAAATCTTTCCAAATTCAGACCGGTGATACAGAAGGTATTGTGAACTACGCACTGTCGGTAAACGGGATAAAATTAGCTGCATTTATTATTGAAAGAACTGATAAAGTTAAATTATCTTTGCGCTCCACCGGAGATTTCCCTGCAAATGAAATTTGTAAGAAATATTTCAATGGTGGTGGACATAGGAATGCTGCAGGTGGTTATTCAGATCAAAATCTGGCAGATACCGTAACGACTTTTAAAGCGTTACTAGCAGACTATAAAACGCAATTATTACAGTAAAGGCTATAACCTGTTGAGGTGAAAATAAAAGAAGGCTCGCCTTCAGTATAGAATAAAAAAAATTAAATAAAAAACAAAAACTTAATAAACCACATGAAGAAAGGTATCGTAATTCTTTTCGCAGCAACACTTGGATTAGCTGCTTGTAACCAATACAAAAAAGGTCCGGGTGGCCTGATGTACACCATTCACAAAGATGGTGGAAAAGATAAAATCAAAGAAGGTGATATTGTAAAATTGAACTTTATTCAAAAAACTGAAAAAGACTCAGTAACTGTAAATACCTGGGATATGGAAGCACCACAAGTGTTCCCTGTACAGAAAAAAGTATATGCAGGTGATATGAATGATGTATTGACCATGTTTGGAGAAGGCGATAGTGCTACCTTCAAATTGGACTTAGATACCGTAGCTAAATATTCTGGTCAGCCAAAACCAGCAGGTCAGAAAGATAAATACCTGATCTTTACGATTAAAGTAGAAAAAGTACTGCAAAAAGGTAAAGATGAGGCTGACTCAACTTTCCAGAAAAAAGCAAGAGAGTTTTTTGAAAAAGACTACAAAGCAAACATTGAGAAAATGAAAGCTGCTGAAGCTGGTAAAATCAAAAAATATATCGCTGATAACAACCTTAAAACTACCACTACTGCTTCAGGATTACAATATGTGATCAGCAAACCAGGTAACAACGAAAAACCTGTTTTAGGGGATACCATGATGGTAAACTATACTGGTAAATTAACGACTAAAAAATCTGACGGTAAAGATAATATCTTCGATACCAGTGATGAGAAAATCGCTAAAGAATCAGGTAAACACAATCCAATGGCTACTTATGGTCCACGTGCGATCACTTTAGGTAGAGCAATTCCAGGATTTGATGAAGGTTTACAATTGATCGGTAAAGGTGGTAAAATGACCATGATCATTCCTTCAGCTTTAGCTTATGGCGAAGGTGGAATGCAGCAAGGTGGTATCAGTCCTTTCGCTCCATTAGTATTTGAAGTGGAATTAACAGACATTAAAAAACCAAAAGCTGCCCCCGCTGCAACGCTGACTCCAGCAACAGCTGCTCCGGCAAAGAAAAAATAATTAAAAGAAATACATCAAAAAAAGGCTGCATTATCTATAAGGTAATGCAGCCTTTTTTTTTATCGTTATTTTATAAGAAAATTATTTTGGTTTTGAAATGATGCCTATTGCTATGTCGTATAAATATTGTAAAGGAAGGTCTTGATTTTATGCTATTAACAATCTATTGATTACTTCCATGTATCATGGTGATGTGTTATATTATGATATGCTTTTATAAACTCCTTAATCATTGTGTTTTATGGATTTCCATTGTAATATATAATTATTTTATAATTGAATGATAATTCTTAATATTCATGTCTATTAATTATTGAGTATTAGTTTAGTTATTTTTTTTAATAATATGTCTAATGTTCGTTTACGTAATGGCGGGGGTAAGTTCATGGAGTGAGGATATCATTTCACGTAATATGTGTAACTAATATTCAGGTTAAGTGTATTTTTGATTGAAAATGAATATATGATTGATTATTTATTTTAATAATTTATTACAATTAACTTGTTCCAGCACGTCCCTTCCCTTGCGTTGTTTGATGTCTTGCTCTGTAATTGTAATTATTAATTTAATAGGTAATTTTTTATTTGAATCATTATTAAAAAAATCAGAGGGTGCTGAAAATCTTAAAAAGAGTAGGCTATTATGTTAATCAACAATTGTGAACAAGAATTATTACCTATTAAGCTGCCTTTTTTTAGCTGCATCTCTATTTTTCGGATGTTCTAAAGAGGAATTTAAATTAAATGATCTACAGGAAAACTCTAATTCCTTGTCAAACAGAATCAGCCTACTGTCTGCAGGAGATGGCAAAAATGATTTGCTTGGATTTGGATATGATATCACCGGAGAATATGCCAATTCTAGTGCTGCAAAGTTTCCTGTAATTGATGTGGATAGATTACAAAGTGAGCAACCAACTCGGGTAATTTGGGATTTATCAAAAAAGCAGGAAGGAAAAATTATCGCCGGAAAAAATGCTCTTGATTATACTAAAGGATTGAGTTTAAGGGTTGATGCTGAATATACCGGTGTGACCCCGTTTTTTAAAGCAACAGTAACAGCTCGTTATAAGGATTCTACTGCCTTCTCTTCTAAATTTGTTTATAGCAGTTTTGATTTGATGATGATACAAAAAAGAGTCAAATTCAACGCAAATAATGCGATGTTGATGGATTATCTTAGTCCTTCATTTATTGCAGATGTTAGTAATCAAAGTGCTGCATATATTGTAAATAATTACGGCACCCATATTTTAAAAGATATCGTTTTGGGCGCTAAGCTTGAAGTTTTGTATCGCTCAGAGACATCTAGAGAAGATAAAATTCATGCAGCATCTGCTGGAGTGGATGTGAAAGTTAAGGCTATTTTCAGTATAAATACGGGTTATTCATATAATACAACTGATGTTAAAGATAATTTTTCTCAATCATTGCATTATAGAACCTGGGGTGGTAATCCTTCAATGCAGATTGTTGGAGAAATGCCATTAGGTACGAATACACCTGTAGTCAATATAGGTAGCTGGCAAAATAGTTCTACTGTAGAGAATGCAGAAATGATTAATATTAGTGAGGGAGGCTTAATCCCAATTTATGATGTAATCAATGATCCTGTAAAAAAGGCAGAGGTAAAGGCATATGTTACCAAATATTTATCGGACAATCAGATTCATATCGTAAATGAGCCACCTACTAGAATGATCTATCGTTGCTACAACGCTAGTACTAATGGTAGATTGTTAACTGTTAATCCCGGTGAAGTAGCTGGAAGCTCCAGTTGGCAAGTTGAAGGACCGTTTGCTAAAATATATCCAGATAATTCTATAGCTGGGACAATAGCCTTACATAGATTTTACCTGCCTAATACAAAGACTCATTTTTATTCAAATAATAGAAATGAACTTGGGCCTGGAAATGGTAATGGTGTGTATGAAGGAATTGTGGGTTATATTTTTTCGGCGAACGTTCCAGGCACTCAGCCTTTAATTCGATACGTGGATAATAGAGGACGTCATATGTTCTCTGTCGGATTTAATGAACTGGGTTGGGGAACTGGTGGATGGATGTATGAAGGTATTTTAGGATATGTAATAGGTACATAGTTTTATTCCATAAGATATAAAAATTATAAAAGGCGGGAAATCCCGCCTTTTATAATTTTAACTTTTTTCAATTTGTTCAATGTCGATGTTATTCAGATCTCTGGATATTTTTTTTAGACGTGATTCTCGTTCTATGGTTGGTGTCTTAGTGCTTTCCGCTGCTTTTTTTATTAACTTTGTCCATGCTTTTGACGGATACCCATACCCACCTATATTACGAGACAGACCCAGAGAAATTAGATGTCTTGATGCAAAGATGTCTTGATAATCATATAGAGCGCCTGTTTTTGCCCAATGTTGATATTGCTTCTATTGCCAAAATTGATGCGATGGTAGAAAAATACCCGCAACATTGCTTTGCGATGGCCGGATTGCATCCTTGTGATGTAAAAGAAGATTATGAATTGGTACTGGACGAAATCTGCGAAAGTATCGTAGGCAGGGAGATCTATGCCATTGGTGAGATTGGAATTGACCTGCACTGGGATAAAACCACTTTAGACATTCAGAAGATCGCTCTTTCTGAGCAGATCAAATGGGCGAAAGACCTGAACCTGCCGATTGTGATCCATTGCAGAGAAGCTTTCGACGAGATCTTTGAGGTATTGGAAAAAGAAAGAGATGCCAAATTAAGAGGGATTTTGCATTGCTTCACCGGAAATGTAGAACAGGCAAAACAAGCCATCGACCTCGGTTTTTACCTGGGTATCGGCGGTGTAGTCACTTATAAAAATGGCGGACTAGACGGGGTATTGAAGGAAATCCCATTGGCCAACCTGGTTCTGGAAACTGATTCTCCTTACCTGGCACCCGTTCCTTTTCGTGGAAAACCAAATGAAAGCAGTTACCTGATACACATTGCGGAGAAATTAGCAGACATTTACCAAACCGACATCGAAGAAATTGCTGCCGTCACTACTGCCAATTCTAAAACTATCTTCAACATCTAACCAATGACTAAAATACTGATCATCTACACCGGCGGAACCATAGGAATGGTAAACGATCCTAAAACCGGTGTACTCATTCCCTTTAACTTTGAGCAAATTCAACAAAATGTTCCGGAACTGGCCAGGTTAAACTACGACCTTTCCGTGCATTCTTTTGATCCGATCATCGACTCCTCTAACATGGACCCCTTAATTTGGGAACAGTTGGCCAGTTTAATCCGGGATAAATATGAGGAATTTGATGGTTTTGTAATTCTTCATGGTTCCGATACGATGTCTTTTACCGCTTCTGCATTGAGCTTTATGCTGGAGAATTTGTCGAAACCGGTGATCTTAACCGGCTCACAGCTGCCGATAGGAGAGATCCGAACAGATGCCAAAGAAAACCTGATTACCGCCCTGGAAATTGCGGCCACTAAGAAACAAGGAAAAGCAATGGTGCCCGAAGTGTGTATTTATTTCGACTATCAGCTATTTCGCGGCAACCGATCCATAAAATACAATTCAGAGAAATTTGAAGCCTTCCGCTCGCCAAATTATCCAATTCTGGCAGAAGCAGGAGTTCATTTATCTTTCTTTAAAAACTACATCGCAAAACAGCCTACAGAACCTTTGAAGGTACATACAAAGTTCAACGCTAATATTGGGGTACTGAAACTGTATCCGGGGATTTCTCCTCAGGCAGTTCATGCCATTACAAAATCAGGGGTGGATGCCATTGTGCTGGAAGCCTTCGGCTCCGGAAATACAACTACTGCAGATTGGTTCATTGCCAGTTTACAGGATGCCATCAATAGAGGCAAACTGATCATCGACATTACCCAGTGCAAAAGGGGAGCTGTAGAATTGGGGAAATATGAAACCAGTAAAAAGCTGCAGCAGATGGGCGTCATCTGTGGTTATGATACCACTTTTGAAGCTACAGTGACCAAATTGATGTATTTAATGGGGCAGGATTATACCGCAGCAGAGGTAGGCGCTTTAATGGAACAATCACTTCGCGGAGAGCTGACTGCCTGATCTGCTTATCCTGTCAATGTAATTAAAAACCAAAATCTTGCGCTAGATCAATTATAACCTTAATTTTGCAGTTCAATAGCAAATTGGAATGAAGATAGAGCAGATATATACAGGTTGTTTAGCAGAGGCAGCCTATTACATAGAAAGTAATGGTGAAGCCGCAATTATTGATCCCCTACGGGAGATAGATCCCTATCTTAAACGTGCGGAGAAAGACAATGCAACGATAAAATATATTTTCGAAACTCATTTTCATGCTGATTTTGTGTCGGGTCATGTAGACCTGGCAGAAAAATCCGGTGCGGAAATCGTGTATGGCCCAACGGCCCAAACGACTTTCAAATCTTTGATCGCAGCCGATGGACAGCAATTTAAAATTGGTGCAGTCACGATCACCACCTTGCATACGCCTGGGCATACACCAGAATCAACCACTTATCTATTGACGGATGAGGAAGGTAAAGCACATTGCATTTTTTCTGGTGATACCCTGTTTATCGGTGATGTTGGTCGTCCGGATTTAGCACAGAAAGGGGAGCTGACCATGGAAGATATGGCCGCCACCCTGTACGATTCGCTGCACAATAAAATTTTAACACTTCCTGACCATGTATTGGTATACCCTGCACATGGTGCCGGTTCGGCCTGCGGAAAAAATATGAGCAAGGAAACTTTCGATACTTTAGGGCATCAAAAGGAAGTCAACTATGCCTTAAAAGCAAGTTCAAAAGAACAATTTATACAAGAAGTGACGGCAGGTATTTTACCACCACCTCAATATTTTGCTAAAAATGCCGCCATGAACAAACATGGTTATGAAAGCTTTGAAGAAGTTTGTGAGAAAGGATTGACGCCTTTAACACCAGACGAATTTGAAGCCATGGCAAATAGCACCGGGGCCCTGATCCTTGATACCAGAGATCCTCAGGTCTTTGCTAAGGGCTTTATTCCTTCTTCGGTGAACATTGGGTTAAATGGCCAGTTTGCCCCCTGGGTAGGCGCTTTAATTACCGATCTCAAACAACCTTTGCTATTGGTGTGTGAGCCGGGAAAAGAAGAAGAAGCGATTATGCGTCTTTCCAGAGTTGGTTACGACAATACCATTGGGTTTTTAATGGACGGCATCAGCTTATGGGCCGCTGCAGGAAAAGACCTGGAAACCATTACTTCTATTTCTGCTGCGGAATTTGAAAAAGTATTGAATAACAATGAGAATGTGAAAGCCCTGGATGTGAGAAAACCAGGAGAGTATGAAGCCGAACATCTGGAGCAAACTTTAACACGTCCTTTAGATTACATCAACGACTGGACGCAGGAGATCGATCCTAAAAAAACTTATTATATCCATTGTGCCGGTGGGTACCGCTCTATGGTAGCCGCATCGATTCTTAAAGCCCGAGGGGTGGAAAATGTAATCGATGTTGCCGGTGGTTATGCTGCCATCAAAACTACGGGATTGAAACGTACGGATTTTGCCTGCCCTTCCAAACAGATGAAAGCTTAATCCATCATTAAAACGGATAAAATGAACAATTACGATGTACTGATTATTGGTGCCGGCCCGATTGGGATGGCTTGTGCGATTGAAGCTAAAAAGGCCGGACTGACCTATGTCATCGTTGAAAAGGGAGCATTAGTAAACAGTCTGTTCAATTACCCCGTTTTCATGACTTTCTTTTCTACTTCCCAGCGCCTGGAAATAGGGGGTGTTCCTTTTGTGAGCATCAATCCTAAACCCAATCGCAATGAAGCTGTAGAATATTATAGGAGAGTCAAAGAAAAGTTCTCTTTAAATATTCATCTTTTTGAAAAGGTGGAACAGGTGAAGAAGAATGAAAACGGGATATTTCAGGTTGCCACTTCAAAAACAAATTATAAGACCAAAAAAGTGATCATCGCGACTGGATTTTATGACATTCCACTAATGATGAATATTCCCGGCGAATCCTTGCCAAAAGTGACCCATTACTATAAAGATCCGCATTTGTATGCTTTTCAAAATGTAGTGGTGATCGGCGCCAATAATTCTGGCATTGATGCAGCTTTAGAAACTTACCGCAAAGGCGCAAAAGTAACATTGGTGATCCGCAGCGGCGAGATCGGTTCTTATGTAAAATATTGGGTGCGCCCGGATATAGAAAATAGGATCAAAGAAGGCGAAATCACCGCCCATTACCATTCTGAAGTGACCAGCATTGAAGAGGGGAAAGTAACCATCAAAACTCCGGAAGGGGAGCATACCATCGACAATGACTTTGTGATCGCGATGACCGGTTATCATCCTGATTTTGCCATGCTCAAAAACCTGGGTGTGGAAATGGGGGATGGTACACAGCCCTTCTATAATGAAGAAACGATGGAAAGCAATTTGCCAGGTTTATATCTTGCAGGCGTAGTATGCGGAGGGATGGATACCCACAAATGGTATATCGAAAATAGCAGGGTGCATGCCGAACAGATCTTTGCACATATCGCTGCAGGGGAGAAGGCAGTGCTGTAAAATAAAAAAGCGCTGTATTCTTTGCTCAGCAAGGTATACAGCGCTTTAATTCAGCCTTTAATATTAAACCGTTAAGGTTGTACCGCAGCTTTTTCAGCTACTGAGATCTTCAATATATTTTTAACGAAATCATCCACAGCCTGTAATACAGTTGGGATGTCTTTAGAGGTAATATAAGAACCTATAACATGGTCTCCAGCATTAGGAATTGCTTTTTTAACTTTCATAGCAGCCGGAGTTCCCAGTTCATCAAACATTTTCAACTCGGCAGATACCTTTACTGTTTTGTCTTGTTCCTGCTCGTTTTTATAATAGTATAACAGCAAGGTTGGCTGTGTTACTTTTTCAAAAGTTTGCTTGTTCATGGTGGTTTCTACCAATTCCTGCAGCTCAACTGCAGATTCTAAACGGTATTTAGTATACCAGTATTTAGCATATCTAGGATCACTGTCGGCCACTTCTCTTTCTTTTTTGCCACCAAAGTTCAAACGTGCAATCTGTAATCCCCATGGGTTGTTTAATAGAAAAGCGAACTTCTCGTTGATCTCTATGTTTGGCGACATCAGCATCAAGCTATATACTTCTTTAGGATAGGTAGCAGCCAGCTTTAATGCCAATGTACCACCAGTAGAAGTGCCCATCAGGATCACTTTCTTTCCTAATCTTCTTCCAATTTCTAAAGCCTGTTTAGCACTTTCCCAAGCCCGGTCCGGCGTATAATACTCCATTGCCGAAACCGTGTCTATTCCATGATCCGCAAGTCTGGCCAGGTATAAATTGGCATGAATTTCTTTCGCCAGGTAGGTATGAACAGGGTTGCCCTCTTCCTTAGAAGCGGTATAGCCATGTAAGTAAACCACTGAATATTCCGACTGCTGTTTGTTCGCAGAATCTGCCCATACAATCTCTGCCTCATTACCCGGCTTGATCTTGTGCTTGGACTCGATAGATTTCACATAATTTTCAAGCTCTGGAAGTTGAGGAACAACAGGAAGCTGAGCGCTGTATTGTGGCTGCGCAGGTCTTGGACCCATAAAATATACCACGAGAGCGACTAAAATAACGGCGATAAGTACTTTGAATGTATTTTTCACTTTAAACTTTTTACTAAAAGTACGCTTTTAAAGATATTTAATTTATGTTTGCACACATATTTTTTCACCTGAATGCCGGGAATAAATCAGATAAAACTACCTATAGCCGCCGACATCGCTGCCTTCGAAGAAAAGTTCAAGGCTTCCATGCACAGTGACGCACCATTACTGGATAGAATTACCCATTATATTGTTAAAAGAAAGGGTAAGCAAATTCGTCCGATGTTCGTCTTCTTTGCTGCAAAACTTTGTGGTGGAATCATTGAATCTACCCATAGAGGTGCCGCTTTAGTGGAACTGCTGCATACTGCAACACTTGTTCATGATGATGTGGTAGACAATGCTTATGAGCGTAGAGGTTTCTTCTCCATCAATGCCCTTTGGAAAAACAAGATTGCGGTATTGGTAGGTGATTATCTACTTGCCAAAGGATTGCTGCTTTCAGTGAATAATGGGGAATTCCGCTTGCTGCAAATCGTTTCTGAAGCGGTCAAGCAAATGAGTGAAGGGGAACTGCTGCAAATAGAAAAGGTACGTAAGATGGACATTTCTGAAGAATTATACTTCGATGTGATCCGTCAGAAAACCGCTTCTCTAATTGCTTCCTGCTGTGCTTGTGGTGCTGCCTCGGCAGGTGCTGATGAAGAAACTATTGAAAAAATGAGGCTGTTCGGCGAAAAGGTCGGCATCGCTTTCCAGATTAAAGACGATACTTTTGATTTTGGTACGGACGATGTTGGAAAACCTTTAGGCATTGACATTAAAGAGAAAAAGGTGACTTTACCTTTGATCTATGCGCTCAACCGTTCCGATAAGGCTGAGAAAAAGAAAATGATCAATCTGGTAAAAAACCACCAGGATGAGCCCGCTAAAATTCAGCAGATCATCGATTTTGTGAATGCCAAAGAAGGCGTTCGCTATGCGCATGAAAAGATGGTGGAGTACCAGCAGGAAGCTTTCGATATTCTCTATACTTTCGAACCTGGTGATGCCAGAACAGGTCTGGAACAACTGGTGCGCTATACCACGGAACGTAAGAAATAATTCTCTGCCATAAATTTGCTATAAATTTGTTGCAAATAAAATGACCCACAGGTACAACTTGTAGGGCCAAAATCCTTATTTTCATTGAAATTTCTCCTTTATGAAAGCTCTTTTAGTCTATTGATTTGTGCTGGCGCAGTTGCTGCGGAGGCTCAAACTACGATACAAACTTCTGCCGAAACGGGCGTACAAGCCCTTGCACAGTCAACAGTCATCACATCAGTATCTTCGCAAATGAAGGTTCAGGGTAATTTTGGTCCCGTTTTCCAGCAAATAAATGCGGAAGTGCAAGCCAATTCCAAGGCTTACGATAACTTGAAATTCGCTACAGAAAATATTGGCCACCGATTAACTGGATCCGCAAATGGAGCGAAAGCAGAGGCTTATGCCTATCAACTGCTGAAGTCCTATGGCTATGAGGTAAAATTCCAGCCTTTTGAAGTGGAAAGCTGGAGCAGGATCAGCAATGAGACAAAAATCGGAGATTCGGAAAAAGAATTGAAAAAAGTAAACTCAGTTACTTTGGCACATTCGCCGGTAAAAACCAGTGTATTTGGGGAGCTCATAGATTTAGGGAATGGCCTGGAAGCAGATTATATCAAGGATGGTGGAAAGGTGAAAGGTAAAATTGCCCTGGTTTATCTGGGCGTACTCCCCGGTTCTGCTGAAAAAACGCCTTACCTGCACCGATCAGAAAAAGCAGCGATAGCCATTCAGCATGGTGCCAGAGGAATTATCCTGATCAATGGTGTAAAAGGAGGGGTATTGCTGACTGGAACGGCTTCGGTTACCGGAAAACTGATCCCAATCCCTGCGCTTTGCATCGGTTTGGAAGATGGGATGGCTTTAAAAGAAACCTTAAAAAGTAAGCCGCAATATGCCAGCTTAAATATGAGTAATTTCTCTGGTTTGATTAAAGCGAGGAACGTCATTGCTACCTTAAAAGGAACAACTTTACCTGCCGAAAAGATTGTAGTAGGTGGTCATTTGGACAGCTGGGATCTGGCAACAGGTGCCATTGACAATGGCATTGGTTCTTTCGCCATCATTGATATGGCGCGTACTTTCAAAAAATTAAACTTAAAGACAGCACGTACACTTGAATTTGTACTGTTCATGGGGGAAGAACAAGGGTTATTAGGTTCAAAAGCTTACGTTGCTGCGGAGCATAAACAAAATACACTGGATAAAGTCAGGTTCATGCTGAACTATGATATGGCCAATAATCCTAAAGGATTTTCAACCAGTAGAAAAGAAATGAAAGATTTGTTTAATGCCTGGGGCAGCCAGATCAATCAGCTGGATAGCGGTTTCAAAAATATATTTTATGCAGGTGCAGGCTTGCACAGTGATCACCAACCTTTCTTATTGGAAGGAATCCCAACAGGTGGAGGCGCAGGAGAAGTACTGCCGAATAATTCCGGTCCTTTCTACCATTCTGATGGAGATGTATTCTCCCTGGTGGATGATCAGGAATTGAGAAATACGGTGAGATTTAGTGCCATGCTGGCTTATGCCCTGGCCAATACACCAAATATTCCAGTGAGCAGACAATCAAATGAGGTATTGAAGAAATTTCTTCAAGAGAATGATCTGGAGGTTCCTTTGAAGATAGCTGGTGAATGGAAGTGGTAGTACAAATAGCTCAGCATTCTTTTCAAAGGAATGCTGAGCTGAAAAATGGGCAGGTTGATTTTATATCCGCAATAGAGCTAGCGATATAGGATCACAAATATCTTTTTAAGGCTGATCAATAGCCGTTTCCGGTTTATTCCAGTTGATCTTAACTGAAAAATACATCAGACAAGCCACTGTAATGAACAAGCCAATACTGCCAAAGAGTAGCGCAAGGTCTTGCAACTGGATAATCACATAGATAAAGCTGTAGAATATACTGAGGGTGATCGCAAAAACTATTGCTGCTTTTTTGTTCCTCAGAAAAGCTCCGATAAATGTACTCACGAGGATCACCGTGGCAACAGAAGCGATGAAATAAGCGGCTCCAAAACCAACCTGTTCCGTAAAGGATAACAACAGGGTATAATAGATGATCATGGCAGCGCCAATCAGGACATATTGCAGCAGGTTTACTTTCACTTTATTCAGTAATTCGATAAAGAAAAGTGAGATGAAACTCAATAAGATGATTAGAATGGCATATTTTGCAGAGCGCATTGTTTTCTGGTACTGATCTACCGGCAGTAAAAATTTCACCCCAAACGTCGCTTTTATTTTATTTTGTGGGGTCAGCACTGCTTGTCCGCCAAGCCATTGCTGCGGAAATGGCCTGTTGAAATTTGACATTTTCCAGGTGCTGCTGAACTGTTTTTCTGTGATGTTTCTGTTTTCTGGCAGAAAAGCGCCTGTAAAACTTGGATTGTTCCAGTCGCCACTTACTTTGATGGTGCTGTTTTTACCGAGGTGCAGGAAATTTAATGCTTCACTACCCCTCAAGTCTAATTCATAATTAAAGTGGATATCGGAACGCTTTGCAGCTGAAAGATCGATTTGTATACCCAGGTTATTGACCAATAGGTTTTCTGGCGCAAAATCTGGTTCTGCAGTATAGACCTGGCCTGCTACTTTAATAATGGGCGTACTTTTTAAGCCTTTAAAGTCGCTGATTCCAGCTACTATCTTTGCTTTATCCCATAAAACCAGTTCTGGATTGATCCCCGATTTTTTCAATTCCAATTCACTGAATTTACCATTTAAACGGATTTTCGCATGGTATACCACGGCATCAAATATACCTCGGTGCAGGATTTCCGGTTTTACATCACTTTGTATGTCCAGGCTTTCAGGCAGTAGGTAAATGGTGTTGAAGCTTTCTTTCATGATCGATTTTCCGTTCACATCTAAGGTTTTAACCCATGTTTTATAAGGAAGCTGCAGGATTGGACTTTCAATCAGCTGCGGACCTGACCATTTCTCAGAGATTTCCTGTATGGCCTCATCTTGTCGGCCCTGGCGTTCCTGAATCAGGTATTGAACCCAGGAAGAGGGGATGAGTAAGAGCAAGGTCAGTACAGCGATTAAAAATAGTTTAGCACCCACAGATTCCTGTAGTAGGGCAAAAGTTGATTTTTCTTTAGGGAATTGAATGTTTTCCATGGTTTTTGTTTTTAAAAAGTACTTTGAATTTCAAAGCAGAAGGGTAAAAAAAATTAAAATTTCTGTTGTTTGATTAAATTTTCCAGGGATTCCAGGTGTTTCAGGAAGGCGATTCTTCCTTGTTCTGAAGCGGCATAACTGGTATTGGGCTTTCTGCCCAGAAAGGATTTATAGACATTGATATACGCTTCTTTCTCCAGGGCTTTCAGATGGGAAGCCAGGTTACCATCGGTTACTTCCAGCAATTCTTTCAGAGAATTGAAGTCGTAATTTTCATTGGCTACCAGAATGCTCATGATCTGCAGGCGAACCCTGTTTTCAAAGGCTTTATCAAAATTTGCTAATGTGCTTTTCACTTGTCGTATTTAAAATGCATGATCGTACCGTAAATAATATGGAGTAATCCGAAACCAATGGTCCAGAAAATAAGCCCATATCCAGGTAATAAAGCGGCGAATATACCAAGAATCAGCTCCATTAATCCAAGCCATTTTACATCTTCGAATGTATAGTTGCTGGCACCAACGAGTGCCAGCCCGTAAAATATCAGACAGGTAGGGGCGATAACGCCATAATATCCTCTAAAAAACAAGATTAAAATCAGTGCACCTCCGGTCAGTAAAGGAACCAACATGCTGAACAGTAGTTTTTTGCTGATCGGGTTCCACACTTTCTGGTTGTGCTTCCCGGCTTTGCGCAGCGTGAGGAAAATTCCGGTACTGATGGAAAGCAGCAATACGGCCAATGCGATAAAAAATAAATTCCACAACAGATTGGACTCATTTACATAATGCTCCCGGTAATCCATGTTCATGGTTTGACCGTACACCAGTGAATAGGCGATACCTGCCCCAATTAAGGCATAAACTCCCGCCAAAATTCCTGACAATCCGCTTAGGGAGATGAATTTTGCAGAACGTTCCATCAGGTTTCTGATGGAATGGAGTTCAGAATAGATTTCTTGCTTTTCCATAAAAGTACTTTGTATTGCAAAGTAAAGTATTAATTATGGAAACCACAATAGGGGCTTAAGAATTTTTCACGAGGATGCTTTCCAGCACATTAGCTACGTCATCACATTTATCAGCGGCCATCTCGAGGATTTGCAGGATTTCTTTCTGTTTAATCAGCTCAATCGGACTGATACCGGATTGGAATAAAAAGGCGATGGCTTGATTACATACGGCATCTGCCTGGCCTTCGCCTTTATAAATCCGCAGACAAACATCACTGATCAGTCCGGTATTCTTGAAAGTACGGAGTTCTTTGAGAGCAATTTCCAGATCACGGCACATTTCAATCAGCAGCTGCGCCATGTGGATCATCGGCTTATTGAGTTCCGTTACCTGATAGAGGTCTACATTAATGGCTGCGGTGTGCATGTAATCTGCAATGGCATACAAAGAGCTGATCAAAGAATGAATGTCTTCCCTGCTGAATGGCGTGATCAGGCTTTTGCTAAGGCTCAGGAATACTTTAGTGCGGATTTGTTCGCCGGTATGTTCCATGCGCTCAATTTCCTTGATGTGTACTTTGCGTTCTTCCAGATCTGTGGTGCTAAAAGTAAGCAGTAAGGTTTCCGACAGCCGTACCAGGTTCCCGCCGCATTGTTCAAATAGCGGCTGGAACTTTTTATCCTTAGGACTAAAGACTTTAAAAAAGTTGTTCATATTATAGATGATATGATTCAAAAATATCAATCGTAATATTAACAGGGGATGAAGTTTTTGCTATATTAAACGATCGTCACTTCGATGCCCAAACTCTCCAATTGCTGTAAAATCTGTGTGGAAATACCGCTATCGGTAATGATATGATCCACTTCTTCTATGCCGCAGATCTTTCCGAATCCTCTTTTTCCGAATTTGGTGGAATCTGCGAGCACAATCACTTTTTGTGAAGCATCGATCATCTGCTTGTTCAGCTGTGCTTCAGAAGCATTGGTTGTGGTGAGGCCGAAATCTAAATCGATGCCATCTACGCCCAGAAAAAGTTTGCTGCAAAAGATATTGCTCAGGATATGGTCTGAATATGGTCCGGTTACAGAGGCTGAGCTTTTTCTCAATAATCCTCCCAATTGGATCACCTCTATATGGTCGTGTGGAATCAGCTCTAAAGCAACATTCAATGCGGAAGTGATCACAGTAAGGTTGCCCTGAGGTTTAATGGCTCTGGCCAATGCGAGTATAGTAGTGCCGGAAGCAATGATGATAGAATCATTGTCTTTGAGTAATACTGCTGCCGCTGCTGCTATCCTTAACTTTTCAGCAGATTGTAATTGCTCTTTTTCATTTACTGGCCGGTCTACCGTATACGGGTTGTTTAAGGTGGCGCCGCCATGTGTCCTGAAAAGTAACTTTTTGTCTTCGAGTAGTTTCAGATCCTTACGAATGGTCACCGAAGAAACATCCAGATCTTTGCATAAAATCTGAACATCTACAGATCCCTCTGCTTGAATCCTATGGAGAATGAATTGGTGTCTTTCTGCTATATTGATCATTTTTTGGCCTTTTTGTGGTGGTTTTAGTGGTTAAAATTAAAGATGCAACAAAATTAAAGGAAATAATAAACTATTCAGTTATCTTTTTAGCTGTCGATATTTTGACCTTTCATTTTGTTGCGCTTAGAGGTTAAGCGAGGATTTGTGAAAAATGACGTTTGATCACTGTTTAAATATCCCAGGTTTCGGATTGATTTACAGCACAGGTGTTCCGCTTTTTTTACATTTAAAACTGCACTGCAGGTATTATTTTGTGTGTTTGTAGGGCTTTAAGTTAATGGATCTATAATATTTGGTTAATAATAATAAGAAGATATTTGAAGCGAAAGGTGTCATGATAATGAACCTAAAATGGAACAGCAAGATTGATCAATATAAATTTAAAATTATGAAAATGACTTCCTTATTGGTATGTGCTGCTGTGATCGGATTGGCTCCGGTAAAGCTGAATGCACAGGTAAAAGTAAGCGCAAAGGCTGAATTCCCTGCCTTTAGTACGGAAGGCCATCGAGGTGCCCGTGGATTAATGCCAGAAAATACCATTATGGCTATGAAAAAGGCAATAGACCTGGGCATTACCACCTTAGAAATGGACACCCATGTGACCAAAGATGGGGAAGTTGTGGTGACACACGATGATTATTTAAGTCCGGCCTTTATGCTGGATGCAAATGGAAAGGAACTCCCTCCCGGGGATGCTAAAAAATACCCGGTGTATCAAATGACTTATGCGGAATTGAAAAGCTTTGACCTGGGATCGAAATATTACCCTGCTTTTCCGCAGCAAGAAAAGATCAAAACATTTATCCCCCGTCTGGAGGAATTGATTGACTCGGTACAGTTGTATTTAGAACAAAGCGGTAAAAAACCGATGTTCTATAATATAGAAACGAAATGCGGACCGGAAGGGGATGGGGTATTGAATCCTGACCCTGAAACATTTGTCAAATTGCTCATGGGGGTGTTGGAGAAAAAAGGGATTACCCCATTTGTAGTTATTCAGTCTTTTGACAAGAGAACTTTACAAGTGTTAAATAAAAAGTATCCGGAGGTCAGAACTTCTTACCTGGTTGCGAATACAAAAAGCTTTGAAGAAAATATGGCTGACCTGGGCTTTTCGCCTTTCATCCTGAGCCCGTATTACAAAATGGTCAATGCAGAATTGGTCAGGAAATGCCATAACCAGGAGATTAAAGTGATTCCATGGACCGTAAATTCAGCAAAAGAGATTCAGGAGCTAAAAGATTTAAAGGTAGATGGCATCATCTCTGATTATCCGAATTTGCTGGTACACTAGTTTTTAAGCTTAGATGTTAGCCGCATTTCCCTGATCTTTCTTTTATCGCCTGTTTGCAGTCCTGCACAGGTATTAAAATTGGATACTGTTTACCTGTCTAAAGGGTATGCGGAACGGTTAGAAAAGTTCAAAAATGAACCGCTGTCCAAAGCAGGATATTGTTTTTCTAGGGAATAGCATTACTGCTGGAACGAATTGGGCGAAATTGCTGGATATGCCCAATGCGAAGAATAGAGGGATTTCCGGCGACATTTCCATAGAGATTCATGATGCCATGATTGTGCAGAATTATAAAGGCATGGTACAAAGGATCAAGGCAGGATACCAGGAATGGGCAAAAGTGCTTAGCGCCGGAAACTACCTCAAATAAGCTTTATTTAGGTTTGAATGACTTCCTTTAGTGGGATTAGCTGCGAATCGCAACAGGCTCAGGAGCCAGGAATCCCGGTGCAGGAAAAGGAATCACTTCCCTGTTCACATAGCGGTCAGTCTTATAGGTTTCTTTTCCCAATTTCCTTAACATCTTGTAATGGGATTTTAAAGCATCGCTGAAAGTAATACATTCATTGTAAGGCAAATCATATTCCGCTGCGGTTTCTTTCACAATTTTGCTGATAGCAGGGTAGTGAATGTGACAGATTTTAGGGAATAAATGGTGTTCTACCTGTCTGTTTAAACCGCCGCATAAAAAGGCAGCCAGGGAGCTATTTACTGCAAAGTTAGCCGTAGTTTGTAATTGGTGCGCTGCCCAGGCCTCTTCAATGTTACCATCTTCATTAGGCATAGGAAATTCTGTAGACTCTACCACGTGTGCCAGTTGAAATACCAGTCCTAATACTAGTCCCTGGGCAAATTGCATCGCCAGGAAACCAATGATAAATTGCCACCAGGTAATGTTCATGACCAATAAGGGCAGTACAATAAACAGGAAGTAATAAATGGCTTTATAAAAAAACAGGTTGAAGTATTCGATTTTGGGATGGCTCAATACATGCTCACCTACTTTTTTCTGAAAGAATTTCTTGTAATCTTTTCTGAATACCCAGGAAAGCATAGCCAGACTGTATAGCGCAAAAGCATAAAAATGCTGGTACTGCTGCACCCTGTTTACCGTTTCTGAGTTGGAAAAGCGGATTAGTCCTGGTGCTACATCAATATCTTCATCATGACCTGCGATATTTGTATAGGTATGGTGAACAATATTATGTGTGATGTTCCAGACATACGGACTTGCACCCAGCAAATTAAATATGAAACTGAAAATTTTATTTACTGCCGGGTAAGGAGATAGTGCTTTATGGATGGCATCATGGCAAACATTAAAACCAACGAAGGCACCGAATATACCTAGCATAATGGCCAGTAATAACATCACAGGCGCGCTGAAGTTACCCAATAACAAAAGCAGATAGATGCTCGTTAAGCCGGTAAGGAAGAAAAAAACTTTGAACCACATCGCCGGATTGGCATAGCTGGTGGTGTTATTTGCTATAAAATAAGCATCAACTCGTTTTCGTACTGTAGTGTAAAATGTTGACTTGTTGGTGTTTGTAAACTTGATCTTTCTCGCCATAAATTATTTTGTCCGTACTGAATGTATGGCTTAATCTCCCTCTATTTTCAGCTAATGTAGCACAATTAATACCAGGATGTTTATTTCCTATATTATTATTTAGTTACGAAAATGCTGGCAGTTTAGATTTTCATCTATATTTACCCTAAATTAATGGTTATATATCAACCGTTTTTGGCAATAGATGGAGCGCATCAATATCAAGCAATTAGCTAAAGCCCTGAATTTATCTACTTCAACGGTTTCCAGGGCTTTCAGAGACAACAGTGACATCAGTAAAGAAACGAAGGAGAAAATCCTGGCGAAGGCAAAGGAGTTAAACTATCAGCCGAATCACTATGCAAGCAACCTTAGGGAGCAAAAAAGTAAAACGATTGCGGTCATTGTTCCTGAGCTGGCGAACAACTTTTTCTCGCAGGCCATACACGGCATTGAAAAAATTGCAAGGGGCAAAGGCTATCATATTTTAATTTATGCCACTGATGATGATTATGAGAAAGAAGTTTCCTTCATCAGACATTTACACAATGGCAGAGCGGATGGGATCATTATGTCGGTTTCCGGAGAAGCAAATGACCACACGTATTTGAATGAACTGAGCCAGGAGCGTCTGCCTTTGGTATTTTTCGACCGGGTTTATGAAGACATCATCACGCCAAGAGTCATTACCAATGACTACGACAGCAGTTTTTCTGCGACAGAGCATCTGATCAAACAAGGCTGTAAAAAGATTGCCTACCTGGTGATCAATAAAAATTTATCCATCGGTAAGTTTAGGATGCAGGGATATATTGATGCCCTGGCGAAATACGAAATTCCTTTTGAAGATAGGCTGGTGGTAGACTGCACCAATAGTTATGCTAAAAATTCCCTGATTTTAAAAAGGTTATTGCTGGATATTAAGCCAGATGGCATCTTTACTTCCGTAGAACGATTGGCTTTTGCTACCTACTACGCATGTTATGACCTGAAAATCTCCATTCCTGAGGAACTGATGGTCATCGGTTTCTCCAGTCTGGAGATTGCACCTTTATTGAATCCTTCTTTAACGACGATTACACAGCCCGCTACTAAAATTGGAATTGAAGCCGCGAACCTTTTGTTCAAGATGCTGGATCATCCATTAGAGGTGAATCCAAATCAAAAGATTGTCCTCAATTCGAAACTGATCAAAAGGCGTTCTACCGAACGGGATTAATTTTTATTAAAACTGCTGCTGTACCTCAGTACCCTCATCAAAAAAGTGCCCTTTTTTACATAGGAAATAAGGACACTTTTACGGGATTTTCTTAGTCCGTAAAGCCAGATTTTTTAGGGCTAAAAACCAAGCTTTTTTAGTGCTCAAAATCATGGTTTTTTATCGCCCAAAAACAGGTATTTTTTTCAAAAACTTTTCCATGTTTTCCGATTTTACGCAGAATTCGGCCTCATGCTTTCCACAAGTTTTCCTAAAGCTGTGGAAAACCTCGGGAACGTTCCCGGTATCGTTCCCGAAAAACACCCCAAAAACAACTAAGTGTAAAAATTACACATTGAAACTTGATTTTTGTTTGTAACTATCTGATTATTAATATATAATATTTTTTACTGCCAGATTTCAGAAAACACAAAAACAAATTTTTAATCTAATTTTTTGATTTTTCAGATATTAAATATGGTGTTAAAAAAAAATAACATATAATATTTTGATTTCTCAGGTACGCTTTGCTTATTTACCAAGAGCATAACTAACACTGTACACTAACCAAATATTTACACTAAAAACGAGCTATAAATATGAAAGTATTTTACCTGCTGAAGCCTTGTTTATTGCTGTTTATTGTTCTTGCAACATTGACAGCCCAGGCGCAAACCAGTTCATTAACTGGAACAGTATTAGATGAGACCGGACTGCCACTTCCCGGAGCATCTATCCAGATCAAAAGTATCAATAAAAGTACTACCACTGACGCCTCTGGAAAATACCGCCTGAGCGGATTGCCAAACGGTGCAGCAACAGTAATTGCCAGCTATATCGGCTATACTTCTTTAACGCAGGAAGTAACGATCTCTGGTAATACCGTTTTCAACTTATCCCTTAAACCTGATGCGCAAAACCTGAATGAGGTAGTCGTGATTGGTTATGGTACCCAGCAAAAGAAAGATTTAACTGGCTCCATCGCTACGGTGAGCGCTAAAGATTTCCAAAAAGGAGCCATCACTTCACCAGATCAATTGATTCAAGGTAAAGTAGCAGGGGTGAATGTAGTTTCCAATGGTGGACAGCCAGGAGGAGGCAGTACCATCCGTATTCGTGGTGGCGCTTCCCTGAATGCCAGTAATGATCCACTAGTCGTAATTGATGGGGTTCCATTTAGCGGTAACACGGTGAACAATGCGCCAAGCCCGCTTTCCCTGATTAATCCGAACGACATTGAGACTTTTACCATCCTGAAAGATGCAAACGCAACTGCTATTTACGGATCGAGAGCTTCTAATGGGGTAATCTTAATCACTACTAAAAAAGGAAGCTCTGTAGAGCCGGTGATCAATTTCAATACCAATAACTCTTATGAAACGGTGGCTAAAAAAGTAGATGTACTTTCTGCCGATCAGATTCGTGCTTATGTCAACCAATTTGGAAATAAGAGCTATGATGATGATCCGACACATACTTATAAAGCTTTGTTGGGAAATGCGAATACGGACTGGCAGGATGAAATCTATAAAAATGCCTTTTCTACTGACAATAACTTAAGTATCGGTGGTATTTTCAAAAATGTACCTTACCGTGTTTCTGCAGGTTATCTGGATAAACAAGGTTTGCTGATCACGGATAAATTTGAACGTGCAACCGGTTCATTTAGCATTTCACCAAGATTGTTTACAGATCACCTGAAAATTGACCTGAGTTTAAAAGGATCTTTAACAGAAGCAAGATTTGCCAATGAGGCAGCAAGAGCTGCAGCCATTCAATTTGATCCAACACAGTCAGTAAATGCAGATAATCAGTATGGAAATTATTTTGAATGGATCAAAGGTGGTGTGCCAAACCCTAATGCACCTCGTAATCCGGTTGCTTTAGCGCGCTTACGCAACAATATTGGTAAGACAGAAAGAAGTTTCGGTAATGCCAGATTTGATTATTCTTTTCACTTCCTTCCAGAATTACACGCCAACTTAAACCTTGGTTATGACATTTCTAAAGGATATGGTAGAATCTTTGTACCAGCATATGCAGCACAGAATGCCTCTACACAAGGTTTTCAGGGTAGTTCTTTAGACGAACAAAATAATAAAGTAACGGAGTTTTACCTGAATTATGCGAAAGACCTGACTGGCATTAAAAGCAGGATAGAGGCCACTGCTGGTTTAGGTTATTACGATAATTCCAGTACCAGTCACAGTTATAATGAATATAAAGGAGATGGCACTACCATCACTAAAGTACCACCATTTCCATTTAATGTAGAAAGAGAAAAGCTGAATTCTTACTATGGTCGTTTGATCTATACTTATGATGAAAATTATGTGCTTTCTGCTACCATGCGTGCGGATGGTTCTTCCAGATTCGGAGAAGATCACCGATGGGGATATTTCCCTTCTGTAGGTTTTACCTGGAGAACCATTGGGGAAGATTTTATGAAAGACAGCAAGGTGTTTTCTGACTTGAAATTCAGATTGAGTTATGGCCAGACCGGAAATAAAGACGGTATCGGTAACTATAATTACATGGCTAAGTATTTCAAGAATACCAATCAGGGACAATATCAGATTGGTGATACCCTTTATGATTACTATACACCATCAGCTTATGAGCCTGATTTGAAATGGGAAACAACTACTACTTACAATGCAGGATTAGACTATGGATTCTTTAAAAACAGAGTTTATGGTAGCGTAGATGTGTATTACAAAAAAACAAAAGATCTTTTATCGACTGTAGATATTCCTTCAGGGACTAATTACAACAACCGTTTACTCACTAACGTGGGTAATATGGATGTTCGTGGTTTAGAAGCCAGTATCAATGTAGCTGTGGTTAAAACGGAGAATACCAGCTGGGATATCGGCGTTAATATGGCTTATAATAAAAGAGAAGTCACCAACCTTACGTTTGATTCTGACCCTAATTTCAAGATTGATGCAGGTGGTATCACTGGTGGTACTGGTAACAACATCAAGTACAATGCAATTGGCCAGGCTCCTGGATCTTTCTTCGTGAAAAAACAGATTTATGATGCAAATGGGATGCCTTTAGAAGGGGTATACGCTGATCTGGATGGCAATGGCGTGGTAGATGCAAACGATAAATACTTCTACCATTCTCCGGATCCGAAATTCACTTTTGGCTTTAACTCTGCTTTCAGCTATAAAAAATGGACCTTAAGTACGGTATTGAGAGCCAATATCGGTAACTACGTGTATGATAACGTATCTTCTAACTTCGGTGTGAGGAGCAATATCCTAAGTCCAAGTGGATTGATCAACAATGCAAATGTTGATGTGTACAAGACCAATTTCACCAACAATGAATACCTAAGTGATTACTACATGAAAAATGCATCCTTCCTGAAGATGGACAATTTAGGATTGGCATTTGATGCAGGTAAAATCTCTAAAAATGGAAATACCACCCTTCGTATATCAGCAAACGTGCAGAATGTGTTTGTGCTGACTAAATACAAAGGATTGGATCCGGAAATCACTACAGGTATAGATTATAACTTATATCCAAGACCTAGAACTTATACATTGGGCTTAAATGTTGGCTTTTAATTTTTATCAGGATGAGAAATTTATTTAAAATATTCACCATATCAAGCGTTTTACTGGTCTTTATCAGCTCATGTAAAAAGGACGCCTTGAACTTACGACCTACTAATGATTTAGTAGCGGATCAGGCTTATGCCACCCCAGCAGGATATAAAAACCAGCTGGTTAAATTATATGCCAGTTATGCTTTGACGCACCCAAGTGGAGCGACTGCAGAAAGTGACATCGGCGGGTTGAATCCAGGATTTACAGATTTCCTGAGGTTATTCTGGATGACACAGGAATTGCCAACAGATGAAGCCATCTGCGGATGGAATGATGATGGAATTCCGGATTTGGATAAGATGACCTGGACTTCTGAGAATATATTTGTCAGAGGTTTATATTCCAGAAGTATTTATCAGATTACTGTTTGTAATGACTTCCTGAGAGAAAGTACGCCAGAAAAATTGGCGAGCCGCAACATCACTGGTCAGGATGCAACAAATGTACAGCGCTACCGTGCGGAAGCCCGCTTCCTTCGTGCCTTCCAATATTGGGTATTGATGGATGGTTACGCCAATCCTCCTTTTGTAACAGAAGAAGACCTGATCGGAAAAATTCCGCCCAGACAAATTCAAAGGGCAGAGCTTTTTAAATACGTAGAGTCAGAATTGAAAGCAATTGAAGGAGATCTGGCTGCTCCAATGACCAATGAATACGGTCGTGCAGATCAAGGTGCAGACTGGTCGTTGTTAGCCAGGTTATACCTGAATGCTCAGGTATATACCGGTACAGCCAGATATACAGATGCCATTACTTATTCCAGTAAAGTAATCAACGGTGGTTACAGCTTATCACCAATTTATAAAAATCTATTTTTAACAGACAACAGAACCACTAGTAAAGAGAACATCCTGACCATTAATTATGATGGATTGCATACGCAAAATGATGGTGGAACAACTTACCTGATCAATGCAGCAATTAACGGAGACATGAACCCTGCTTCATTTGGTGTGCCAACCGGAGGATGGGGAGGTAACCGCAGCAGGATTAACCTACCTAAATTATTTACAGACTATTCTGGTGCTACTGATCAAAGAGCAATGTTTTTTGGCCAGAAATTGGAAAATGATGATGTGAATACTTTTACCGATGGTTTAAGGGTGATCAAATTTAGAAATGTGGATTCAAAAGGCGTACCTGCACCTTCTAACGAAGGAAAATTCAGCTCATTGGATTTTGCATTATTCCGCCTTGCGGAACAATATCTTATTTATGGAGAAGCAGTAGCCCGTGGTGGTGCTGGCGGTTCAACCGGACAGGCAATTACCTATGTAAATGATTTGCGTCAGCGTGCTTATGGCAATACTTCAGGAAATGTATTGGCGATTAGTGTTGATTTCTTCCTGGATGAGCGTGGCAGAGAATTGTACTGGGAAGGTTTCCGCCGTACAGATTTAGTTCGCTATAACAAATTTACAGAAGCTGGTTATTTATGGCCGTATAAAGGTGGTGTGAAATCCGGACAAGGGGTAGATGCGACACGTAATATTTATCCATTGCCGCTGGCCGACCTGATTGCCAATACCAATCTGATTCAAAATAAAGGTTACTAACCCTAAGCAGAAATTGAGATGAAATCAAACATTATAAAATATATTTCCTTTGTTTTAGTGGCCATAGGTTTATGGTCCTGCAAAAAGGATGGAACAGACCTGGTGACTAATGTGAGTCCGGCAGGGACACTAACCGCAAGCACCACTACACTTAATTTATCCTTAGCTGCGGCAACGAGCCCGGCAGTAACTTTTACCTTTCCTGCTCCGGTAGTGACAGGCGTAATTGTTCCGGTCACTTCTACCATTCAGATTGATGTAAAAGGTAGAGATTTTGCTAACCCTAAAGAAGTGGTGATTGCAGGTACAACTTATGCACCAACAGTAAGTGCGATCAATGCCATGATGCTGGCTTTTGGATTAAAAGCAAATGTTCCATCAGAACTGGAAGTTCGCTTAAAATCTGCTCCGGCACCGAATGCAGTCACTTATTCGAATGTATTGACTTTGAAAGCGACAGCATACCTGGCCACTTCATGGATTTTTGCTCCAGGTGCTTATCAGGGATGGGCACCTGCAACAGCCGACAGTCTGGTTTCTCCAGATAGTGATGGTAAATACTCAGGAATTATTGTATTCCCAGCTGCTCAGTTAGAGTTCAAAATTACGCCGGTAAAAACCTGGGACCTTTCTTATGGTGTCTTAGGCGGGTTGCTAAGCAGTGCAGGAAACGCGGCCAATTTAACCGCGCCAAAAGCCGGTCCGCAGCTGATTACAGTAGATATGAACACGAAAGCATTTAAATTTGAAGACTCAAAAATATGGGCGATTACAGGTAGTGCTACACCACTTGGGTGGGGTAGTGATATTGACATGAAATTCATCAATGACGGAAAAGGTACTTATAAAGTAACTGCAAATCTGTTGGCTGGAGAATTGAAGTTCAGAGCGGATCGTGCCTACGATTTCAACTATGGTGGAAGTGGTGGTAATCTTGTATTTAATGGTGGCAATATTACTGTTGCCACAGCAGGAAACTATACGGTTACTTTCGATATTCCGAATTTAAAATACTCACTGGTTAAAAATTAATACCCAAACAGGTGGTCCTACAGCTCTTCTGGCATGCTGGACCACCTGTTTTTATTCATCCATTCCTTACCTCAATCTTTTGCTCATGAAAAAACTTATCCTTTTACTCCTCCTGAGTATTTCTGTGACCACCTTTGCCCAAAAATTGGAGCGCATTGAACCGATGTATTGGTGGGTAGGCATGAAAAACCCTAAACTTCAATTGTTAGTTCATGGCGACCGCATCGCTGAGCTGGGTGTAGAACTGAACTATCCAGGTGTAAAACTGGTAGGTGTAAATAAGGTAGAAAATCCTAACTACTTATTTGTAGACCTGGAAATTGCGGAATCCGCCGCTGCGGGAAAATTCCCAATCGCATTTACCAAAGGAGGGAAGAAAGTACTGCAGTATACTTATGAGCTGAAAAACAGGACTGCTAATGCAAGTCGCAAAGGGGTAAGCAGCAAAGATTTGATTTACCTGCTGATGCCGGATCGTTTCTCTAACGGCGATCCGAAAAATGATGTGATTAAAGGAATGCAGGAAACTAAATTGAACAGAGATTCTATGTATTACCGCCATGGTGGAGATTTACAGGGATTGATCAATAAGTTAGATTACCTGAAAGATTTAGGCGTAACCGCCATCTGGATGACTCCGGAAATTGAAAATGACATGGCCAATGCGTCGTACCATGGCTATGCTGCAACGGATCACTATAAGATAGATCCACGCTACGGAAACCTGGCTTTGTACAAATCTTTCGTAGATAAAGTACATGAAAAAGGAATGAAAGTAGTGAAAGATATTGTACACAACCATGTGGGTACCGGACATTGGTTCTATAAAGATATGCCAATGAAAGACTGGGTAAACCAATGGCCAGTGTATACGCAGACCAGCTATCGTGATGAGCCGGTTATGGATCCCCATGCTTCAAAAGCCGATCAGAAGAAAATGTTGGACGGATGGTTTGTACCTAGTATGCCCGACCTGAATCAAAGAAATCCTTATGTACAGAATTACCTGACACAAAACCACATCTGGTGGGTAGAAGATGCAGGAATCGACGGATTAAGGTTGGATACTTACCCATATAACGACCCGGAATACATGAGAGACTGGGCGATCAAGATAAAAGCAGAGTTCCCAACGCTTTCCGTTTTTGGAGAAACATTGGTGAATTCGGCAGCTGCACAAGCGTTTTTTACTGGTGGAAACACGGTAAGCAGAGGTTTTGATACCGAACTGCCAGGCGTAACTGATGCCGTGCTTAAAAATGCAATTTATGAAGCTTTGAATGGTAAATCCGGCTGGACAGACGGAATTTTCAGGTTATACACCACCATCGCACAGGATTTCCTTTACCAGGATGCCGAACGTAATGTGATTTTCATGGACAACCATGACATGAGCAGGTTCTACTCGATGGTGAAAGAAGATTTCGACAAGTATAAATCTGGAATGGCTTTACTGTTAACGTTAAGAGGTATCCCTCAAATGTATTATGGAACAGAGATTTTAATGAAGAACTATTCTGACCCTGATGGTTTGGTGCGTTCTGACTTTCCTGGTGGATGGCCAGGTGATAAAGCAGACAAGTTTACTGCCGCAGGTCGTACTGCACAGGAAAATGAAGCCTGGAATTTTGTGAAAACACTAGCCAATTACAGAAAAAATAGTCCGGCTTTACAAGGTGGGAAAATGATGCAGTATGTGCCGGAAAATGGCATCTATACTTATTTCAGGTACCTGCCGGAAGGTGGAAAGACCGTGATGGTGATTGTCAATATTGAGGATCAGGCGAAAAGTCTGGAGACTTCCAGGTTTGAAGAGCGTATTGGCCAGGCCAGTTCCGCCACTAACGTGATCACAAAAGAAAAAATAAACACTTTAAAAAACATTGCTGTGCCTGCGAAGACCACATTGGTGTTAGAATTAAATTAAGACCATAAATACATAGATGCAACATACTACAGAACCTATCGCCTGTATTTTCGACCTGGATGGCGTATTGGTAGATACCGCTGTTTATCATTATAAAGCATGGAAAGCGCTGGCCAATTCCTTAGGCTTTGACTTTACGGAGTTACAGAATGAGCAGCTGAAAGGCGTGAACAGAATGCGCTCTCTGGACATGATCCTGCAATGGGGCGGTGTAACGCAATCCGCTTCAGAAAAGGAAGCATTAGCCGCAAAGAAGAATGAACAATATGTGGGCATGATTAGTAAAATGACAGTGCAGGAAGTATTGCCGGGTTCATTGGAACTGCTGACCGCTTTGAAAGCAGCAGGGATTAAAATTGCCCTTGGCTCTGCCAGCAAGAATTCTTCCCTGATTTTGGAACGGACAGAACTGGCTCATTTTTTTGATGCCATCGTAGACGGAAATTCCGTGACGACTTCAAAGCCAGACCCGGAAGTGTTTTTGAAGGCCGCAGAATTGCTGAAGACCGCTAAAGAAAATTGTGTGGTATTTGAAGATGCATTAGCTGGTGTACAGGCGGCATTGGCGGCAGATATGATGGTGGTAGGGGTCGGTAGAGCCGAGCATTTACCCGGTGCACAAGTAGTCATCAATAACCTTTCGGAAATTACGATCAACGAGATTGAAGCATTGAGATATCAGTAGCGCAGATTGCCTGAATAGCTAAGCCGAATTAGCAGAAATGAAAACCATGAATCGAAAACGCGTAACAGGCGATTCGAAGATAAAAATAAATGAAAACGTGTTCCGGTTACATCAACCTCCGGAATATCAGAGCAGCATAGACCATGAAAAATTATATAAAAGCAGACGAGTGGAACATTGTTGAGGAAGGTTTTGACCCTCATTTAAATAAAATATCAGAGAGTTTATTCAGTATTGGAAACGGTAGAATGGGACAGCGTGCCAATTTTGAAGAAGACTATACTGGAGAAACTTTGCAGGGAAATTACGTAGCAGGGGTTTATTATCCTGATAAAACCCGTGTGGGCTGGTGGAAAAACGGTTATCCGGAGTATTTTGCCAAAGTATTGAATGCCACAAACTGGATTGGTTTAAACATCCAGATTGACGGAGAAACATTAGACCTGAATACTGCCACAGTCGGCGATTTTAAAAGGGTACTGAATATGAAAGAAGGAACGCTGAGCCGCCACTTTACTGCCAAATTGAAAAGTGGTAAAATGGTGCAGGTGGAGTCGATTCGTTTTTGCAGTATCGTAGACGATGAAGTCGCCGCTTTACATTACCGCATTAAAGCCCTAAATTTTAAAGGCCAGATCAGCATCACTTCATTTATTGATGGTGATGTGAAAAACCAGGACTCTAATTATGACGAGAAATTCTGGGAAGAAGTGGCACAGCAGCAGGAAAAGAATACTGATTACCTGGTACTCAGAACTAAGAAAACAGAATTTGACGTTTGTACGGTAAGTCAGACCAGCATTTTCAAGAATGCTGAACTGCAAACTTTAAGTCCGGTGACGAAAGATAAATACCTTGGACAGCAGGCTTCTTTTGCAGTGGTTCAAAATGAGGTGATTGATTTGTATAAGATCGCAGCCAATTTATCTTCTCAGAATTATGATAAATCGGATTTATTGAGTGCTGCAAAAGCAACCATTTTGAAGGCTGCGGAGAAAGGTTTTGAGCAATTGAAACAAGAACAGGCCATTGCATGGGCCCAAAAATGGGAAGAAGGCGACATCGTGATTGAAGGTGATGTGGCCGCTCAGCAAGCGATCCGATTCAATATTTTTCAGCTAAACCAAACCTATACTGGCAAAGATGCCCGTTTAAATATCGGACCTAAAGGTTTCACAGGAGAGAAATATGGAGGTTCTACCTATTGGGATACCGAAGCTTACTGCATTCCTTTCTACCTTTCGGTAGCGCCTCAGGAAGTAGCTAAAAACCTATTGGTTTACCGCTATAAGCACCTGGATAAAGCGATAGAAAATGCCACTAAATTAGGCTTTAACAATGGTGCGGCCCTGTATCCGATGGTGACTATGAATGGGGAAGAATGCCACAATGAATGGGAAATTACTTTCGAAGAGATCCATAGAAACGGAGCAATTGCCTTTGCGATTTTCAACTATATCCGTTATACTGGTGATGAGCGATACCTGGCAGATTATGGTCTGGAAGTATTGATAGGTATTGCCAGATTCTGGAAACAAAGAGTAAACTGGAGCGCAGAGCGAAACAAATTTGTGATGCTTGGCGTAACTGGTCCTAATGAATATGAGAACAACATCAACAACAACTGGTACACAAATAAATTAGCCGCCTGGTGTTTAACCTATGCGACGGAAGCTGCGGAGAAAGTAAAGTCGCTGGATCCGGAACAATATTTGAAAATTGTTGAGAAGACAAAATTGCAGGAAATGTCTGAGTTTAAAGATTGGAATTCGGTAGCTACTCAGATGTATTATCCTTATCATGAGGGCGAAGAAGTCTTCTTGCAGCAAGATGGTTTTATGGACAAAGAGCAGATTCTGGTAAAAGATTTACCTGCTGATCAGCGTCCGCTGAACCAGAAATGGAGCTGGGATCGCATTTTACGTTCTTGCTATATCAAACAAGCTGACGTATTGCAGGGTATGTACTTCTTTGAGGAAGAATTTGACCTGGAAACCCTGAGAAGGAATTTCAATTTCTATGAAAGCAGAACTGTTCATGAAAGCTCTTTATCACCATGTGTACATAGTATCCTTGCGGCAAAGCTGAACGACGAGGAAAAAGCATACGAATTTTACCTGCGCACCGCACGTTTAGACCTGGACGACTATAACAACGATACTGAAGATGGCTTGCACATTACTTCAATGGCAGGTACCTGGATGAGTGTGGTAGAAGGTTTTGCAGGAATGCGTGTGAAGGAGGATAAATTGGCTTTCCAACCTTTCTTGCCGAAAAACTGGGCTGCTTTCTCTTTTACTATTGGTTTCAGAGGATTACAGCTGAAGGTTCAGATCAATGAATCGGAACTGATCATTACAAACCATTCGGAGGAAAGCTTAACATTAAGGGTATTCGAACAGGAATACGCTGTGCCACCGGGAGAAAAAACAATTGCTTACAAGACCTCATTGGTATGATAAGAACATTCGGTAGTAAGAAACAGGAGCTGAGGGTTAAAAGAGGAATGTTCCTTGGTATTATTTTAACAGGATGCACGATTGTCGGATTTTCAAGTCATAGTATGGCCCAGAGTAAACCTATTATTTATCAATTATTGCCCCGGTTATTTGGGAATAAACAAAGTCAGAACCTCCCTTACGGAACTATTCAGCAGAATGGTTCCGGTAAGTTTGCCGATATCAACAACAAGGCGCTGGATGGAATTAAAGAATTAGGCGTGAGCCATGTCTGGTATACCGGTGTCATTGCCCATGCCAGTCTAACTGATTACAGTGATTTTGGTATCCCCATGGATAATGCAGAGGTGGTTAAAGGGCGCGCGGGCTCTCCGTATGCGATTCGTGATTACTATGATGTAGATCCTGATCTGGCAGTTGATGTGAAGAACCGAATGAAAGAGTTTGAAAACTTAATCGCAAGAACACATCAGAAAGGAATGAAGGTGATCATTGATTTTGTACCCAATCATGTGGCCCGTTCTTACCATTCTCTGGCAAAGCCGAAAGGAGTAGTCGATTTTGGCGCGAAGGACGACCACACTAAAAGTTTCAGTCCAGCTAATGATTACTATTATACGCCAGGAAAGGACTTTGTAGTTCCGGTATCGGAAGTCATCGTTACAGAAAGCTCCGCTATAAAGGGCAGCAGCAGTTCAGCCGCAAATGCTTTAGTTCCACTGGAAAAACAGACATTTAAGGAAAGTCCGGCCAAAGCGACGGGAAATAACGTGTTTTCTGCGAGTCCTTCAAAAGACGATTGGTATGAAACGGTGAAATTGAACTATGGATTGGATTATGCCAATGGGGAGCAGCAGCATTTTAGCCCAATCCCTGGGGTATGGCTTAAAATGAAAGATATTTTGAGTTATTGGGCGACAAAAGGTGTGGACGGTTTCCGTTGTGACATGGCGGAAATGGTGCCTGTAGAATTTTGGGAATGGGTGATTCCGGAACTGAAAAAGAAACATCCGGGATTGATCTTTATCGGTGAAGCTTATAACCCGGCAGTCTATTATACTTATCTAAGCCGGGGGCATTTTGATTACCTATATGATAAAGTCGGTTTATATGATGGTTTAAAAAAGCTGATCAGAAATGAGCAGGAGGTGAATGTACAAGACATTTCAAAAGTATGGCAGGTACAAACTGCTGGATTTGGAGAAAGGATGCTGAGCTTTCTGGAGAACCATGACGAAGAGCGGATTGCCTCTGCAGGTTTTGCGGGCGATGCGGTTCATGCCATCCCTGCGATGGTTGTTTCTGCCACCCTATCTGCTGGGCCTGTGATGCTATATTTCGGACAGGAAGTAGGAGAGCCAGGAAAAGGAACGGAAGGTTTTGGAAAAGAAGACAGCAGGACTACAATTTTTGATTACTGGGGTGTTCCTGAGCATCAGAAATGGATGAATAATGGTGCTTTTGACGGTGCGTTATTAGATTCAAAACAGCAAAATTTACGTCGTTTTTATAAGGCGCTCCTGCACATCGCTGCCAATTCAGCGGCGATCACTAAGGGCGACATCCTGGATGTTCCGCTTGGAGAACAGCGTATGTATGCCTTTTTGAGGTATACCGAAGGTCAGCGGTTATTGATTGTAGCCAATTTCGACCGGACACAAACGCTGGAGAAAAACCTTGAAATCCCAGGCCTGCTATTGAAAAACCGGGAAATTAAAGAAAGTATAGATTTATTGTCTAAGCAGAAAGTAGAAAATACCCCGCAATCCCTATATTTAAAAGTGCTGCCCGGGACTGCTCAAATCATTCAATTTTAATTATTAATACCTGATGGAAAAGAAAATCGCGCTTAGTAAACCAAGATTATCGTCCCTGCAGATCTTTAACATGAGTGCCGGTTTTTTCGGAATTCAGTTTGGATTTGCACTACAAAATGGAAATGCTTCCCGGATACTGCAAACTTATGGTGCAGATGTGGAGCATCTATCGCTTTTTTGGTTAGCAGCCCCATTAACAGGGATGATTGTTCAACCCATCATTGGTTATTATAGTGATAAAACCTGGAACAAGTTTGGCCGGAGACGGCCATATTTCCTAATCGGTGCCGTATTAACTGCGATTGCGTTGATCTTGATGCCGAATTCTGCGGCAATGGCCAGTCTGCTGCCGCCGATTATTATTGGTGCTGGTATGCTGATGATCATGGACGCTTCGATTAATGTGGCGATGGAACCTTTCCGCGCACTGGTGGCTGATAAGCTGCCCGAAAGCCAAAGGAGTTTCGGCTTTTCCATGCAGACCTTCCTGATTGGGGCGGGAGCCATTACTGGTTCCTGGTTACCTTATATCCTTTCAGAATATATGGGTGTCTCTAAAGTTGCTGCTGCCGGACATGTTCCGCTCAATGTGATTTATTCCTTTTATGTGGGAGCTGCGGTATTGGTAGGTACCATCCTTTGGACGGTGATCACTACCAGTGAGTATCCACCGGAAGAAATGGAAAAGTACCATGACGGTGCTCCGGAAGAAGAAACGAAAGGCATCATGTCTATCTTTACTGATTTTTCTAATATGCCGATCACCATGCGTCAATTGGGATTGGTGCAGTTTTTCTCCTGGTTCGCTTTGTTCTCTATGTGGGTATTTACTACGCCAGCGATTGCCCAGCATATCTATAAGGTATTGCCTGGGGATACTTCCTCTGTACAGTTTGCGGATGCAGGAAACTGGGTAGGTATTCTTTTCGGGATTTACAATGGTGTTTCCGCAATTTACGCATTGCTATTACCGGCTATTGCCAGGGCTACGAGCAGGAAAATAGCCCATGCTTTCTCGTTAACTGCGGGCGGATTGGGCTTATTGTCCATTTATTTTATCACAGATCCACAGCACCTCATTTTCTCTATGATTGGGGTAGGGCTGGCCTGGGGAAGTATCCTATCTATGCCTTATGCTATCTTATCAAGCTCTATTCCTGCAAGAAAAATGGGCGTATACATGGGCATTTTTAATTTCTTCATCACCATGCCTCAAATTATAAACGGCTTTTTTGGAGGCATGATTGTAGAGAAATTCTACGATGGAAAGGCGATTTATGCGATTGTACTGGCAGGAATTTTCATGATTCTCGGTGCGATTTCGGTGCTTTATATCCAGAGCAATAAAGAAAATGTAGGGTAATAATCAGCTGGAAATTCTGCTTAAACGGCAGAAATACGGCGATATTAGAGAATTCGTATTAAAATTTTTGCCTAAAGCCGGGCGGTCTGCAAAGTTTTAAATAAAATGCCTATTTTTACAGCCCACTTATGGAACAGATAAAAACATCATTTGATTTCGAAAAACCTTTAGTTGAATTAGCTCAGCAGATTGAAAAGGTTAAACAGGTTGCCGATAAAACGAAAGTAGATATGTCTGCTACCTTGACTGAACTGGAAGAGAAGTTAGCTGATACTCAGCAGACGCTTTATACTCATCTCACAGGATGGCAGAAAGTTCAGATGTCCCGTCATCCGGAAAGGCCACAAACCTTGGATTACATCAGTATGATCTGTGATGATTTCATCGAGATGCATGGCGACAGAACTGTAAAAGACGATAAAGCCATTATTGGTGGTTTCGCTACGATTGCTGGTCAAACGGTAATGGTGATCGGACACCAGAAAGGTAAAAACACTAAAGAGCGTCAATATCGTAATTTCGGTATGGCGAATCCTGAAGGTTATAGAAAAGCATTGCGCTTAATGCGTCTAGCGGAAAAATTCAATAAACCAGTGATTTCTTTTATTGACACGATGGGTGCTTATCCCGGATTGGAAGCAGAAGAACGCGGACAAGGGGAGGCGATTGCGCGTAACCTGTTAGAAATGTCTGTTCTAAAAGTACCTATCCTTTGTTTTGTGATTGGTGAAGGTGCATCAGGTGGTGCATTGGGTATCGGCATCGGCGATCGTGTATACATGTTAGAGCATACCTGGTATTCTGTAATTTCTCCTGAATCCTGCTCTTCTATCTTATGGCGCAGCTGGGACTTTAAAGAAAGAGCAGCAGAATGTCTTAAACTAACTTCTGATGACATGTACAAAAATCAATTGATTGATGGCATCATTAAAGAACCGCTGGGAGGTGCACACCAGAATCCTGAATTAATGGCTGAAACTATTAAAGAACAGATCATGAGTGACCTTAAAGAGATTAAGAAATTAAAAACGGATGCCATGATCACCAAGAGAATTGATAAATTCTGTGCAATGGGTGTGGTAAACGAGTAATAAAACAACCTACATAAAGCAAAAGGGCTGCAATTTATAAATTGCAGCCCTTTTGCTTTACGATCAGATCCTGGAATAAGCGGAGTTCATAAAAAAAGGAGCATCCGTAAAACGAATGCTCCTTTTTAGTGACCGGAACTAATTATTGTGCCGGGAAGAAAGGAGAGAACCTTGCTTCTAATAGGTTGAACTTCTCAGCGAGCTCTTTGCTTAGTTTATCTTGCTTGTTTTCGGCAGTAGTTCTGGCCATAGAGTTCAGGAAGGATAGTCCTAACTGTACATTTTGTCCACCTACAAACCTTTTCTTGCTTTCAGAAACATCAGCCAGGTAAGTCAGCTCTTTCATAATATAGTCAGCTGATTTCTCAATCAGTGCATTTGCTCTTTTGCTATCACCTAATTGGTATAAGTTTTCTGCCATAAAGTAAGCACCCATCATAGAACGCATGCCGTAGAATTTCTCTGGCATCACTTCAAAATAACGGTTCACTACTTTCTGTGCATCTTCTTTCTTGCCTTCTTTCAATAATCCGCTGATGGTATTGTTGAATACATTGGTAAAGATGGAAATGTCATCAGAAGATTGTGGATCCAGATATTTAGCGTTCTTCACATTACCCCATACAAATTTGTTCATCACATTATTGTATAGTACAGGCGTATTGATCAGTTCGTTTCTAGAAGCTGCGGTATCCACTTTTAAAGGCATTAAATGTAAAGCCAGACCTTCATTATAAAGATACTTGTCTAAACCATTATACTGCTCTGAAGGAACTGTGCTCGCGAAATAGATCGGTCTTTTCCAGTTGTTATGCACTAGAATGTCAAACATCGCTAAAGTTCCTTTAGTCACGTAGTTTTTGTTGAATGTCCATTCTATTGCAGGAACGATTTTGGCAGAATCCGCAGGGCTGACCACGCCGTTTTTAAGTACGGCTTCTTTATCTACTGTGATCTTAAAGTTTTTGGTAGGGATGAAATTTACTTTTCTACCGTCATTTAATGGCAGTTTATCTTCGCTGTTTTCAGAAAGCAGCAATTCTAAGATATTCTTCAGTTCAATATTTCCTGCGATATCCGCGTTTTGATAATACATCACATCTCTAACGCCCTGAACATACTGTGACTCGTTCATTGAGATTGGGAGTGGCTCAGATTCGTTCATTTTACGTTTCATACCATTAATGTACCAATCGGTATCAAACAAACTCAGGTTGACTAACCTAATGTCAGGTCTGATGTTTTCAACCTCTTGTGCATACCATAATGGATAGGTATCATTATCACCATAGGTGAACAGGATTGCATTAGGCGCACAGGACTGCAGGTAATCCAGGGCAATATCATGCGCTACCATTTTAGTAGAACGGTCATGATCATCCCATCCCTGAGCAGCCATAATCACTGGTGCGGCAAATAAACCGATAACTGTCGCTAGAATACCGCCGGTAGCAGGAGTTAATTTTTTGAATAACCATTCACGGAGGGCGAGGACACCAAATCCGATCCAGATGGCAAAGGCATAGAATGACCCCACATAAGCGTAATCACGTTCCCTTGGTTCCATTGGTTTCTGATTCAGGTATAAAACAATCGCCATACCGGTAAAGAAGAACAATAAGGCTACAATTCCTGCATCTTTCTGATTTCTTTTGAAATGCCAGATTGCACCCAATAAGCCCAGGATTAGTGGGAGGAAGAAGAAACGGTTGTAAGCATTACTTTCTGTAATAGAAGGAGGGAGGTTTTTCTGACTTCCCAGGTGAAGTGCATCAATTGGCTTAATCCCGCTCAACCACTGACCTTCGTATAAACTACCTTGTCCCTGGTCGTCGTTTTGTCTGCCGACAAAGTTCCATAAGAAATACCTCATGTACATTTGTCCGGTTTGGTACGACAGCAGGAATCCGATGTTATCAATTAAGCTTGGGAAGTGATCATCACTAAAGCCCATCATGTCTTTATAGTATGCCACGTGGCCAGCATCATCACTGTACATACGTGGGAAAGGCGTAATTCTATCGTATTCATAGTCGGACTTTTTACCGGCTACTTCATATTTCTCTGCACCTTTTCTATATAATGTTTTTCCTTCTACAGAATTTATGGCCTGCGAGTTATAGTTAGGACCGAATAATAAAGGCCTGTCGCCATATTGCTCCCTGTTCAGGTAACCTAAGAAAGAGAATACATTGTCTGGAGCACTGTTGTTTAAGTTAGGATTTGCTTTTGCACGGATGATGATCATCGAGAATGAGCTGTATCCAAAAAGGATCAGTACTACTGAAAGTAAAGAAAGGTTCAGGATTTTTTTCTCATGTTTAATAGAGTACCTGATACCCCATACGAAACCGCCAATCAATAAGATGGCAAAGACCATTACTCCGGTACCGAAGCCCATTCCTAAAGTATTCACAAAGAATAAATCGAAGTAAGCGCCAAATGAAACTACGTATTGAATGATACCATACTGAACTACGGCAAGAATCAGAATCCCTACAATACCTGCTTTGATGATACCGGCAGTAGTTGGATTTTTAACTTTCTTGAAGTAATAAACAAAGGCAATTGCTGGGATGGTCAATAAGTTCAATAAGTGAATCCCGATGGATAGACCCATGATATAAGCGATAAACAACAACCAGCGATCTGCGCGCGGCTCATCGGCAACGGCTTCCCATTTTAAAATCCCCCAGAATACGATGGCGGTAAATAGAGAAGAAAGCGCGTATACTTCGGATTCTACTGCTGAAAACCAGAAACTGTCTGAGAAGGTATAAGCTAAAGCACCTACCACACCTGCACCCATAATGGTGATAAGGTTGGCTTGACTCACTTCTTCTTTTTCTTTAATCAGCGCTTTTTTCGCCAATGCGGTGATGGTCCAGAATAGGAATAAGATGGTGGCACCACTGGCAATAGCGGAACCTACGTTCATAAAGTAAGCGATTTTAGTTAGGTCACCAAAAGCAAAAAGTGAGAAGAACCGCTGTATCATTAAGAATAATGGCGCTCCCGGTTGGTGAACTACCTGCATTTTTAAGGCTGAGGCGATAAACTCACCGCAATCCCAAAAGCTGACAGAGGGTTCTAGTGTTAGAATGTACGTTACAGTAGCAATCAGAAAACAAAGCCAGCCGGTAAGGTTGTTGATTTTTGAATAATTCATTTCTTAAGTAAAATAGTTATTGATTCGCGCTAATAAAATGCAGCCGAAAATAAAGAATAAGATTGATAAACTCATAAAGTAAGGGGAGTTTAACATATTTAACAATCAATATTAAGGTATCTTTTCTGTGGTTTGATTTCAGGAGGAGGATATCCTGCACTTTTCTGTTCTTCAGAATCCTTAAATTTTGTCCTGTTTTATATTATTTTAAAATATTTTAATCTTGCCTGAGGTATAAATGCGGGTGCTTTTTCAGTTTCATTGCAAAGCTTCAATTTTTATTAAAAAAAAAGTGTTTTTTTTTATCTGAAGCAACTTCCTCATTTTAAATTGATTATTTCCTTTCGGAAACATAAAGGTAATATTTTTTAAACTTTTTTTGCGACAGGATTTGCAGATATCAAAAATGTGCGTACATTTGCATCAGATTTCAGAGCAACAATTATCCGCTTCGAAATTAAAATTGAAAGATTGCCCGATAGTATAAAGGTAGTACAACGGTTTTTGGTACCGTTTGTCTAGGTTCGAATCCTGGTCGGGCAACAAAACATATTCGGATTGTGGTTTGTTTCACAATCCGATTTTTTTTAACCAGCATTGATACACCTCTAATCATGCCATTGCAGTTTAATCCAGTTAAACTTTTTGCCGGAACAGGTACAAAAGAATTAGCAATCCAAATTGCCGAGAGCTACGGCAAACCTTTAGGTGATGTCACCTTGAATAGGTTTAGCGACGGCGAATTTCAACCTTCTTACGATGAAACAGTACGCGGTTGCGATGTCTTCATCATCAATTCTACTTACCAGCCAAATGATAACTTAATGGAGTTGCTGTTAATGATTGATGCCGCTAAACGCGCATCTGCTCATTACATCACTGCAGTAGTTCCTTATTATGGTTTGGCAAGACAGGATAGAAAAGATAAGCCACGTGTTGCGATTGGTGCCAAATTGGTAGCGAACTTGTTAAAATCAGCAGGTATCCATAGAATCATGACAATGGACCTTCATGCTGCTCAGATCCAAGGTTTCTTCGATATTCCTGTAGACCATTTAGATGGTTCAGTAATTTTCGTGCCTTATATCAAAAGCTTAGGCCTGGAGAATCTAACGATTGCTTCACCGGATATGGGTGGTTCTTACAGAGCGCGTACTTTTGCAAAGTTCTTCAATGCAGAGGTGGTGATTTGTGATAAGAGACGGAAACGTGCCAATGAAATTGAATCGATGTCGATCATCGGTGATGTAGTTGGTTTAGATGTGGTTTTAATTGACGATATTTGCGACACCGCAGGTACTTTGTCCAAAGCAGCAGCGCTGATCATGGAAAAAGGAGCGAAAAGTGTGCGTGCAGTTTGTACACACCCGGTGTTATCAGGTAAGGCTTATGAAACGGTAGAAAACTCTATGTTAGCAGAGTTAATCGTGACAGACACCATTCCATTGAAACGTCAGAGTGACAAAATCAGGGTATTGAGTACTGCTGAATTATTTGCAAAAGCAATTGCCAATGTAAATGAGCACGGTTCTATCAGTGACCTATTTAGAGTTTAATATTAATAATAAATATATATAAAATGAAAACAATCGCAATTAGCGGTTCTCCAAGAGAGAACGTAGGGAAACGCGATGCTAAAGAGCTTCGCTATGAAGGTAAAGTTCCTGCAGTATTGTATGGTGGTACAGAGCAAAAACACTTTGCTGTAATTACAACCGAATTAAAGGATGCTATTTACACTCCAGAAGCAAACTTCGTTGAAATTGACATTAATGGTACTAAAACTAAAGCTATCATTAAAGAATTACAATTTCACCCATTAACTGACCTATTGTTACACGTAGATTTTCTTCAGTTATTTGATGACAAAGAAATCTTAATGGAAATCCCAGTTAAATTAACCGGTACTTCTCCAGGTGTTAAAATGGGTGGTAAATTAGTTCAAAAATTACGTAAACTTCGTGTGAGATCACTTCCAAAAGATATGCCTCAAACAGTTGAAGTGAGCATTTCGAAATTAGAAGTTGGCAACTTGTTCCGTGTACGTGATATCGCGAAAGCTGATTACACGATCACTAACACTCCAGAAGATACTATCGTATCAGTTGGTATGTCAAGAGCTTTAAAACAAGCTGAGAACGAAGCTAACAAGAAATAATTTCTTTTTAGTCCAATCTAGAAAAGCAGTATCGGCAACGGTACTGCTTTTTTTATGGAATAAAATGATTCAATGGCTGTTCTCAGCTAAACTATTATATTTGCAGCAGATGAAATACTTAATTGTTGGTTTAGGGAATATAGGTCCTGAATATGCGCATACCCGTCATAATATTGGTTTTGATATCGCTGATGAGCTGGTAAAGGAGCTTGATGGCTCTTTTTCTAATGTCCGTCTGGCCTATTATGCGGAGCTTTCTTTCAAAGGGAAAAAATTGCACGTCATCAAACCCACTACGTATATGAACCTGAGTGGAAAGGCAGTGAATTACTATATGAGGGAATTGAGAATCCCATTGGAAAATGTATTGGTGATCGTGGATGATCTTGCTTTGCCATTAGGTAAACTCAGGTTGAAAATGCAGGGCAGCAGTGCAGGCCATAACGGCTTGAAAAGCATTGAAGAACTTTGCGGCGGACAAGCTTACCCGAGACTGCGTTTCGGCATCAGCGACAATTTCTCTAAAGGCAGACAGGCAGACTATGTATTAGGCCATTTTGATAAAGACGAACAACTGGAACTTCCAGCACTGATTAGTAAAAGCGTGGACCTGATCAAAAGTTTCGTGACCATCGGTCCAGCTTTAACAATGACTGCCTTTAACAAATAGTTCAGGCCTCTTTAACTGCGTATTTCATGATTTTCTGGTGCAGCACATCCAGTTCAAACGGCTTGCTCACCACATCATTTGCACCGGCATCAATGGCAGTCTGCTTGTCGGTTTCCAATACCGCTGCCGAGAAGGTGATGATCGGAATCGTTTCTTTTCCGGGTACAAAGCCTTCACGGATCAGTTTTATAGCATCCAATCCATTCATGACTGGCATGAATGTATCCATCAAAATCAGGTCGTAATCGGATTCTTTTAATTTGTCCAGGGCCTCTTTTCCATTCTCTACCACCTCTGGAAATATCTGCCAGTCTTTCAATATTTTTATGATCAGGAACTTATTGATTGGGTTATCTTCTGCCACGAGGACTCTTAATCCTGGGAAATGATCTAAAGTTGGTTTGCTGACGGATTTAATCACTACCGTTTCTTTTACGATTTCATACCAGTTGCTAAAAGCGAAAGTACTGCCAACTCCTTCTTCACTGGAAACTTCCAGGGTACCACCTTTTAGTTTTGCCAGGTTTTTCACAATTGATAAGCCCAATCCCGTGCCTCCAAATTTTACGGTCGTTTGCTCATCTGCCTGTTCAAAGGTTTCAAAGATCTTATCGATGTTGTTTTTGGCAATGCCGATACCGGTATCTTTCACAGAAAACTTGAGCAGTAAATTGTTTCCTTTTCTGTCAATGATTTCTGTTTTTAAATGTACGCTTCCCTGAACGGTGAATTTAATCGCATTTCCAATCAGGTTCATCAGGATCTGATTCAGGCGCAGGGAATCTGCCAAAATAAAAGTAGGCAGATCCGGGTCTAATTCAATCGTCAGGTCCAGTTCTTTTTCCATGGCACGAATGCGCAGCAGGTTCACTACAGCATGGCAGATCTTTGCTATATCAGTTTCAGAACGGTTGATTTTGAATTTACCGGACTCAATTTTCGACAGGTCAAGAATGTCATTGATCACCCCTAAAAGAGAGTCTGAGGAAATTTCCAGCAGGCTCACCATTTCTTTTTGCTCAGGAGTCAGGTATGTTTTTCCCAGCAAGTTGGCCAGCCCGATGATCCCATTAATTGGGGTACGGATTTCATGGCTCATATTGGCGAGGAAGTTCTCTTTAATGCGCTTGCCTTGTTCCGCCTGTTCTTTCGCTTTGATCAGTTCCTTTTGGTATTCCAGTAGCTCTTTATTTTTTCTTTTGATCTCCCTTTCTGTTCGAACCAGGTGGATAAAAGAATCCACTTTTGCAGAAGTGACATAAGGATCCAATGGTTTATATAAATAATCTACTGCACCGGTATTCAATCCTTTGACTGCATATTTGGTTTCCTTCGATATAGCGGTTACGAATATGATCAGGATCTCCTTGGTGCGGGGATTGCTTTTTAAGATTTCTACCAGCTCAAAGCCATCCATTTCTGGCATTTGAACATCTACCATTGCAATTGCAATATCCATTTCCCAGGATATTCTCAATGCCTCATTTGGGTTAGTGGTGGTAATGATGTTGATGTCTTTCCGCTGCAGCAATGCCTCCAGTGCAATGATGTTCTCCGGTCGGTCATCAACAATTAGTATGTTAATCTTTTCCATATTAGGTCTTTCTGCGGGGGTGATTATAGATGATAAAGGCCCTTAAGCTTTTTTTTGGTAAATGTTATTTTTCTTATCGATGATTTTGAAGCGGCCGGTTTCGGTGCTCCTCAGTGTTTCTTTGGCCCCCAGGCATAGGAAACCAAAATTCGCCAGACTGTTGTAAAATAATTCGATTACTTTCTTCTGTAAATCTGTATTGAAATAGATCAGGACATTTCGGCAGGAGATCAACTGAAACTCATTAAAGACGCCGTCTGAAGCCAGATTATGCGCAGAAAACAGCAGGTTCTTTTTTAAAGAATGATTGATGGATGCCGCTTCATATCTGGCTGTGTAATAATCAGAAAGGGTATGGATTGCGCCGGTTTTCTGGTAGTTCTCAGAAAACAGCTTCATCTTCTTTAAATCATAAATGCCGTCTTTGGCGAAATCCAGTACATCATTATTGATGTCCGTTCCATAAAAGAAACTCCGGTCGTACAGCTCCTCATCTGAAAAAAGTATGGCATAAGAATAGACTTCTTCGCCGGTAGAGCAGCCTGCATTCCATACCTTGATGCGCTGATAGGAGCGCAGATAAGGGATGATGTTCTCCTTAACGGAACGGTAAAACGAAGGATCTCTAAACATTTCAGTGACGTTAACCGTAATTTCAATGAGGAAAGACTCAAAATAATCATGGTCGTTGGTCAATAAAGTACGTAAGTCAAAAAGACTTAGTTTTTGCAGCTGCATGATTCTGGTGACTCTTCTTTTTAGAGAGGCCGGGGAATAATCGCCGAAATCAAAGCCATGTATGTTTTTTATAAAATCAATTAGTTCTGCCAACTGATCGTAACTGATGTAGTCTTCTTCTGCATTCATATTAACTTAACCAGACTCTTAACATCGATAATAACTTATCCATGTCAACAGGTTTAGAAATGTAGTCGTTTGCTCCGGCTTCAATACAACGCTCCCGGTCATTTTTCATTGCTTTTGCGGTTAAAGCAATGATTGGAAGTTTGGCAAAGCGCTTCTCTAGTCTGATGGCTTTCATGGCCTCATAGCCGTCCATTTCTGGCATCATAATGTCCATCAATACCAGGTCAATCTGGTCAGACTCTTCAAGCTTTTCTAAGGCTTCCCGGCCGTTGGTGGCAATCACGATTTTCAGGTCGTATACTTGCAAGGCGCTGGAAAGTGCGAAAATATTACGCATGTCGTCATCAGTAATGAGGATGGTTTTATCCTTCAATACCTTTTCCATGGTAGACACACTTTTTCCTTTTGAGGTACTAGGCTTTGCTGGTCCGTCTTGTTTCAGTTTATTGATAAACAAGCTGACCTCATCAATCAGACGGTCGTTGGATTTGTTTGATTTTAAAACCATTGCATCTGTATACCTCATAATGTGCGCCATTTTTTCCTGATCCAATTCCATAGCGGTATTGATGATCACTGGAATGTGTGCATGTTTTGCCTGCGACTTGATCTGGTCCAATAAATCGAAGCCTGAAATATCCGGAAGTTTTAGATCAAGAATGATGCAGTCGAACACCTGATCGTCTAAAAGGTCCAGCGCTTCTTTACCAGTATATGCCTGTTTCACAGCTACTCCTTTATCTCTCAGCTGTTCGGTTAGTTCTCTGCTTTGTAATTCCTGATCTTCGATCACCAGCACGCTTCTGAAGTTATATTTGAGATAGGCGGCACTTAATAAATTAAAGGCTTCATCGAGCTGTTCTTTCTCTACCGGCTTTTTCAGGAAGCCAATAGCACCTTCTTTTTAGCTTTACTGGCTTTTTCATTTCCTGCCGACATCATGTGTACTGGGATATGTTTTGTCCTTGGATCTGCTTTTAGCTTTTTAAGAATCGTCCATCCGTCCATTACTGGCAGCATGATGTCCAGTACAATGGCATCAGGTAGTTCTTCAAATGCCATGGCTAGGCCAGTATCTCCACTATGAGCAAGCAGGGGTTGAAAGCCTTTTTCTATCGCATAATCGTTCAATACATCAGCAAATACCTCATCATCTTCGATAATCAGGATTCTTTGTGATTCATTCCCTTGTCTTACTGGCTCTTCGTTAAACTCAAAAGCAGCAGGAGCGGAGGTATAAGTTTTCTGTTGGACAGTCGCTACCTGCTCTGGCAGCTGAAATTCATTGATTCTTGGAATATATAAAGTAAAGGTACTGCCTTCATTAGGTCTGCTGCTCACCTGGATTTCTCCGCCAAGCAGGTAGGCCAGTTCTTTACTGATGGATAAGCCAAGGCCGGTGCCGCCAAATTTTCTGCTGGTAGAACCATCGGCTTGCTGGAAAGCTTCAAAGATGAGCTTCTGCTTGTCTTCCGGAATACCAATCCCAGAATCTTTAACGGTAATGCCGATGATTTCTTCTTTTGTGTTTCTGAGACGTTCAGAGAAAAATGAGGTACCCTTCCCTGGTCTGCTGATGTTTAAAGTAATGTGCCCGTATTCCGGTGTAAATTTGAAAGCGTTAGACAATAGGTTTTTCACAATTTGCTCTATCCTGGACTGGTCACTTACCAGGTCCTCTGGCAAGTCATCCGCCAGAATGGTTTGGAAATCGATCTTTTTGCTTCTGGCGAGTTCCATAAACAATGATTCCATGTGCTGACTAATGGCGATTGGTTTTACCTTTTCTATATTCAGGTCTACTTTTCCAGATTCAATTTTGGATAAATCAAGGATGTCATTAATCAGGCTCAATAGATCATTTCCCGCATTGTGGATCACTCCGGCATATTTTACCTGATCTTCATTTAAGTTTTCAGGTCTGTTTTCTTTTAATATTCTGGCCAGGATCAGGATACTATTTAAAGGAGTACGAAGCTCATGACTCATATTTGCCAGAAACTCCGATTTATATTTACTGGAAACTTCCAGCTCTTCGGCCTTCAGACTGATGGCCTCTCTGGCCTGGTTGATAGAAATATTGCGTTCTTCCAGCTGCTGTGCCTTTTCTTCCAGCTCTGCATTGGTTTGACGCAGCTCTTCCTGCTGTACCCTCAGTTCTTCCTCTGAAGATTGCAGCTGATCAGTTTTGTACATCAGCTCCTCATTGGTAGTCCTTAATTCTTCCTGCTGACTTTCCAATTCTTCTGCCTGCTGCTGTGTTTGCTCAAATAAAGCCCTTAGTTTTACCCTGGCTACTGCACTATTGACAGCTAAACCTATACTTTCACTGATGGTACTTAAGAAAAGCACAGTTTTTTCGTCTGGTTCCTCCTGTAAGCCCAGTTCAATCACAGCTAATGATTCATCTTCAAATACGATCGGCACCAGGTAAATACAATGAGGCAATGTGCTGCCCAGTCCCGAACGGATCTTCAGGTAGTCTAAAGGTACATTCTTAAATAATTTAGGCTGCTGCTCTGAAGCGGTTTGTCCCACCAGGCCTTCTCCATAGTGGTATTGATTGCTGTCTCCTTTTTTAGGTTGATAAGCGTAACCTCCGGTATAGCGGAATAAATTTCTAGACTTGCTGAGTAAGAAGAATGCGCCCACCGGTGCACCAATATAGTTGCTGATCCTACTCACAATATTCGCAGAAAGCTCCTCTACCTCTTGTTCGCCACGCATGGCATCATTCACCTCGGAAGCTCCGGAAAGTAGCCAGTTCTTTTGCTCATTTTCCCCTGATATTTTTTCCAGTTGCTGATTAGACTCCCTGATTTTGCCCTCTGTTTCTTTTTGCTGGTCAAAGGTCTTTTTGATATAGCCGAATAGGAATAGGATTAAAGCGAAAATAATCAGGGCACTCAATGAAATGATTACGGTACTCCTTTGACTGCTCATCAAAGTGTTGGCTTTGCGTTTGGCCAGAAGCTTAAATTCTTCATCAATCATCTTTCTGCTGAAAGCTAATATTTTGTCTTTATAGAATTGTCCGCCGCCATCCAATACACGTTTAGCGGCTGCTGCTGCACTTTCTTTATCATAAATACGGATCACTTCCTGCATCTCCGCTACTTTTTTATGGGCATAGAAATCCAGAGAGTCTGCCCGCTCGATCTGATCGGGATTGTCGGAAATTAATCTTTTTAAATCCTGTACAGTTTCCAGGATCAATGGCGCATTTTTATTATAAGGGCGCAGGTAATCACTTTTCTGAGATAAAATAAAGCCTCTTAAAGAACTTTCTGAATTCAACACCTGTATTTCTGCATTTTTGAGCAGATTGATGACTTCGTAAGTGTGACTTTGCCATTGTGTATCGTCCTTTAATTTCTCAACGCTCAGGTAGGAAGTAATGGCAGAGACCAGCACAAACAATAAGGAAACAGCGAATCCTGTTAATACCTGTTGTTTGAAAGTAAGTTTAAACATAAATGCGAACTATTAAGTATAGGGAAAATATCCGCAACAATGGGGGAAGGTAGAATTACAAACTGTCCATAACCCGTCCTTTTACGGGCTGTATTTCAAAGAAATAAGACCATAGTTCGGCATGCTGTTATTTTTTTTGCAAAATCATTTAGCTCCCCCACAGAGCTAGACAAAATCAACACAATATTAACGATAATAAATTTTATTTTTGTGCTTATGATCATATACGGAATACCAAATTGTAACACAGTAAAAAAGGCAAGAACCTGGTTGGCAGATCAGGGATTTAATCCCAGCTTCCACGATTTCAAAAAACAAGGCATAACTGCAGAGAAACTGCAGGAATGGTGTACTATTTTTGGATGGGAGAAGGTGTTGAATAAAAAAGGAACTACCTGGAAAAAGCTTAGCCCTGAGCAGCAAAGCAGTGTGGTAGATCAGGACAGTGCGGTTCAGATCTTATTGAACAATACCAGCGCCATCAAAAGACCAGTCGTAGAATTGGATGGTAAATCAATACTGATTGGTTTTGACGAAGCTGCTTACGAAACTATGTTAAAATAGTTAAATCTTTTAAGGTTAATTTTTGTTAAACAGTTTTATAAAGAAAGAAACAGTGTTACATTTGGGTATGGTTAAATATTTATTTTTATTCTTCGTGAGTATTGCTCCTTTAGGTTTATGGGCACAAACAACAACAGTGACCGGTGCGGTTTACGACTTTGATAATAAGTCTTTTCCGATGCAGGATGTGCTCGTTAGAAACCTGGACAGTAAGAAGTCTATAAAAACAAAAGCTTCCGGGCAGTTTAGTCTGCCTGCCAAAGTGGGTGATTTAATCGAATTCTCTCATCCAGGATACCATACTGATACTTTATACCTGATTGACCTGAAGCCAAAAATGGTGTATCTGCCTGTAAAATCTACAGACTTAAAAGGAGTGGAGATTACGAGTGCTAAGGTAAATCCATCTGTCATGGTAGATGGAACAGGTAAACCAATCAAAAGGGTCATGACTGATGGTCTGGAGGGTAAAAAGAATACCGACAGAGCTGGAGGGGTGGTGCTGAACCTGGGTTATGGTAAAATGAAAAGAGATAGAGAGAAAGTTCGCTTTCTGGAAGAGAGGGATGCTTTCGAGACGGAAATCAGAGATAATTTTAATGAAAAAACCATCACTGATTTAGTAAAACTGGATGGGCAGGAGTTGAAAGATTTTATGGTCATGTATCGTCCGAATGTAGCCCTTGTAATGAGCGAACGCCCATTCAATTATAAATACTATATCGCAAAAGCCTACAATAGCTGGAAAAAACTTCCTGCAGATCAGCGGAAATTACCGCCGATGCCGAAGTTATAGTCGAACTAATAAAACCGTTACAATGGTTTGGTATAAACATTCATTTTATATCTTTAGTTCGAATCTATAACCAATAAATACGATGATGAATAAGTTTACCTTTTTAGGGGTATTGTTATGCGCATTTGGTTTCAGTTCCATGGCGCAGCAAGCCACTGGTAACTACGACCCTCATGCTGCATTTAACCCGCTGTTTTACACTCAGAATGGAAATGAGTTCCGTTCTGCAATCGGCTATCCAGGTCCTAAATACTGGCAGAACCGTGCGGATTACCAGATCACAGCAAATCTTGATGAAACTAAAAATCTGGTAACGGGAACCGTTACCATTACTTATAAGAATAACAGCCCGGATAAACTGCCTTACCTATGGCTGCAATTGGACCAAAATCTTTTCGCGGAAAACTCCAGAGGAAATTCGCTGATTGCTGCAGGCAGCCGATATGGTGCCAGGGGCGAAAAAGTAGAAGGAGGTTATAAAATTGACGGACTTAGCGTAAGTCAGAAATTGAAGCCGGTAAAATTCAGTTCGATCACTGAAGATACCAGAATGCAGATCCGTTTAGATCAGCCATTGGCTGCAAACGGAGATCAGGTGACTATCAAAATGAACTTCTCGTTTATCATTCCTATCAATGGATCTGACCGTATGGGTCATTTAACCACTAAGAACGGGGAGATATTTGCGATCGCACAATGGTTTCCAAGAATGGCGGTTTATGATGACGTGATTGGATGGAATACCCTTCCTTATTGGGGTGCTGGAGAGTTTTACTGTGAGTATGGCGATGTTGATTTCGCCGTTACTGCTCCTGCAAGTCATATTGTGATGGGTTCTGGGGAATTATTAAACCCTCAGGAAGTATTTACACCTACGGAATTATCTCGCTGGAATGCTGCAAAACTAAGCGATAAAACGGTGACTGTACGTTCAGAAGAAGAGGTAACCAATCCGAAGTCGCGCCCGGCAACCGGAAAATTAACCTGGAAATTCAAAATCAAGAATACACGCGATGTGGCCTGGGCTTCTTCGAAAGCATTTGTATTGGATGCGGCCAGAATTAACCTGCCAAGCGGTAAAAAATCTTTGGCGGTTTCTGCACATCCTGTAGAAAGCAATGGAAAAGATGGTTATGGCCGTGGTGCTGAATATGTAAAAGCTTCTATCGAATACTACTCTAAAAAATGGTTTGAATACCCTTATCCAATGGCGATAAATGTGGCCAGTAATGTAGGTGGTATGGAATATCCTGGAATTGTTTTTTGCGGCTGGAAAGCTAAAAACGGAAGTGCATGGGGGGTAATCGACCATGAATTTGGCCATACCTGGTTCCCAATGATTGTGGGCAGCAACGAACGTAAATACGGTTGGATGGATGAAGGTTTCAATACCTTTATCAACGGATTATCTGCTGCTGAGTTTAACAACGGTGAATATAAACGCAAGCCAGACAATATGCAGGCAGTTGGTAAATCTCTGGCCAACGACAAATTGGAATATGTGATGCTCACACCAGATGCGATGAAAGAAGCGAATATCGGCATCAATCTATATTATAAGCCGGGTTACGGTTTAAACATCTTAAGAAATCAGATTTTAGGTGCAGATCGTTTTGATTATGCCTTTAAGAAATACATTGAGAACTGGGCTTTCAAACACCCTACACCATTCGACTTTTTCCGTTCAATGGAAAACGGAGCAGGAGAAGATCTTTCCTGGTTCTGGAGAGGCTGGTTCCTGGAAAACTGGAAAACAGATCAGGCGATTGCTGATGTGAAAGAGATAACCAAAGATGGCGCAATTACTGGATACAACATTCAGATTACGAACCTTGAAAAGATGCCAATGCCGATCATTCTGGAAGTGAAAACGAAAAGTGGAAAGACAGATATCATTAGGTTACCTGTGGATATTTGGATGAGAAATACCAGTTGGACGGTGAACTATCCAACTACAGAAGAAGTAGTCTCGGTAACTTTAGATCCAGAACAGGTGCTGCCTGATTTCAACCCCGATAACAATAGCTGGAAGAAATAATTCTGTGTTAAGCAAATCAAACAAGCTTTAAAATAAGGCTATTAAATAGGAGAAAAGGGTGTCTTTATAGGCACCCTTTTTTTATATAAGTTTTTTGGTTTTAAACCAGCAGCCTTTTTTATATCTTTTCTTGGGGTAACATTTCCATTTCATAAATCTCCAGGTCAAAGAACCTGGCGGAAGCCAGTAGATGATCAAATATATCTGCCATGATGTATTCGTAATCAATCCATTTTGTGGTTCCGGTAAAGGCATAAATTTCTATAGGCAGCCCGGTTGTAGTGGGAGCAAGCTGCCGCACCATCATGGTCATCTTTTTATGGATACCGCTATGATTGGAAATGTAGTTGTCAATATACTTTCTATAAAGCCCTGCATTGGTCAGGTTCCTTCCGTTGATGAGTAAAGTTTTGTCGGCACCAATGCGTTCATTGTTTTTATTGATGTCTTTCTGACGGTGGTCAATGTAAGCCGTCAGCGATTGTATTTTTCTGAATTCATCCAATTCATCAGGAGTGATGAAGCGGATGGTTGATTGTCGGATAAAAATCGCACGTTTGATCCTTCTTCCTCCGGATTCACTCATGCCCCGCCAATTTTGAAAAGAATCGGAGACTAGAGAATAAGTAGGAATGGTGGTGATGGTCTTGTCAAAGTTCTGGACTTTTACGGTGGTCAGGTTGATTTCCATCACATCCCCATCGGCGCCATATTTAGGCATCGTAATCCAGTCGCCAATCCGAACCGTATCATTTGTGCTCACTTGTATGCTGGCAACAAATCCCATAATGGTATCCTTAAACATCAGCAGCAGGACGGCAGAGGCGGCACCCATGGCAGTAAAAGCAACCGTAGGGTTTTGTCCCGTCAGAATAGAAAATATAATAACGGTGGCAATCAGGTAGAATATAATCCGGATCACCTGTAGATAACTTTCTATAGGTTTAGAGCGGAAAGTGGCTCTTTTTCTTAGCGACTCCGCACCGGATTTGATCAGTGTCATGATCACCCAAATGATCAGTATCACCAGGTAAGCATCAGTCAGTTTGATCAAGACCTTTGTGATGGTAGGAAAAGAATGGAAGATCGCTTCCAGGGTATTCCTGATCAATGAAACGGCAGCGAGTAAAGCAATAAAATGTGCAAATCTATTTTCCAGCAGGTGCAGGAAAAAGTCAATTCTAGTGGTTTTTACGATCCGTATTAATGCAATCCTCAGTAAGCGCCTGAGTACGTTATGTAATAAATATACTGCAATGATCAGCACGGTGAGCAGGGCAAATAGGTTCACAAAAGTTGCAAGACTTTCGGGGACGCCCCATTTTACAAGAATCTTGTAGGTACTGCGGCTAATATCATCCAGGTCAAATTCGTAATCTTTAAAGCTCATTTCCGATGTTTTTACTGATTCTGGCAGGTTACAAAAAATATATCGGAAAGACAATAATCGGGGCTGCTAAAATTATTTGTCATAGGAAATCCGGTAAACGAGATTGGCAAAGTCATCTGAAACTAGTAGTGAGCCATCTTTTAATTGCAATACATCTACAGGCCTTCCCCATGCTTTTCCGTTTTTAAGCCAGCCGGTTGCGAATGGTTCATAGCTGATCACTTTATTGCCATCGAGTTTCACCAGGGTAATTCGGTAACCCATTGGTTCTTTTCTGTTCCATGAACCATGTTCAGCAATGAAGATCTGATTTTTATACGTTTTAGGAAATTGATCACCGGTATAGAATTTCATACCCAATGAAGCGGTGTGTGCAGCAAGTTTTGCCTGAGGGGGGGTATAGTCTTGAGGGTTTTTACCTTTGCCAAACTCAGGATCTAAAATATCTCCGGCATGAACAAAAGGGTAGCCGAAATGCATTCCAGATTTTTCTGCACGGTTGAGTTCATCTGCAGGGATGTCTTCTCCGAGCATGTCCCTTCCATTATCGGTAAACCAAAGGTCTTTAGTGAGGGGATTCCAGTCGAAACCCACAGAATTCCTAACACCATTGGCAAAAATTTCGAAGCCGGTTCCATCAGGATTCATCCTGGTAATGGAGGCATATCTTTTATCTTTATCTGTATTATCGCAAATATTGCAGGGTGCACCAACGGGTACATATAGTTTTCCATCAGGGCCAAAGGCAATGTATTTCCAGCCATGATGGGTATCTGCTGGCAGCTTATCGTATACAAGAACGGGTTTTGGTGGATTGGCCAAATGGTCTTCAATATGATCATAACGCCATATTTTACTGATTTCTGCTACATATAAGCTCCCATCTTTGAAGGCGACACCATTGGGCATGTCTTTTAAACCTTGTGCAATGATATAGGTTTTATCGGCGATACCGTCTTTATTTTCATCTACGAGGGCATAGACTTTATCGCCATTGCGATTGCCTACAAATACGGTTCCGTTGGCGCCCAGGGCCATGGATCTTGGATTGTCTACTTTTGCAAAAACTTCAATTTTGAAACCTTCAGGAAGCTTGATGTCATGAAGTCTGGGTTCATCTAGTTTTTCCATCGGGCGGTTACAGGTAACTGCCAATAGTGGAATGCATAGCATTAGGCCGAAAACAGGGAATAAGTATCTCATCTGATCAGGGAATGGTGAGTATGAATAACGCCTGAATTCCCGTAATTGTTTGGTATTTATATAGTTTAGCGACCTAATGCAGTGTTTTATCTTGCTTTAAAGAAGCTTTCTTTTAGTTTTTCAGCGTCAATCAGCGCTTCAGCAGCGTCTAATCGAATCAGCCATCCTTTTTGTTTCAGTAGGGCGATGTCTGTTTTGGCTACAGAAAGGTCTTTGCCTTTGATGCGTTCATGGTAAACGATAGGGGCTTTAGGTTCCACATTTGCAGGTGTATGGAATAAGATTTCCAGTTTAAATTTCGGCCAGATCTGAATGTCTGCTAATTGTGCAGAGTAAATCTTTTTGGTAGAGTGGGCAGGGATCACAGCTGCAAATTCTCCTTTATAATGGTCGCCTTTTTCTGTGGTTAAGCTGGCTAACAATTGGAATGAGGTTTCGTTCACCAGATGAAAATGGGCTACAGAGGTACTGTGCTGATCGGTGATTAGCCCTAGGTACACGCCATCTTTAATGAACTGTGCTTCCGGAATCACGATGGCGGGACGGTTGGAAACAATGTCACTTTCAGGGATTTCGTCATGAACTAAAGTCACTTTTGAAGCGAGCACTGGAATTTCAAAATCATTGGAATCGGTTACGCCAATGGTATCTTTGTCAATGATTCTGGTAATATAACCTTCTATATTTTCGTCAACGAAACGAACAAACTCTCCTAATTTAAATTTCATGAGGCAGGAATTAAGTAAAAATGAATAGGACAAATTTAGTCATTACTAATTAGAGTCTTTTTATCCGGATGATATTTAGGAGCCGGAAATTCTTATTATTTTTGCAGCATGACAGAATCAGGACAGCCGAATAATCCTTTACATGGTAAAACACTGGAGTTTATTGTGAAACAATTGGTGTGGCATTACGATTGGCCGGAAATGGGCAGATTGATCCGTATTGATTGTTTTTTAAATAATCCGAGTTTAAAGTCCAGTTTGAAATTTCTACGTAAAACAGACTGGGCGAGGAAGAAAGTAGAGCAGCTTTACTTAGATACTTTCCATTAATATAAGCAGGTTTATAGGATTGCTATTGGCGTCTTCAACCCTATGGCAATCCGCACTACACCCCGATTACGGCCAGTGTACATCGCAAATTCTAAGGGGAGTTCTCTTGTGGCTAACCCTTCTGATCCTATTGATTTTAGGCAATCTGAACTTAGAATTATTTTTGTGTTAAGCCCTTGATTTATAAATTCTATTATCCTACCTTTGCAGTCCCTTATTATAGGGGTAAAGTTTTTAAATATTAATAGAAAACAAAAAGAACAATGCCAACCATTCAACAATTAGTTAGAAAAGGTAGAGTAGCACTGGAGTTCAAGAGTAAGTCTCCTGCGTTGGACAGCTGTCCACAGCGAAGAGGTGTATGTACACGTGTATATACCACTACCCCTAAAAAACCAAACTCAGCAATGCGTAAAGTTGCCCGTGTACGTTTAACCAATGGTAAAGAGGTGAATGCCTATATTCCAGGTGAAGGTCACAATTTACAGGAGCACTCCATTGTATTGATCCGTGGTGGTCGTGTTAAAGATTTACCAGGAGTACGTTATCACATTATCCGTGGAGCTTTAGATACTTCAGGAGTTGCTGGTCGTAACCAACGTCGTTCAAAATATGGTACTAAACGTCCTAAGCCAGGACAAGTAGCAGCAGCTGCAGCACCAAAAAAAGGTAAAAAGAAATAATTAGGAGGAACAAAAATGAGAAAGTCAAAACCAAAAAAGAGAATTATCCTTCCTGATCCAAAATTTAACGATGTTCAGGTGACCAGATTTGTAAACAATATGATGTACGATGGAAAAAAATCTATCGCATATAGTATTTTTTATGATGCTGTTGAACTTGCTGAGAAAAAAGCTGGTGAGAACGGTCTAGAAGTGTGGAAACGTGCTTTAACAAATGTAATGCCTGCAGTAGAGGTTAAATCTCGTCGTGTAGGTGGTGCAAATTTCCAGGTACCTACAGAGGTAAGACCTGACCGTAAGATTGCTTTAGGCATGAAATGGTTAATTTCTTACGCTCGTAAACGTGGTGAAAAAACCATGAAAGAAAAATTAGCAGGTGAAATCGTTTCAGCAGCTAAAGGTGAAGGTGCAGCAGTTAAGAAAAAAGAAGACACGCATAAAATGGCTGAGGCTAACAAAGCGTTCTCTCACTTCCGTTTCTAATTTATAGAAGATTATAAAATGTCAAGAGATTTAAAATTTACAAGAAATATTGGAATCGCGGCTCACATTGATGCGGGTAAAACCACAACAACTGAGCGTATCCTTTATTACGCCGGAGTAAATCACAAAATTGGTGAGGTACACGAAGGTGCATCTACGATGGACTGGATGATACAAGAGGCAGAACGTGGTATTACTATTACGTCTGCAGCTACAACTGTATTCTGGCCTTACCGTGGCAATAAATATCAGGTAAACGTTATCGATACTCCAGGACACGTGGATTTTACCGTAGAGGTAAACCGTTCACTTCGTGTTTTGGACGGATTGGTATTCTTATTTTCAGCAGTTGATGGTGTTGAGCCTCAATCTGAAACTAACTGGCGTTTAGCTAATAATTACGCAGTTCCACGTATTGGTTTCGTTAACAAAATGGACCGTTCAGGAGCTGACTTCTTAAAAGTTGTGAAACAAGTAAGAGAAATGCTGGGTAGCCATGCAGTTCCTTTGCAATTGCCAATTGGTGGTGAAGATAGCTTTAAAGGTGTAGTTGATTTAATCAACAACCGTGGTATCGTTTGGAATGAAGAAGATAAAGGGATGACCTTTACTGAAGTTCCAATTCCAGAAGATATGCTAGAAGAAGTTGCGGAATGGAGAGAGAATTTATTAGAAGCGGTTGCTGATTATGATGAGTCCCTAATGGAGAAATTCTTTGAGGATCCAAATTCAATCACTGAGCGTGAGATTCTTGATGCATTACGTAAAGCGACTTTAGATGCTAAAATCGTTCCTATGGTTTGTGGTTCATCTTTCAAAAACAAAGGTGTTCAAACCATGTTGGATTTGGTAATGGAATTATTGCCTTCGCCAATGGATGTGGATGGTATCACTGGTACCAACCCAGAAACAGGTGAAGAAGTAACTCGTCAACCAGATGTTAATGAGCCATTTGCAGCATTAGCGTTTAAAATTGCAACCGATCCTTTCGTAGGTCGTTTGTGCTTTATCCGTGTATACTCAGGTAACTTAGACGCTGGTTCATACGTTTACAACGCACGTTCTGAGAACAAAGAGCGTATCTCTCGTATCTTCCAAATGCATGCGAACAAGCAAAACCCAATTCCTAATGTAGGTGCTGGTGATATTGCTGCAGTAGTAGGCTTTAAAGATATCAAAACAGGTGATACACTTTGTGATGAGAAAAATCCAATTATTTTAGAATCAATGGATTTCCCAGAGCCAGTTATCGGTTTAGCAATTGAGCCTAAAACTCAGGCTGACATTGATAAATTAGGTATTGGTTTATCTAAATTAGCGGAAGAAGATCCTACATTTAGAGTTCAGACTGATCAGGAAACTGGCCAAACTGTAATTTCTGGTATGGGTGAGCTTCACTTAGATATCTTGATTGACCGCTTAAGACGTGAGTTTAAAGTAGAGGTTAACCAAGGTGCGCCACAAGTTGCTTACAAAGAAGCAATTAATGGTACGGTTCAACACCGTGAGACTTACAAAAAACAATCAGGTGGTCGTGGTAAATTCGCGGATATCCAAGTTGTTATTTCTCCAATCGATGCGGATTACGAAAAAGGCGGTTTACAATTTGTGAATGAAATCACAGGTGGTTCAATCCCTCGTGAGTTTATTCCTTCAGTTGAGAAAGGTTTCGCAGCATCTATGTCTAACGGAGTATTGGCTGGTTACCCACTACCAGACATGAAAGTTCGCTTAATTGATGGTTCGTTCCACGCAGTCGATTCAGATGCTTTATCTTTTGAACTTGCAGCTAAAATGGCTTACCGTGAAGCATTACCAAAATGTAGTCCAGTATTGATGGAGCCAATCATGAAAATCGAAATCTTAACCCCTGAAGAAAACATGGGTGATGTAATCGGAGACATGAACCGTCGTCGTGGTCAGCTTTTAGGTATGGACACGCGTAATGGTTCTCAAGTAATTAAAGCTACTGTACCTCTTTCTGAGATGTTTGGTTATGTAACTCAGTTACGTACCATCACTTCTGGTCGTGCAACTTCAACTATGGAGTTTGATCACTACGCACCAGCACCGAAAAACGTACAGGATGAAGTAGTTGCTAAATCAAAAGGTAGAATTAAATCTGCAGAATAATAATACATCGGCAGCCGGTTATTAATAGCTCTAACCGGCAGCCTTAATACATAAATAAGATGAGCCAAAGAATCAGAATCAAATTAAAATCTTACGATTACAACTTGGTAGATAAATCTGCTGAGAAAATCGTTAAGACTGTTAAACCTACGGGTGCAGTAGTTAGTGGTCCAATTCCATTGCCTACAGAAAAGAAAATCTTCACTGTTTTGCGTTCTCCACACGTTAACAAAAAAGCACGTGAGCAGTTTCAATTGTGCGCTTACAAACGTTTGTTAGACATTTATAGCTCTAACTCTAAAACGGTTGACGCTTTAATGAAACTTGAACTACCTAGTGGTGTTGAAGTTGAAATCAAAGTTTAACTTTTTAGACGATTAACAAAAAGGCCTTCCGAATTTATTTCGGAAGGCCTTTTTGTTTTATACCCAGGATAGAAAAGGGAAGGATTAATTCCCCTTGTTCTTATACTCATCCAGTTTATTGCGTTCGTCTTGCAATTCTCGGGCTAGTTTCTTCTCTTTATCATTTGCTTTAGTCTTGTAGCTCTGGTATTCCTGAGCAATCTCTTCATATAAAGAACTTCTGTATTTGGCTTCATGAATGAACTTTGCAGAACGCAGGATCACAATGGCTAATGCCGCGGCCAATACGAGGATCAACGTCCAAACGATGGTATTGTATTTACCCTTCGTAAAGGAGATTCCTAAAAAGCTAATTTCATCTAGTTTCGCATTAGAACTGGCCAGGGAATTCTCTGCGCCGGAGATCTGTGCTTTTAGCGCAGCAACTGCTTTTTCCTGTTCTGCAAGTTTAACTTTAACCTCTCTCAACTGTTTGCGGTTTTGATTGATAGAATCCGAAACACTTTTCCAAAATCCGCCTAACCTGGCCGGATTGATTAGTTTGTAACCATTGATGGTTTTTGATTTGGCTAACATGAACTCATATTGTCCTCTTAAACTTGGATCAGCCTTCGTACTGTCTGCTGGTAATTGTGCTTGCGTGTGGAGTTGGAAGAAGAGTACAGCTATAATTGCGAATATCAGTTTTTTCATAAATGAATGGTTTTAAAAATAGTCTTTAGGTAAGGTATATAATTAGTTAAGGATTGTTTGCATTTAAAGTGTGATTGCCGTACAGTAATGGTACTGATCAGCGAAGCCTGTTTAATTTAACATTCATTTAGTAATTTTATTGTGTTCTAAGTATAGATCCTATATTTGCAGCAATGTCGGTATTACTATTTACAATTATAGTTTTAGCAGGTGCTTTTTTAGCTGGATTGGTTGGTTCGCTGACTGGTTTAGGGGGTGGAGTGATCATTATTCCACTACTTACCTTAGCTTTAGGCGTTGATATTCATTACGCGATTGGTGCCTCTATCGTATCTGTAATTGCCACTTCTTCCGGTTCTGCCGCTGCTTATGTAAAGGAGGGGATTACCAATATCCGTATTGGAATGTTCCTGGAAGTAGCGACCACCATTAGTGCGGTAATTGGCGCTGTAGTCACCGTTTATCTGAACCCTGGTTTTATTGCCGTTGTTTTTGGCCTTATTCTGCTATTTTCTGCAGCGATGATGGTGATTAAGAAGGTAGATCGATCAGACAATGATACTTCTGGAAAACTCGCCGTGTTTTTTAAGCTGAATGGGACTTATCCTACAGAAAATGGCCCGAAAAACTATGCGGTTCACCGGGTAGCAGGAGGTTTTGTAATGATGTTTTTTGCAGGGATCATTTCTGGTTTACTGGGGATTGGTTCAGGTGCATTAAAAGTGATCGCGATGGACAACATCATGCGGATACCCTTTAAGGTGTCCACTACGACGAGCAATTTCATGATGGGGGTAACCGCTGCTGCGAGTGCAATCGTGTACTTACACCGCGGTCAGATTGACCCTGGGATTGCGATGCCGGTTACAATAGGGGTGCTGATGGGGGCAACTATAGGTTCAAAAATTCTGGTTCGTACCAATACCGACAAGTTGAAAGTAGTATTTGCGGTGGTGGTGACCTTCCTCGCCCTGCAAATGATTTATAATGGTTTATCAGGAAAGCTATGAGCGGAACAGGAAAAAACTTCTTTGCGGATCGCGATATTCAGGTCATTTTAGGGACTTTGCTCCGAGTGGGTGTGATCGCATCTATGTCTGTAGTACTGGTAGGAGGCTTCCTTTATTTGCGGGCTTATCATGCTGCGCCGATCGATTACCAGACTTTTAACCCAAATAAGTCTGAATTATCTTCTATTGCGTCTGTTTTTGTCGGATTACGAGAACTGGATCCTAAGGCGATCATCCAGTTTGGAACTTTATTATTGATTTTCACCCCTGTTGCAAGGGTCGTTTTCTCGATCTTCAGCTTTCTGATTGAGCGCGATTACCTATATGTTTTGATCGGATCTTTTGTTTTGCTCGTGATCATGTACAGTCTGAGTGACAAGTTGGTTGGATAAAAACTAAATAGCGGTTATTTGAAAAAATAATTAGCTAACTATTTGAAAATTAAGATTTCTTTCGTATTTTTGCCCTCCCTTAAAGGGAATTGTATCCACCTTGAACGAAGCCCTACTGCTTCGATGGGTGTTAAATTAAAAAAGAAAATGTCAGGTATTATTGGAAAAAAAGTAGGAATGACCAGCATATTCGACGCCGATGGAAAGAACATTCCATGTACGGTGATTGAAGCTGGACCTTGTGTTGTTACACAGGTAAAGACCGAAGAGAAAGACGGTTATGTTTCCGTTCAGTTAGGTTTCGACGAAGCCAAAGAAAAGAACACTACCAAGCCTCTTAAAGGCCACTTTGCGAAAGCAAGCACAACCCCAAAACGTAAATTGGTTGAATTCGAACCATTCGCAGAAACTCTTACATTAGGAGACACTGTGACTGTAAGTATTTTCAACGAAGGCGATTTCGTGGATGTTGTTGGTACTTCTAAAGGTAAAGGTTTCCAGGGTGTTGTAAAACGTCATGGTTTCGCTGGTGTTGGTGGACAAACTCACGGACAGCATAACAGAATGCGTGCACCAGGTTCATTGGGTGCTGCTTCTTATCCAGCTCGTGTATTTAAAGGTATGCGTATGGCGGGTAGAATGGGTGGTGACAGAGTAAAAGTTCAGAACTTACAAGTTTTGAAAGTTTATGCTGATCAAAACCTTGTTGTAGTTAGTGGTTCCATTCCAGGAGCTAAGGGTTCTTACGTAATCTTAGATAAGTAAGCAGATGGAAGTTAAAGTATTAAACATTTCAGGAAAAGAGACAGGTGCCAAGGTGCAACTTCCTGAGTCAGTATTTGGCATTACGCCTGTTGACCACGCGATCTATTTAGATGTAAAACAGTATTTGGCTAATCAACGTCAAGGTACTCACAAGTCTAAGCAACGTAATGAAATTGCAGGTTCAACCCGCAAACTTTACAAACAAAAAGGTACTGGTGGTGCTCGTGCCGGAAGTATTAAATCTCCATTGTTTAATGGTGGTGGTCGTGTGTTTGGTCCTCAACCACGTGATTATAGTTTCAAATTGAACAAAAAGTTAAAGCAACTTGCACGTAGATCAGCATTGAGCTACAAAGCAACTGATAACAACGTTGTTGTTTTAGAAGACTTTACTTTTGATTCAATCAAAACTAAAAACTACCTAGATTTAGTTAGCGCATTAAACATCGCTGGCGAAAAGACATTGTTGGTTTTACCTTCACAAAATAACAATATCTATTTATCAAGCAGAAACATTCAGAAAGCGAAAGTAATTACTGCAGATCAGTTGAATACGTATGATGTATTAAACTGTGGCAAACTTTTGTTCACTGCTGATTCTCTTAAAACAATCGAGGAGGCATTTGCCAAGTAATATGGAATTTTTAAAGAAACCAATATTAACCGAAAAAGCTTCTGCATTAACAGAAAAGTCTAATCGCTTTACTTTTAAAGTAGAACACAAAGCAAATAAATTGCAGATTAAGCAAGCCATAGAGAAAATGTACAACGTTAACATTTTAGCCATTAATACAATGGTTGTAAATGGTAAAGTGAAGTCCAGAAACACTAAAGGTGGATTAGTTACGGGTCGTAGCCCAAAATACAAAAAAGCGATTGTAACCCTGGCAGCAGGCGAAACAATTGATTATTACGCGAATATTTAATAAAGTGAATAATTTATAACTATGGGCTTAAGAAAATTTAAACCAGTCACTCCGGGAACCCGCTTTAGAGTAGGTGCCAGCTTTTCGGAGATTACAGCAACCAAGCCCGAAAAATCATTGGTTGTATCTTCTAAGAAATCAGGAGGACGTAACAATACAGGAAAGATGACTATGCGCTACATGGGTGGTGGTCACAAAAAATCTTACCGTTTAATTGACTTTAAACGTGATAAGTTTAACATTCCTGCAACAGTAGCTACTGTTGAATACGATCCAAACCGTACCGCTCGTATTGCATTATTGCATTACGCAGATGGAGAGAAGCGTTACATTATTGCACCGGAAGGATTGCAAGTAGGACAAACAGTAGTTTCGGGTGATACCGCATCTCCAGAAGTTGGAAATGCATTGACACTTTCAAGAATCCCATTGGGATCGATTGTACATAACATTGAAATTCAACCAGGTCGTGGTGCTCAAATGGCACGTAGCGCAGGTGCTTATGCTCAATTAGCAGCACGTGATGGTAAATATGCAACTGTTAAAATGCCATCAGGTGAAGTAAGAGCAATCTTAGTAACTTGTTTAGCAACAATCGGAGCTGTTTCGAACTCGGATCATGCAAATGAAGTATTAGGTAAAGCAGGTCGTAAACGTTGGTTAGGACGTCGTCCTAGAACACGTCCGGTAGCGATGAATCCTGTCGATCACCCAATGGGTGGTGGTGAGGGTCGCTCATCAGGAGGTCAACCTCGTTCAAGAAACGGATTGTATTCGAAAGGATTCAAAACTCGTTCACTTAAAAAATACTCAAATCGTTTCATCATAGAGAAAAGGAAGAAATAATGGCTCGTTCGATAAAAAAAGGACCTTATATTGACCATAACGTAGAGAAGAAAGTAGTATCTATGAATGATTCAGGCAAAAGGTCTGTAATTAAAACTTGGTCTCGCAGATCAATGATTTCACCAGATTTTGTGAATCATACATTTGCAGTGCATAACGGAAATAAATTTATTCCGGTATACGTAACAGAAAACATGGTTGGTCACAAGCTGGGAGAGTTTGCTCCAACCAGAACATTTAGGGGTCACTCTGAAAAGAAAAAATAATTAAGAGATGGAAGCAGTAGCGAAATTAAACAATTGTCCAACCTCACCACGTAAAATGCGTTTGGTTGTAGATCTTATCAGAGGTGAGCGTGTAGAGAAAGCTTTAAGTATTTTAAAGTTTACCAACAAAGAAGCAGCGATTAGAGTTGAGAAACTTTTATTGTCAGCTATCAAAAACTGGGAAACTAAAAATGAAGGTTCTCGCCCTGAAGAAAACCAGTTATACGTGAAAACGATAATGGTAGGCGGTGGTCGTCAATTAAAAAGACTTAGACCAGCACCTCAAGGACGTGGTTACAGAATCCGTAAGCGTTCTAACCATGTAACTTTGGTAGTAGATAGTAAAAACGTTGAAACTCAAACTAATTAACAGAAATGGGACAAAAAGCACATCCAATAGGAAACAGGTTAGGAATCATCAAAGGTTGGGATTCTAACTGGTTCGGTGGCAACAACTATGCTGATAAATTAGTTGAGGACGAAAAAATAAGAAAATACCTTTCTGTACGTATCGCAAAAGGCGGTGTAGCGAAAGTAGTAATCGAGCGTACGTTAAAGCGTATCACGGTAACTATCCACACTGCACGTCCAGGTATTGTGATCGGAAAAGCAGGAGCTGAGGTTGACAAGATCAAAGAAGAGTTGAAGAAATTGACTAAAAAGGAAATTCAAATCAACATTTTTGAGATCAAACGTCCTGAGCTTGATGCACAACTAGTTGCAGAAGGTGTTGCAAAACAATTAGAAGCAAGGATCTCATTCCGTAGAGCAATGAAATCTACTATTGCATCAACGATGCGTATGGGTGCTGAAGGTATCAAAATTATGACTTCTGGTCGTTTAGGTGGTGCTGAGATGGCTCGTAGCGAACAGTATAAAGAAGGAAGAATTCCTTTGCATACTTTCCGTGCTGACATTGACTATGCATTAGCAGAAGCTTTAACTACTTATGGTAAAATAGGTGTTAAAGTATGGATCTGTAAAGGTGAAGTTTACGGTAAACGTGATCTTTCTCCAAACATCGGTTCTGTGAGCAATGCTCCAGGTAAAGGTGGCAGACCAGAAGGTGCTTTCGGTGGTGGAAGAGACAGAGATAACCGTGGCGGTGGCGACAGAAGAAACGACAATAAAGGTCGTGGCGGAAGAGGTCCAGGTCAAGGTGCTCCTGGTGCAGGAAGAGATAATAGAGGCGGAAATACTCCTAACAGAGGTCCTCGTAAATAATTAGTTAACAGATCGTTTAACGATAATATTAGAATAAGATGTTACAGCCAAAAAGAACGAAGTTCAGAAAGATGCAAAAAGGCAGAATGAAGGGTTTAGCAACACGTGGTGCTGAATTATCATTCGGGTCTTTCGGGATCAAATCTTTAGAGTCGACTTGGATTACAAGTCGCCAGATAGAGGCAGCCCGTATTGCGGTAACTCGTTTCATGAAACGTGAAGGCCAGGTGTGGATTAGAATTTTCCCGGACAAACCGGTAACTAAGAAACCAGCTGAAGTTCGTATGGGTAAAGGTAAGGGTGCTCCAGAATACTGGGTTGCCGTTGTTAGACCTGGACGTATTATTTTTGAAGCCGAAGGTGTTCCATTAGCAATTGCTAAAGAAGCCATGAGATTAGCGGCTCAAAAATTGCCGATTCAAACAAAATTTGTAGTACGTAGAGATTACGTAGAAGCATAAAAAAAGTTCTTGGGTTCAATGTTGTAAGTAACTTGTTATTACAACCGCTAGACCCAAGGCATTAAAATTAATAAAATGAAGAACTCAGAAATCACAGGGCTTTCAAAAGAAGAACTAGTAGCCAGGATTGCAGAAGAAACTGAAAATTTAGTAAAGTTGAAATTTGCACATACAATTTCGGCTATCGAGAATCCTACCCGTATTAAAAAGGTAAGAAGAGATATCGCCCGATTAAACACTGAAGTGACGAAGCGCAAATTAGCGGAGTCTGCTACTGAAACAAAATAACTTTAGAGTCGAAATGGAAAGACAATTAAGAAAAACAAGAACCGGGTTGGTAGTAAGCAACAAAATGGATAAGTCTGTTGTTGTAGCGGTTGAACGTAAAGTGAAACACCCGATCTATGGTAAGTTTGTTAAAAAAACTACCAAATTTATGGCTCATGACGAGAAAAACGATTGCGGTATTGGTGATACAGTACTGATCATGGAGACTCGTCCGCTGAGTAAGAATAAGAACTGGAGATTAGTGGAAATTTTAGAAAGAGCTAAATAACATGGTACAACAGGAATCAAGATTAAACGTAGCCGACAATAGCGGCGCTAAAGAAGTATTGGTTATCCGTGTGCTTGGTGGTACTGGAAAGAGATACGCTTCTATTGGTGACAAAATCGTTGTAACCGTTAAAAGCGCGTTGCCTTCTGGTAACATCAAGAAAGGAACAGTTTCTAAAGCAGTAGTTGTAAGAACGAGAAAAGAGATCAGACGTAAAGATGGTTCTTACATCCGTTTCGACGACAATGCAGCAGTATTATTAAATGCACAAGATGAGCCGCGTGGTACACGTATTTTCGGCCCGGTAGCAAGAGAACTGCGTGAAAAACAATTCATGAAAATTGTGTCATTAGCACCGGAGGTATTATAAAATGAAAAATAAAGTAACTACACCAAAGATTAAAATCCGTAAAGGAGATTTAGTAAAGGTAATCGCTGGCGATTCAAGAGGCCAACAAGGCACAGTGCTTTCTGTATTAATTACTAAAAGCAGAATTCTTGTAGAAGGTGTGAACCTTGTATCAAAACATACAAAACCAAATGCTGCTAATCCAAACGGAGGTATCATTAAAAAAGAGGCTGCTCTTCATATTTCTAACGTAGCATTAGTTGATCCTAAAACAGGTGCAACTACTCGCGTTGGCAGAAAGCTTAATGCTGATGGGAAATTAGTTAGGGTTAGTAAAAAATCAGGAGAGGAGATCAAATAATGACTTACGTACCAAGATTAAAAAGTAAATATAAAGAGGAAATCGTAGCTGCACTTAAAGATAAGTTCAACTATAAAAGCGTAATGCAAGTTCCTAAGTTAGAGAAAATCGCGATCAACCAAGGTGTTGGACGTTTCTCTGTAACTGACAAGAAGATCATGGACTCCTCTATTTTAGAGATGAGCACAATCGCTGGTCAGCAAGCAGTAGGCGCTAAGTCTAAAAAAGATATCTCAAACTTTAAATTACGTAAAGGTATGCCAGTAGGTGTACGTGTTACTTTACGTGACAATAACATGTATGAGTTTTTAGACCGTTTAATTTCTGTAGCTTTACCTCGTATCCGTGATTTCAAAGGTATCAATGATAAAGGTTTTGATGGAAAAGGTAACTACACATTAGGAGTTACTGAGCAAATCATCTTCCCAGAGATCAACATCGACAAAATCAGCAAGATTTTAGGTATGGATATTACATTTGTTACTAGTGCATCTACTGATGTTGAAGCATTAGAACTTTTAAAACAATTCGGATTACCATTTAAAAACCAAAATAACACAAATCCATAATGGCAAAAGAAGGTGTAAAAGCTCGCGAAATTAAGCGCCAAAAATTGGTAGCTAAGTATGCTGACAAACGTGCAGAACTTAAAGCTGCTGGTGATTATGAAGGATTAGATAAGTTACCAAAAAACTCATCTGCAGTACGTTTACACAATCGTTGTAAATTAACTGGACGTCCTCGTGGTTACATGCGTACTTTCGGTATATCAAGGGTATTGTTCCGTGATATGGCATTAGCAGGTAAAATCCCTGGAGTAAGGAAAGCAAGCTGGTAAAACAGCTTTCTTTATGCTAAGGGCTCAGACCTGCGGCTAGAAACAAAAAAATTAACCGATGGAAGGTCGTCCCGAATGAAATAGGAAGGAAACCACCGTCACAATTAAATAAAAATGAATACAGATCCAATAGCAGATTACCTTACAAGAGTAAGAAATGCCATCAAGGCAAATCACAGAATTGTAGAAATTCCTGCATCAAATCTTAAAAAAGAAATTACTAAAGTTCTTTTTGACAAAGGTTACATTGCTAACTACAAATTTGAAGATACTACGGTTCAAGGAACAATTAAAATCGCTTTGAAATACAATGCGATCACTAAAATTCCTGCAATCCGTACATTAACCCGTATCAGCAAACCAGGTTTAAGGCAATATGCCGGCGTAGAAAATATGCCAAGAGTATTAAACGGTTTAGGTATCGCCATCTTGTCTACATCTAAAGGTGTAATGACAGATAAAGAAGCAGCCAAACTGAACATTGGTGGCGAAGTTTTGTGTCACGTTTATTAATTAAAGGAGGATAACAAAATGTCAAGAATAGGAAAAGCCCCAATTAATGTACCTTCAGGTGTAACAATTACTGTATCTAACGATAACGTAGTAACTGTTAAAGGACCAAAAGGAGAATTGACTCAAGCAGTTGATTCTGATATCACTGTAAGTCAGGAAGATGGCGTAGTTACTGTAACTCGTCCCTCAGAGCAGAAAAGACACAAAGCTTTACACGGTTTATACCGTTCATTGCTAAACAATATGGTTGTTGGTGTTACAGAAGGATATAAAATTTCTCAGGAATTAGTAGGTGTTGGTTACCGTGCTACAAACACAGGAAACACTTTAGACTTAGTTCTGGGTTATTCTCACCACTATGTATTCCAATTGCCGGAAGAAATTAAAGTAACAACTACCTCGGAAAAAGGTCAGACTCCTAAAATCATTTTAGAAAGTATTGACAAACAATTGATCGGTCAAGTAGCAGCAAAAATCCGCTCGTTACGTACTCCTGAGCCATATAAAGGTAAAGGTATCAAGTTTGTAGGTGAAGTGTTAAGAAGAAAAGCAGGTAAATCAGCTTCTAAAAAATAATCAAAATGGCAGGAAAAAAATTATCTCGTAGAGATCGTATAAAAAAGGGAATCAGAAAAAGATTAACAGGTTCTGAAAGCCGTCCACGTCTATCGGTATATAGAAGCAATAAAGGAATTTATGCTCAAATCATTAACGACGTAACCGGTAATACAATTGTATCAGCTTCGTCTTTATCAAAAGACTTTTCTGGAACTGGAAACAAATCTGAGCAATCAGTAGCTGTTGGTAAATTAGTAGCTGAAAAAGCTATTGCAGCTGGGATTAAAGAAGTAGTTTTCGACAGAAATGGTTATTTGTACCATGGACGTGTTAAATCGTTGGCAGAAGGTGCTCGCGAAGCTGGTTTAGTATTTTAATCTGAAAATAGGTAAGAATGTCAACTATCAATATAAAAAGAGTAAAGACTAGCGAGATCGAATTAAAAGATCGTTTAGTTAGCATACAACGTGTTGCCAAAGTAACCAAAGGTGGACGTACTTTCAGCTTCTCAGCCATCGTGGTTGTTGGAGATGAAAACGGAATCGTAGGTTACGGATTAGGTAAAGCAAAAGAGGTGACTGAAGCGATTGCTAAAGGTATCGATGATGCTAAAAAGAACTTGGTAAAAGTTCCTCTATTAAACGGTACTGTTCCTCATGAGCAAATCGGTAAATTCTCAGGTGGTTTTGTATTAATCAAACCAGCAGCAGTAGGTACAGGTGTTATTGCAGGTGGTGCAATGCGTGCAGTATTAGAGAGTGCCGGTGTACACAACGTATTGGCAAAGTCTAAAGGTTCATCAAATCCTCACAACGTGGTAAAAGCAACAGTAGATGCTTTAACTAAGATGCGTGATGCTTATACCATCGCTCAGCAACGTGGTATTGATTTAAATAAAGTTTTTAACGGATAATATTATGGCTAAGATCAAAATAACCCAGGTAAAAAGCATTATCGATAGAAGCGAACGCCAAAAAAGAACGATGAAAGCATTAGGTTTAACTAAAATGAACCAAAGTGTAGAAGTGGAAGCTAACGCTGCCATCATCGGAATGGTGAGAAAAGTGAATCACTTAGTTGCTATAGAGAGTATATAAATTTTTAAAGGTTGTAAATGTGGTTTATATAATTACATTTGCAACCTTTAAATATGTTTAACCGTTGTCCCTGATTAGTGAAAGCGAAGGGCAACATAAGTTTCAAAAAATGAACTTAAGTAATCTGAAACCTGCAAAAGGTTCTACAAAGAATGTTAAGAGAATTGGTCGTGGTACCGGTTCTGGACGTGGCGGAACATCGACACGTGGTCACAAAGGTGCTGGATCTCGTTCTGGTCACAAAACCAAAATCGGTTTTGAAGGTGGTCAAATGCCATTGCAACGTCGCGTACCTAAGGTTGGTTTCAAACCTATTAACCGCGTAGAGTACGTAAGTGTAAACTTAGACGTAATTCAAGCATTAGCTGAGAAATTTAATCTAACTACAATTGATTTTGCTACATTGCAAGACCATGGTTTAGCTCACAAAAATGACCTGGTAAAAGTACTAGGCCGTGGTGAAGTTAAATCTAAGTTAGAAGTTAAAGCTCATGCTTTTTCTGCTACCGCACAACAAGCTATTGAGGCTGTTGGAGGCTCAATCGAAAAATTGTAATTAATTGTAATTAATGAAGAAGCTGTTTACTACTTTAAGTAATATTTGGAAAATTCAAGAATTGAAAGAGCGTATTGTATTTACGCTCATGATTCTTTTGGTTTATAGATTTGTATCTCATGTGGTGCTACCAGGTGTTGACGCAACTCTTTTAGGCAATAATGAAAAGTCTGGTCTTTTAGGTCTCTTGGATATGTTTGCCGGAGGTTCGTTTTCACGGGTATCTATCCTTGCCTTGGGTGTTATGCCTTATATTTCTGCCTCAATTGTAGTTCAGCTATTAGGTATTGCTGTTCCTTCATTCCAGAAAATGCAAAAGGAGGGTGAAAGTGGCAGGAAGAAACTAAATCAGATTACGCGTTATCTAACCGTAGCCATTACTGCTGTTCAGGCCGTTGGTTATGTTAAAACACAAGTTCCTGTTGAAGCAATCGTTATTGATCATGCTTTGTTCTATGTAATGGCAACATTCGTGTTGGCTGCTGGTACATTGTTTGTGATGTGGTTGGGTGAGAAAATCACCGATAAAGGTATTGGAAATGGTATTTCACTAATCATTATGGTTGGTATTATTGCCAGATTGCCAATTGCTTTATACCAGGAGATCACTTCTAGGTTCGTTGGGGACGGTGGCTTAATCGCTCTTGTTCTTGAAATTGTGGCTTTATTTGCAGTAGTGATGTTTACCATCATGATTGTTCAGGGTGTACGTAAAGTACCGGTTCAATATGCAAAAAGGATAGTTGGTAACAGACAGTTTGGTGGGGTAAGACAGTACATTCCTTTAAAAGTGAATGCTGCCGGTGTAATGCCGATTATCTTTGCTCAAGCATTGATGTTTATCCCTGGATTCATTCCTCAGTTCTTTCCTTCTTTACAGAACACCTGGTTGATTCAGTTCAGTGACTATACTTCATTAGCGTATAGCTTAACTTTTGGATTTTTAATTATTGCATTCACATTCTTTTATACTGCAATTACCGTTAACCCTACTCAAATGTCGGACGACATGAAGAAGAACGGTGGATTCATTCCTGGTATCAAACCAGGTCTGGCTACCTCAAGCTTCATAGATGATGTAATTTCGAAGATCACCTTCCCAGGTGCAGTTTTCTTAGCCATCATTGCTGTACTTCCTTCAGTAGCCGTTAAATTCGGTATCAAGTCAGAATTTGCCCATTTCTATGGCGGAACTTCTTTGTTGATCCTGGTAGGTGTGGTATTAGATACATTGCAACAAATTGAAAGTTATTTGTTAATGCGTCATTATGATGGTTTAATGAAAACAGGTAGAGTTACCGGTCGCACAGGAATTCCTGCTGCAACAACTGGTAGCAACGCAGTGATCTAAAATATAGTATGTCTAAGATCTATTACAAATCTCCAGAGGAGATCGAGTTAATAAGAGAGAGTTCTTTACTTGTATCTAAAACTTTAGCTGAAGTAGCTAAGGTGATTGGTCCGGGCATTACTACAAAAAAATTGAATGACCTGGCTGAAACGTTTATTAAAGATCATGGAGCAATTCCTGCTTTTTTAAACTATAACGGCTTCCCGTATTCACTATGTATTTCGCCAAATGAGCAGGTTGTTCATGGCTTTCCTGGTGAATATGTGATACAGGAGGGAGACTTGATCTCTGTCGACTGTGGGGTCATTCTAAATAGATACTTTGGTGATTCAGCTTATACTTTCTCCATTGGGGAAATAGACCCAGAAAAACAGAAGTTAGTAGAGGTGACTAAAGAATGTTTAAGACTTGCCATAGAGAAGGCTGTCGTAGGATCAAGGATCGGAGATGTAGGCTATGCTGTACAGGCGCATGCGGAGGCGAATGGATTTGGTGTAGTGAAGGAATTAGTAGGTCACGGAGTCGGAGTTCAATTGCATGAAAAACCTGAGGTACCAAATTATGGTAAACGCGGGATTGGAATTAAATTGGAAGAAGGAATGGTGATCGCTATAGAGCCTATGATCAATGCAGGTACAGCAGGAGTTAAGTTCTGGTCAGACGGCTGGACAGTAACCAGTAAGGACAATAGGCCATCCGCTCATTTTGAGCATACGGTGGCAGTTAAAAAGGGTAAAGCAGACGTTTTATCGACTTTTTCAGTTATTGAAGAAGTTTTAAATAAAAAAAAGTAATTTATTAAATTTTTTTATTTAATTTTGCAACCCTGTTTAGTAGCAGCTAATTAAGTAAATATCAATATTATATGGCTAAACAAGCCTCAATTGAACAAGACGGTGTAATAAGAGAAGCACTATCCAATGCCATGTTCCGAGTGGAACTAGAGAATGGTCATGAGATAATAGCTCATATTTCGGGTAAAATGAGGATGCACTACATCAAAATTTTACCTGGAGACAAAGTCAAATTAGAGATGTCGCCTTACGATTTATCAAAAGGCAGGATTACTTATAGATATAAATAAAATGAAAGTTAGGTCATCAATTAAAAAACGTAGCGCTGATTGCAAGATTATTCGTCGTAAAGGTAAACTTTTCGTGATTAACAAGAAAAATCCAAAATATAAGCAACGTCAAGGTTAAGAAATTATTGATTGTGATGAAGATTGAATGTACAGGATACTCAATCTCGTTCATTCAGTTAATCAAACATTTAGTACAAATATGGCAAGGATATCAGGTATTGATTTACCAAGAAACAAAAGAGGCGAAATTGGTCTAACGTACATCTTCGGAGTAGGTAGATCAACTGCTCAACGTATTTTAACGGAAGCAGGTATCGATTTTAACAAGAAAGTACAGGATTGGTCTGACGATGAGTTATCGGCTATCCGTACCATCATCAACGACGGCGTAAAAGTAGAAGGTGCTTTACGTTCAGAAGTTCAGTTGAACATTAAACGTTTAATGGATATCGGTTGTTACCGTGGATTACGTCACAGAAAAGGTTTGCCGGTACGTGGACAACGTACTAAGAACAACTCTCGTACACGTAAAGGCAAGAGAAAAACAGTTGCTAACAAGAAAAAAGCTACTAAATAAAATTAGTACTGAATAAGAATTATGGCTAAGAGTAAAAAAGTTACCAAAAAGCGTATTGTTGTAATTGAGCCTGTTGGTCAGGCGCACATCAATGCTACTTTTAACAATATCATTGTTACTTTAACAAATAACAACGGTCAAACTATTTCATGGTCTTCTGCAGGTAAAATGGGATTCAAGGGTTCTAAAAAGAACACTCCTTATGCAGCAGGTCAAGCAGCATCTGATTGCGGTAAAGTAGCATTTGACTTAGGTCTTCGTAAAGTAGAAGTTTTTGTTAAAGGTCCAGGTTCAGGTCGTGAGTCAGCAATTAGAACATTGCAGATTTCAGGTATCGAAGTAACCTCTATCAAAGATATCACTCCGCTTCCGCACAACGGATGTCGTCCTCCTAAAAAGAGAAGAGTATAATAATTAATTTTAAAGCTAAGAGTCTGTAGCTTAAGGCTACACGATACTTTAAACAAAAAACAATGGCAAGATATACAGGACCAAAGTCCAAAATCGCCCGTAAATTCAGAGAGCCAATTTTCGGCCCTGATAAGGTATTAGATAGAAAAAATTATCCTCCTGGACAGCACGGTGCTTCCAAAAGAAGAGGAAAACAATCCGAGTACGCAGTACAGTTAATGGAAAAACAGAAAGTTAAATATACTTATGGTGTATTAGAACGTCAGTTCCGTAACTTATTCACCAAAGCATCTTCTCGTGAAGGTATCACAGGTGATAACTTATTGCAATTATTAGAAGCTCGTTTAGATAACACAGTATACAGATTAGGTATTGCTACAACACGTTCAGCTGCCCGTCAGTTAGTTAGCCATAAACACGTAACAGTTAACGGTGAAGTAGTAAATATTCCTTCATATCAATTAAAAGCTGGTGATGTTGTTGCAGTTCGCGAAAAGTCTAAGACTTTAGAAGCGATTACTAATTCAGTAGCAGGCAGAGTAATCAATAAATTCAATTGGTTAGACTGGAATGCAAGTGAATTGTCAGGTAAGTTCTTAACTTATCCTAACCGTGATGAGATCCCAGAAAATATCAAAGAGAACCTTATAATAGAGTTATACTCTAAGTAATATATTTAGTGAATTGCCTTCTGGGCAATTCACTTTATTTCATTACATAATTTTAATAACGATCTAAAAACATTATAAATGGCAATTTTAGCATTTCAGAAACCCGATAAGGTAATCATGCAGAAATCAACAGATTTCGATGGTATATTTGAATTTCGTCCTTTAGAGCCCGGTTTCGGTGTAACAATTGGTAACGCCCTAAGAAGAATTTTACTTTCTTCTTTAGAAGGTTATGCCATTACAAGTATTCGTTTTTCTGGCGTATCTCACGAGTTTTCTACAATGAAAGGTGTTGTAGAAGATTTGACGGAAATCATCCTTAACTTGAAACAAGTACGTTTTAAGAAAGTTGGTGATTCTGGTGATTCTGAAAAAGTTTTCATTTTAGTAAACGGGCAAGATCAGTTTACCGCTGGAGATATTACAAAATTCTCTAACAACTTCGAGGTTCTTAACCCTGATTTCGTTATTTGTAACATGGAAAAAACAGTGACTTTAGAGGTAGAATTAACTATCAATAAAGGACGCGGTTATGTTCCAGCTGAAGAAAATAAAATCAATGATGCTGTAGTTGGTGTAATCGCAATCGATTCGATTTTTACCCCAATGAAAAATGTAAAATACTCGATTGAAAATTATCGTGTTGAACAAAAGACAGATTATGAAAAATTAATATTAGATATCTCTACAGATGGATCCATCCATCCTGAAGAAGCACTAAAAGAAGCTGCGAAAATTTTAATCCAGCACTTTATGTTGTTCTCTGATGAGAATTTAGTATTAGAATCTCAAGCTAAAGAAGAAACTAAAGAAGTAGATGAGGAAATTTTACATATGCGTAAAATCCTTAAAACTGAATTGGTTGATTTAGATCTTTCTGTACGTGCATTAAACTGCCTTAAAGCAGCTGACATCCGTACTTTAGCTGACCTGGTTTCTTATGATGTTGCTGACATGTTAAAATTCAGAAACTTCGGTAAAAAATCACTAACTGAGATTCAGGAATTGGTGAAATCTAAAAGCTTATCTTTCGGTATGAACTTATCGAAATTCAAACTTGACGAAGAGTAATCAATACTACCCTTAAATAACAATATTGTTAATCGTGTATAATTCCCTCAGATAAACATCAAAGAGACGGTATACACTGAATAAAATCAAAATGAGACACGGTAAAAAAAATAACCACTTAGGAAGAACAGATTCACATCGTAAAGCGATGTTGGCTAACATGGCTTCATCGTTAATTAAGCACAAAAGAATTCAAACTACTTTAGCTAAAGCAAAAGCTTTGCGTATGTATGTTGAGCCTCTTTTGACTAAATCTAAAACTGATACTACGCACTCACGTCGTATTGTTTTCAGTTATTTACAAGATAAAGAAATCGTTACTGAATTGTTCCGTGATGTTGCAGCTAAAATTGCAAACCGTCCAGGTGGTTACACAAGGATCATTAAATTAAACAATCGTCTAGGTGATAACGCTGAGATGGCTTTAATCGAATTGGTTGATTACAATGAAGTTTACGGTAAAGAAGTGGAATCTGCTGAGAAGAAAACTACACGTCGTGGTAGAACTAAAGCTAAGAAAGCTGATGATACTACAGTTGCAGCTGCTCCAGTTACTGAAGAAGCTCCAGTTGAAACTAAAACTGAAGATAAAGGCGAATAATTTATTCCCTCATCATTATAAGGAAAACCCTGTCCGTTTCGGATGGGGTTTTTTCTTTATATAAGCATTTCTAATTGCCCTGGTCTTGGTTGGCTTTCATAATGTTTTAAGATATTCCAGCGACTGCCGTCGTGCTTTAACAAACTGAAATGATTGACTACAAATTCCGCATGAAAGCTTTCATTTTTATAATAGGCTAATATCTCTTGGTAAAGAACAGAACTGACATCTCTGTAAGCAATAGTCAGGTGTGGGATTAAGCTTCCAAATGAATCCTTACTAAATGCTTCTGTATACACTTTTATTTGTTTGTATAAATTATCAAGCTCTTTGTTTTTTATTCCTGCTATATAAACGGCCTTCGCATTTTGAAAACCAGAAAAATTATCTAATTGCTGGACGAATGGTTTGAAATTTCTAGCTCCGGAAAGGCTATTGATTAATTGCTCTTCATAGCTTTCTTCCAGGCTTCTGATAAATTGGAGGGTAATGTGGACTGGAGGTCTTAACGCTTTATAGACTTTGAACTTCTGAGAACACGCTCTTCTGATTTGATCGATTGCCTCAGTCAGCGCCGATGGTGGAAGAATGGCAATTAAATAACGCTGTTTCATAAAGCTAATTTACTATTCCTTTTTCAAAAGGGTATCTTTGCATCGTAATCCAATTTCATGTCAAATCAACTCCAGTTACAGCGTTTTCAAGAACAACTCGCTGAAAGTATTTCTTCGAATACTTTTCTAAAAGTTTCCCTGGGTAATTATCAGGGAAATGATAAAGAATTAAAAAACGTTTATGTCCGCAAGGTGAAGATCAAAAGAGCAGATATGCTTTCTTTTACCTATCGCAACAAAACCAGAGATATTGTAAAGAACTTTCCTATTCCTGAAGGTATCACTATGGTGGGTCATTTTATCAGTAATGATTTTAAAGCCTGTACTTTGTTCACTACTGATAAGGAAGTGATTTTGGAGCATGCTAAAAATCATGTCATCTCGATACGCGAAAGGATTTTGAACGGTGATGGTAAGACCGCACCTAGTTTGGCACACAATAAGGAAAAGAAACGTTTGATTCAGCCTGCTGGAAAACCTTATTTACAGGAGCTGAAGATTACAGATGCCGAAGGTAATGTTTTCAAAAATGCACAGGATAAATACAAACAGATCAATCAATATGTAGAGATCTTAAGTTCCCTAATTAAGGAATTGCCGGACAATAGCATTAAGAAAGTAGTAGATATGGGGTCTGGAAAAGGATACTTGACTTTTGCTTTATATGATTACCTGCATCAGGTATTGAAACTGGATACAAAAGTAACCGGGGTAGAGTTTCGGGATGATCTGGTGTCGTTATGTAATGGTATTGCCAAGAGTTCGGGTTTCGATGGACTGGATTTTGTACCAGGCACGATTCAGGATTATCAGGTGGAAGCTATTGATTTATTGATCGCCCTGCATGCTTGTGATACGGCAACTGATGATGCAATTTTCAAAGGGATAAAAGCGAATGCCAGTCTAATTGTAGTGGCTCCTTGCTGCCATAAACAAATCAGACGCGAGATGGAAAAGGCTAAGGTGAAGAATGAAGTTTCCGTGCTTACTAGGTATGGTATTTTCATGGAACGTCAGGCAGAGATGGTCACTGATGCCATGCGCGCCTTAATTTTGGAATACTATGGTTATAAGACTAAAGTGTTTGAATTTATCTCAGATGCGCATACACCTAAGAATGTATTGGTGGTAGGTGTGAAGACTGGTAAGCTTTCTGGTAAGGCCCTGGAAGTAAAACAAGCTGAGATTAAACAAAAGTTGGCGGAGACAAAGACTTATTTTGGAATTGGTTACCATCATTTAGAGCGTTTGTTGAAGCTGGATCAATAGAAGGTATCACAATTCTGTCATCCTGTCACATTTTTGTAACAAGATTCGGACAGAAGATTACTTTCTTCCGCTAAAATAACATGATTTTCTGCCAAAACTCAATTGGCACATTGCTTGTTAAACAAGAAATAATAGAAATAAATAATAAGATTCATAAACATAAACAGAGATAAATAGCATGTCAAAAATTATTGGTATAGACTTAGGAACAACAAACTCTTGCGTATCCGTAATGGAAGGTAACGAACCTGTAGTTATAGCCAACAGTGAGGGTAAGCGTACTACGCCATCCATTGTTGCTTTTGCAGAGAATGGTGAGCGCAAGGTAGGTGAGCCGGCAAAACGCCAGGCAATTACAAACCCAACAAAAACAATTTATTCGATCAAACGCTTCATGGGCAGCAGCTTTGCTGAGGTTTCTAAAGAAGTTGGTCGTGTACCTTATAAAGTAGTTAAGGGTGACAATAATACACCACGTGTAGAAATTGACGACCGTAAATACACTCCACAAGAAATTTCTGCAATGATTTTGCAGAAAATGAAAAAAACAGCTGAAGACTTTTTGGGTCATGAGGTAACTGAAGCAGTTATTACTGTTCCTGCTTATTTCAATGATGCTCAACGTCAAGCTACTAAAGAAGCTGGTGAAATCGCTGGTTTAACAGTGAAACGTATCATCAACGAACCAACTGCAGCTGCATTAGCTTACGGTTTGGATAAAGCACAAAGAGACATGAAAATCGTTGTGTTTGACTGTGGTGGTGGTACTCATGACGTTTCAGTATTGGAATTAGGTGATGGTGTATTCGAAGTAAAATCAACTGACGGTGATACTCACTTAGGTGGTGATGACTTTGATCACGTGATCATTGACTGGTTAGCAGCTGAATTCAAAAACGAGTATGGCATGGACTTGAATCAAGATCCAATGGCTTTACAACGTTTGAAAGAAGCAGCTGAGAAAGCTAAAATTGAGCTTTCAAGCACTACTTCTACTGAGATCAACTTGCCTTACATCACTGCTGATGCAACTGGTCCTAAACACTTAGTTAGAAACTTAAGCCGTGCTAAATTTGAGCAATTGGCTGCTGATCTAATCAAACGTACTATTGATCCATGTAAATCAGCATTGAAAAATGCAGGTTTGAAAACTAGCGATATCGATGAGATTATCTTAGTTGGTGGTTCAACTCGTATGCCTGCTATCCAGGAAGCAGTTAAAGCTTTCTTCGGTAAAGAACCTTCGAAGGGTGTTAACCCAGATGAGGTAGTAGCAATTGGTGCTGCAATCCAAGGTGGTGTATTAACAGGTGAAGTTAAAGATGTATTGTTATTAGATGTTACTCCTCTTTCATTAGGTATTGAGACTATGGGTGGTGTAATGACTAAATTAATTGAAGCCAATACAACTATTCCTTCTAAAAAAGCAGAGACTTTCTCTACAGCAGCTGACAACCAGCCTTCAGTAGAGATCCATATCCTACAAGGAGAGCGTCCAATGGCTGCTCAAAACCGTACGATTGGTCGTTTCATCTTAGATGGTATTCCACCAGCTCCACGCGGAGTTCCTCAGGTAGAAGTAGCATTTGATATTGATGCAAATGGTATCTTACACGTAAGTGCGAAAGATAAAGCTACTGGTAAAGAGCAAAAAATCCGCATTGAAGCTTCTTCAGGCTTAACTGACGAAGAAATCAAAAGGATGAAAGAAGAAGCAGAACAAAATGCAGATGCTGATAGAATTGCTAAAGAAGAAGCGGAAAAAATCAACGGTGCTGATGCTTTAATCTTCTCAACTGAGAAACAATTAAAAGAATTCGGTGATAAAATTTCAGCTGATAAAAAAGCGCCAATTGAAGCAGGTTTGCAAAAACTGAAAGATGCGCATGCAGCTAGAAGTTTCGCTGATATCGATGCAGCTCAAGCTGAATTACAGAATGCATGGAATGAAGCTTCTGAAGAGATGTACAAAGCAGGACAAGATGGTGCACAACCAGAAGGTAATGCTGGTGCTCCTCAAGATGCTCAGCCTGCAGGTGGTGACGATGTTACCGATGTAGACTTCGAAGAAGTAAAAGATGATAAAAAATAAGCGAAAGCTCATTTGAAAATAAAAAAGGTGTTCTGTTCATTCAGAGCACCTTTTTTTATGCAGCCATGTTTCTCTTGTTTAAGTCTGTTAGATAAGCTTATCTAGGCTTTAAATTGGCTGATAAACAAGAAAGGGATCCACAATGTGAATCCCTTTCTTGTTTATATTATTCTGTTAGCTTATTTCCAAAGATTTTCTGGGTAAGCACCATCTTTGATCAATTGATCAATGCTGGCTTGAACGATAGGTTTATCTTCTTTATAAGTTACACCGAACCATTGGCTGTCTGTAGGAATTACCTGGAAGTCAGCAATTCTGGATTTTACCAGGTATTCAGCTACCAATGGAATGAAAAACTCTGATTTAGGATTCTCCTTATTCTGTACAGCGAAATCTCTGAATAGTTGTTCTGTGATTTGGAATACAGCAGGTGTAAAGCCCCAGAAGTTCATCGATACGCGTGTATCTGGTGTTAATGGATACTGAGTGTCGCCTTCTTCGAAAACAATCGCGTCACCGTTCTTTAATACCTTTGTGCGTTCTACTACTTCTAGTAGGACACCGTTTTCATCCACCTGACAAACACCTCTGGAAACAGATCCGTATTCAGATAATGTTTTACCGATTTCGTATCCGATCATAGAGTAGTTACTGTCGCTCACTTCTGTAGTTAAGAACTTAACCATTTTCTGGTAAGCATCTAAGCCGTAGAAATCATCCGCATTGATGACGCAGAAAGGTTCGTTGATAGCTGTTCTGCCTGAAAGAATTGCATGTGCAGTTCCCCATGGTTTTGATCTCTCAATATCGATATCTACACCGAATTGTTTAATGTCGAAGTTTTGGAAAACGTAATCGGTCTCGATTTTACCGTTTAACTTTGCTTCGAAAATTTCTTTGAAATCCTTTAGAAACTCTTCTTTAATAATAAATACAACCTTACCGAATCCGGCTTTAATGGCATCATATATAGAATAATCAATAATAGTTTCGTTGTTCGGGCCGAACCCGTCAATTTGTTTCATGCTGCCGTAGCGACTTGCCATCCCAGCTGCTAAGATTAATAAGGTTGGTTTCATGGGACTAAAATAATTAATATGTTTAAATTCAAGGTAAAATAATGGGTGTTTTTTGCAATATAAACAGCAATATCCCGAATAATAGGTAGAAGACTCCGGATTTAAAACCCAAATATTCCTTTTCCGCCAGTATTTCGCGTTTTCTTGCCAGTTAACATTCCGAAGAGCCCCCGTACAATTTCCTTGCCAATCTGACGGGTGATGGTGGCTCCCATCACTTGTTCCATAATGCTCTTTTCTTGCTTTTTACTTTGAATAGCAGTAGGTTCAGTTCCAGTGCTTTCCCCATTGAGTTGATCATTCAGTCGTTTGGTCAGGATTTCATAGGCACTTTCCGGATCAATTGTGGTTCCGTATTTTTTGTTCATCGGACTGGATTGTACTAATTTATCATACTCCAGGGCACTTAAAGGGCCCATTACTGCTTTAGGAGGAGTGAGCATGGTGGCGGTAACTTCTGTAGGAATTCCTTTTTCGTTTAACACCGTGATCAGCGCCTGACCGGTCCCCAGGGAGGTCAATACCTTATCGATTTTGTAAAAGCTCGAAGTTGGGTAGGTGTTGACTGTTTTCTTTAAGGCATCGGCATCATTCGGTGTAAATACTCTTAAAGCATGCTGGATTCGGTTTCCTAATTGGGAAAGTACGCTTTCAGGGATATCTGTGGGCGATTGCGTGCAGAAGAAGACGCCTACTCCTTTAGACCTGATTAGTCTGATGATCGTTTCAATCTGTTCCAGGAATGCTTTTGAGGAGTCTTTAAAAAGCAAGTGCGCCTCATCTATAAAGAACACTAGTTTTGGTTTATCCAGATCTCCTACTTCCGGCAGGTTATAAAAAAGTTCGGCCAGTAAACTGAGTAAAAATGTAGAATATAGCTTCGGCTGATTTTGTACATCTGATATGTTCAAAAGAGAAATTCTCCCTTTTCCATCAGTTCTGAGCATTAAATCTTCAATTTCAAAAGAGGGCTCCCCAAACATCGGACTCAATCCCTGCTGTTCTATCGTAACGATTTTTCTTAGAATAGTTCCTGAAGTGGAAGAAGAAATACTGCCATAATCTGCTTTTATTTCTTCTTTTCCCGGGCCGTCAGAAAGATAGGAAATTAGCTTTTTAAGATCATTAAGATCGATAAGGGGGAGCTTATTATCGTCTGCATATTTAAAAATCACAGATAATACTCCTGTTTGTGTATCGTTGAGGTCTAAGATTTTAGCGAGCAGGGTAGGGCCGAACTCCAGGATGGTTGCCCGCATTTGTGCACCTAATTTCCCGGAAAGCGAATAAGGTTCTATAGGGTAAGCAGTTGGCACGAAAGGTTTATTCAGCATTTTTGCCCTTTCTTCAATTTTAGCATTGCTTTCTCCAGCCTGGTATAAACCCGAAAGGTCGCCTTTAACATCCAGCATAAAGACGGGAACCCCGGCATCTGACAGCTGTTCTGCCAGTAACTGCAGGGTTCTGGTTTTTCCGGTTCCAGTAGCACCTGCCACTAGCCCATGACGATTCATCATGTGTAAATAGAGGTTTACTTCGGCATCTGCCAGGACTTCTCCATCCAATATTCCGCCACCCAGATAAATATAGGCACCTTTAGGTGGATATGCTGCTTTCACTTTTTCTATAAAGCTTTGGGTTTGATCACTCATAAGGAAAATTTATAGGTTTATGAGCTGGATAGGCTCAGATACTTTTCTAAAAATAGGAAATTAAAAGCAAAAGAAAAGGGTATCTGTTTTAGCAGATACCCTCCCTATTGTCGTACATGTTTACGCTGAATTATTTTGTATACCTGAAATCCTGATCTTTCTCGATGTTTAATAAAGAGTGGTAAATCAAGCTGATCACATTGTCTACATCTTCTTTATGGATCATTTCTACCGTAGTGTGCATGTAGCGCAGTGGCAGGGAGATCAAAGCGGAAGGAACGCCGCCATTTGAATAGGCAAATGCATCTGTATCGGTGCCTGTAGACCTCGATGAAGCTTGACGCTGGAATGGGATGTCATTCTTTTCTGCTGTTTTAATCAGTAATTTGTTCAGGTTGGTTTGTACTGCCGGAGCATAAGAAACTACTGGTCCTTTACCACAAGCTAAATCACCCTGTGTAATTTTATTAATCATCGGAGTGCTGGTGTCATGTGTAACGTCTGTAACAATGGCTACATGAGGTTTAATCCGGTGAGCGATCATTTCGGCACCGCGCAAGCCGATCTCCTCCTGTACCGAGTTTACGATGTATAACGCGAAAGGAAGTTTTTGTTTGTTTTCTTTTAACAGACGAGCAACTTCGGCAATCATGAAACCACCAGCCCTGTTGTCTAGTGCCCTTCCAACGTAATAACGGTCGTTCAATACCATAAATTCGTCTTCATAAGTGATCACACAACCTACATGGATACCTAAAGCTTCTACTTCATCTTTAGAAGTACATCCACAGTCCAGGAAGATGTTTTTTAATGCGGGAGCTTCTTCTTTCTCGCCGCTTCTGGTATGAATTGCCGGCCATCCGAATACTGCTTTCACCATTCCGTTATCGGTATGGATGTTCACTCTTTTTGAGGGAGCGATCTGGTGATCAGAACCACCATTGCGAATCACATAGATCAATCCTTCTGCAGTAATGTAATTTACAAACCAGGAAATCTCATCAGCATGTGCTTCAATTACTACTCTATATTCTGCTTTAGGGTTGATTACACCTACTGCTGTTCCGTAATTATCGATGAAACTTTCATCGATATAAGGCTTCAGGTAGTCTAACCATAGCTTCTGACCAGGATATTCAAAGCCAGTTGGCGATGGATTATTGATATATTCTTCAAAAAATTGGAGTGACTTTTTAGTAACTACAGAAACGTGTTTCTGTTTATCGTCTTTCTTTTTTGCCATTTGATGTTTCTTTAAAACGTATAATAAGCTGTATTGTGCTTTACCCGAACAAATATATAAACTAGGGCGTAAGCAACAAGTTAATTGTTGAGTTGTAACTGCATGATGACAAATTCTAATCCCTGTTTGGCGAAGCATTCATCGGTTTCCAAAAAGCCAAATTTAGCGTAAAACGGCGCGGCTGTTATCCTGGCATTACACCAGAGCATCGTCGCTCCCAAAGGGCGCACATAATCGATCAGATGCTGGAGTAAAAAACTACCATAACCTTTCCCCTGATATTCGGGAACAGTGGCAAACTTTCTGAACTGATAAACTGTGCCTTCATTAAAGAGAGAAACCACAGACACGAGCTGATCGCCAGCAAATAAACCGAAATGCAGGCCATCCCGATCATTTTCTAGTTTTATGGTGTCGTAAGGCTGGTCTGGATACATTGCGATATGCCTGATGCGCCAGGTAAGATCCGCTCTGATTTGTTCTATATGCGTATTTTCCATTAGCTTCTGACCTTGTTGGATTTATAGATGCAAATATTGAGCAGGATGATTGCGGTGGTTCCAAAGCAGAACAAAGGCCATTGTCCCTTGTCCCATAGCCATAATCCAATTGCAGAACCTACAGCAGCACCAACAAAACTCACCGACATAAATACGGTATTGAGGCGATTGCGGGCTTCGGGAATTAAGGCATAAATGCGGGTTTGATTGGTCACATGAATCGCCTGCTGGCCGATGTCAATTAAAATAATCCCGGTAATGAATAGGTATAAATGGCTGCCGGTAAAGTAAAAAGCAACAATGCTGATGAGTTGTAAAATCAGGCCTATGAATATGTTTCTGCGTGGATTGTGGCCACTGCTTAGTTTACCTACTAAAGGGGCAGCGAGTGCACCAGCAGCTCCGGCTATGCCGAACAAGCCGATTTGCATGGTTTGAAAATTGAAAGGAGGATTGGCTAAAAACAGTACCATCGTGGTCCAGAATGCACTGAGCACTCCGAAAGCCAGGAAATTGATGATAGAAGCTTCCCTTAAAACGGGCTCTGTTTTCACATAATGCCACATGGAAGCCATCAATTCCCGGTAAGTTCCTTTAAAAGAAGGCAGGCTTAAAGGAAAACGTTTCGCCATCAGCACCATCAATAAGGCACAGATGCCGGCGGCGATAAAATACATAGTTCTCCATCCCCATAAAAAGCCCACACTACCGCTGATGGACCTGGAAGCCAGGATTCCGATGAGCAAGCCACTGGTAATAATGCCAATAGTTTCCCCGCGTTTTTCGTTGGAACTTAAATTGGCTGCCATAGGTAAGATCAATTGGGGAACGACAGAACTTGCACCAATCAGCACACTGGCAATTTGCAGGAGCAAAAAGCTGTGGGACATAGCGGCAAGGAGTAAGGAAGCCACTGCCAGTCCAGTAATGATTAAGATCTGTTTTCGGCGTTCAAACATATCGCCAAGCGGTACCACCAAAAATAAACCCAGGGCATAGCCAGCCTGCGTCAGGTAAGTGATCATACCGGCATGACTTTCCGTTACTTTAAATTCCTGCGCCACCAGGATCACTAATGGCTGACAATAATAGATGTTAGCGACAATCAGGCCGGTACAAAAAGCCATGAGCATCACATCTGTACGACTCAATTTCATTTATAGGGGGATATTTCCGTGTTTTCTACGTGGAGCATTGACCACTTTATTTTCTAACATTTTAAATGCTTTGATGAGCTTTATTCTGGTTTGCGCGGGCTCGATCACTTCATCTACAAAGCCACGTTCTGCAGCGCGGTAAGGATTGGCAAAAGTATCAGAATAAAGCTTCTCTTTTTCCAGCCATTTTTCTTCCGGGTTTTCTGCAGTAGAGATTTCTCTCTTGAAAATGATCTCTGCAGCTCCTTTAGCACCCATTACGGCGATTTCGGCCGTTGGCCAGGCATAGTTCATATCTGCACCAATATGTTTGGAGTTCATCACATCATAGGCACCACCATAAGCTTTTCTGGTGATCACTGTAATGCGGGGAACTGTGGCCTCACTAAAGGCATATAATAATTTTGCACCGTTATTGATGATGCCATTCCATTCCTGATCGGTGCCTGGAAGGAAGCCTGGAACATCTTCAAATACCAATAATGGAATATTGAAGCAGTCGCAAAAGCGAACAAAACGGGCTGCTTTCGTGGAAGCATGGTTATCTAATACACCGGCGAGATAAGCTGGTTGATTGGCTACAATACCGATGCTTCTTCCTGCCAGACGTGCAAAACCTACCACTATATTTTCTGCATATTCTCTATGTACTTCTAAAAAGCTATCTGCATCTGCCACTTCATCAATCACAGTTCTGACATCGTAGGGCTGGTTTGCATTGACAGGCATCAGGCTATTTAAAGAAATACGTTCTTCATTCGTCGCTTCATAAGGAAGGGTGGCAGGTGTTTCTTCACAATTCTGAGGCATATAACTCAGCAATCTTTTCACATGGTTGATGGCATCCAGTTCATTTGAACAGGCAAAATGAGTGACACCTGATTTAGTGGCATGGGTAGATGCGCCGCCTAATTCTTCGGAAGTAACTACCTCATGTGTTACCGTTTTCACTACGTTAGGGCCGGTTACAAACATGTAAGAAGTGTTTTCTACCATTAAAATAAAGTCGGTGATGGCAGGAGAGTAGACTGCTCCACCAGCACATGGGCCCATAATTGCCGATAATTGTGGGATCACTCCCGATGCCTGTACATTCCTGTAAAAGATATCGGCATAACCACCCAGGGAAACCACACCTTCCTGAATACGTGCACCACCGCTATCGTTTAAACCGATAACCGGAGCACCATTTTTCATGGCCATGTCCATAATCTTACAGATTTTTTCGGCATGAGTCTCGGAAAGTGAACCGCCAAAAACGGTGAAATCCTGTGAAAATACATAGACCAATCGGCCGTTGATATTTCCATATCCTGTCACCACACCATCGCCAAGATATATTTCCTTTTCCATACCAAAATCGGTACTTCTATGGGTGACCATCATGCCGATTTCTTCAAAAGAGTTTTCGTCCATTAGGAAATGAATTCTTTCTCTTGCGGTCAGTTTCCCTTTTTTATGCTGGCTTTCAATTCTTGCTGCTCCACCGCCGGTATGGGCTTGTTTAACTTTATCCTGAAGTAACTCAATTTTGGTTTTCATTAGAATATTTTTTGGTTTTTCTTATGGTTGATATCTTTTTGGTTTGTCCCTAAACCACAATCTCAGTTAAATGGAGATTTTAAGGCCATCATTTAACTGAGATTATGGATCTGCTATGATGATTTCGTAAAATAGCAATATTTATTAAATAGCTGGTCATTACCAGCGGTACTGTAGTCTGGCAGTAAATACATCATCTTTAAGGTCTTTGGTGTATTGAGGCAGCTGTGTATCGTCGTTTACCACATGCTCATTATATAATGTTAGTTTTAAGCGGCCGTTCATCATATAAGTAAGGCCATAACCCAGTGTACTGAACTTAATATCTCCGGCAGTGGTATTGCTGTTTGGCGCACCGATTTCCTTTTCTGATACATGAATATTAGGGTCGTAAACATCATAGCCAAGTAAGGCGTTAAATTTAGATTTGCCAATTCGCTGAGTTAACCAGAAATAATATCCGTTAAATTCACGCAGGTAAAGGTCTGTTTTTGGCTGAGCGGAGAAACTGGTGCTGGCCAAAGGGCCGGTAATGTCGGCGGCAGCCGCTACTCCAGGTTGTTTTCCGGCTACATACTCTGCTTTAAATGAAGTGGTACCGAAAGAATTGTCATAGGCTACCTGTAAGTTTGCGCCATAATAATCACGGTTGGCATAAGAATTTACATGACTTGGGTTGGTGTCTTTCACATAAGTACTGCCATTTCTGACAAAAAACGTCTCTGTGTCACTCCTTACATAGCCTTTATAGTAAGAAGCTCCGAAACCGAGCTTTAACTTTTTATTGGCAAGGCTATCAAAAGTAAAATCTATGTTTGCCACAATATCCTTTTTTGAGTCATAATCTCTGGCGGTTAATCCACTTCCATTGATCACTGCAAGATCAGCAGACAGAAAGCTTAAAGGTTTGTAGTCAGGCTTGAAACTGATCATGGCACCAAGGTCACGTTCTCTGGGCATCAGTGTCTGAAACACCCTTGCACGTTCCGGGAAATCTCTGTATCCTGATGAATATACGATAGAATAGCCAAAGGGACGGTTGAATAAACCTGCCGTAAAAAGAAACTGTTTGGTCTCTTCCTGGTGAAACTGAATAAAGGCATCCATCAGCTGCACACCATTTTGAGTGGCATCAATCTGAAAAACGATGCTGGAATATTTATCGGCACGGTCGATCTTTAACCTGCCCCTTCTGATCATGAAACGAGAATCTGAATTCTTGGAAAAGTCTCCTCCGGAAAAGGAATTTATTCCAGAAGATTGTGCTTTTTGGAATTGTGTTTGTAAATACCCGGTGATGTTTATTTCATGCGGGGCGTAAGAGGAAGGGGCGTTATTGCTTTGTGCAAGTACAGAGAAAGGCACTAGCATGACAATGAATAGTAATAATTTTCTCATGAATAAGATAAACGTATTTTGAGCTGCCTAAATTACGCTTAATGCTTCATTTATCTATAGAAAAGGTCCCTTTTAAAATTTAATCTCCTGTTTTTGAGTGAAATATGCAGGAAATTACATTTTTTTTACATGACAATTTGCTAGTTCGGCTTTTTTGGAGCTATTTTTGAACAGTTAAGCATGAACTAAATAATCAAAATGTCATTACGGAAATACCGTCTTTTAATCATTATTACCTTTCTAGGCATCTTTTGCGTAAAGATGATGATTTCTGGGGCGCCCGTATTTTTCAACGATATTCAAAAGGAAAGCATTCAACTGGTGATCATGCAGATCGAAGTTGAGCATAGTGCCGACGGTGAGAGCGGTAAAGCTAAAGTGAACCTGATGGATTATAAAATGATCGATAACCATTATACAATGGACTTCAATGCCGTTCTTAGCCATTTCGGTATCAGCAACAGCTACATCGATCATTTTAAACGACATGTGGATCCTTTCCATCCCTCTGTACCGACCCCTCCTCCTAACTTGGCCTAATTTACTCGTATAACTAACCTGTTATCAGGATAGCTGTGCAATTTTTTAAATTAGTTTACAAGAATTAAAACTTTGTTTTATGCAAAATAGTAACTCGATCTTTTCAAGATTGGAAGTGAAGAAGTATATATTAAAAAAGAACTTAAAGCGTGACTTGCCAGCTAGTATTGTGGTGTTTTTGGTGGCCTTGCCTTTATGTTTGGGTGTGGCCCTGGCCTCAGGAGCACCATTATTCGCCGGTTTAATTACTGGTGTTGTGGGAGGTATTATAGTTGCAAGTCTTAGTGGTTCTCAATTGAGCGTAAGTGGTCCTGCTGCAGGGCTTACGGCAATCGTGCTTGGCGCGATTGGTCAACTGGGGGGGTATCAAACATTTTTACTGGCAGTTGTATTGGCAGGGGCGATGCAGATCGTATTAGGCTTGCTGAAAGGCGGGATGATCGGTAATTATTTCCCGTCCAGCGTTATTGAAGGAATGCTGGCAGCGATTGGGGTTACCTTAATCCTGAAACAGCTTCCTCATGCTTTAGGCGTAGATTCTGATTTCTTTGGTGATGAAAGCTTTTTTCAGGGAGACAACCAAAACACATTTTCCGCTTTAGGAAATGCGTTTAGTCATTTTACATTGGCTGCGATTATCATCAGTGGATTGTCTATTGCCGTATTAATATACTGGCCGAAGCTGAAAAAAGTAAATGTAATTCCTGCACCATTGGTCGTGGTTGCTTTAGGAATTATATTAAGTATCGCTTTCCAGGGAACAGGCTACGCCTTGAATACCTCGCAAATGGTAGAAATTCCAGTGGTGAACGGATGGTCAGATCTGACTTCCTTATTTACCTTGCCTAATTTCTCAGCCATTACCGATAGTAAAGTATGGGTGGTTGCCGCAACAATTGCTGTAGTAGCCAGTTTAGAAACGTTATTAAGTATTGAAGCGGTTGATAAAATCGACCCGATCAAAAGAACAACTCCAACAAATAGAGAGTTATTAGCTCAGGGTGTAGGTAATATGACCAGTGGTATGCTGGGTGGTTTACCGCTAACTTCCGTAATTGTAAGGAGTTCCGCAAACGTAAATGCTGGAGGAAGAACTAAAATGTCTGCGATTTTTCACGGAGGATGGTTACTTTTGTCTTTCTTATTTATCCCGGGTGTGATCAATATGATTCCACTGGCCTGTTTGGCAGCAATTCTATTGGTAACCGGTTATAAGTTAACACGTATTGCCTTATTCCAACATATGTACCATAAAGGCTGGGACCAGTTTGTACCGTTTGTAATCACGATTATTGCCGTGTTATTGACCGACCTGCTAAAAGGTGTGGCTGTAGGGATGTTATTCTCCATCTTCTACCTGTTGCGTACGAACATGCGTAATCCTTTTTTCTACAAAATTCAGGAAGAAGGAAATAAGAAAAATCTCCGCATTAAATTAGCCGAAGAGGTTTCATTTTTAAATAAAGCAGCCATTCAGGTGATGCTGAACAATATCCCAAAAGAAACAAATGTCACTATCGATGGAACAAATTCCCGATATATTGATCCAGATGTGTTGGAAACAATTTTCAACTTTAAGCACAACGCTTATACGAAAGGAACAATAGTGATATTAGAGAACATTAAGAAACAATATACTGTGCCAAAATTGGACAGTAAAATCATAGAAAAAATTAATAATTAAATTATTATGTGCGCAAAATTAGAAAAACAAGATACAGACCAAATTACATACGAAGGATTATTACAAGGAAATAAGGACTGGGTAGCTGCCACTTTAGCAGAAGATCCTAAGTACTTCGAGCGTTTATCTGCCGGACAAAAACCACCGATCCTTTGGATTGGCTGTTCTGATAGTCGTGTTCCTGCAAACCAGATCACGAATACCAATCCTGGAGATATCTTTGTTCACCGTAACATTGCCAATGTGGTAGTTCATACCGATATGAACATGTTGAGTGTATTGGATTATGCGGTCAACGTATTAGAAGTAGAACACGTAATTGTATGTGGTCACTATGGCTGTGGTGGGGTAGAAGCCGCCATGGGTAATAAACAATATGGTATTATCGATAACTGGTTGAGAAATATTAAAGATACTTACAGATTGCATTACCATGAATTGGACATGATCACTGATAAAAAGAAAAGAAGTGAAAGATTAGTGGAGCTGAATGTAATTGAAGGTGTATTTAATCTGACTAAAACCTCTATCGTTCAGAACAGATGGGCTAATGGTAAGAAATTAAGCTTGCATGGTTGGGCTTATAGCCTTGAAAATGGCTTCATTTCAGATCTGGGAGTTACTTGTGAAAACAATAGTACTTTGAATTCTGTCTTTAGAATGGATGGAATTGAAAAATTAAAATAGGTAATGGAAGCGCTGCGATCAGTGGCGCTATTTCATAAAAAAACGGAGGTCCTGAATGGATCCTCCGTTTTTTTATATAGAAAATGATGGATCAAAAGATCCAATCAAAGACACTAATCGTTAGACAAGAATGGATAACGGAAATCTTTAGGCGGATCAAAAGTTTCTTTGATCGTACGTGGAGAAACCCAACGTAAAAGATTGATCATTGAACCCGCTTTATCGTTTGTACCGGAACCTCTGGCACCACCAAATGGCTGCTGTCCAACAACGGCACCTGTACATTTATCATTGATGTAGAAGTTACCTGCTGCATTTCTCAAACGATGCGTTGCTTTTTCAATCGCATAGCGATCCTGAGCAATCACAGCACCTGTTAAGGCGTAGATGGAAGTGCTGTCAACGATGTCTAAAATCTCATCGAATTTATCATCATCATATACAAATAAAGTCAATACCGGGCCGAATAATTCTTCACTCATGGTAACATACTTAGGATCTTGAACCACCAATACTGTTGGTTCAATAAAGTATCCTTTAGATTTGTCGTAGTTACCACCAGCAATAATTTCTACACTGCTGTCTTTTTTAGCTTCGTCAATGTATTTCGCTAATTTGTCGAAAGAATTTCCGTCAATTACTGCATTGATAAAGTTGCCGAAATCCTCAGTTCCACCCATTTTGAACTCAGCAAGATCGCGAAGCATGTATTCTTTTACTTTAGGCCAGATGCTCTTTGCTACGTAAACACGTGAAGCAGCAGAACATTTTTGTCCCTGGTATTCGAATGCGCCACGGATGATCGCTGTGCTGGAAGATTCTGCCTCTGCCGAACCATGAACAAGGATAAAATCTTTGCCACCTGTTTCCCCAACAATACGTGGGTAAGTTTTGAATTTATGAATGTTATTTCCGATCGTTTTCCAAATGTCCTGGAATACGCCTGTAGATCCTGTAAAGTGGATACCTGCGAAATCAGGGTGGTTAAAGATCACTTCACCTGCTTCCGGTCCGGAAACATATACCAGGTTGATTACGCCATCAGGCAAACCTGCTTCTTTGAAAATCTGCATCAATACATTTGCAGAATAAATCTGAGTATTTGCAGGTTTCCAAACGATTACGTTCCCCATCATTGCTGCTGAAGTAGGTAAGTTACCAGCAATCGCAGTGAAGTTAAATGGTGTCAAAGCGAATACAAAACCTTCTAACGGGCGTTGTTCCACTCTGTTCCATGATCCTTTTGGAGAAACCGGAGGTTGTTGTTTATAGATTTCCGACATATAACTTACGTTAAAACGAAGGAAGTCGATCAGCTCACAAGCGGCATCAATCTCTGCCTGGTAAGCATTTTTTGATTGACCCAGCATGGTGGCTGCGTTTAATTTATAGCGGTATGGACCAGCAATAAGATCAGCTGCTTTCAGGAAGATCGCTGCACGATGTTCCCATGCTAAATTTTCCCATTTTGATTTAGCTGCAAGGGCAGCATCAATCGCCTGACTTACATGTTCCTTTGTTCCTTTGCTGTACTCAGCAAGAATATGCTGATGATCGTGTGGAGGAGTCGCAGTTCCTTTATGGTCAGTATGGACTTCCTTTCCGTTAATGTACATCGGGATGTCAATTTTTTTAGAGCGGGCTTCGGCAATTGCGGCCTTCAAAAGTTCACGTTCTTTACTTCCCGGGGCGTAACCTAAAATAGGCTCGTTAACCGGAGTTGGTACGTTAAAAAATCCTTTAAGCATGATATAAAATATTGTTTGTACAAAGATAGCCTTTTATTTTGTTGCCCGGTAACGCTCAATATGTATAAACTTCATGCAATACGCGCTATAATTCTTATTTTTGAAGCGCAGCATGATAAAATACTTACGCTACCTGTTATTTCCTTTTTCCATCCTATATGGCATCGTAGTTTTTGTGAGAAACAAGCTCTATGATATCGGTGTGTTTAAAGCTACTGGCTTTGATATTCCGGTGATTTGCGTGGGAAACCTGGTGGTTGGCGGATCCGGTAAAAGCCCGGTCACAGAATACCTGGTGCGCCTTTTTCCAAACCGTAAAATTGCCATTTTAAGCAGGGGATATGGCCGTAAAACCAAAGGTTTTATCCTCGCGGATGATCAGGCAACAGCCGAAACGATAGGTGACGAGCCCATGCAGTTTTATCGAAAATTTCCGCAGGTGACAGTGGCCGTTTGTGAAGATCGGGTGCTTGGCGCAGGGCGATTACAACAACATCATGACCTGATTATTCTGGACGATGCCTATCAGCACCGTGCCATTTCTGCCGGCTTTAACATCCTGCTATTTGAATTTGAAAAGCTGCTGAAACCACAGTTTCTGCTGCCTACCGGAAACCTGAGGGAAAGTTTTTCCGGTTATAAAAGAGCACAATCCATCCTGATCACCAAATCTCCGGACAATATAAAGCCTGATGAGACCTCAAAATGCTTGGATAAATTTGAAGATCACTGGCAAAAGGAAGCTGTTTTTTCGTCTTTAATTTACCAGGATCTGGTACCGTTAATCTCAGGTGAAAATCAGATCTGTAAATCAATAACTCAGGAAACTACCGTGTTTTTGCTGACTGGAATCGCCAATCCAAAGCCATTACTGCAGTATTTAGGGAAGTATACCGCCAAGATCAGGCACCACGATTATCCGGACCATTATCGCTTTACCGAGGGAAATATCAATGACCTGGTTGCTGCCTTTAATAGTGAACCCGCAACGGAAAAAATCATCATCACAACAGAAAAGGATGCGCAGCGTTTATTAGGTGGTACTTTAAAAGAATTACTGCTAAATTTACCAATCTTTTATTTGCCTGTCAAAATCGGGCTAAGCGCAAAAGATAAAATTATATTTGATCAAAAAATTATAGCTTATGTTTCAAGTCATACACGAAACCGTTGAATATCTAAAACGTAAAACGAATGATTTCCAACCAGAAATTGGCATCGTTTTAGGAACTGGTCTGGGTGGATTGGTAGGCGAAATAGAAGTCGCACATCAATTGATGTATTCCAATATCCCTAATTTCCCGATCTCTACGCTGGAATTTCATTCCGGTAAATTGATATTCGGTACATTAAACGGGAAAAGAGTTGTGGCCATGCAAGGTAGACTCCATTATTATGAAGGCTATAGCATGCAGCAGATTACTTTTCCAATCCGTGTGATGAAAGCCTTAGGAATTGCACATCTTTTTGTGTCTAACGCTGCAGGATCCTTAAATCCTGACTATAAAAAAGGCGATCTGATGATCATCAATGACCATATCAATCTGCAGCCAGAAAGCCCGCTTCGTGGAAGAAACGACAGTGATATGGGACCCCGTTTCCCGGATATGAGTCAGCCATACGAAAGGTCATTAATTAAATCAGCGCTGCAAATCGCAAAAGACAATGATATTGTTTGCCATCAGGGCGTGTATGTTTCAGTAACCGGACCAAATTTGGAAACCAAAGCAGAATATAAATATTTACGTATTATCGGTGGTGATGCTGTAGGCATGAGTACTGTTCCAGAGGTGATCGTGGCCAGACACATGAGCATCCCGGTATTTGCGATTTCTGTGTTAACTGATGAAGGTTTTCCAGAAGAACTACAACCAGTAAGTTTGGAAGAAATCATTGAAACTGCAAGAGTTGCAGAACCAAGAATGACAAAAATACTGAGCCAATTAATCTCTACCTTATAATGTATAAAAGCATTGCTTTATTTGTTTTTTGCTTTTTCCTGTTAGGGACTGGGGCTTTATTTGCTCAGGATTTAAAAACGACGGTCAACGACAATAAATTACTGGATTCCTTGAGAAAGAAAGAAGAATCAGGAACAGACTCGGTGATTTTTACTTCCCGCTTTATCAGGTATACGACCTTGAAGCTGACGAAAGACAGCATTCAAACTTTGCCATTGGATACCACGCTTGCAGGATTTCAGAATTTCAGTATGATTGCACAGCCTCGAAGACCAACCGTCGGTACGGGAAATCTTGGTCTGGCAGCCATGCCGATGTTGTTTGAACCTTCAAAAACCATTGGTTTTGATGCAGGCTTTCACTCCCTGGATTTTTATGCCATCGGTCAGGATGATATCAAATATTATCAAGCCAGAACGCCGTATACCAATTTATACTTTATTTCTGCCGGCGAAACAGAAGCCATTTTCAAAGTTACCCATTCCCAGAATATCAAAAAAAACTGGAATATCGGAGCGAATTACAATAGGATTGGTGCCAATGGTTATTACCCTCGACAAAGAGGTGACCACTTAAACGCAGATCTTTTTACCTGGTATCAAAGTCCGAATAAACGATATAACTTATGGATTGCGGCGATATTTAATACCCTGAAAGCACGCGAAAATGGTTCCATTGTCAATAACAATATTTATGGGAGCAACAATAAATCCTTTGGTTTAGACCACCTTTCTGAACCAGTTAGACTTGTCGATGCAGGTCATATTTACCGCTCTAATTCCTTCATGATCAAGCAAACTTATTTTGTAGGAAGGATAGACAGTCTGGCACAGGAGATCTCAGATAAGATCTTACCCACCAATAAGATAGCTTATACTTTTAAGTACAATCAGAATTCTTACACTTTTCATAAAAGCTCTTTAGATGATCATACCGCCATCCCTACCGGGATAGCAGATCTTTCGGTTACTTATGATAGTACGCGCTATATGAATGTACAGAATGAATTTATGTACAGTTTTTTCCTTCGTGGAAAAGGTAATTCTATTATCAAAAATGAGCTGAAAGTAGACGCGGGGATCAGACATGATTTCTATAAGTACTATCAAGGCGTATTTTATCCAGATAAAATTTCTACCTATTACAATTACAACTCTACTTTTCAGAACATCACACTTTTAGGTTCCGCAGGTTATAGATTCAGTAACCGTATTGACCTGAATGTAGATTTGCAGCAAATATTTCAGGGAAGAAACAGCGGTGATTTTCTATATGAAGCGAAAAGTAATGTCCTGTTGAGCAAGTCGGTAGGGCGTATCGTATTGGGAGGATATTTTCAGAATAAGTCACCAGAAGAAGTCTATATCAGATATTTTGGTAACCATTACAACTGGAAAGAAGATTTCAACCGTACAAAAACCATTAATCTGTCTTTTAAATACCTGAACGACCGACTGAATTTTGAAGCCAGTGCAGAATATTTTAGGATCAGCGATTACCTGTATTTCACCAATCCTCCTCCAAAAGATGGTGAGGCATTAGATAGTGTCTTTTTTGCAAAGAATGCAAATAATATCATACCTGCGCAGCTCAACAGCATTAACCTGTTGAAAATTACCCTGGGTAAAAAACTGAAATTCGGTAAATTCAACCTGGATAGTTACCTGGTTTATCAAAAAACTGACAATCCTAATATCTTGAGAACTCCGGAACTGTATGCTTTTGCCAGCTTCTTCCTGGACCATACCTTCTTTAAAGCATTAAAAACGAATGTAGGATTTGATATCCGTTACAATACACCTTATAAAAACTATTCTTATTCTGCACCAGCAGGCCAGTTTTACGTAGGACAAGCCACTACATTTGATTCCACACCAATTCTGGATGTCTGGGTAAAGGCGAGTTTGAGAAAGGCCAATATCTTTGTGAAAACAGATTATGCCAATCAGGGATTAATATCTAAAGGATATTATTCCGTGAACCGTTATCCAATGATGGACAGAGTCCTGATTAAATTTGGGGTAAGCTGGAGCTTCTACGATTAAGCCAGATAAATATTATGTTTTCTGTGGTTTCTTTTTAGCGGCAGGAAATAAAACATTGTTCAGAATGAGCCTGTAACCCGCTGAGTTGGGGTGCAGGTTCAAATCTGTCGGCGGATCACCTACCGCATGCTGATAATCTTCCGGATCATGACCACCATAAAAGGTAAACTGCCCTTTACCAATTTCTCCATTCAGGTACCGCACCTCTTCCGCACCTTTATTTTCTCCCAATACCGTGATGTTTGGTTTTACTACAGATTTTCGGAAAGCAGTAGTCTGCCCCATAAATCCTTTGATCACCTTTTCATGATTCTGAGTTAACATCGTTGGTACCAGGTCCCATTTTGCAGAAAACTCAAATAAGGTGAAAAAATCATTGCTCTGAACCAACGTTCTGGTTTGAGTAGCATCAATATCTGAAAATTCATAATTATTTGGATTAGTATCGAGTTTAAAATTTTGAAAAGCAAAGGTTTTCTTATAGTCTATTTTTGATTGTGCCTGTGGATCTGCACCATCGCCATCGAACATACTTTCACAAATGTCTACTCCTTCAGCGCTCAATGCAATGTCGTAGCTATCTGTAGCGGAACACATGGCAAATAAGAAGCCTCCGCCAGCACAAAATTCTTTAATTCTTTTGGCTACTGCCAGCTTCATTTCCGATACCTTATTGAAGCCATTTCTTTTCGCGGTTGCCTCTTGGTTTTTGACATCTTCCCGGTACCATCCCGCATTGCGGAAAGAACTCCAGAAACGACCGTATTGCCCTGTAAAATCCTCATGGTGCAAATGCAGCCAATCATAGCCCGCAAGTTTGTCTTTTAAAACCTCATCATCATACACCACATCGTAAGGGATTTCTGCATACCTCAGCACCATTGTAACTGCATCATCCCAGGGAAGCTTGCTTTTTGGTGAATAAACCGCAATTTTTGGTGATTTTTCTAGTTTTACCACCTCCATGTTTACTTCCGGATCACTGATTTCATTGAGGATGGCCGTTACCTTTCCATCTGCCAGTACCTGATAAGAAACGCCGCGGGTTTTACATTCATCTTCGATGTTTTTGTGATACTGGAGCAGAAAACTCCCTCCTCTATAATTCAGTAACCAGCTCACTTCTGCCTTTTGCTGGATGCTCCAGTACGCAATACCATAAGCTTTAAGGTGGTTCTTCTGGTCTTCGTCCATATAAACAAGAATAGATGAGGCCTTTAAGCCGAGGCTAAAAACCATTAAACACAACAGCAGGTATACTTTTTTAAGGGACATACTTTATCGGGGTATATGCGAATGTAATTTTTTATAAACCTATAATAAAATTATTGTACTGAATAAACGTTTATAGACGATAATCAGTATCCATGGCTTTTTTAACTGTAATTAATATTCAGGAGTCATTTCAATTTACTAAATTTGGCATTTACACAAAATTATCATGAGCAAAGCAATAATAAAAACAGATAAAGGTAACATGACTGTTCAGTTTTATGATCAGGATGCACCGAATGCCGTTGCTAACTTTAAGAAATTAGCTTCAGAAGGATTCTATGATGGCGTTACTTTTCACAGGGTAATTCCTAATTTCGTGATTCAAGGTGGTTGTCCAAACTCTAAAGACCCGTCTAAAGCACATTTAGCAGGTACTGGTGGCCCAGGTTACAAAATTGATTGTGAGTTAACTGGCGAAAATCAATACCATGATCGTGGTGTATTATCTATGGCACACGCTGGAAGAAATACTGGAGGTTCTCAATTCTTCGTATGTCACAGCAGAGACAATACTGCTCATTTAGACAGAGTACATACTTGTTTCGGAAAAGTAATAGAAAATGTTGATATTGTTGACGATATCAAACAAGGAGATAAGATTATAGGGATAGAAGTAATTGAAGACTAGTTCTTACTTCTCAAAAACAAAATATTATGAATTTAAGAGGAATCGTTGCAGTATCTGGAAGACCAGGTCTATTTAAACTGGTAGGACAAAATAAAGGCGGATACGTTTTAGAAAGTCTGGATGCACAGAAAGTTAAAATTGTAGCGAACATTACTACAACTAAACTAGCGTCATTAGAAGACATTACCGTATACGGCGAAGATGACGATTTGAAGTTATTAGATGTTTTTGCAAATATCGTTGCCGCTAAAGGAAATGTTCCAGATGCAAAAGCAGATGCAAAAGATTTAAAAGCATTCTTTTTAGAAGTTGCTCCAGGTCATGACCAGGAGAAAGTTTATACTTCTGACATGAAGAAAATTGTTTCTTGGTACCATTTGTTAAAGGAATTGCCACTTTTCAGTGAAGCAGCTCCTGAAGCAGTTGTAGACCAGGATGGTGTTAAAATTGAAGATAAATCGGACAAGAAAGTGAAAGCAAGCCCGAAACCATCTAATACAAAAGCACCAAGTAAAGCAGCTCAGCCAGCTAAAAAAGCGAGCATGACTAGCAAAAAAGGCGTTTAGTCCTTATATTGGACAATATAGGTTATACAAAAGCCGGATCTTTAACAGATCCGGCTTTTTTTATAATCCCTGTCCCTTCCTGAAATAAGTGACAACAAATCATGCAGATGAAAGCATCTGATCAGCGGTCCCCGCGGGAATAAAATACTCTAGTCCAAACCAAATTACAGGTAAAACCAGATCAATAGAAAAGCGATTGCTGAAATGACAATCGCAATGATGTAATTCAGGCGGTCTCTTCTTGGATTGCTCCTGTATTTGTATTTTCTTTTAAAATCACTTGGCAATTGCATAATAACTCCTTTTTATAAATGATGATCAATGTACTGGTTTTCCACAACACAAAGCGATAGATTTATTCGTGGTGATAAGGTTCTCCCTTTAAAATACTAAAAGCGCGGTAAAGCTGCTCAACAAAGAACAGGCGCACCATCTGGTGAGAAAACGTCATGTCTGATAAAGACATACTGCCATTGGCACGTTGGTACACACTTTCATCAAAGCCATAAGGACCACCAATGATGAAAATTAAGTGTTGCACACTGCCAATCATCTGTTTATTCAGGTAATTGGAGAATAATATCGAAGTATATTTCTTCCCTTTCTCATCCATCAGAATGACCGTATCCTGATTACTGATCTGTTTTAAAATCAGTTCTGCTTCTTTGCTTTTCTGCTGTGCTTCAGTCAGGTTTTTCGTGTTTTTTACATCAGGAATCACCACCAGGTTGAAGTTGATATAGTGTTTCAACCTTTTCAAATATTTGTCAATCCCCTCAATCAGGTATTTATCTTCGGTTTTTCCTACAACCAATAATGTAATTTTCATTCGTTTGATATTGTTTATCTACTCTAAATACAATAGTCGCTCTTCTTGATTTTCAGTACAGCAGCCATATATTCATGAGTTGTGATTTTGTTTTTGTCAATAGGGGATGAAGGCTTGAAATCGTGAATAAACACGCTAAACTGATCCTGCTTTCCTTAGTCTATAGTTCTAATCGCTATATTTATCCAATTAGAGAACATCCAAAGATAATGGTAAAAACAAAAGATAGTATTTTAAAGGACTACCAAAATAATATTGCGGCGCAGGAAGCACGGATTTCTGCCCTTAAAAAGAAACTCAATAACATCTCTTTTTCCAGATTAGGGTTGTTTGTTGCGGAAATTCTGATCCTTGCAGCCATCATCAATATGGGCTTTCATCCGATATTAACAGGCTTATTGGTCATTCCATTTGTGTTGTTTTTGATACTGGTAAAAAAGCAAAGTGCGGTTCAGGTAGAGTTAACTTATGCCGGACAACTTTTATGGGTTTATCAGAATGAAGTCAACCAAATACTGACAGGGAAAAATGGTTACAATAGTGGGGTACAATACGAAGATGAACTGCATCCTTATGCCTCAGACCTTGATATTTACGGGCCTGGTTCGTTATACGCTTTCAGTAACCGCTGCAAAACCGAAAGAGGTATGAATTTACTGGCAGAAAACCTGGGTAAACCGAATGATAAAGACACTATACTAGCACGTCAGGAAGCCATCAAAGAATTGACCGGTCATATCGATCAAACTTTTCATTTCCGTGCAGAATTGCAAAGCCACCAACCTGAACACTTGCGGACCATTCAACGCAAACTGGTTCATGATTTACCGGAACAATTGCGTTTTACAGATAAACCATGGCTAAAGTTCTATGTGAAAATTGTCCCTTACTTTTCCATGGTACTTTTTGCTGCCGCCCTGATTTTTGGTGGCGTATTATGGCAGATCCTCGGCTTATTTGCCGCTTTCCATGCTGGACTTACCTTTTTGAATTTACACCACATCAATAAAGTTTATTATGGCTTTACAGGGGGGGCAAACCTATTAACCTCCTTCTCCGGAATCATCAAATGGACAGAAGACGTGGCATGGAACAGCCCTTATATTAGAAATCTGTTTGCCGAAAAAGAAGAGGGACTGGCTGTAAGTGCACAGATCAAACAACTTGCGAAAATTATTCAGGCCTTTGACGCACGTTTAAATGTGATTCTTGGAGGTTTTCTCAATCTATTCTTTCTATGGGACTTGAAATGCTGCATGTACCTGGTGAAATGGCATAACCAATATGCTAAGCCGGTTATGGGTGGATTAACCCGTGTAACTGCATTTGAAGAATTGATTTCCTGCGCCACACTAGCCTATAACCAACCAGAATGGACATACCCGGAACTGGAAGATGATTTTCATTTACAGGTGTTCGGATTAGGACATCCATTGATTCCTCAAAGCGTACGTGTACTGAACGATTTTCAATTGATGGAAAAACCTACTGTAGACATTGTAACAGGCTCTAATATGGCAGGAAAAAGCACTTTCTTAAGAACTGTAGGCATCAATATGGTCCTGGCTTTTGCCGGAACACCAGTTTGCGCGAATAAAATGTCCGTTTCTATTTTTCATCTCCTGTCTTATATGCGCATTAAAGATTCTTTAAATGACCAGACCTCTACCTTTAAAGCAGAACTGAACCGCTTAAAGATGATATTGGATGCCATTAGTAATGCTTCAAATTCACTGGTATTAATTGATGAGATGCTGAGAGGAACCAATAGCCGCGACAAATTTCTCGGCTCTAAAGTGTTTATTGAAAAGTTAATCGAACAAAAAACACCTGCTCTATTTGCAACTCATGATCTGCAGCTGTCCGAAATGATCGCTGATTATCCAAAACAAGTGAGAAACTATCATTTTGACATTCAGATCAATGAAGGGGAAATGAATTTCGATTATAAATTAAAATATGGCCCTTGTACTACTTTCAACGCGGCTTTACTATTAAAGGAGATAGGCTTAACATTAAATTAATAGCTTATCCCCATATTAGCCTTTATTCAGATAAGGATTTCAATTGAACGTAATTTCTGAGGAAGCTCAGGGGGAAATTGAAATCCTTATTTTAACCCTGATTTCATTAGAAATACAGCACCTTAAAGGAGAATTATGATAAAAGCATCAGATTTCGGAACTGATTTTTCCTGGGGAGTCGCTACTGCTGCGGCGCAGATAGAAGGTGCTGCAGATGGATATGGCAAAGGCCCATCGATCTGGGATACCTATTCTCTACGTTCAGGAAAGATCAAAAAAGGACACACCCCGGCCATCGCCTGTGATTTTTATCACCATTACAAAGCAGACATTGAACTGGTTAAATTGCTGGGCTTTTCTATATTTCGCTTTTCTATCTCCTGGCCAAGGATTTTACCTTATGGAGAAGGAATCGTCAATGAAGAAGGCATTCGTTTCTACCATGAAGTGATTGATGAATGCCTGCGTAAGGGCATCATACCTTACATCACCCTATACCATTGGGATCTGCCTGAAGCACTGGAAGCGGAAGGAGGCTGGACGGCCTTTGGCATCAACAGTGCCTTTAATGCTTTTGTCGGCATCTGTGCGAAAACTTACGGAGACAAAGTGAAAAACTGGATTGTGCTCAATGAGCCATTCGGATTCACTTCTTTAGGTTACATGCTGGGCATTCATGCGCCAGGCAAAACCGGACTCACCAATTTCTTCTCTGCGGTGCATCATGCCGCCATTGCACAAGCAGATGGCGGACGAATATTACGCGCAGAAGTCAGTAATGCCAATATCGGTACCAGTTTCTCCTGCTGTGAAGTGATTCCTTATACTCAAAGCGAATCTGATCTGCTGGCCGCGCAGCGCGTAGATTGCCTGATGAACCGTTTGTTTATCGAACCTACCTTAGGAATGGGCTACCCTGGCACAGATTGGGAGGTGATGGAAAAATTCTCTATTCAGCATTCTACCTGGCGCCATACTGAGCGCCTCAGCTTCGACTTTGATTTTATCGGTATTCAGAACTACTTTCCCCTGACGATTAAATACAATGCTTTTATTCCAGTGATCCAGGCCTGGGAAGTAAAGGCGAAAAGTCGTAAAATGCCACATACAGCAATGGGCTGGGAGGTAAATGGGAATGGCTTTTATAACATCATCAAGCAATTTGCCGCTTATCCTAAGGTAAAAAGCCTGATGATCACAGAAAATGGCGCTGCTTATGCGGATAAAGTCGTAAATGGGGCGATACATGATCAGGAAAGGATTGCCTATTTTCAGGAATACCTGACTGCCTTGTTGAAAGCCAAAAATGAAGGACTAAACATCACCGGTTATATGGCCTGGACTCTGCTGGATAATTTTGAATGGGCAGAAGGTTTCAACGCCCGCTTTGGCCTGATACATAATGATTTTAAAACACAAGCCAGAACGATAAAAAACTCCGGTTACTGGTGGCAGCAGTTTTTGTCTTGCTAAAGCCCTTAATTTTTCTTATCTTATTTAGATGGATAAGATCATTGTATTTGAGACTTTTTACAACCCGATTGAAGCAAATATTGTAAAATCAAGGCTATTGGACAGCGGAATGCAGTGTTTCCTGACAGATGAACATACGATAGGTATGAATCCGCTCTATACACAGGCCTTAGGAGGAATCAAGCTGCATATTTTTGAAAGAGACCTGGAGCAAGCCACTGCACTTCTTCAGGAGGAAGGATTTTCTCCTGGCTTTAGCATGACTTCAGATGGGGGGGAAGAAGAGGTACCGGTAAAAGAAGCAGCAACCACCGGCATGGAATGTCCAAATTGCGGATCAAACCACGTCGGCTATGTACAAGCTACTAAAAAACGTTTTGGCATGCTGACTGTCTTTATTTCCTTTATCCTGTTCGTCTATCCATTTCATGTCAATAAAACCTACCATTGTTTCGACTGCGAACATGAGTTTGAAAAATAACAGGATGACCAGATATACTCAGCTCTTAAGAGTACTTATAAAAAAACGGGCTGATCATTTGAAATGACCAGCCCGTTCTATATCAAAGCTCTGAATGAACGGCTATGCGTTTTTCTCTGCTGCTTCTCTACGGATGATGTTTAACGCACCACCTGCTTTGAACCATTCGATTTGCTGAGCATTGTAACTATGGTTTACAACGATCTCCTCTTTAGTGCCGTCAGCATGGTTTAATACCAATGTTAATGGAACGTTAGGGCTGAAAGTTGTCAGGCCAACGATATCAATGGTATCATCTTCCTGAATTTTATCATAATCCTCTTTGTTTGCAAATGTCAAACCAAGCATCCCTTGTTTTTTCAAGTTAGTTTCATGGATACGGGCAAAAGATTTTACCAATACCGCGCGAACACCTAAGTGACGAGGCTCCATTGCCGCGTGCTCACGACTAGATCCTTCACCATAGTTTTCATCACCAACTACAATAGTACCGATACCTGCTGCTTTATAAGCACGTTGAGTTGCTGGAACAGGACCGTATTCGCCTGTCAGTTCATTCTTAACGTTGTCAGTTTTCTCATTGAAGTAGTTCACCGCACCGATCAACATATTGTTAGAGATATTGTCTAAGTGACCACGGAATTTCAACCATGGACCAGCCATAGATATATGATCCGTAGTACATTTTCCTTTTGCTTTGATCAGTAATTTCAAACCTTTAAGGTCTGTACCTTCCCATGCTTTGAATGGATCAAGCAATTGCAGCCTGTGCGAAGTTGGAGAAACCAATACTTGTACCGCGCTGCCATCAGCCGCTGGCTCCTGATAACCTGCATCATCCACGTCAAAACCTCTTGGAGGTAATTCAAATCCTTGTGGTGGATCCAGTTTTACCTGCTCACCATTTGCATTTGTTAAGGTATCTGTTAGTGGGTTAAAGCTCAAATCACCAGCAATAGCCAATGCAGTTACCAATTCTGGAGAACCTACAAAAGCAAAAGTGTTTGGGTTACCATCCGCACGTTTCGCAAAGTTTCTGTTGAAAGAGTGAACAATCGTGTTTTTCTCTTGTTTCTCCGCACCAACTCTGTCCCACATACCAATACATGGTCCGCAGGCATTCGTGAATACTTTAGCACCGATTTTCTCGAATACGTCTAAGAAACCGTCACGTTGAATGGTGAAACGAATCTGCTCAGATCCTGGGTTGATACAGTATTCTGCTTTAGCAGTTAAGCCTTTTTCATCTACTTGTTTCGCAATACTTACTGCACGCGAAATGTCTTCATAAGAAGAGTTCGTACAAGAACCGATCAAACCAACATCAATTTTCATTGGCCATCCGTTTGCTGCAGCTACCTCTTTCATTTTAGAGATTGGCGTAGCCAAATCCGGAGTGAAAGGACCGTTCAAATAAGGCTCAAGCTCTGATAAGTTGATCTCAATAATCTGGTCAAAATATTTTTCCGGCTCTGCATAAACTTCTGCATCACCTGTTAAATGTTCTTTAATTTCATTTGCTGCATCCGCAACATCTGCTCTGTCAGTTGCACGTAAATAACGCTCCATGCTCTCATCGTAACCGAATGTAGAGGTAGTTGCGCCAATTTCAGCACCCATATTACAAATGGTTCCTTTACCAGTACAGCTCATGCTGCTGGCACCTTCACCAAAATATTCTACAATTGCACCAGTACCACCTTTTACAGTAAGGATACCCGCAACTTTAAGGATTACATCTTTCGCAGAAACCCATCCACTCAATTTACCAGTCAATTTAATACCGATTAATTTAGGGAATTTAAGCTCCCATGGTAAGCCTGCCATTACATCACATGCATCAGCACCACCTACACCAATCGCTACCATCCCTAATCCACCTGCATTCACAGTGTGAGAGTCAGTACCGATCATCATACCACCTGGGAAAGCATAGTTTTCTAATACTACCTGGTGAATAATACCTGCACCTGGTTTCCAGAAGCCAATACCATATTTATTTGAAACCGAAGCAAGGAAGTCAAATACTTCTTTACTTTCTGTATTTGCTGCTGGTAAATCTACTTCAGCACCATATTTTGCAGTAATTAAGTGATCGCAATGAACTGTTGATGGAACAGCTACTCTTGGTCTTCCCGCTTGCATAAATTGCAATAAAGCCATTTGTGCAGTAGCATCTTGCATGGCCACACGGTCAGGAGCAAAATCTACATAATCAGTACCTCTTACATAAGAAGTATTTGTATTACCATCCCAAAGGTGGGTGTAAAGAATTTTTTCTGAAAGTGTTAAAGGTCTGCCTACTAATTTACGAGCCGCCTCTACACGGGGGCCAAAGTTTGCATACACCTTTTTGATCATTTCTATATCAAAAGCCATTGATAATATGTGTTAAAAGGGTAAGTATTTTTATTATTTGTAGCGAATTTACGAAAAAAAACAGGTGCAGGCCATCATCTGTGGATCATTATATTATTTATACATATTCTAAATAAAGCAAAGTGATACCAGTAATAGCAGATACTGGTCATTTACGAACAGCACTGTTCAGTAATGAACAGTAAAAAAATACAATCCAGGCCTAAGGTGCAGGAAAACAGTAAAATATCGGGGATTTTATTCTTGGCCTAAGCTTGGCTTATGGCATTTTGAAATTATAAGGTGGCAAACTGATAGCCCTGATCGCTGAAATATTGTAAAGCACGAGGTAAAGTGTATTTTAACCGGTCGAAAGCCTTCAGACTATCATGAAAAACAATAATGGCGCCGTTGCGGGTATGTCTGATCACATTCTCATAACATTTTTCAGGGGCAAGCTGTACGTCGAAATCGCCGCTCAGCACATCCCACATCACGATCTGAAGCTCAGGGAACTCCGCCCGAAGGCCAGCAATCTGTGACTTTTTAATCCTGCCATAAGGCGGGCGAAATAAATTGGTATTGGTGAGCTGCTGACAAGCCCTGAAGTTTTCAAGGTAGGTTTTATCAGCCGTTTTCCAGCCCTTTAAGTGGTTAAAGGTATGATTGCCGATCGCATGCCCATCCGCTTTCAACTGGTCGAAGATCGCAGGGTGCTTTTGAATATTATCGCCAATACAAAAAAAGGTGGCTTTCGCATTAAAGCTTTTTAATGTTTTTAGTGCAAAGTCTGTAACATCCGGTATAGGTCCGTCGTCAAAGGTTAAATAAATGACGCGTTGAGCTCGGGTTTTGTGCCAAACCAGAGATGGGTAATACCATTTCAATAATAACGGAGATTTAACCAGATACATCCCCAAATGTAACAAAATACACTTGGTGTACCTGCGAAATTTGCAAAATCAGTTAGTTGTTTATATTATTATTGTGAAATTAAAATTATGAGAAAGTTTACCAGTTTTAATGCGTTACCCAAGCTCAGCTTAGTTTTGTCATTAGCATTGATTACAGGTTCTGTGCAGCGCTCCAACGCACAAGAAGTGATTACCATTCAGGATGCGATTGATAAAACCTTGAACAATAACCTTCAGGTAAAACAATCTAAATTCAGTGAGAGTCTATCTGACGAAAATTTAAAACAATCTAAAAATGCGTTACTGCCTACTTTAAATAGTAACAGCAGTTACAATATTAACTTCGGACGTAGTGTGGATCCATCCACCAATGCCTTTAACAGCTCCAAATTCTCCTCCCTGAATGCTGGATTATCCGCAGGAGTGAATGTTTTTCAGGGCTTTCAGAAGGTCAATCAGATCAAGCAGAACATGCTGTTACTGAGTGCCGATAAGACCAATACCGAAAAAATTAAAAACGATCTTGTTCTACAAGTCGTAACCAGCTACTTGCAGATTCTTTACAATAAAGACCTGCTAAAAGCAGCGAAAGAACAACAGGCTGTGGCTAAATCACAATTGGATAGAGAACAGCAGCTGTTAGATGTAGGTAATAAAACGCTGGCAGATCTTTCTCAGGCAAAATCCCAGCTGGCAACCGCTGATCTGACAGTGACCAACGCAGTCAATGCATTGAGTATTTCTTACCTGACGCTGGCGCAATTGATGGACGTACCTTCTGCTACACAGTATGAAGTTCAGGCCCCATTGTCCAATCTTGTTACACCTGCCGCTTCCAGCGGTAATGCCGAGGAAATTTACGAGTCTTCTATGAAGCTGTTCCCGGATATCAAACTGGCGGGTTTGCGCGCTGAAGCAGCAAAAAGAGGCATTGAAGTAGCGAAAGGAAATTATTACCCTACTTTATCTTTTGGTGCAGGTTTAAGCACGAACTGGTCGAGTGGCAGAAACCAAATTACACGTACTAATGAAGTGATTGGTGTGTCACCAGTAGGAGTTGTAGAAGGTTCTGGTGCGATTGTAAATACCCCTATCTTTAGAACGCTTAGTGAGAAATATCATTTCGATGATCAGATTCGTGATAACTTTGGTCAATATGTAGGTCTTTCCCTGCAAATTCCAATCTTTAATGGCTTCCAGGCTAGATCAACGGTAAGAAAAGCAAAAATTAACCACCTGCAAAGCCTGGCTGAAGAACAGCTGACAAAAAACAATTTAAATAAAGTGATTTATCAGGCAGTTGCCGATTTAAAAGCTGCAGAAGGCCGTTTAAGCGCAACTACCAATACTTTTATCGCACAAAAAGATGCTTTCCACGTAATTGAGCAGCGTTATGCAGTTGGATTGGTTAATTCTTTAGATTTCAGTACTTCACAGTCCAACATGAATAAAGCAGAGGTCGACATGATACAGGCGAAATACGATTTAATATTCAGGGCTAAAGTAATTGATTACTACCTGGGCAAACAGATCGTTTTTTAAGCCTTCACAAGATCCGATTGATATAAATATATAAACAAAAACAAATGAAACTAAAACCGATACTCATTACACTAGGCATTCTCATTGCTGTAGTCGTTACTTTAAAGCTTACGGGCGTTATTGGTGGTGAGAAGATTGAAAAAGTGACGATTGAAAAAGCTGCGGAACGTGTCGTAACAGAAACGGTAACTGCCAGTGGAAAAGTGCAGCCTGAAACCGAAGTGAAATTAAGTTCTGAGGTTTCCGGTGAGGTGACGGAACTTTTAGTAAAAGAAGGCGATGTGGTTAAAAAAGGCCAGCTGCTGATTAAAGTTCGTCCGGATGTATTGAAATCGGGTTATGACAGAGCCGTAGCCTCTTACAGCTCACAAAGAGCAAGTGTGGCTTCTGCCTTACAGGTGATGAAACAAAACGAAGGTAATTTTGTGAATGCAGAAGCGACTTACAAACGTAATGTAGAACTGTTCAATAAGAAAGTGATTTCTGCTTCGGAGTTTGATGCCGCTAAAGCAGCTTATCTGACCGCAAAAACAAACCTTGCCAGATCTAAAGAAGATTATACAGCGGCTAAATTCCAATTGGAGCAATCCGGAGCAAATGTTCAGGAAGCGAATGCGAACTTAGCAAAAGCAACAATTTACGCTCCAGTGAATGGGGTGATCTCTAAACTATCTGTAGAATTAGGTGACCGTATTTTAGGTACTGCACAGATGGCAGGAACGGAAATCATGAGGATCTCTAACCTGACTACAATGGAAGTAAACGTGGATGTAAATGAGAATGACATCAACAGGGTAAACGTTGGCGACAGTGCTAAAATCGAAGTAGATGCTTTTGCAGATAAAAAATTCAAAGGGATAGTGACAGAAATTGCGAGTTCTTCTAAAGACATTGGTTCTACAACCACTTCTGTGGATCAAGTGACCAATTTCGTAGTGAAAATCAGGATTCTGGCAGATTCATATGAAGGCGTTAAAGGTGGCGCTAAAGACCTTCCTTCTCCATTCAGACCAGGTTTGTCGGCAACGGTAGACATCATGAGTCAGTCGGAAAAAGGCCTGGCCATTCCAATCCAATCGGTATTTACAGAAAGTAAAAAAGCGGATGATAAGCCACAAGGTGATGACCAGAATGCAGACAAGCAAAAAACGAAACTAACCGATAAAACGGTGAAACAATTCGTCTATATTTTTAATGCCGGAACAGTTAAAAAAGTAGAAGTAACTACTGGCATTCAGGACGATCAGTATATCATTATTAAAAGTGGTGTGAAAGCCGGACAAGAAGTAGTATCGGGTCCATACTCCGCCATTCAGAATAAATTGAAAGATGGAATGAAAGTAGAGAAAACTACTAAAGATCAATTGTTTGTCAACCCAGACAAAAAGTAAACTTTTTCAATCCTATTTAAATGAGTAAATTGCCCCGGTTAAAACAATAACCGGGGTTTTTTTATTTAATACTGTATGATACCTAAAGTTGCAATGATTGGTGGGGGTAGTTGGGCTACTGCTATTGTAAAAATGCTTTCAGACAATGAAACACCAAAAGAAATCTATTGGTGGATGCGCAATGAAATCGCCATCGATCACCTTCAAAAATACAAACACAATCCAAATTACCTGAGTTCTGTAGAAATCAGGCTTCCTGATACCCATATCTCCAGTAACATCGTGCGTATCATTCAGCAGTCGGATTACATCATTTTAAATGTTCCTGCTGCGTTTTTAAAAGAAACGCTGAAAGAAGTCACACCGGAACTGTTAAAGGGCAAGAAAATCATCTCCGCCATCAAAGGGATCGTCCCGGATGAAAACCAGATTATCGGCGAATTCCTGCAGCAAAAATACCAGGTACCCCTGAAAGACATTGTGGTGATTAGTGGCCCATGTCATGCAGAAGAAGTGGCACTGGAAAAACTATCTTACCTTACTATTGCCTCTTTAGACGAGGAGTTTGCCGGAGTTTTTGCCGGATTTCTCCGCAACAGATACATTAAAACCAATGTTTCCGACGATATTTTCGGAACGGAATACGCTGCGGTATTGAAAAATATTTATGCTGTAGCCAGTGGAATATGCCATGGTGTAGGCTATGGTGATAATTTCCAGGCCGTATTGATCTCCAATGCCATTCGTGAGATCAAAAGATTTGTGGATGTCGTACACCCCATAGACCGAGACATTAAAGAGTCTGCCTATCTGGGAGATTTACTCGTGACTGCTTATTCTCAGTTTAGCAGGAACCGTACTTTTGGAAACATGGTAGGGAAGGGTTATACCGTGAAATCAGCACAGCTGGAAATGAATATGGTGGCCGAAGGCTATTATGCGGTAAAATGTATGCACCACATCAACCTGAAGTATAAGGTTGATATGCCCATCAGCAGAGCTGTATACGCGATTCTTTATGAACAGCATGCACCACAGCAGGAAATGCAGCTGCTCACCGAACAGCTCAATTAAAAACAATTTCTCAAATCACTTGTTATCAGATCATAAAAAATAACATCGTGCTATGAGAAAACAAATTTTAGTTGCCGGACTGGCATTGGCATGCTTTACGGCATTCGCTTTTAATGCCAATGCGCAGGAGAAAAAAGAATCCGTTGGCCAGGCCATCGGTAAAACCGCTACCAAAGTAGGGAATAAAACTGCAGAAGTAGCTGTAAAAGGAGCTTCAAAAGTTGCAGATAAAACTTATAAAGGAAAAATGGCACCTGATGGTTCTGATGTATACATCAACGGTAAAAACAAGAAGTATTATATCAATAAAAAAGGAAACAGGGTTTATCTGAAAGAATCTCAGATTAAAAACAGACCAGAAAAGAAAAGTTAATAGCCTAAAGATACAGGTTGAAAAACCTGATTTACTAAAAAAGCCGGTCTCCATAAGGAAACCGGCTTTTTTGTATGATATGGGATTAAGATCTACGTCTTCTGTCGCCGCTACCAGCACCGCTTCCGCCTTCGCGTCTGCCTGCACCACCAGCGTTTCCGCCACGATCTTCACGGCTTCTTCCAGAGAAATCTCTGAAACCACCGCCGCCGCTTCCGCCTTCGCGTCTGCCGCCACCACCGCTGCTTCTTCTATCGCCACCGCCGCTTCTTCCGCCACCGTAACTTCCGCCTTCGCGTCTGCCACCGCCACCGAATCCGCCACGACGCTCACCGCCACCACGACGTTCGCCGCCACCGTCTCCATCAGCAGTTTTCTCAATTCTAACCCCACGGTTGTTGAATTCAACACCCTTGAAATTATTGAATAAAGATTCTACAGTTGCATCTTCTACTTCAAAGAATGAATACACACCTTTTAAGTCGATTTTGCCAATGCTTTTTCCACTGATTTTACCGTTGTTACAAACAAAAGATAATAAATCACCTCTTGTAAAGTCATCTACCGAACCTAAGTTGATAAACAAACGTGTGTAACCTTCACTGTTTCTTGGACCTCTTTCACCGCGCTCTCCACGTTCACCTCTCTCACCGCGATCATCAGCCGAAGAATTCAAATCAGGAGCGTTTTTGTAATACTCTAAAAAGCGGTTAAACTCTAAAGATGCAAAACGTTTGATCACTTCTTCTTTGCTCAATTCAGCAAACTCATCCATAATTCTAGGGATGTATTGCTCAATTTGAGATTCGTTAACTTCTACATTGTGAACCTTGTGTACCAAAGCAAATAATTGCTTCTCACAAACGTCAAAACCTGTAGGTAAAGTAGCTTTGGTAAATGGTTTACCAATGATTCTTTCAATCTGACGGATTTTTCCAAGTTCTTTAGAGTTAACGATACAGATAGAAATACCCGTTTTACCAGCACGGCCAGTACGACCAGAACGGTGGGTATAACTTTCAATTTCGTCAGGTAATGAATAATTCACAACGTGTGTTACGTTCTGAACGTCAATACCACGTGCCGCAACATCAGTAGCAATTAACAATTGCATGTTACGCTCACGGAAACGCTGCATTACTTTATCACGTTGTTGCTGAGATAAATCTCCGTGTAAAGCATCTGCATTATAACCGTCTTTGATCAAGTGCTCAGCAACGTCCTGTGTATCCATTTTGGTTTTACAGAACACTACCGCAAAGATCTCTGGGTTAAAATCTACGATACGTTTTAAAGCAGCGTATTTATCTCTAGCACGTACAATATAGTACTCATGCTCAATATTTACGTTACCAGTGTTTTTGGTACCCATGGTTAACTCTACCGGAGAGTCCATGTAGTTTTTCGCTATTCTTCTAACCTCTGGAGGCATAGTAGCGGAGAATAACCAAGTTTTTTTGTCGTCAGGAGTGGTAGACAAAATGTCGTTAATGTCTTCCTGGAAGCCCATGTTCAGCATCTCATCAGCTTCATCTAAAACTACGTATTTCACATTCGTGAAATCAATAGCTTTTCTGCCAATAATATCCAACATACGACCAGGTGTAGCCACAACAATTTGTACACCGTTTCTAATCTCACGCAACTGTTGCATAATGTTAGCGCCACCGTAAACGGCAACTACACTAGCACCAGAGATGTTTTTTGAGAAATTCTTGATGTCATTAGTAATCTGCAAGCAAAGCTCTCTCGTAGGGCATAAAATCAATGCCTGAGGCTTATTGCTTTTAAAGTCTATCAATTCTAACAGCGGCAAGCCAAATGCGGCTGTTTTCCCTGTTCCTGTTTGGGCCAAACCAACAAAATCGTTATTGCCCTCTAACAGTACAGGAATACTTTGTTCCTGAATAGGTGTTGGATTTTCGAAACCTAAATCCTTTACAGCATTAACAACGTCATCACTTATCCCCAATAATTTAAATGGGTTTATCATGTATTTATTATAATTAAGCCGCAAAGATACAGTTAATTATTGGCATTTCACTTGTACGTAACTAAATAAAAATGAGGTAATTAATTATCGGAGCCTATCTGCCGACTTCAATAATTGCTCGTCTTTTCGGATTCCCCGGATCGCTAATGCGCAAAATATTAGGCTGATAAGGGGTAAGAAAGCGCCAATACCTAGCTTTACTGAAGCGATTCCACCAGGCATATTTTGTGCCGCATCATAGACCCAAAAGCCCAAAAAAAGTGTAGAAACCATCGCAAAAATAATTAAACGTTTTTGTCCGACTCGATTTTTAAATGTGAAAATCGTAGCCAAACACAGCATACTTACCGCTACCGTGTTCATGAATAACGGCTTGAAGTACTCGATTTTTCCCGCAACACCATTCGTTTTCTGGTATAAACCTGTGGCAAGAATCCAATATTCTGAGCCATTAGACTGGCTGCTCACAATCGGAACAAATAATAAAAGTAATATAGTCAGGCCCGCCAATAGCAGCCAAATTGATTGTACTCTTTGTATCATATCTTTCAATAATTTCAACAAATATATTAAAAGGGCCATACTAAGCAATCAATATCTTGATCCAAAAGTTTAAATTTGCCCTATTGAAACCGAACATACAACGATATTTTGTGGAATTGTCCTATAACGGGACGGCTTACCACGGCTGGCAAATTCAGCCGAATGCAGTCACCGTACAGGAGTGCCTGGACAAAGCTTTGTCCGTTTATTTCCGTCAGCCAGTAGCTTCTTTAGGTTGCGGACGTACCGATGCAGGAGTTCATGCGACCCAGTTTTTTGCGCATTTCGACCTGGAAATCCTACCGGAGAAGCCAGTTGAGGTGGCACGATCCATTGCCGGAATCAATTCCCTGTTGCCTTACCAGATTGCAGTGAAAAGAGTTTTTCCGGTCGCAGATGATGCACATGCCCGTTTTCATGCCACGCAAAGAGCTTATAATTATTACCTCCATTTTCATAAAGATCCTTTTAAACTGGATCGCTCCTGGTTGTTTAAAGGAGATTTGGATGTGCCGGCCATGAATGACGCCGCAAAGCTGATACTGGAACATACTGATTTTTCCTGCTTCAGTAAATCAAATACGCAAACTTTTACCAATAACTGTAAAGTGACAGCCGCTTATTTTGAAGAAATAGAAGGCGGATTGAAATTTACGATTTCCGCAGACCGTTTTCTGAGGAATATGGTGCGTGCAGTTGTGGGTACCTTAATCCGTGTGGGTAAAAAGGAAATCACTAAAAATGATTTTCAGGAGATTATGGAGCAAAAAAACAGAAGTAATGCCGGACAATCAGTTCCTGCTTGCGGACTCTATTTAGTAAGTGTTGTTTATCCTTATGTAACCTATTGATATGTCTAAAATAAGTGGTGATGCGTTAAATGTTGGCCTGTTGAAAAGAGTTTTTCAATACGTAAAACCTTACCGTACTATCTTTATATGGGCAATCGTATTGACGATATTGCTGGCCTTAATTGCGCCTGCAAGACCTTTCTTGATTCAATATACACTGGATCATTATATCATGAAAGGGGAGTACAGCGGATTGTTCAACATGACCATCCTGATGCTGCTGCTGCTGGTAGTTCAAGCAGGAATTCAATTTAGCCAAACCCTGCTGACTAATACCCTCGGGCAATCAGCCATTCGTGACCTCAGGATCAATGTGTTCAATCACATCACCAAACTACGCTTAAAATATTTCGACAATACGCCAATCGGACAATTGATCACCCGCACCGTTTCCGATCTGGAAACCATTGCAGAGATCTTTTCCGAAGGACTAATTGTCATCATCGGAGATATTCTGATGGTGATTGTCATCATTGGCGTCATGATTTACAGAGACTGGGCTTTAACTTTTGTGGTATTGCTGCCCATGCCTTTGCTCATGATTGCAACTTCTGTTTTTCAAAAAGCGATCAAATCTGCCTTTCAGGAAATCAGAACTGAAGTTTCTAACCTGAATACGTATCTGCAGGAGCACATTTCCGGTGTTTCTATCATCCAGTATTTTGCCAGAGAACAACAGGAATATAAAAAGTTTGTCCAAATCAATGCCCGTTACCGCGACGCCAATATCCGCTCTAACTGGTATTATTCTATATTTTTTCCGGTAGTAGAGATCATTTCTGCAATGTCTTTGGGCTTACTGGTTTGGTATGGCTCTAAAAGCATCCTGGCTAAGCCAATGGATGTGACACCCGGAACCATTGCCGAGTTCATCCTGTACATTAGTATGCTGTTTCGTCCGATCAGGGAACTTGCTGATAAGTTCAATACCCTGCAAATGGGGATGGTTGGTGCTGAAAGGGTATTTAAAGTATTGGATACCGATGAACATACTGAGGATAAAGGTACTTATGCACCTGCAAAAATGGCTGGTTCTATTACTTTCGATCAGGTATGGTTCGCCTATATTGATGAAAATTATGTATTGAAAAATATCTCTTTTGAGGTGCAGGCAGGTAAAACCATTGCCCTGGTAGGCGCTACCGGTGCCGGTAAATCTTCTACCATTAATATTCTGAACAGGTTCTATGAAATTCAGAAAGGAGAGATTAAAATTGATGGGGTGCCGATTCAGGATTATAAACTGGATTTTCTTAGAAAAAGCATTGCGACAGTACTGCAGGATGTGTTCCTGTTTTCGGATACTATATTTAACAACATTACCCTGAACAATCCGGAAATTGGAATGGAAGAAGTAGTGGATGCAGCTAAAAAGGTAGGAGCTCATGATTTCATAGAGCGATTGCCGGGCGGTTATCAATATAATGTGATGGAACGCGGTGCTACGCTTTCTGCCGGACAAGCACAGCTGATTTCATTTATCCGCGCATTGGTGTATAATCCATCTATTTTAGTGCTGGATGAAGCCACATCATCGGTCGATACGGAAACAGAAATGCTGATCCAGCGGGCCATTGAAAACCTGATGAAAGGAAGAACTTCTATCGTAATCGCGCACCGCTTGTCTACCATTCAGAAAGCAGACCAGATTCTGGTGCTGGATAAAGGGGAGATTAAGGAAATGGGAACGCACCAGGAATTGTTGAAACTGGATGGCTACTATAAGCGATTATATGATCTTCAATTCAATTCTGGCGGAATAGTATCAGCCTAAAAAAATAAATAAATATTCAAAATTATGACCTTGCAGTCCGGTATACTTGTTGGGCCTAAGTAGGGGGCTGGTACTGGGGAGGTAGGGCCCTGCTAGGGCCAGTTTGCCTGAAAAGGTTTAGCCAGCCCTGTGGTAGGACATTATTGGAGGAAGACAGTTCCCCTTTAGTCCTTCACTACTACACTAATCGTTTTGTCCAGTTTAATCGTATGAATCACTTTTGTTCTTTCGCTGTAAACGACTACTTTATTTTCATCCAGGTATTGAATGAGTTTATAGGGCTCAGACAGCTGTACAAATCTCCATTGAGTATAGAACTGATCTGAAAGCACTTTCTCCTTAGGAAGGTAAGTAATGGCGATTTCCACATCTGTGATCTCGCTGATGAAAAAATATTCATTGCTGATTAGTACGTTCTTTGCGGCCGGAGCTTCCTGGAATTCTTTAATCGTAAGTGCTCTTAAAATATTAGAAGGCTGTGTTGGATTTCTATTGATGACGTCTACAATCAGGTTGTTCACTTCGTTTTTGGTCGTTAGGAATTTTCCGTTTCCTATGTTAGTGATTTTGAATACGATACTAAGGGGGCTCATGGCAGGAAGTTTTTTTGTAAAGAAAGTGGTATTTGTCAGAATTATCAAAAAATTTGTGACAATGATTGCTTTATAGTGGAAATACGTGTTTTTTGGATGATCCAAAAGGACGGAAAAAGACTCCTGATCAAAAATGAAAATGGATCGCCATCAAAAATAAAAATGGATTGTAATAAAAATGGTAATGAATTTGACAATCCATTCCAATTAGCTTAGATTTGCACAAAAAAAAATAGATACATGAGTGTTTTAGTAAATAAGGATTCAAAAGTTATTGTTCAGGGTTTTACTGGAAATGAGGGTACTTATCATGCCTCTCAAATGATAGATTACGGAACTAACGTTGTTGGTGGTGTAACCCCAGGCAAAGGTGGCCAGACTCATTTGGAAAGGCCCGTATTTAATACGGTAAAAGATGCGGTTGATCAAGCCGGTGCCAATGTATCTATCATTTTTGTTCCGCCAGCTTTTGCTGCAGATGCCATTATGGAAGCTGCTGAAGCAGGTATTAAAGTGATTGTTTGTATTACTGAAGGTATCCCAACAAAGGATATGATTCAAGTAAAAGAATATATTTCGGACAGAGATTGCCGTTTAATCGGTCCAAACTGTCCTGGTATCATTACTGCTGATGAGGCAAAAATCGGTATCATGCCAGGCTTTATCTTCAAAAAAGGTACAGTAGGTGTGGTTTCAAAATCCGGTACTTTAACTTATGAAGCAGTTGATCAGGTAGTGAAAGCAGGTTTAGGTATTACTACTGCAATCGGTATCGGTGGTGATCCAATCATTGGAACAACTACTAAAGAGGCGGTTGAATTGTTAATGAACGATCCAGAAACTGAAGGTATCATCATGATTGGTGAAATTGGTGGTGGTATGGAAGCTGAAGCTGCGCTTTGGATCAAAGAACATGGTACTAAGCCTGTTGTTGGTTTCATCGCTGGCCAGACTGCGCCTCCGGGACGTAGAATGGGTCATGCTGGTGCAATCGTTGGTGGCGAAGATGATACTGCTGCTGCAAAAATGAAAATTATGGCTGAATGTGGTATCCGTGTAGTAGAAAGTCCTGCTGAAATCGGAGAAGCAATGGCTGCTTTATTGAAGAAATAATAAGATCTTCTTGTATAAATCAAAAGCTCTGGTGAATTTTTCATCGGAGCTTTTTTTATTTAAGGATGACGGTATTATGGCAGTTTTGGAAAACTTTAAAAACCATTTAGCCGTATATTGTATTAAATAAAGGAGATGCAGATGAAAGCCCTGATGAATAAAGCATTTATATTGGCCGGTTTACTGGTAGTCACTAGTCTAACGGCCTGTGCGCAAAAAGAGAAAAAAGAACAAGTCCAAAAAACAAGCAAGAATCCTATGGAATGGAATAAATTAACCAAAGCTGAAGAAGACGTAATCGTTGGTAAAGGAACAGAATATCCTGGAACCGGAAAGCTGTTGAATAATAAAGAAAAAGGAACTTATATCTGTCGCCGCTGTAATGCTCCATTGTTCCGCTCAGAGAATAAATTTGAGTCCGAATGCGGATGGCCTAGCTTCGATGATGAGATCAAAGGAGCGGTATTGAGAATTCCTGATGCAGATGGCATGCGTACCGAAATTGTATGCGCAAATTGTAAAGCACATCTGGGGCACGTATTTATTGGCGAAGGCTTCACCAACAAGAATACAAGGAACTGTGTGAACTCAGTTTCCATGGCCTTTGTTCCTGATAAGAAATAATCGAATTTTTTTGGAAATTACCATAGTGCTCAGTGATAATTCGCTGGGCATTTCTTGTTTATCCGGATTTACTTTGCTTATGTTTGTCCCTTCACCAACAATTGTAAATATGAAGTATTGCTTATTTTTATGTTTGATGTTGTCTTTCACAGGCATTTCTGCCGGAGTCGACAATACCAACGGAACAATAGAAGCGGATACAACGGTACGCACAAAAACAGGTTATGCTACTTATTACGCCAGGAAATTTGAAGGACGCCGGACCACCAGCGGTCACCGCTACCGGGCCAGTAAAATGACCGCAGCTCACCTCAGTCTACCTTTCGGAACCATGGTTAAAGTGACCAACCTTTCCAACGGCAAAACAGTCCACGTTAAAGTGAACGACAGAGGTCCCCACAGTAAAAAATACATCATTGATCTTTCCGCTGGTGCCGCAAAAAAACTAGGCTTCTACAGCAAAGGTCATTCAAAAGTTGAAATCAGCTACCAGCTTGAATCAGAATAACATTCCTTAAATATTCCGGTTTATTCTCTATTTACTAACATCGATTATAAACTATTGTAATCGATAAAAAGAAATGAATACCAAAATTCAAGGTAATTAGTGTGTCAATTTCTTTTCAGCGTGTTGATAAATATGACCGCTTGTTAACAACTATTATAGAGGAATCAGAGCGCCAGACTTTATATTTGTTATAGTAAAGTTCTTTAGTAAACCACATCAGGATTTTTAGTTAAAGCTTTAGTATTTAGTGATTTAAGATTGATGGTGAATTTTCTTCCAATCCAATTTAAAAACTGAGTATGGATAGCTTGTCCGCTGGATTCTAAGACGCTTTTAAATTATTCTATACATTTATCCTTATTAAAAAGATGCTTATGCAAGAAGAAGAAGTATTATTAAGAGAAAACAAAGATCGTTTTGTTCTTTTGCCAATTAAATATCCTGAAATCTGGGAAATGTATAAAAAGAGTGAAGCCAGCTTCTGGACTGCGGAAGAAATTGATCTTTCCGATGATCAGAAACACTGGGATAACTTGAATGATGGCGAAAGACATTTCATTTCTCATATTCTTGCCTTCTTCTCGGCAAGTGATGGTATCGTAAATGAAAACCTTGCTGTAAACTTCATGAGCGAAGTCCAACTTCCGGAAGCACGCTGCTTCTATGGTTTCCAGATCATGATGGAAAATATTCACTCCGAAACTTATGCTTTATTAATAGATACCTATATCAAGGATCCTGATGAAAAAGACAGGTTATTCCATGCCATTGATACCGTTCCTTGTGTGAAGAAAAAAGCAGAATGGGCATTGAGATGGATTGAAAATGGTAGCTTTGCTGAACGTTTAGTCGCCTTTGCTGCTGTAGAAGGAATTTTCTTCAGTGGTAGTTTCTGCTCGATTTTCTGGTTGAAAAAACGTGGGCTGATGCCAGGATTGACCTTTAGTAATGAGTTGATTTCCAGAGATGAAGGTTCACACTGTGAATTCGCATGTTTACTATATGGCATGTTGAAAAACAGATTAAGCGAAGAGCAGGTTCATGGAATTATTCGTGATGCAGTAGAAATCGAGAAAGAATTCGTAACGGATGCTTTACCGGTAGCACTAATCGGAATGAACGCCAAACTGATGTCTCAATACATTGAATTTGTTGCGGATAGATGGCTGCAGGAATTGGGTTATACCAAAATCTACAATGCCACTAACCCATTCGATTTCATGGAGATGATCTCTCTGCAGGGAAAAACCAACTTCTTTGAGAAAAGAGTAGGTGATTACCAGAAGAGCGGTGTCCTGACTTCAGCAGAAGATAAAGCAGCAGCTTTCTCTTTAGATGACGACTTTTAAACTACTGCTCCTTTTCAAGGACAGTAACCTAAAATAAATAATTGAAATTCGGTGCCTTTGCCGGGATCTTTACCACCTCCCGATCAGCACCTCTAAAAAGCTGAAAAATATGTTTGTAATAAAAAGAGATGGCCGTAAAGAAGCGGTTAGGTTTGATAAGATAACGGCTCGCATTGAGAAGTTATGTTATGGTTTTAATGTCGAACTGGTAGATCCGATTGATGTTGCCAAGAAAGTAATTGAAGGTTTATATGATGGGGTAACAACCTCTGAACTGGATAATCTTGCAGCAGAAACCGCCGCCTCTTTAACTACGAAACATCCTGATTACGCTTTGCTGGCTTCCCGTATCGCGGTATCCAACTTGCACAAAAACACGACAAAATCGTTCTCAAAAACGATGGAAAGCCTGTATTTGTACATCGATGCGAAGACTGGAAAATCAGCTTCACTGATCGCAGATGATGTCTGGGAAGTGATTAAAGAAAATGCAGATATTCTGGATAGTACCATTATATACGACAGAGATTTTGGTTTCGATTACTTCGGTTTTAAAACACTGGAGAAGTCGTACCTGCTGAAAATCGAAGGTCAGATTGTAGAACGCCCTCAGCATTTGTTCATGAGGGTTTCTGTAGGTATTCACAAAGGAGATATCGACAGTGTGATTAAAACTTACAACCTGATGAGTGAGCGTTGGTTTACACATGCTACACCAACCTTATTTAATGCCGCTACACCAAAACCTCAGATGTCTTCTTGTTTCTTATTGACGATGCAGGATGATAGTATTGAAGGAATTTATGATACGTTGAAACAAACGGCAAAAATTTCTCAAAGTGCTGGTGGTATTGGATTGAGTATTCACAATATCCGCGCTACAGGTTCTTATATCGGTGGTACCAATGGTACAAGTAATGGTATTGTTCCAATGTTAAAAGTATTCAATGATACGGCACGTTATGTAGATCAGGGTGGAGGTAAGCGTAAAGGAGCCTTTGCGATTTACTTAGAGCCTTGGCATGCAGATGTATTCAGTTTCCTTGACCTGCGTAAAAACCATGGTAAAGAAGAATTGCGTGCACGTGACTTATTCTATGCACTATGGGTGTGCGATTTATTCATGAGACGTGTAGAAGAAAACGGGGATTGGAGTTTATTCTGTCCACATGAAGCACCAGGATTAGCGGATTGCTTCGGTGAAGAATTTGACGCACTTTATGAGCGTTATGAGAGAGAAGGAAAAGCCCGTAAAACGATCAAAGCTCAGGAATTATGGTTCGCCATCCTGGATTCACAAATCGAAACCGGTACCCCTTATTTATTGTATAAAGATGCTGCAAACAGCAAATCTAACCAGCAAAACCTGGGTACAATCAAAAGTTCTAACCTGTGTACAGAGATTATCGAGTATACTTCTAAAGACGAAGTTGCGGTATGTAACTTAGCTTCATTGGCATTACCTAGATATGTGATTAACGGTGAATTTGATCACCAAAAATTATATGATGTGACGTATCAGGCTACTTTAAACCTGAACAAGATCATCGATTACAACTATTACCCGGTAATTGAGGCGCAAAACTCTAATATGCGTCACAGACCAATCGGATTGGGTGTACAAGGATTAGCAGATGCCTTTATTTTGATGCGTTTGCCTTTCGAAAGTGAAGGTGCACGTCAGTTGAATAAAGAAATCTTCGAAACGATTTATTTCGCGGCAATGACTGCTTCTCATGACCTTGCAGTTGTGAATGGTCCTTACGAAACCTTTAAAGGTTCTCCTTTGTCTAAAGGTAAGTTCCAGTTCGACCTTTGGAATGTACAGCCGGATAGTAACCGTTGGGATTGGGAATCATTGCGCAAAAACGTAGTTAAAAACGGAGTGTATAACTCGTTATTAGTAGCGCCAATGCCTACTGCTTCTACTTCTCAGATCTTAGGAAATAATGAGTGCTTCGAGCCTTATACTTCTAACATCTATACCAGAAGGGTATTGAGTGGTGAATTCGTAGTTGTTAACAAACACTTATTAAAGGATCTTGTTGCTTTAGGCCTTTGGACTCCAGCAATGAAAGACAGAATTATTTTAGCGAATGGTTCGATACAGGACATCGCTGAGATTCCTGATTATATTAAAGAATTGTACAAAACAGTTTGGGAAATCAAAATGCGCAGCATTATTGATATGGCTGCCGACAGAGGTGTTTACATTTGCCAGTCGCAATCACTAAACTTGTTTATCAATGCACCAAACACTTCGAAGCTAACTTCAATGCACTTCTACGCATGGAAAAAAGGATTGAAAACTGGTATGTATTATCTGCGTACACAAGCGGCTTCACAAGCGGTTAAGTTTACAGTAGAGAACCAAGCCGGTAAAAACATGGAACCAGTCATTCCTGAGCATATTGATCAGGTTGTAGAAGAAATTACTGACGGCCCGGTTTGTTCAATGGAAGAAGGCTGCATTAGTTGCTCTGGTTAATTCCAATCTAAACGCATAAACCATCAGGGGTAAGTTTCAAAGCTTGCCCCTTTTTTATGGTCAGATACTGCTGCTCATACTGAGGTTATCCACATTTTTATTTTTGGTTTTACACAGCTTGTCCACAGGTTATACTTGGCTTTTGCACAATTGAATGCTCTTTTTCCACTGTTATCCACGATTTCTGTAGAATTTCCAACACGTTACTAACGTGTTACCCACAGCTTGCCAACAGGTTTTGCACAGGATTATCCACATAGCTGAATAGTTACTCACCCGTTTTCCACAGCAGGGTATAGGTTACAAACAGGTTGTCCACCGACTGCCAACAGGTTGCTAACGCGTTACCCACAGGTTCTACACAGGGTTATCCACATGCTTTTTAGTTGTAAATAAGGCTTTTGTCATATTTATTAACGTTTATACAGCTTAATCTGGGATCTCGTATCTTTGTGAAATAATGGCCAAACACGAAATTATTCCATGCGAACGTTGCGGTGCACCTATAGAGTGTAAGGCCAACTCCTACACGAAATGTCAGTGCAGTGCAGTCCAGCTAAACCTGAATGAAGTACAGTACATCAGCGAACATTATGAAAGCTGTCTCTGTGCGAAATGTCTGTTCGAACTTCAACAGGAATATAGAGAGCTGGTATCCGCTTAATTTCATGGCTCACACATCTTTCAAATAACAATTAGAGTGGAAATTATTTTCTGCTAACTTTGTATCACAAAATTTCATAGAATGGCTAAAGTACAGGTTGGATTGGTGCAGATGAGTTGTACCGGTAATAAACAAGATAATCTAGATAAGGCGATCGTTAAGATCAGAGAAATCGCCGCTATGGGCGCACAGGTCGTGTGTCTGCAGGAATTATTTACTTCATTGTATTTCTGCGATGAAGAGAATTATGAAAACTTTAAACTCGCAGAGTCAATTCCAGGCCCATCAACAGATGTGCTGTCGAAAGTTGCTGCAGAGCTGAACGTAGTGATCGTAGCTTCTTTATTCGAGAAAAGAGCAGAAGGCCTTTACCACAATACCACAGCCGTATTAGATGCTGATGGTGCCTATCTGGGTAAATATCGTAAAATGCACATCCCTGATGATCCAGGATTTTATGAGAAGTTCTATTTCACCCCTGGTGATTTAGGCTATAAAGTATTCAAAACTAAATTCGCTAAAATTGGGGTATTGATCTGCTGGGATCAGTGGTATCCGGAAGCTGCCCGCTTAACCGCATTAATGGGTGCAGACTTTTTGGTGTATCCTACGGCAATTGGATGGGCAACTACTCAGGATGAAGCCACCAATGTAGAACAATACAATGCATGGCAAATGATTCAGCGCTCTCATGCGATCGCAAACGGTGTTCCTGTAGTGAGCATCAACCGCGTAGGAGAAGAAGCTGGCGTTGCTTTCTGGGGAGGATCATTCGTTTCCAATCCTTTCGGAACGTTATTGTATCAGGCAGACCATAGCAAAGAAGAATTGAAAGTAGTAGAACTGGACTTGTCAAAATCTGACAGCTACAGGACGCACTGGCCGTTTTTACGCGACAGACGTATCGATAGTTATTCACAAATCACCAAAAGATATATAGATGACGAATCTATTTAATGATAGTCCCAAAAAAGCAGGATACAGCTTCCCTGCCGAATGGGCAAAACACGAAGCAACATGGCTGAGCTGGCCACATAAAGAAGCCTCCTGGCCAGGGAAACTGGACACAATTTATGGCCCTTACTGCGAGTTCATCAAAATTGTAGCCACAGGCGAAAAGGTAAGAATCAACATCAACGATGAAGAAACTAAAGCTTTTGCCACTGCAGAACTGGAAAAAGTTGGTGCTGATTTAAGTCAGGTGGAGTTTTTTATGAACCCAACCAATGATGCCTGGTGCAGAGACCACGGTCCGGCATTTTTATTGAACGCAGGAAAAGATCAAAAAGCAGTTGTAGATTGGGGTTATAATGCCTGGGGTGGTAAATATCCACCATACGATCTGGATGACGTAATCCCAACCAAAATTGCCCAGCATTTTGACTTGCCGCTATACCTTCCTGAAATTGTAATGGAAGGTGGTTCGGTAGAATTTAATGGTGCAGGAACAATTTTAACCACCACCGCTTGCCTGTTAAATGAAAACAGAAACCCCCATTTGACAAAGGAACAGATAGAACAATATTTATTGGAGTTCTATGGTGCTGAGCAAATCCTTTGGCTAGGTGATGGTATTGTTGGTGATGATACAGATGGTCATATCGACGACATCACCCGTTTTGTAAATGAAGATACCGTATTAACGGTAGTGGAAAGCAATCCATTGGATGAAAACTATATTCTTTTACAGGAAAACCTGAAAGCATTGAAAGAAATGCGCTTATTGGACGGCAGGCCTTTGAATATTGTGAAATTGCCAATGCCTTCGCCAGTAATCCATGAGGATACGCGCTTGCCAGCTTCTTACGCAAATTTCTATATTGCCAATGCAGCAGTGATCGTTCCTACTTTCAGGGATGTGAACGATGAAAAAGCACTGAAAATCATTCAAGAGGTTTTCCTGGATAGAAAGGTAGTAGGCATTGATTCTACAGATATTATCTGGGGATTGGGAAGTTTCCATTGCTTAAGTCAGCAGGAGCCGGCAGTTTAATTGTTACAATCATATTAACCAAACATATTTATAATGAAATTATTAGAAGGAAAAACAGCATTGATCACCGGTGCTTCAAAAGGAATCGGCCGTAAGATTGCGGAGAAATTTGCGGAGCAAGGTGCAAACGTTGCTTTTACTTACCTGTCTTCCGTAGAAAAGGGTGAAGCATTAGAGCAAGAGCTGCAAAGCTTCGGTACCAAAGTGAAAGGCTACCGCTCAGATGCTTCGAAATTTGCTGAAGCAGATCAATTGATCAATGATATTGTTGCCGATTTTGGTGCTTTAGATATTGTAGTGAATAACGCAGGGATTACTAAAGACGGTTTACTAATGCGCATGAGCGAAGAAAACTGGGATGATGTGATCAATGTGAACCTCAAATCTGTGTTTAACATTTCTAAAGCTGCTTCTAAAGTGATGATGAAAGCCCGTAAAGGTTCTATCATCAATATGAGCTCTGTAGTAGGTGTTCAAGGAAATGCCGGACAAGCGAATTATGCGGCTTCTAAAGCTGGTATCATCGGTTTTTCTAAATCTTTAGCGAAAGAATTGGGCTCACGTAACATTCGTACGAATGTGGTTGCACCAGGTTTTATCCGTACAGAAATGACGGATGTATTAGACCCGAAAGTAGTAAAAGGATGGGAAGAAGGAATTCCTTTGAAAAGAGCAGGAGAACCGGAAGATGTTGCAAATGTTTGCGTGTTTTTAGCTTCTGATATGAGTGCTTACGTGACAGGACAGGTATTGTCGGTTTGCGGAGGAATGTTATAAAACTATTTATTAAGGAGTTTTTAGCGTTTAAAGAATTTTAAAAAGGAGTATCTGTGTTCTGGCTGGAACCTTTTGCCTGAAGGGGCAAAATTTCCTAGGCCTTCACACAGATACTCCTTTTTTATGCGTAAAAAACCGAATGGCGTTGATTTTGTATTAGGAGGCTCCAGCTATTTTACCATTCTTTCTTTTGCTGGTTTTATAGAAATAATTTGATTTTATTTTTTAAAATTTAGCATCTTAGCCCTATACTTATGAGCAATTCCTTTAATTTTTATACGGTACTGACTTTGATTGCTTGTCTCTTATTAGGACTGCTGTTTGCTTATGTCGCTTATCGTAAAACTGCGCATTTGAATCCCAGGTTGCGATGGTTTCTGGCTTCGTTAAGAGCGGTTGTGGTTGCGGTAATCTGCGCCCTGCTGTTTTTGCCATTGATGAAGCGAATAAGTTATCAGCTGGAGAAACCATTGATCATTATTGCGCAGGACAATTCGCTTTCCGTAGGCCATGTCGTGCCTGCCGGTTTTAACAAAAGGCAGTATGAAGCGGATTTACAAAAATTAAGGGATCAGCTTTCAGGAAATTATGAGGTAAAAGTTTATCATTTTAGTGATAGTATAAAAAAAGGCTTTGATTTTGGTAATAAAGGCAAGCTGAGTAACGCTACGGCGTTGTTTAACCGCTTAAATGATGAGTACTTGAACAGGAACGTCGGGGCGGTAATTATGGCCTCAGATGGCATCTTTAACCGTGGTGGGAGTCCGTTATATGATTTAAACAAACTAAAGGCGCCAGTATATACCATTGCTTTGGGCGATACGATTCCCAAGCGGGACCTGAGAATAGCTAATGTAAATCATAATAACCTGGTTTATCTTAACAATGACTTTACGATAGAAGTGCAGGTTGAGGCTTTTGAAAGTAAGGGCGAGCTGGCAAAATTGAAAGTATTTGAAAATGGGAAACAAGTAGCTGAGCAGCCGGTGGCGATCAACAGCAATGCTTTTGCCGCTGCGATTCCTGTAAAACTGAAGGCCAATAAATTGGGTCTGCAAAAATATACCGTGCAGCTGAGCCCATTGGCCAACGAGGTATCAGAGAAAAACAATACCCAACAGATTTTTATAGAAGTGATTGATGCACGTCAGAAGGTATTGATTGCGGCTGGCGGGGTGCATCCAGATCTCACCGTGATCAGACAGGCACTCAGTGCCAATAAAAATTACGAGATAAAAGTGGTTGTAGGGGAGGATCTAAACGTACTGAATCCGAATGATTATGGTTTATTGATCTTATATCAATTGCCAGATGTACAGCGGACAGGGGCTGCCTTTATGGGAAAATTGCAGCAAAGTAATGTACCTTCCTGGTATATTGTTGGGGCACAATCCGACATTAACCGCTTTAATGCGCTGCAAAAACTAGTCAGCATTAATGAGGCAAACAGCGCAATTCAGGAAGCTTTTTCTACTGTAAATACAGATTTTACGACTTTCAATATGGATGCCGCTACGGTCAAGGTAATCCATAATTTTGATCCATTACTGGCTCCCTTTGGAAAAGTGATAGTCAATGGGACTGCCTTTGTAGCTTTGAAACAGCGCATAGGAAAGATTAAAACAGATGCGCCACAATTGTTTTTCGTAAATGACAACGGGAGTAAAGCCGGTTACCTGATAGGGGAAGGGCTATGGCGCTGGAAATTATCCGAAGCAAAAGATGGCCTGACTCATCCGGTATTGAATGATTTGATTGCTAAAACGGTGCAATATCTGGCGGTGAAAGACGACAAGCGTAAGTTCAAGGTCTATCCTTCAAAAAATATTTTCGAGGAAAATGAGCAGGTATTGATCAATGCCCTGCTGTATAATGATAGCTATGTGGCAGTAAATACACCAGATGTGAGTCTGCAGTTGAAAAATGAAGAGGGAAAGGTGTTTAACTTTCTTTTTTCAAGAACAGCGGCCACTTATCAGCTGGATGCGGGGATGTTACCTGCCGGGAATTATACGTTTGCAGCAAGCACTACATTGGGGGACAAAAAATACCAGGTTCAGGGTGCTTTCTATGTGAATGCCATGATTGCGGAATATCAGCAAACGATTGCCAACCACCAATTGCTGAATAGTATGGCAATTCAGACCAATGGCAAGCTATATATGCCTTCAGATCTTCTCAAAATCAAACAGGATATTGAAAAGAATGAAAACATTAAAACGCTGAGTTATGAAGACCTGAAATATGAAGCGCTGATAAATTTTAAATGGTTGTTTGCGATGATCATCTTATTGCTTAGCTTGGAGTGGTTTTTCAGAAAGAGAAACGGAGAAATTTAATTTCCACAGGATATGCAGATTGGTACAATGGAAACCATTGAAGTATTGGGTACGGTTGCCTTTGCGATCTCGGGCTCTTTTGCGGCTATGCAGCGAAGACTCGATCCTTTTGGCGTGCTGATCATCGCATTTGTGACTTCCATTGGAGGTGGTACGGTAAGGGATATGCTGCTCGGTGATACGCCGGTAGCCTGGATGAGAGATATCAACTATTGTCTGCTGATTCTGTTCACCTCACTGGCCACTATTTTCTTTAAAACGCACATCAGAAAATTTAAAATTACACTGTTCCTGTTTGACTCCCTCGGACTAGGCTTATTTACTATGCTGGGTATTCAAAAAGGGATTGCATTTGGACTGAGCCCAGGGATCTGTATCGCATTAGGGACAATTACCGGATGTTTCGGTGGGGTGATTAGAGATACGTTCTTAAATACGATCCCATTGATTTTCCGAAAGGAGATCTACGCCACTGCCTGTATTTTGGGTGGCTCTCTCTATTTTGGACTCAAGCATTTTAAAATGGAAGATGATATGGCCAATATCTCCGTGATAGCCTTTATCTTTATATTTAGAGTGGTAGTGGTCAAATATAGACTCACACTTCCTAAATTCGGGTATTAGTTTTTAGGCGCTTCGTTTACAATCACAAAAACATCCTCATTGTCTTTCTTCATGAAGTATTTCTCACGTGCAAATTTCTCCGCCATGTTTAGATTGGTGCTCAACTCGCTCAGATCTTTCTTAACCTGCGCAGTTTCCTTTTCATAGAAATCCTTTTCTTCCTGAAGTTTGTGCACCTCAGAACGGAATTCGTATTGAGATACCATGTCATTCCTGTCGAAAAACAACATCCATACGATGAAGGCCGCCACAGACAGGAAGTATTTATTACGTATAAGTTCCAGCAAACGTTCCATGATACAAAGATATAAAGATATGAAAGTACAAACCTATGAAAATATGAACACAATGTGTATAAGAATGTGATAAACCCTTAAAAACAAAAACCGGCATACTTAAAAACAAAAAAACATCCGAAGGTTTAACGCTCCGGATGTTCTCTTTGTATGATTTGCAGGTTTTTTACATACGTACAAAATAAATGTCATTTGAGTACTTGTAAATCTTTTCTTCTAAAGATTTGGGGACGAAAAAGACTTTATTTTGTTAAGCAATCCTGCCTGAATAATTTAATATAATTCAGCCCTAAGGCTAAGGATTCCGTTAAACTATTTTTTGAAATATTTGAAGTCTTTACCAATGAAACGTGCTGCAGAACCTAGTTCTTCCTCAATACGTAACAATTGGTTGTATTTTGCAATCCTGTCTGAACGTGAAGCAGAACCTGTTTTGATCTGACCACAGTTTAAAGCTACGGCTAAATCTGCAATCGTAGTATCTTCAGTTTCTCCACTTCTATGAGACATTACAGAAGTATAACCATTGGTTTGTGCCAGGCTAACTGCATTGATCGTCTCTGTTAAAGTACCGATTTGGTTTACTTTTACTAAGATAGAGTTTGCAGTTTTCTTGTCAATACCGTCTTGTAAACGAGTTACATTCGTAACGAATAAATCATCACCAACCAACTGAACCTTATCGCCAACTCTGTCTGTTAACATTTTCCACCCATCCCAGTCATTCTCATCCATACCATCTTCAATAGAGATAATTGGGTATTTTTCCGTTAACTGTGCAAGGTATTCTGCTTGCTCAGCACTTGTACGGATCGCACCTTTTTCACCTTCAAATTTAGTATAGTCGTATTTACCGTTCACGAAGAACTCAGAAGCAGCACAGTCAAATGCTAAGAAGATTTGCTCTCCTGCTTTGTAACCTGCTTTTTCAATTGCCTGAATGATCGTTTCAACTGCATCTTCTGTACTGTCGAATGTTGGTGCAAAACCACCTTCATCACCTACAGCAGTAGAAAGACCACGGCTATGTAAGATTGCTTTTAAGTTATGGAAAACTTCTGTTCCCCATCTTAATGCTTCAGAGAAAGATGATGCGCCTACTGGCATGATCATGAATTCCTGGAACGCGATAGGCGCATCAGAGTGAGAACCACCATTCACGATGTTCATCATCGGGATAGGTAAAATGTTTGCATTCACACCACCGATATAACGGTATAAAGGCTGACGGCTCTCTTGAGCTGCTGCTTTAGCAACCGCTAAAGAAACACCTAAAATCGCATTTGCGCCTAAGTTTGCTTTGTTGTCTGTTCCGTCAAGTTTGATCATTAAGTTGTCAATTGCATTTTGTTCAAATACATCAACACCTCTTAATTCATCAGCGATTTTATCATTTACATTGGCAACGGCTTTTAAAACACCTTTACCCAAGTACACAGACTTGTCGTTATCACGAAGCTCTACCGCTTCATGCATACCTGTTGAAGCACCAGAAGGTACTGCAGCACGACCAAGGACGCCATTTTCGGTCATTACATCTACTTCAATAGTAGGGTTCCCTCTTGAATCGAGGATTTGTCTGGCATGAACATCAATTATTAAACTCATTTTTATTGGATTTTATTTTGTTAGTCAGCCTTAGTGTAAATCTTACAATTACTATGGCGATATCCAAAGTTAAAAATTAAACACAAAAAAGCCGTAATTAATTTAATTACGGCTTTTAAAATGTTATATAATTAGTTTATAGCGACTTAAAAAATGGACTAGCTATGGTTTTGAGGCAAAAATAGCTTTATAGACCAATCCGGCGAGTATTGCACCAGCAATAGGGGCTACCCAAAACAACCACAATTGACCCATTGCTTCTCCACCTACAAATAACGCCTGACTGGTGCTTCTAGCGGGATTTACAGAAGTATTGGTTACTGGAATGCTGATTAAATGGATCAGCGTTAAGCTCAATCCAATAGCTAAGCCGGCAAATCCTTTAGGAGCCCTGTCGTCTGTAGCACCCAGAATAACCAGTAAAAAGATAAAGGTCATGACTACTTCGCAAACCAGTGCCGCAACCATGCTGTACTTGCCGGGAGAATGTTCTCCGTAGCCGTTGGTTGCAAAACTTCCGATTTCGCTGCCATTGCCAGTGGCGATCACATAAAGCACAGCAGCGGCTAAAATACCTCCTAAAACCTGGGAAATAATATATGGGGCCAGGTCTTTGCCATCAAAGCGGCCGCCCATCCATAATCCAACAGTAACTGCTGGATTAAAATGCGCGCCGGAAATGTGTCCAACAGCATAGGCCATGGTCACTACCGTTAAGCCAAAAGCGAGCGCAACGCCCAGGAAGCCGATGCCGGCGCCAGGAAAATTGCAGGCCAGTACGGCGCTTCCGCAACCGCCAAGAACCAACCAAAAGGTTCCAATAAATTCTGCAGCTAGTTTTTTCATTTTTCTAAAGGTTTTTGTTGTTCGTTAATTTATACTGGAATTTACTAACATGTTTTTAATATTCCTAATGTGATATTTTAGTGGTATAAGGCTGAGGGCCAGTGGACTGTGGTGTTGGTTTTTCATTATTCTAAGGCCCTTTTTTTAATTTTTTGAGCTCAGTTTGGCAATGGATTGAAGAAGATTCAGCCTGAAATTATAGTATGTTTTTGCCTTGCTCCGACAGGTTTACTCAGAAAAAAGCGTTCTTCCTTTCGAAAGAACGCTGAGTATGTTTTATTTTGAGAAGATTTGAAAATCTGAAATCAACTTGTAAAAGTTGATTATTCCCATTTAAATACCTTGACGGCTACGGCATAAATCCCAATGCCCCATACAATCATGATCAGAATCTGGTGTTTTACATCCCATAATCCTGCACCTTCAAAAGCAACTTTTCTCATGGCATCGTTTAAATAAGTCAGCGGTAATGCTCTGCTGATGGGCTGCAACCATTCAGGAAAAGCGTCAATAGAGAAGAATGTGCCCGACAATAAGAATTGCGGTAAGGTGATGATATTGGAAATAGGAGGGATGGTACTCTCACTTTTAGCAATTCCAGAGACGACGAATCCAAAACCCATAAATACAATCAGGCCGATGATGGCCAGGATTAACATATTGATGACGGTAATTGCGCCATGGACCAGGGTAAAATGGAAAAAGAAATGGCCAATCATGATAATAAATACAGCACCCAATAAAGCGAATCCGATTCTGGCAATTCCTTCACCGAAAACAATGCTTGATTTTCTCACCGGTGTGGCGAAAAAACGTTTGATCACCAGAGTCTGACGTAAATTGAAAAATACAAATGCAGTTCCGAATACACCTGTACTCAATAAAGAGAAGCCAAGCTGTCCGGGTAGAATAAAGTCGATGGTGCGGTAAATACGGCCCTGTACAGTGCTCTCGTTCAATTCCGCCACGGTTGGCATCATATCTTTGGAATTTAAGTTGTACATCAGGTTATGAATCACTGATTTCAGGACATTTCCTTTATCTATCGAAGCAGAGGTATATTCTACCTTGGCTTTATAAGCAGGTTTCTCCGCTGCATTTTTTTCTACATGAATGAGGCCATCAATGCTGCCCTTCTCCAGATCTGTTTTAATTTCTGCGGCATCTTTATCCCTGATCAGGTGCACTACTGGATTTTCTTCCAGTGCCACAATGATGGGATTGTGTAGGTCAGAACCTGGTGCAATGGCCAGGTCTACTTTTATGCCCCCTTTGCCAAGAAATCCAAATACCAGGATAAAAACCAATGGGAATGCCAGCGTAAATACTACCGCTGATGGGCTACGCATGATCGAACGGAAACTTGCTTTCGCAAGTGCCATGGTAGCTTTAGTATGATTGTAAGGTTTGCTCATGTTCTTATTAATTGTCTTCACGCCATTCTTTGCCGGTTAGTTGGATGAAAACATCTTCCAGATTGGCTTTCTTAACTTCTTTTTTTCTTTCAAAACCAGTATTGATCAACTGGTCTATCAGGTTGTCTGGCGTGTCTAATGCAATGATTTCTCCACGTTCTACAAAGGCAACACGGTCGCACAATTGCTCTGCTTCATCCATATAATGGGTGGTGATGACTACGGTAGTGCCATTTTTTCTGATCTCAATGATCAGGTCCCAAAGGTTACGTCTGGCCTGTGGATCCAAACCAGTGGTTGGCTCGTCCAGGAAGATGATTTTTGGGGCATTAATTAAGGTGGTAGCAATGGAAAAACGTTGTTTTTGTCCACCGGAAAGCGCTTTATATTTGGCTTTTGCCTTGTCTTGAAGATTCACCTTTTCCAGCATTTCCATCGGATTGATGTCTACACCATATAGTCCGGAAAATAGCTCCATCAATTCTACCAGGTTTAGGTTCGGGTAGTATCCGGCAGCCTGTAACTGTACACCAATGATTCTTTTGATCTTACTGGCTTCTTTATCGACATCATAACCATCTACCAGGATCTCTCCTGAAGTTTTCTCGCGAAGGGTTTCTATGATTTCTAAAGTGGTCGTTTTTCCGGCTCCATTCGGACCTAATAGTCCAAAGATTTCGTTTTCATACACATCAAAGCTGATGCCTTGTACTGCGGTAAAGTCATCGTATTTTTTTACGAGGTTCTTTACACTAATGATGGCATTGGTGTTGTCCATACTATAAATGTAAGAAGGTTTAGAAGAATAGAAAACCTAATCCTACTAAACCTTCGAATATAACGGTAAAATGATGTTTTGAAGAGAATTCCTCTAGTTACCAGGCCAATTCGCCTTTGATCATATCAATGAAATCATCAAATAAGTAACGAGAGTCATGTGGACCTGGAGAAGACTCCGGGTGATATTGTACAGAGAATGCTTTCTTACCCTTCACACGAATACCTTCGATACTTTGATCATTCAGGTTCAAGTGGGTAATCTCAACTTTATCAGATTTTTTCACCTCTTCAGCAATTACACCGAAACCATGGTTCTGAGAAGTTACTTCACAGTGGTTTTTGATGATATTTTTAACTGGGTGGTTCAATCCTCTGTGTCCGTTAAACATTTTCATGGTACCAATACCATTAGCTTCTGCTAATAACTGGTGACCTAAGCAGATTCCGAACAATGGTTTATCGGCCGCAAGAATTTCTTTTACAGTTTCAATTGCATAAGGCATTGCCGATGGATCACCTGGGCCATTAGAGATAAAGTATCCGTCTGCACCCCATTTATTCATTTCTTCAAAGCTGGTTTTAGCTGGGAATACTTGAATAAAAATGTCTCTTTCATCAAAGTTGCGAAGGATATTCTTTTTAATTCCAAGGTCTAGTGCTGCAATTTTATAGGTTGCATCTGGGTTGCCATAGAAATAAGGTTCTTTTGTAGATACCTGAGAAGACAATTCCAGACCGTCCATAGATGGAACTGCTGCTAATTTAGCTTTCAATTCTTCAAGGTCAGTGATCTCTGAAGAGATGATGCCGTTCATTGCTCCTTTATTTCTGATGTGACGTACCAAAGCACGAGTGTCAATATCTGAAATTCCTACAATGTTTTCATTCTGGAAATAGTCCTGAATAGATTCTGATGCTTCTTTGCGGCTAAATCCGATGTTGTAGTTTTTACAAACCAAACCTGCGATTTTGATGCTGTCAGACTCAATTTCTTCTCTGTGGATTCCATAATTCCCAATATGTGCATTGGTGGTAACCATGATCTGTCCGAAGTAAGAAGGATCAGTAAAAATTTCCTGATATCCAGTCATTCCTGTATTGAAACAGATTTCTCCGGTCGTTGTGCCGATTTTTCCCGCAGCTTTTCCGTAGTAAACGGTGCCATCAGCCAATAACAAGATTGCAGGTAACTTGGTGTAGTTAGTCATTGTGTGTATAAAAATGAGAAATTATGGTGAAAAAAGAGAAAAACGATGGATCATGCGTGATTTTGATATCACTTCTGTAGTTAACAAATGTGCTGTTAAGTAACCCCTTCATTTCGGGATACAAAGATACATTTTTGAGGTTTTAAATCAAGGATTTTTTTCACATTCTGTCACAAAAGCAATTAAACTCGCTTTATTTCGGATGTAAAAAGTAATTTTGCCCAAACTAAAATATAAAAAAGATGTCTGTAAATAAAGAAGTAAAACGGATCACGACCCATATTTTGCAAGCAATGAAGCAAAATGGTGAAAAGATTGCGATGTTAACTGCTTACGACTACTCGATGGCAACCATCCTTGATGATGCTGGTTTAGATGTTTTATTGGTTGGAGATTCAGCTTCCAACGTAATGGCAGGTCATGAAACTACCTTGCCGATTACCTTAGATCAGATGATCTATCACGCGCAATCGGTGGTGAGAGGTGCTTCTCGTGCTTTAGTAGTAGTAGATCTTCCTTTTGGATCTTACCAGGGCAATTCCAAAGAAGCACTAGTTTCTGCCATCAGAATTATGAAAGAATCCGGTGCTCATGCGGTGAAACTGGAAGGAGGAACGGAAATCGTAGAATCTGTACAAAGAATCATTACTGCAGGAATTCCTGTGATGGGGCATTTGGGTTTAACTCCTCAGTCTATATATAAGTTCGGTACTTACACGGTAAGGGCGAAAGATGAAGCGGAAGCTTTGAAATTGAAAACGGATGCGCTTGCGCTTCAGGAAGCGGGATGTTTTGCCGTAGTACTGGAAAAAATTCCTGCGAAATTGGGTAAAGAAGTATCAGAATCTTTAATTATCCCTACAATAGGAATTGGTGCAGGAACGGATTGCGACGGACAAGTATTGGTGGTAAATGATATGATTGGTTTAACAAAAGGGTTCAAACCTCGTTTCTTACGCCAATATGTAAACCTTTACGATGGTATTTTAAATGCCGCACAGTCTTATATTAAAGATGTGAAATCAAGTGATTTCCCGAACGAAAAAGAGCAGTATTAAGTTTTATAAGCAGGGCTTTAATCAGCTCCAGACCTACAGATGCCAATAACAGCAAAAGATATACTTTATGAAGACAACCACCTGATTGCGATTAGTAAACGCGCAGGTGATATTGTACAGGTGGATGAAACAGGGGATGAGCCCCTGGATGAAAAGGTAAAAAAGTACCTGGCCAAAACTTATAATAAGCCAAATAGTGCTTTCCTTGGTGTGGTACATCGTTTAGACCGTCCGGTAAGTGGCGTGATCTTGTTTGCAAAGACAAGCAAAGCCTTGGAGCGGATGAATGCGATTTTCAAAAACAGAGAGGTAAAGAAAACTTATTGGGCAGTGGTGAGAAACAAGCCAGCGCAGATTTCTGGTACTTTAGTACATTGGTTGGTAAAGAATCCACAAAAAAATGTGGTAACGCCGCATAATGTTGAAGTACCCGGCAGTCAGCGCGCGGAATTGAGCTATCGTCTGATTGGAGAACTGAACGGTTATTACCTGATTGAGGTAGATCCGCTAACAGGAAGGTCGCACCAGATCAGGGTACAGCTTTCTACGTTAGGATGTCCGATTGTAGGGGATAATAAGTATGGTTACCCAAGAGGAAGTAGAAAAGGCAGCATTTGCCTCCATGCCCGCAGACTGCAGTTTGTTCATCCGGTAAAAAAAGAACCGGTCAACATTTTCGCAAAGCTTCCGGTGGATGGCTTTTGGGAAAAATTTGAAAATATGTAATATTTAAGCAGTTCTACTGCTGTAAACCCCAATAAGCTGATGCGCTATAGGAGCATCAGCTTATTGGGGTTTTTTATGCCTTTTAAAGCCTTTTAAGACTAGTTGCAAGGTTTAGGGCTAAAGACCACGTTATTGTCGAACTTCAGCTGTGCACGGTTCTCAAACCTATATTTTCCTTTGTCTTCTTTAACCGGGCCATAACCTTCGTAGAATTTACCATCCTTTTTAAGCAACACAACTTCTCTTACAGATCTTAAACCTTCCGAGTCAAAAGTATATTCTGCAATTAAGGTATCCCCTTTCATTTCTCCGGAAAGCGTGCCTTTATTGGCGTCTTTTTCCCAGATGTGGTAGTCCAGAAAACCAGTGATTTCCTCACCATTGGTTCGCAGCTGCATCGATGCGGTATCTTTGTTCTTAATATACTGATAGCAGTTGATGGAATGTTCAGGCTTATCGTTTGTTGCGGTAAAAGTGGTGTCCACTGCGATCATTGCAGAAGAATCCGTCAATTTTTTATCTGCCTGATTACTGGTACAAGAGGCCATCATGGCGGCTAGTCCTGCAAATAATAAGAGATGTTTGTTCATTGTTTTATGATTTGATTTCTGTCTCTACTGCAATTGGCCTGCCAAAAAACACAAGCTTTAAAAGACTTGAATCATGGATCATAACATGAAGATACAGAAAGAGGGTGACCATAATTAAATGATGCACCCCCCTAAACTGATTGGATGATGGTATAGCTTATAAAAATAAGCTGATGACCAAATATTATTTAGTTCTTGGCTTGCTGTTCCAGAGGTAAGTTCCAGCAGAACCTGCAGCAAGTGTAGTATTTACGACCTGGCCATTGTATTTAATGTTGAAGGTTTGTGTCTCATCACTGTTGTTCACTGTCACTAATACTAGTTGTCCTGCTGGTGTTTTATAAGCAACATTCTGAATTTTATCGTTTTGATTTGAAGCAATACGTACAGAACCAGTTGGTACAAATTTAGAAGTCTGACCGATAGAGTAAAAGGCGATGTTCTTGCTCCAGCTCTTACCATCTACCGTAATTGCACCTAAACAGCTGGTACAACCCCCATCTGGTGTAAATGGGCGGTACTGTGGATCTGCTGCCAGGTTCCATTCCAATACGGTTTTACTCCAGTTTCTTGGTGCACCAATCATTAAGGTTGCAACATGCCATTTTAAGTCCTTGGCGAAATCACCAGGGCCACCTACCCATTGCTCTGTAAAATAGATGTTTTTATTAGGGAAGGCTTCATGCACTTGTGATAAAGCAGAGATTTGTCCACCATATAAATGGAAAGCAGAACCATCGATATACTGGTTAGCTTCCGGATCTTTTAAAATAGTGATTGGATAATCCGGACGATCCGCATTATGATCATAAATGATAATTTTAGTTTTGATGCCTGCGGCTTTAAATACCGGACCTAAAGCAGTCTTCACGAAGTTGGCCTGATCTTGCGGCGTCATGTACATACTTGGGTTGTTGCCCGGATGTAATGGCTCGTTTTGGATCGTTACCGCATCAATGACGATACCTTGTGCTTTCATTGCCTCAATATATTTCACGAAATATTTGGCATAAACCTGATAATATTCCGGTTTTAAACTACCACCACGGTAAGCTTGATTGTCTTTCATCCAGGTAGGCGCCGTCCATGGAGAACCCATGATTTTGATTTTTGGATTGATGGCAATGATTTCTTTTAACATTGGAACCAGGTCGGTCATCTCTTTTGCAATAGAGAAGTTTTTTAGTTCCGGATCGGTTTGTCCTTTTGGCATTTCATTATAAGTGAAGGTTTCTGCACTTAAATCTGAAGCACCCACGCTCAAGCGCAGGTAACTAATGCCAATACCATTACCATCTGTAGAGAAGATCTCTTTTAACATTGCCTTTTTCTCTGCGGCAGGAAGTCCGTTCATCAAGGTAGCACTACCACCGGTTAAGGTATAGCCAAAGCCATCCATAGTTTGGAAAGTCTGCTGTTCATCTACTACAATATTGAGGTGGTTATTCATCGCTGTAGAAAAATGTAAAGGTGTTTTTTGCTTTTGCAATAGGGCAGAACGGTCGCCGCTGGTGATCCATGATTCCACGCCAGTAGTTACTGGTGTCTCTTTTTTGCTGGCACATGAGCTCAATGCCAGGGCAGCAATCACGCTTAAATTTAATAATCTCATAGATAATATGGCTAATTAAGGAATGTAGTTAAAATTGATTTTTTGATCCGCAATCTGAAGGGTAAATTCTCCTTCTTCAGTGATCGCTTTGCTTTCTGTATTGATGAACGCGAGGTCTTCCGGCTGAATCTTAAAAGTAACCGTTTTTGTTTCTCCAGCTTTTAGGTCGATTTTTTCAAATCCTCTCAAACGTTTCACATCTGGAGTGATTAAGGTTGCATATAAATCTGAAGTAAATAGTAATACACTTTCTTTACCAGCTACTTTACCAGTGTTGCTTACGTTTACCGTAACAGTCAGCATTTCTCCTTTTTTAAGGGTATTGCTGCTCAATTTCAATTGATCATATTTGAAGGTTGTATAACTCAAACCAGCACCAAACACGTATTGAGGGTTATAATCCGCATCATAATTGTAAACACCTTCTGTGGTGCCTTTATTTTCTGATGGTTTATGGTAATAGGTAAACAAGGCATTAGGGAATTGTGGATACGTATAAGGCAGTTTTCCTGAAGGATTAACTACACCATACAATACATCTGCAAGCGCATCACCACCAAAGTTACCTGGAAGGTAAGTCTGCACTACAGCACTCATTTTCTTTTCAAATTTGCTAATCACACGTGGGCGGCCTTCATTCAATACCAGGATTACTTTTTTACCGGTTGCCGCTAATTTCTGCGCCAGTTCTGTTTGTAAGTCCGACAAGTATAAGTCATTCATATTACCTGGAGATTCTGTATAAGAGTTTTCTCCAAGACATAGCACGATCAGGTCTGCATCCTTTGCCGCAGCAATAGTTTCGTCCATTTTATCGGCGTAATCCTCATAATATTTGCCATCCATTTTATAGCTCACCCCCGGGAAGTAAGTTACATTTTCTTTTCCTGCTTTATTTTGTAAAGCTTTCAGGATGGTGTTGTATTTAGCGGCAAATTCTTCCACTTTTTCTCCCTGCCAGGAGTAAGTCCATGCTCCATTTAAAGTTCTCATAGAATTGGCATTCGGACCAGCAACCAGGATTTTTGTTCCTTTCGCCAATGGTAGGATCTGATCTGTATTTTTCAATAAAGTGATCGATTCTGCTGCGGTTTGATAAGCTGCATTTTCAAATTCCTTGCTGCCAAATTTTGGGTAGTCTTTAGGATTTGTAGTTGGTTTTTCAAATAGGTTCAATTCATATTTTACCCATAAGATTCTTCTTACTGCATCATCAATGCGAGATTCTTTAACTTTTCCTTCTTTGACTAAAGCCAAAAGGTTATCGCAGAAAGTTTCATAGTTATAAGCGATCATCGACATGTCGATACCGGCGTTAATAGCCAGCATAATCGCTTCTTTGTCGTCTTTCGCAATGCGATCTCTTTTGTAAAGGTTCTCAATATCACCCCAATCGGTCACTACTAAACCTTTGAAGTTCAATTCTTCTTTTAATAATTCCGTTAGGATATGGTAATTGGCATGAACCGGAACACCGTTAATGATTCCGGAATTGATCATAATGGTTTTAGCACCTGCATCAATTGCCGCTTTAAAAGGAGGTAAATGGTACTCTCTTAAAGCTTGATCAGAAATAAAAGCAGGAGTTCTGTCTTTTCCTGAAACGGATACTTGGTAACCCAGGAAGTGCTTGATCGAAGAAGCTACTTTTTCCGGATGTGATACTTTGCCATCTTCACCTTCGTAACCTTTTACTGCGGCTACACCCAGTTCTTTGATCAGGTAAGGATCTTCTCCAAAACTTTCCCACTGACGAGGGAAGCGGGGATCAGAGCCTACGTCTAATAGTGGGGCAAAGTTCCATGGAATAGAGCTTGCACGGGTTTCATAAGCAGTAATCGAGGCACCATTTTTTACCAATGAACGGTTAAATGTAGCCGCCTGACCAATTTGCTGTGGGAACATCGTTGCACCAACCGTATAGGTAGCACCATGGATTTCATCCACACCATAAATTACAGGTATTTTATTTGGCGTTTGTTTCGTCGCCACATTTTGAATTTTGCTGATGATGTTATACCAAACCTGTGGGGTTCTTGCTCTGTTGTTTGAAGTGTTCAATATAGAACCAACATGGTATTTTACCAATACTCTTTGCAATTCTTTCTCGTCTAAACCGAAAGGTTCATCGCTTTCATAGCGTCCTTTTCCTTTTCCAACGACATCCAGCGTAATTTGCGCCATTTGTCCGACTTTCTCTTCAATCGTCATCTTTTTTAACAAGGCTTCTGCTTTTGCCTGGTTGTTATTCTGAGCGATAGCCGTACCAAAAGTGCTGGAAAGCAACAATAAGGATAGGGTTGTTTTTAGTGTCATTTGTGTATTTAAAAAGGGAGCAATTGATATTGCTCCCGGTAAAAATTATTTGTTGATGGCCGTATTTCTATCTTGTTCTTTCTGCGACATCGGCAATAAGATTTTGTCGGCAGTAAGGTTGTAGCCTAGCGATGCGCCATTTCCGTCTTTTTGTGTGTTCATCACCTGGATGGCACGATTGGTGCGTACCAGGTCATACCAGCGTTGTCCCTCAAAAGCAAGCTCCAGACGACGTTCTTTTTCAATTGCCAAACGCATTGCCGCCTGATCTGCTGCTGGAGTAGCACCAAGGTTCACACGGTTTCTGATCTGATCTACCAATGGCTTTGCTTGTGCCCAGCCACCTGCTGATTGTTCATTCAGGGCTTCTGCTTTTAACAAAATAATATCTGCCAAGCGAAGGAAATAGATATTCGTCTGGTCATCATTTCTGTATTTATTGATGTAAGGATATTGTGCTTTTGGCCAGAAGCTATCGCTCCAGCCTTCCGAAGTAGTATTCAGGAATTTGATGCTAGAGTTTTTACGGATCTGATCACCTTCTGCATCAAACGCTGCAGCAAGGTCGTTGGTTGGGGTACAGAATTTTTTCCATCCTCCACCAACAATCACACTTGGCATCCAGTTACCTCTTTTGTTGGCACCATTGCCACCATCAAACTGCATTTCCCAAATCGACTCTGAATTGTTCTTGTTAGTACCTGTAAATAAACCATCATAGCTGCCAAATAAAGCGTATCCGCCGCCAATAACAGCATCTGCATACTGGTTTACTTTTGCCCAGTCTGGGTTGGCTTTTGTGGCATATACTTTAGCCAATAATGCATTGGCTACGCCTTTAGTGAAAATTCCTTTATTAGGAGCTGTCGTTCTGGTGTTGGCAAGCGCATATTCCAGGTCTTTAATGATCTGCTCATAAACCACTGCTACACTAGATCTTGGAACCTGCATTTCTGCCTGATTGGCTGGTGTTTTTAGTACAATCGGTACTGGACCCCATAAACGTACCAGGTACAGGTATAGATAAGCCCTGATTCCGGCTGCTTCCCCCAGGATTTGAGATCTTCTATTGCCTTTATCCAATTCAGGATCTTGAATAAGCGGTACATTTTCTAATACCTCATTCGCATTTTTAATCTGTGAATACAGTTCTGACCAATCTCTTTCCAGCACTTCATTGGTAGAGTTGACGCGAAACTCATCCATTTGGAACATTGCAGGGTTATCACCGCCGGCATAAGCGTTATCAGCAATGACATCACCATTGAGCATGAAATCCCAGATGTGGGTATTGTTATACATTCCTCCATAAGCGCCTCCAAGCAGCTTTTCAGCCCCTGCAAGGTTGACGAAAGCCTCTTCTGGCGTTTTCTGGTTGAATGGGTTCTTATCTAAAAAATCTTTTTTACAGCTGGTTTGTAGCCCGATAGTCAGGGCTGCAACTGCTAAAATTGAATATAATTTAATTCTCATGTCTATTGTTATTAAAATCCAACGTTTACACCTAACAGGAAGCTTCTGCTTTGTGGGTAGGTACCATAATCCACACCCATACTTGGGCCGTTTGCGCCATACTGACTTACTTCAGGATCCAGGCCTTTGTATTTTGTGAAGGTTAGGATGTTGTAGCCAGTCACAAATACAGTAAGTCTGCTCATGTTCATACGGGCTAAGAAAGCATCACCGAAATTGTAAGACAGGGTAGCGGTTTTTAGACGCAGGTAGGAAGCATTTTCTACGAATCTGCTGGAAGTAAGTGAGTTCTCGGTTTTTCCTTTTTCTGATCCTGGAATACTTCCATTCGTGTTTTGTGGAGTCCAGCGGTCTAATACAGTCGCAGACTGGTTTTTAGAGTCATTAAGACCTTCTAAATCAATTCTGGAAGCATTGAACATCTGGTTGCCCTGAACACCCTGGAAGAAGATGTTTAGTCCGAAATTACCATAACGGAAGTTATTGGTCATTCCATAGATGAAATCAGGTTGTGCTGAACCGATAAAAGTTCTGTCATCCTTTACATCAATTTTACCATCGTTGTTTAGGTCTTCATAAGTTGCCTTACCGGTTGCTGGATCCACGCCTGTATATTTAAGACCATAGAAACTGCCCAATGGTTTGCCTGGAACCACACGCACAGCTGAAGTACGGGCAGAAATACCACCGAAATCTAGTGATGGGGTAGAAGTACCTAAACTAGTTACTTTGTTTTTATTGAAAGAGATGTTCATATCTGTAGACCAGCTGAATTTCTCTTTTTCTACGTTTTTAGTGGATAGTGTAAACTCCATCCCTTTGTTTTCCATAGAACCTACATTATAGGCTTGCTCAGCAAAACCTGCCGATGGTGCTAATTGTACTTTGATCAATAAATCATTGGTTTTTTTCAAATAAGCGTCAGCCGTGAAAGTTACCCTGTTGTTGAACATGGTTAAATCTAAACCAATATTGCTCTGGGTAGTGGTTTCCCAGGATAGACCTGTATTTTTTAGATTGGTCAAGTTATAATCACCCTGTGCATTTTCTTCATACAATTTCATCCAGGCATAGTCTCCGATTCCTTCATCGTTACCTACTTTACCCCAGCTACCTCTGATTTTTAAATCATTAATGGTTTTGCTGTCTTTCAGGAAGTTCTCCCCAGAGATTCTCCATCCCGCAGATGCAGAAGGGAAATAACCGAAACGTTGCTCATCACTGAATCGTGAAGAACCATCGGCTCTGAAGTTTGCACTCAATAAGTATTTGCTATCGTAAGCATAAGTTACTCTGGTTAGGTAAGACTGCTTCGCCCATTGTGCTCTTTGAGGAACTTTAGGAACGATAACTGGCTTGTCATTTTTCTGATCTGTTTGTGGCTTGTAGAACCTGTTTTCTTCATATTCTACGTAGTTATAATCTGAAGATTGTAAGGTATAACCACCAGTTGCTGAAAATGCATTTTTACCAACGTTTTTAGTATAGGTCAAAATGTTTTCATTTAGCCATACATTGTCATTGGTTTTATTGTTTCTATAGATACCACCTTCTGCACGACCATAAGTAGTCTTGAAAGCATCAAGGTTGTAATCGTAGTAGTTCTGATTCACATTGGTACTGATCGTTGATTTGAAAATCAAATCTTTAGTGAATTTGATCTCTCCACCGAATGATCCGATAAAACGGAAGTTTCTGCTTTTATTTTTCGCACCGTAGGCCTGGGCAATTGGATTGTCCCATCCACCAGAGTTTGGAATGGTCGTATAAGAGCCATTCGGATTGTAAATACCAATGGTTGAAGGCGTAGTTAAAGCCGCTAAAATGGTACCACCACGTGCAACACCTGCATTGTCGGCTACATCAATAGAGTTTCTTGCGGTTAAAGCTGCGGTTCCAGTGAATTTTAACCATGGTGTAGCTGCTTGTGACCCATTAAAGTTAACCGTGTATCGGTCTAGCTGTGCTGGGGCTACAATACCTTTGTCTTGCTGGTAACCAGTTGAAAGGTAAAAATTGCCGCCATTGCCACCCCCAGATAGGGATACCTGATATTGGTTTTGTTTACCTGTGCCAAAAGTTTCTTTTTGCCAGTCCGTATTGCTGCCATCGCCATAAGAAGTATAGCCCATTTCTTTCATCAAATCGATGTATTGATCTGCATTCAGCACATCTTGTTTGCGCCAGAAATTCGAAATACCAGTAAAAGCATTGAATTCTACTTTCACTTTGCCAGAAACACCTTTTTTAGTAGTGATTAAAACCACTCCATTCGCACCGCTTGATCCATAAATGGCTGCTGCTGCTGCATCTTTTAAAATAGTTAAAGATTCTATATCATTCGGGTTTAGGAAACCTGCATTTCTGGAAGTTACCCCGTCAATTACATATAGCGGACTGTTTGAAGCAGTGATGGAAGTATTTCCACGGATGCTGATCGCAATCTCTGCACCTGGTTTACCGGATTGTGCGGTAACCTGTACACCTGCCGCTCTACCTTGTACTGCTTGTAAAGGGTTGGTGATCGGCTGATTTTTCAGGTCTTTAGAAGATACCGTAGTCACGGCTGTGGTCAGGTCCTTCTTGGTGGCAGTACCGTAACCAATTACGACTACCTCGTTTAATTCATTATTGTCTTCAGATAGATTTACGTTCACAGTGGTGTTGCTGTTCACTGCTTGTTCAATAGTTTTATAACCAATAAAGGAAAAAACCAACGTCGCATTGCCTGGGGCAGTCAACGCATACTTTCCATTATTGCCGGTCATTGCACCTTTAGCTGTTCCTTTAATTTTAACAGAAACACCTGGAAGCGGCAGACCTTTTTCGTCTTTCACCTCTCCCTTAACGTTAAGCTCCTGGGCCATACTCACAGAGATGGTACAGAGTAAGCTAAGGATAAAAAGAGTAAACTTTTTTCTCATAATTTTTGCTTTTGTTTAATGAATTTGATGTGATAAAGTTAACGTTGATTTTATGTTAATTCCTAGTGATTGAAACGTTTTATTTTTGCTAAATAACTGATAATTAGATTGTTGCGTGTGTTTTGATACGCTTTAGTACCCTAGGTTGAAAATAGGCTTAAGTACTGATAGACAGTGTGTAGCGCTACTGTGAGGACTTAGGACATTACCTGATCTGATACGCTTAAGTACCCTTGTCTTAAACAGGTAAAAAAAATGTCAAATCACCGGATTGTATCCTGCGGAAGCGTTAAAAATGAGAATTATCAAGGTTTTTTTAGTCTAAAACCAGCTGACTCCAGCCGTTTTTGCTGGTTTTTTTGAGCTGAGCTTTTCGCTC